>CANRIM010000017.1 GCA_947630695.1 uncultured Lachnospiraceae bacterium
TATTTATCTAACGTATGTTCGATGAACGCCTGTTCTTCTATCCTTTCCGAACCTCGGAATTTCCTATATAGTAAAAAGAGATAGGAGCATCTGGCTTCCGCATACTTTTTCACCATCAAGGGCTTCGCTGCCTGCATACAGCTGAAAATCAGCGTTGCGCATACGATCCCGGACAGCATCAGAAGCAGCCCTTTACTGATCCGCCGGTATCGGCGTTTCTTCCGTTGGTCTGTCTGCATCCGGCCCCGCAGAGGCTGACGCAGCGCCGCCTGAAACAACAGGAACCGTACCAGCAGCACCCCGGCAAACCAAAGCAGGATCAGACCACAAATGGCAGGCACCGGTATATGGATATGTATTTTCTGTGTATGCACCAGCAAAAGGGAGTGCTGTACAAGCACGATCACGCCCCAGGCCGCCAGCAGTCCCGCCAGCACTGCCGGCACAATAAAGCAAAGGGTCTCATAAAACAGTTTGATCTGCAGCTGTTTCCCGGTGATCCCGATGCTGCGAAACAGCGCAAGCTGGCGCACCTCCCTTTCCATCTGGGACAGATAGACATAAAACATCGCCAGCAGGGTCACACAGAAAATCATACCCAGATAGAAATAGTAGCTGCCGGTCTCCTGCGCCGTATCAAAGGCAGCGCTGTTAAAAACCAGCCTTCGGCCTGCACTGCTTCTGTTTTCCGCAAAGAACGGGTGCTGCAAAAGCGCTTTCTCCAGCGTGCGGACGTTTTTCTTCGCCTGAAAGAAATACTGATACACCGGTGCTTCCAGCGCTGCCGTTTCATACTGCTTTGTCGCGTCCGCATATACATGCAGGGCCTCTTCTTCCGTCACCACTGCGCCCGGAAGCCGGCCCTGTCCATTTTCCCATAAATCGGTATATTCACAAATAACACCGCAGAGGCGATAGGTTTTTTCCACGATGACGGCGTTGCCTTGCGCTGCATCAGCGGTTTCCGCCGTTTGGCCTGGTACTGCCGGCAGCGCAATCTGCAGGCGGACAGACTGCCCCAGCACATAGCTGTACCCCAGCGCGCTTAAGATATCTGCTTCTATCGCAATCTCATCCGACTGTGTGGGAAAGCGGCCATCCTGCAGCCGCAAATGTCCCATTTCTTTCAATGCCGGATCCAGTGTTCCGTAGACGGCATTGGGCATCACCGTACCGTAACATACCGCAGTCCCGGTCCGGGCTGTCTCCTGCAGCGTCCGATATGCCTTTTCATCCGTCCTGTCCCCGCCGTATACAGCATAGGCCCAGGCCCCGTAGGTATCCAGACGATAGTCGGTATTCGAAACATTGATACTCTCCGTAATGGAAAGCGCAGATATTGCAAAAGAAAAAGAAATCAGAAGAATCAGAAAAATCAAAAGACTGGTTTTCTTTTTTCGTTTGATGCCCTGTATGGTCAGTTCCAAAAGCTGCTTATGCATAAAACGATACCTCCTGTTGCGTTTTATCTTATCACAAACAGCTCCTCTGAAAACCTTACAATTTTGTAAGATTGGCAGTCCCCCACTGTCTTACGGGCATCAGCTTTCCTGCTGCTCCGCTGCGTAGGCCTTTGCTCCTTCCAGTACAGGAAGGGAAATGACAAAACGCGCCCCGTTCTTCTTTCTGTTTTCCGCGGTCAGGCTTCCATGATGGGCCCGTATAATATCTCTGGCCATGCTCAGTCCGATGCCGTATCCGCTTTTCGTTCCCCTGCCCCGGGCAAAGCGCTGAAACAGCAGGGGGAACTCCTCTGCCGGAATGCCTTTGCCTTCATCCTCGATCACGATCTGCACACGGTTTCCGCAGTCTTTTACGCTGATCCAGACACAACCGTTTTTTCTGGTATGTTCCGCCGCGTTTTTCACGACATTTTCCAACGCCTGGGTCAGCCAGAACAAATCCCCGTAATACTGCAGGTCTTCGGCGCACTGCAGATGTATCTGCACTTCCCGTTTGTCTGTCAGGGCCTTCAGCTGACTGCATATGGCGGCAATCGCCTGTTCCAGCAAAAAGGGCGCAAAGTTCATATGGATCTTTCCTTCCGCCAGCTGACTGGATTGTAAAATCCGGTCAATTTCCCCATTCAGCCGCAGAACACAGGCCTGCCCTTTCCACAATGCCTGCCGTTCTTCTTCCGTCACAGACTTTAGCTGCGCAATCTCCAGCCGGATCTGCAATGCGGTCACTGCCGTTTTCATCTGATGGGCCATATTTTCCACGAACTGGATCGTATGTTGTTCCCGCTGCTGCTGCATATGTTTTTCATATAACAGCTGCCGTTCCAGCCGGCTGATCTGATTTTCAAGATTACTGATCCAGCCTTCCTCCAGATTTTCTTCCAGGGCTTCCGATGGGTTATCCAGAAAACGGCTGATCTGTTCGGTCAGTTTTTCAATGCGCTGATTCTGGCGGGCCAGGCGCCTCCGTACCAGCAGCAGCGCAGCAATACACGCAATGCCGATGCCGGCCGCCAATAATTCAACGATCATGACCTTCCTCGTCTGTAACGGGAACCGCCCATCGGTATCCGGTTCCTCTGACTGTTTCGATATAATTGATCCCGTTTGATTTTCCAAGCTTATCTCTGAGCCGGCTGATATTGACATTCAGCGTGTTTTCTTCCACATACATGCCGCTGTGATCCCATACGCCCAGAAACATTTCTTCCCGTGTCAGGATTCTCGGCCACTGCTCCATCAGAAGCCTTACGATCTTCAGCTCCGTTCCTGTCAGATCCATCTTTCCCTGTGCGTTATAGAGGATCTGCCGTTTTCCGTCATAAATCAGTTCCCCGCTTCGTTTCAGGCTGTTTTGCACATTCGCGCTGCGGCGCAGCAGTGCCTGTATCCGAACCAGCAATTCCTGCATACGAAACGGTTTCGTAATGTAGTCGTCTCCGCCTGCATGAAAGCCTCTCACGATTTCGATCTCATTGCTCAGGGCCGTCAGAAAAATAATGGGCGTATTCCATCGTTTGCGGATCTTTCTGCACAGGTCGAATCCGTTTTCCTCTCCCAGACATATATCCAGAATAATCAGATCGACACGGCCAAAGCGCAGCTGCTCCATGGCGCCTTCCCCATTGTCCGTACACAGCACATCATACTCGTACCCGGTCAGGATTTCCGCCAGTCCCTCTGCCACACTCTCATCATCTTCTACAATCAGCAGATGCTTTTTCTCTTTCGTACTCATAAGCTCATTCGCCCTCTTTTTTGCCTGTCACCCGGCCATCCTCGATATGGATCAGCCGATCTGCTTCCCGCGCGGTTTCCAGATCATGTGTGACTACGATCAATGTCTGTCCAAAGGCTTTTGCACAGCTTTTCAGCAGCTTCATTGTTTCTTCCCCGGTTTTGCGGTCCAGATTTCCGGTGGGTTCATCGGCAAAAATCAATCTGGGTCTTGCGATCACAGACCGGGCAATGGCCACACGCTGCTGTTCTCCGCCGGACAGTTCTTCCGGATACCGGTCCAGCTTGTCCTCCAGCATCAAAATCTTTGTCAGCTGATCCAGAAACTGCCGATCCGCCTTTCGTCCGTCCAGTGTCAGCGGCATACAGATATTCGTCCGCACATTATATTCATCCAGTAAATTATACTGCTGGAACACAAAGCCTGTATAACGCCTTCGAAAGATGGCCATCTGGTGATCCGAACAGGCATAGAGATCTCTTCCTTCCACCCGAACCGTACCCTGATCCGGCCGGTCCAGGCCGCTTAATACGTGCAGCAGTGTGGATTTTCCGGATCCGCTGCGTCCAATCACTGCATAAAACAATCCTGTTTCAAAAGACAGGCTGATCCCCTGCAGTGCGCGCACCGGGCCGGAAGCTGTCCGATATGTTTTATAAATATCCTCCGCAACTAAGATCTGTTCCATTTTTTTCCAGTTCTTTCCGCTAAAGAAAAATCCGAAGCGATTGCTTCGGATTTTAAACTCTCCTGTATGATTCAATCACGGCTCATTCTTTTTCGCTCTTCTTCGTCTGATTAGAGCTGCTTCCATATTCATAACCGTAACCATAGCCATATCCATAGCCATATTTCTTTCCATAGCCATAGCCATATTTCTTGCCGTAGCCATAACTCTTGTAATACCCGCCTTTTTCCCGGATATCGACTTTATTCAAGATAACGCCTAAGATCCTGCAATTGGATTTTTCCAGCTGTGCCTTGACCTCTCTTGCAAACTTGTAGCTGATCCTGCCCTGGGAAATGACCAGAATCGCTCCATCACAGAAAGAAGAAACAATCGCACTGTCGATGACAGACCCAAGAGGCGGCGTATCAATAATAATATAGTCAAAGCTGTTGCGCATCACTTTCAGAAGCGCCTCGAAACGTTTATTTCCAAGAAGCTCAGCCGGATTGGGCGGAACGGATCCTGCAAAAATCGTATAAAGGTTCGGGAAAGAGCTCTGATAAAAAACATCATTGATGTCTGCTTGCCCGGAAAGGAAATGAGATAATCCAAACATAATATCTTCTTTAATGCCCAGTCGTCTGACATGCACGGATTTTCTTAAATCCGCATCCAGCAAAAGTACTTTCTTTCCGGCTTCCGCCATATTGAGCGCCACATTCCATGACAGCTCGCTTTTTCCGTCATTCGGCATACAACTGGTGACCGCAATCACCTTTACGTCGTCGCCGCAGAATGTAATATTGGTTCTCAGCGTCTTGTATGCCTCGGCAATATAAAATGCCTGTTTCTCACTTTTAAACTCAAATGTTTTCATATTTTTTTACCGTTTTTTCTTCCTATTCGCTGCGCTTTTTTTCTTTTTCTCCGCCATTGCCTCATAGTTTAACGGAATCGTTCCCAATACACTTAAATTCAAATATTTTTCCACATCTTCCGCTGTATTGATATGATCATTAAACAGCGAAATAATGATAATGATCGCACATGTCAGCACAAAACCCAGAAGCGCACCGAGAACCGTATTTTTCTTGATATTCGGACTGCTTGGTTCCGTGGGAAAATCCGCCGGATCCACTGTGTTGACTGCTTCAATACCCATGATCTCCACGATCTGTTCTGCGGAGATCTCCCGGATTTTATCGGCAATCACCTGTGCCTCATTGGGATCCGTACTGGTGACCGTAATGGTCAGGATCCGGGAATCATTGGATGCCGTAACCGTAACATTGCGGCTCAAATCCTCCGTCTCCATATCCAGATTCAGATCGGTGATGGTTGTTTCCAGCACCTCACGGCTCTTGATCAGCTGCTCATAGTCCTTTACAATGAAGGAAGCGATCTGCATATCACTGTACTCAATGGAGCTGCTGCCGCTGTCTCTGGAATTGTTCATGACATAAACGGCCGTTGAAGACTGATACTTCGGCGTGATATAAAACATGCTGATCAGCATCACGATAATGCCGCTGACCGCTGTCGCCAGAATAATCACCCAAAGCCAGTTCATCAGCTTCTGTATGAGTTCACCGATATTGATCTCAATCCCGCCGTCCTGTACTTCATAATTTTGATTTTCCACAACTTACCTCCGTAAAAGCCCTTTATAAAACAATCCGGGCCGGATTTTCATAAAAAAGCCGCTTTGCATATTCTGTATCATATCTGGAAGAAATATACCTGTATGCCTCGCTGACATCCGGTTTCCGATGTGACAGGTCATGACAGTCGGACGCTACCAGATCCAGCATATCGTATTTGATCAGTTTTTTCACAAAATGCTTCGTTGAAAACGACGCATCGTAAATACTGGAAGCATTTACCTGAAACAAAGCGCCGGTCTCCCGAAACTCATCCAGCTCGTCCAGACTGCATTTATACAAAGCGCCGTACCGTTCCAGATGCGCAATCACCGGGATATATCCCCGCATGGAAAGCTCGTCCAACGCAGTGCGGATAAAGGGAACCTTTACCGCCGTTGAAAACTCTGTCAGTACATATTTGGAACCCGCCAGCGGAAATACCTTCTTTGCACGAAGCAGATCAATGGTATTGCTGCTGTAACGGATTTCATTTCCATAGTAAAGATTTAAATCCGGATACTGCACCGCGCAGTCCTCCCGGATCATCTCATAAGCTGCATGTCCGTCGGCTACCAGCCCGCGGAATTCATTGTAATGCGGCGTCATAACAATATGCCGGACACCGCTTTGATATGCATGTGCCAGCATATGCTGCGCTGTTTTCATATCCGGTGCGCCATCGTCTACGCCCGGCAGAATATGTGTGTGTATATCAAACAAAATCATAATCGCCGCTCCTGAAGCATTCAACGCACAGCCCAATCATTCTAGCATTTATTGTCAATTTATGCAATACCAAAAAAAATAAAAAGCATAAAATTCATTTGTTCTGTGCCGGAACCCAAAATTTTTTTTATTTTATCATAAATCAATTTTATTGACAATGTTCAAATTGGTTTTTACGTCAAATCTCTTGCATTCTCTTTTTTCCTTATATAAAATAATGTCAGAATCAAAAAAAGGAGGACTGCACCATGGATCAACTGCAAAAGCTACAGGATGCCGTTACTGCCAGCCGTTATATTGTATTTTTCGGCGGTGCGGGCGTTTCCACGGAAAGCGGCATTCCGGATTACCGGAGTGTGGACGGTCTTTATAACCAGAAATATGATTACCCGCCGGAAACCATGCTCAGCCATGATTTTTTCATTGCAAAGCCGGAGGAATTTTACCGTTTTTACCGGGACAAAATGATGGCGCCGGAGGCAAAACCCAATGCGGCGCACAAAAAGCTTGCCGAACTGGAAGCCGCCGGGAAGCTGAAAGCCGTCATTACCCAGAACATCGACGGTCTGCATCAGGCCGCCGGCAGCAAAACGGTACTGGAGCTGCACGGCAGCGTCCACCGCAATCACTGTCTGAGCTGCCGGAAGTTTTTCAATTTTGACTACATTTACCAAAGCACCGGCGTTCCCCGCTGCGACGCCTGCGGAGGCCGCATCAAACCGGACGTGGTGCTGTATCAGGAAGGCCTGGATCAGGAGACCTTAAATCAGTCGGTCTATCACATTTCCCACGCCGATATGCTGATCATCGGCGGCACCTCCCTTGCCGTATATCCGGCGGCAGGGCTCATCGACTATTTCCGGGGAAAAACCCTGGCCGTGATCAACAAATCCTCCACGCCCCGGGACAAACACGCCGATATTCTGATTCAGGGCAGCATCGGCGAGGTACTGGGACAGATCAGGGTCTGAGCATCCCGTCGTGTTCGGGCATCTGCACCTGTGAGAGCAGACAGACCGCTTCCATATTGGCCGTAAACGGAAATTCATCCACCGCGGTGATCTTCTCTACCGCATATCCGTTGGCAGTAAGGATCTTCAAATCCCGAACCATGTTTTTCGGATTGCAGGAGACGTAAATCAGATGCGCCGCCTGAAATCCGAGAATCTTACGAATGGCTTTCGGCTGTATCCCTTCCCGGGGCGGATCCAGTATGATCAGTTCCGGGGAAGCCTCCAGCCGGTCCATCACCTCTGCCACATCGCCGGTAATAAAGCTGCAGTTATCCAGTCCGTTGGCCGCCGCATTTTCCCGGGCGGCTTCCACGGCTTCTTCCACGATTTCCACGCCGATGACCTGTTTTGCCACGGCGCTTAAAATCTGCGCAATGGTTCCGGTGCCGCTGTAGAGATCAAACATGGTATGACAGCGGATGCCCTTCGCAAATTCCCGGACCGTCTCATACAGCACCTCTGCGCCGTAAGAATTGGTCTGAAAAAAGGAAAAGGGGCTGATTTTAAATCGCAGTCCCAGCAGTTCTTCCGTAAAATGATCCTGACCGTACAGAATTTCTGTCCGGTCATTTTTGACCGCGTCCGAAAGGCTGTCATTTACCGTATGCAGTATGCTGACCAGCCGGCCCGTAAGCGGCAGACCGCGCAGTCCCTCCGCAAAAGGCGCCAGATCCGGCGTTTCCTGGGAAGTCGTCACCAGATCCACCAGAATTTCCCCGGTATGCAGTCCCTTTCGGATCAGCAGATGCCGCAAAAACCCCCGGTGGGTCTTCTTATGAAAATACGAGGTGCCCCGTTTTGCAAAATACCCTTCCGCAAAGGCCACGATCTTCCGGTAATCTGCATCCACGATCCGGCAGTCCTTGGCGCTGACAATATCATAAAAACTTTTCTTTCTGTGCATGCCCAGCTGCAGCGGGCCTCCTTTTCGGGAATCTCCGAAGGAAAACTCCATCTTATTGCGGTATTCCACCACCTTCTCGCCGGAACGCATTCCGGTGTAATGACAGTCGCAGGGCAGCTCCTGTAAAAGTGCCCGCAGCTGCGCATCCTTTTCCTGCAGCTGTGCTTCATAGGACAGATGCGCGTAAGCGCAGCCGCCGCAGATACCGGTCTGGGGGCATGAGCCGATCATTTCCATTTATCTTCTACTCCTGTTTTTTCAGTTTTGCAAAGCCGGCAAACATATGCTTCACGCCGAAGCGGTCAAAGTCCACCGTCACCTCATAGTCCCGGCCGCCGTCCTGAATGGCAGTCACGGTGCCGGGGCCGAATTTGATATGGGACACCCGGTCCCCCGTCGTATAATCCAAGGGGGCTTTCGTAAAGGCGGAGGCCTTTTTCATGCCTGCAAAAGCGTTGGACGCAAAGCTGGCCTTTGCATCGGTATAGCTGTGGTCCTCCGTAAAGCTGATCCGCTTCTTTTCCTGGTGTTCAAAGGCGCCCGGCTGTAAAAGTTCCTTCGGTATTTCCTCCAGAAACCGGGAGGGTTTCTGATACATCTGCTCGCCCCGTACCATACGCAGGCGGGACCAGCTCAGCATCAGTTCCTCTCTGGCCCGGGTAATGCCCACATAGCAGAGCCGCCGTTCTTCTTCGATTTCGCCTTCGTCCCCGCTGTAGATCGCCAGCATGCCGGGGAACACGCCCTCTTCCATGCCGCTGATATACACCACCGGAAATTCCAGTCCTTTCGCGCCGTGGAGCGTCATCAGCACCACATAATCCGAACGGCTTTCCAGCGAATCGATTTCCGCCACCAGCGCCACCTCCTGCAGAAAACCGTTTAATGTAGGCGTTTCCGCGCTTTCTTCATAGGAAACGATTTTATTCCGCAGTTCTTCCAGGTTCTGCAGCCGTTCTTCTGCTTCCTCTGTCTGCTCCGCTTCCAGTTCCGCCCGGTATCCGGTAGTCTCCAGAATATCGTCGAAAATCTCCGACAGCTTCAGGTATTCCAGACAGCTGCGCCACTTAAAGAAGGGTTCGGTAAACGAAGCGATGCGGGCGGTCGCACGCTGCAGTCCCACGATCTGATCCGCCCGGACTGTCGCGTCAAAAAACGTAATGTCATTTTCAAAGGCGTGCTGGGCAATCTTATCAATACTGGCCTGCCCGATGCCCCGTCTGGGCACGTTAATGATCCGTCTGGCCGCGATGTCGTCCATGCCGTTGTTAATGGTCTTCAGATACGCCAGCAGATCCTTGATCTCTTTGCGCGCGTAGAAATTCACACCGCCGATCAGCTGGTAGGGAATATTGGCGCCGATACATTTTTCTTCAAAAATACGGGACTGGGCGTTTGTCCGGTAAAGAATCGCAAAATCGCTGTACTTCCGGCCTTCGGTCCGCATTTTTTTGCGGATATCCTCGATAATATGTTCCGCCTCGTCGTAGGCCGTCTGGGCGCTGTAACAGGCAATTTTTTCCCCCGTACCCTGATCGGTCCACAAATGTTTCTTCTTTCTGGCCCGGTTGTTGGCAATCACCGCGTTGGCCGCGTCCAGAATATTGGAGGTGGAACGGTAATTCTGTTCCAGCCGGACGGTCTTCGCTTCGGGAAAATATTTTTCAAAATCCAGGATATTGGAAATATTCGCACCACGGAACCGGTAAATGGACTGATCGTCGTCTCCCACCACGCACAGATTGTGATATTTCGCCGCCAGCAGCCGGACAAACACAAACTGCACTTTGTTCGTATCCTGATACTCGTCGATATGAATATAACGGAAGCGTTCCTGATACTGTTCCAGCACCTGGGCGTCCGTCTGAAACAGCCGCACCGTATTCAGCAGCAGGTCGTCGAAATCCATGGCGTTGCTTTTTTTCAGCTGCGCCTCGTATTCCTTATATACCCGGGCGGTCAGGATCTCATCCACATCACTGCCGGCCAGCTCCATACAGTCTTCCGTATCCACCAGTTGATTCTTGAAGGAAGATATTTTCGCCAGAAAGGTCCGATCTTTGTAGACCTTTGTATCCAGATTCCATTTTTTAATAATTTCCTTAATGACAGACTTCGAATCGTCTGTGTCATAAATGGAAAAATTGTTCTGATATCCGATTCTGTCCGCATAACGGCGCAAAATTCTGGCGCAGCTGGAATGAAAGGTGCTGACCCAGATCTGATCGGATCCTACGCCCACCAGCTGGCCGACCCGCTCCCGCATCTCATCCGCCGCCTTGTTGGTAAAGGTAATCGCCAGAATATGCCGGGGGGAAACGCCCTGTTCAATCAACCATGCAATCCGGTTTGTAAGTACTCTTGTTTTTCCGGTCCCTGCCCCTGCCAAAATCAAAAGCGGTCCTTCAGTATGAAGCACCGCTTCCTTTTGTTCCCGGTTCAGGGTATCGGAAAGTGTATATGTCTTTTCCATCAATCCGCTGTTCCTGTTCTTTTTATTTTACTGCCTGCTGCAGCTGCGCAACCATATCCGTCTGTTCCCAGGGCAGATCCAGTTCGTTTCTGCCGAAATGTCCGTAACAGGAGGTAGGGGCGTAAATGGGACGGCGCAGATCCAGTTTGCGAATGATTGCCGCCGGACGCAGATCAAAGAGCTTCCGTACAATCTCCGTCAACTGTGCATCCGGAATCACGCCGGTGCCCGCCGTATTGACATTCACCGACATGGGACTTGCCACGCCGATGGCATAGGCCAGCTGCACCTCGCAGGATCTGGCAAGTTTTGCCGCTACGATATTTTTGGCCACGTATCTGGCCGCATAGGACGCCGACCGGTCTACCTTTGTGCAGTCCTTACCGGAAAAAGCGCCGCCGCCGTGCCTCGCATAGCCGCCGTAGGTATCTACAATAATTTTCCGTCCGGTAAGGCCGCTGTCACCCACGGGTCCGCCGATGACAAAGCGACCGGTGGGATTAAAGTAAAATCTGGTATCTGCATCCACCAGCTCTGCCGGAATGATCCGGTCACAGACATAGGTTTTCAGATCCCGGTGAATCTGCTCCTGGGTCACGTTTTCGTCGTGCTGCGTGGAGATCACCACGGCTTCCAGCCGCCGCGGCCGTCCCTCGCCGTCATATTCCACCGTCACCTGGGTCTTGCCGTCGGGTCTTAAATAAGGCAGGGTGTTGTCTTTGCGCACCTTTGCAAGCTGCAGTGCCAGCTGCTCCGCCAGATAAATGGGATACGGCATCAGCGCATCCGTATCGTCGTTGGCATAGCCGAACATCATGCCCTGATCTCCGGCGCCGGTTGCTTCGATATCTTCCTCCGTCATTCCCTGCCGGTTTTCCAGCGCGCAGTCCACGCCCCGGGCAATATCCGCGGACTGCTGTTCCAGCCGGACGATCACATCGATCTTGTCCGCATTGAATCCGCAGTCGTCATTGTCATAACCGATTTTTTTCAGGGTATCTCTGGTGATTTTTTCGTAATCCACCACCGCTTTCGTGGAAATCTCCCCGAACAGCATGACAAATCCGGTTTTGGTACATACTTCACAGGCCACACGGCTTTCCGGATCCTGCGCCAGGCAGGCGTCCAGCACCGCATCTGCAATCTGATCGCACACCTTATCCGGATGCCCTTCCGTTACTGCTTCCGAAGTAAATAATATTTTTTCCATACGCTTTTCTCCTCATGTAAATAGGTAGCTGTCTTTTTGATTTTTCTTCTATTCGGGATAGTATCTTACGATCACGTCCCAGCAGCCTTCCGTTTCAAATCCCAGCCGCCATGCTCCCATGCCGGCAATATCGTAACTTTGTATTTTCATCAGTTTTTCTTCCAGAGAACGTTCGTCCTCCACCCAGATCCGGTACACCGTACCGTTTTCTTCTTTTTCCGCATAATACTGTCCCGCTTCCGCATCCCAGGCCGGTTCCATACCATGTCCGCTCAGAAAGGTCTGGGTATCGGCCATTCCAAGGGTCTGCCAGGAAAGGGTGTAGGGCGAATACGCCTCGCTGGCGTTTTCCGCGGCAATTTCCGCTTCTGTCTTCGGCGTATCGATCCAGAGTCTTGTATAAAAGGGCACGCCGTTGATCAGTTTTTCCTTCGGAACCTCTTCCAGCATCGTGCGGATCGCATAATCCGTATATTCCAGCGAAGCCACGGAGCCTGCCCCCGTCTCTTCATTTAAGTGCTCGTCATAGGACATGACAATCACATAATCCGCAAAGACCGACTGTTCCTTCCTTCCGTAAAAGCTGTTGAAATTGTAAGGAACATAATTGTCCACCGAAAGCACCAGTCCGTTTTCATGACACCGGACGGACAGTTCCCGGACAAATTCCACATAAGCCGCGCCCGTATCCTCCGGCAGTCCTTCGAAATCCAGATTAACGCCGTCGATGCCCAGCCGGACACACTCCGACACGATCTGATCGATCATGTGCTGTCTGTGGCTGTAAAACGGCAATGCTTCCCGCACATCCGCATCGTAAGTGAAATTTTCAAACAGCGCCCACACTTCGATGCCGAGGCCATGGCAGGTATCTACATAATTCTGATCTGCCAGCGACTGTATATTGCCGCTGCCGTCGGTCAGGAAAAACCAAGTGGGGCTGATGACATTGACGCCCTTTGCATGTGCCAGTTTTTCTTTTAAATCCGCATTGCCGGACGCCGCAGACATCTGATGCCAGGCCAGGCAGATTTTTTCATTTCGTAAAAATGAAGAATATACCTGGTCTGCATTGGCAATCGTAATCGTGTCCTGATAAGCATCCGAAAGATATCTGGTCCGGATATAACCGATACAGCCGTCTGCCGATACCACATGGGTCCAGTCGTCCACCGTATCCAGAATTTCCAGCGCCTCTCCCACAGAGGTATCTTTTAACACCGGCGACTTGATGCCGGCACGATACCGGATCTGCGTCTCCTTTTTCACATTTGCAAAGGTTTTCTCCGCTGCCTGGGTGCTGATAATCAGCCGGTGCGGCTCCTGATATTCTTCGCAGGCAACCTGGGCGTATGCCATCAGTATATCCAGACGGATACTGATTTCATCATCTTCCATCTTCACGCCGTCACTTAAGAACTGCGGTCCCTCCGGTTTCACATAAATGACCTGCTGCAATTCTTCATCAAAATAGAATCTGCTGCATATATATTTCTGAACCGTATCCAGCGTCAGATACACGCCGTCCTCTGCCTGCACCGCCTGTTCCTCCAGCAGGACATGATCCACCATCAGCGCCACGTCCTGTGCCTTCGATATACCGAAAAACGTATTTAAATTATACCGCTGCGTGCCGGGTCTGAAGTGATTTCCGATCAGAAACGCACCGGCAGCACAGACGATCAGCGCTGCAAATATTACGAACGGTAAAATGCTCCTTTTTTTTTGCATAAACCCTCCTGTACTGATGCTGACGTAAAATTTATTATACACCAGATTCACTGATAAGACAATGTTTTCCGGTTTGAAAATCAGCGGCAGAGCTGCAAAAAAGGCTGTCCGTTTCCTCCACTTTATTATTTACATTCTCTGCCGCTTATGTTATAGTCGTTTACCAGACAGTTATTCAATTTTATCTCATTATTGTCAAAATGGCAAGTTTCGTTTTATTTTTCCGAAAAAATGGAAATTTTCACAAAAAAAACATTTTTCCGGATATAATTAAGCAGATAAATGGAATATCCTGTATAGATTTCCACTTTAAACTGCTTTACACATTTTTGAATTTTGTATATACTAATATAGAAATGAAACAATACCGTTTTTGTGCCTTTATCACGCAGAGGAGGAAGGTGTTTGAATGAAAATAGAGCTGATCAGTGAAAATCAGATCCGCTGCACCCTCACAAAAGAAGATCTGGCCGCGCGCCATATCAAGATCAGCGAGCTGGCATACGGTACCAGCAAGGCGCGGCTGCTTTTCAGGGAAATGATTGAAAAAGCTTCCGTAGACTATGGATTTATTACGGAAGATATTCCGTTGATGATTGAAGCGATTCCCATGTCTTCCGAAGGCATTGTACTTCTCATTTCCAAAGTGAGCGAGCCGGACGAACTGGATACCAGATTTTCCGAATTTACCGCATATGACGAGGATGCGCTTGACGACTCCATGATTTCCGATATGGAAGAAATACAATCTTCCGAGGAAAATCCGCTGCTGGATTTCTTCCGGCGGCTGTATGACCGGATCGAACAGGGCAAACTGAACGACCGGATTTCCGCTTCCGTTTCACAGGAAGTCGTCATGCTGACCTTTGACAATATGAACAGTGTCATCCGGATGGCACGGGACTTCAGGGAATTTTATAATGGAAAAAATTCCCTTTACCGCTCGCCGAAAGGCGGCCTGCATCTGCTGATGTCCGTACCCAAATCTTCCAAAGAAGACTACAACAATCTCTGCCTTCTCGCATCCGAGTACGGAAAACTGGAATTTTGTCTCAAAGGAATGGAAGCGCACATTTCCGAGCATTATAACAAATTGATTGAAAATAATGCATTGCAGGTTTTGGCTGCAATGTAGAAGTATGAAGGAGGATATGATGCAGAAAATAACAAAGGATATGATCATTGCCGATATTCTTAACGTAGATCCGGCAATGGCAGACATTTTGCAGGCGGAGGGTATGCATTGCGTTTACTGTCCGTCCCAGAGCGGAGAAACGCTGGAAGCAGCGGCCATGGTTCACGGTCTGGACGCCGATACACTGGTAGACCGGATGAACGAATATCTTTCTCTGAAATAATTCATTTCCATCTCTGAAAATGAAACACCGGCATCATCGAAAACATCGATGATGCCGGTTTGTTTTTGCTGTTTATGAAAAATCCCGTTCTTTTAAGATAATATTGCCGTCCCGGTCCTTTGCTTTGGAACCCAGGCCACGGAACAGACGGTTGCTGTGGCTTTCATTGTTTAAAATGGCCTCATTAATAATGGTTTTCACATCCTGCAGCGTAACCAGACGATTCTTTGTCTTCTTCGCTGATATGGCAGAATAGAAGGCCAGCTGGGCAATGTCGTCGATCACATAACCGTAGCTTAACGCATAATTCTTGCCGAAATCCACGAACTGATCCAGATTGTACTGAGGAATCACAAAAGTATAGTCGAACAGGGGTGCCAGGTCCGGATGCTTTTCAAACAGCCGCTCCATCTTTCCCTGATCGGATACAAGGATTGTATAGATGCTGTTCTTCGTATTGTGCATTGCCTGTATCAGCTCGCTGACCGCTACGCTGGAAAGCATCCCCGCATGTTCGATCAGGATCAGACCTTTGCCTACCTTCTCATATACCTTCAGCACGGATTTTTTATTCAAAGAGTCCGCGTCTACTTTCAAAGTCTGATTCGGCAGATCGGGGTTATTGACCCGGATGGACTTATACAGCCGCAGTGCCAGAGACGCTCTTCCGGATCCGGCTCGGCCGCAGATCACGAGATTGGTAAATTTCCGGTACTGTTGTTCGATGAATTCGGCAATCTGCTTTTCAATTTCCGGCACATTCATGAAATAGTCCATGATTTCCCATTGTTCATCATTCATGGGAACCACCTGCGCCTTCGCTTCCTCCTTGTCCAAATCTTCCACTTCCTTGGGCGCAATATCCGCAATGGAATCCATGAGTTTTTCTTTGTTTTCATGGATCATTTCCCGGGTCTCTTCCGAAACTTCCGGTATGGTTTCTTCCGGTATATTCTCCGACAATATATCCGCTGCATCCGCCTGAATCGAAGCTTCCAGAATATTTTCCATAGCTGCCGTATCTGATACCTTAGGCGCATCCTGGAACAACCCGGAAAATTCCTCCGTCAGATTTTTTGTCAAACCTGTGGATTTCGAAGAAGCTTTTGCAGTGGGCATTTCCACGGTTTCAGGAACTTCCACTGTTTCCGGGGTTTCTGCCATTTCCGGCACTTCTTCGGTTTCCGTTGCTTCCACGACTTCCGGTACCTCTGCCATCTTCGGCGCTTCTGCTGCTTCCGATGCTTTTGCTGCTGCAACTGCTGCAGACGCTGCAACCGCAGCTGCCGCTGCGGATGCTGCCGCCGCTTTTACCGGTGTCGGGATTTCTTCCGCTGCCGGCACTTCCGTTTTTTCCGGCACTTCCATCTCCTCCGGCGTTTCTGCGATTTCCGGAATTTCCATGATCTCCGGAATGTCCGAAAGCTCCGAAGCGTCGATGCTCTCCATGGCGGCAACCGGTTCCGGAATATCCGGAATTTCAATCAGTTCCGGTGCTTTCGTCTCCGACACATGAACCTTTGCCTTCTCTGCAGCCATTTCCGCCTTTGCTTCCACTGCCGCGTCAATCACAGACGTATCATGGGGATCTGATGCTTTTTCATTTGCATACGCCGTCATCATCATCAGACTTTTCATGACCGCATCGATTTCATTCGGATCCGGATCCTTGGATTCCATCAGCTTTCTGGCCTGTTCCAACAGTTCTTTCTGACTGTCGGCCAGATATGTCTTTGCTTCTTCCTCCGCTATATACGGTACTGCCTTTGTTACCTGTTCCATATAATCACCTGCTATTCTTATGGCATGTTTTTTTGCTTCTTCCAGCTGTGCCTGTTCCTGTTCCTGCATATATTCCTCAAAACTGATCTGTCCGGGAATATCCTCATCTTCTGTTTCTGTTTCCATAATCATACGAATCTGCCCGTTGATTTCATCTTCCAGTGTACTGAACAGCTTCTCCTTTTTCCGGGTAAACTCTTCCGCATCCGGCGTCTCCATACTCTGCTGAACAATATCGGCCACATCGCTTTGCCCGGTGTCTGCTGCAGCTTTCTCTTCTGCTGCCGATGCTTCGGCATATCTGGAAATATTCGTTTTCAGCATCCGACGATCCATGACCGCGATGGTTTTATCGATTTCCGCCTTGTCGGTGGCATTCAGGATATGATTGATGCTGTTTGCCAGATCCTTCTGCAAATTCAGCGTATCATACCGGCTGGGCGATACGGAGGACATATCAATATTATCCATGCCATCCAGTTCCGGATCCGATGCATAAAAGCTGCGTTCCTCCGCTTTGCGGGCGGCGGACCTTGTCCATATCCTGCTGATCACATTCTGAAGGGACTTGGGAGAATGCATCCCTTTTTCCGGTTTTTCCTGTGACCTGTCTGCATCCTGCCCGCCGGATAATGCCCTTGCCAGCGCATTGGCCAGATCATCCGGTTTCATATCCTCTGCATGGGAAAGCAGTTCTTCCATGGTCTGATACCGGGGAGAATCTGCTTTCGGCGGCACATCCTGTTCCAAAAAATCGCCGGCGGGCCGTTCCTCTGCATACTGATCCGGTTCCGGCAGTGTATCCTCCGGAAAATCTTCCGCATACCGCTCCGGCTCCGACAGATCATCTTCCGCATACCGCTCCGGTTCCGGCAGATCGTCTTCCGGAAAATCTTCCGCATACCGCTCCGGCTCTGACAATGTATCCTCCGGCAATACGGAAAACTTTTCGGCATTTCCTGTTTCTTCCGCATACCCTTCTGTTTCCGGATACGCTTCCGCAGTGTCGGCCTGCCCGGCACTTTCATCAATAAATTCCATTCCGGGCACATTCTCCGACCGATCCGGTTCCGGCATAGAAGTCCGCCACTCCGGGGCTTTGATCTTTTCCATCACCGGAAGATGAAAGGTAGGGAATTTTGTTTCTCCCAACATTTCCCGGTCTTCGGTTTCCGCAGCCGCCGCGTCTTCCTGTTCTTCCTCGCTGCGCGCCTCATTCAAAAGTTCCGCCGCTTTTGCCTCTCTGGAAGCGTCAATTGCTTCCGCTCTTGCCTGCTCCAGATCCCGCAAAGCTTCCTGTCCGGCAGGAGAATCCGCATCGGCACCTGCCGCTTCCTGCTGCAGTTCCATGAACCGGCTTTGCTTTTCTTTTGTTTCATCCGCAGTTTCCGCGGCTTTTCTGACGGTTTCCTCTGCCCCCGCAGGTTTATGGGAAACCGCGTTCATATACTGTTCCTGGGCGGTAGTCAGCGTCCGGAAAAAGCTTTTCAGCTTCAACGCCTTGTATACATACCTGCCCTCTCCAAACCAAAGAAAAATGTTGTCGCATTCATTTGCACATTTTTCCCGTTCTCCGGCTTCCGCATACATCACAGCGAGTTCATACGCCCATTTTTCGTGATAATCTTTTTCATTTAACTGTTCAAGAATCCGGATCAGTTCCGGCAGCTCCGCACCCTGTCCTTTTCTGATTTTGTAGGTCAATACCAGCACGTTCGGATCATATGGCGCAATTTCCCGATACTCTTTCAGATAACCGTTTGCCGCATCAAAATCCTTCAGTTTGACAGATACATTTGCCAGTTTATAGACATTGATCCGGCTCTGGGGCTGTATCTCATAAATTCTTTCATAGATAGCCCTGCAGTCCTCGTAATATCTGCATCTTTCGTAAACTTCTCCTGCCACAGTCAGCATACCGATATTCCGGACCCGATCCCAGTCAATGGTATCGGCGACATCCATCGCATGTTTGTACTCTCCGGCTTCCGACAACTTCCTGATTTCGTCAAATTTTACTCTGACCTCGTAGCGTTCCATTTGTTTTTCCCCTCAATGTCTTTGGTTGCCTCATCGCTTATCAAAAAAAGACGTTTCGTCCGGTATTTGAAAATATTTACTCAAATTTGATTGTACCATGCCCGGTACTTATTGTCAAAATAATAGAAAAAAAAGATTCCCTGTCGGAAATCTTTTCTTTAAATCCGCGCATTCTGCGTCGAATAACTGTTACAGACGTAACCTCTGCAGCCAGCTCGATCCAGGCTCCCCTGCGGCACACAGAAGAATTTATTTAGTGCTGCTGTGTTCCCACCCTGACACGGTTCATAAAGTTCTGTTGCGCAAGACCCGGATGTCAACGCCGCTTACAAAGGGCAGCTCCACAACAGGTACCCTCGGCAGAATATCACCCCTGCTATAGCGGATTGCAGGTACAAGGCACCGCTGGCTCCCCGGCTGCGCGGAAATATCTGGCTTAAAAATTCATGCAGAACCCAGTATAAATTTTTTTCATATTAAAGTCAATCGGTATTTTCTGTCTTTTCCTGTCGCAGACGCACACGTAACTGCCGGAAAAACATCTGAAGAATCTCTTTACATTCTTCCTGTAATACCCCCTGTTCTACCGCGACCTGATGATTGAATCCGGCGCAGTTTAACAGATCCAGCACGGAACCGGCACAGCCCGCCTTGGGATTCATGGTTCCGATAACGCAGCGGTCCATTCGCGCCTGTACGATGGCGCCGGCGCACATGGGACAGGGCTCCAGCGTCACATAAATCGTACAGCCTTCCAGCCGCCAGTCGCCCACTGCCTTGCTGGCCTTTCGAATCGCGGCAATTTCCGCATGGCACAAAGTATTCTTATCGGTATTGCGGCGGTTGTAGCCCCGGCCGATGACCTTCTGATTGTACACAATCACGCAGCCGATGGGCACTTCGCCCAGCCTTGCCGCCTTTTTGGCCTGTGTGAGGGCCTGCCGCATATATTTTTCATCTTCCGACATGTTTGGTAACCTCAATGGCAAGCCGCCTCAAATGCATCCGCCAGTTTCGCAAAATCTTCCAGCGACAGTGCCTCTCCCCGGATATCCGCACGATATCCCTCGTTTTCGATCAGCGTCGCGATCTGCGCTTTCGAAAGTCCCGTCTTTGCTACATTGGCAATGGAATTGACCAGCGTCTTGCGCCGCTGCTGAAACGCTGAACGAATCAGCAGAAACAGCATTGCTTCATTCTTTACGGTCACCGGCGGGGTTTCATATTTTTCCAGCCGAATCACCGCGGAATCCACACCCGGCCGCGGAAAAAAGCAGTTCTGGGGTACATTGGCCGCCAGATAGGGTCTGGCGTAATACTGCACTGCCAGAGACAGTGCGCCGTAGTCGCCGGTAGACGGCAAAGCGCTCATTCGAAGCGCGACTTCCTTCTGAATCATGACCGTAATGCTTTCGACGGGAAGCTTCTGCTCCAGCAGCTGCATAATCACCGGGGTGGTAATGTAATAGGGAAGATTGGCCACTACTTTCACCGGACTGCCGCCGCTTTTTTCTGCAATCAGTCCCTGCAGATCCATCTTTAAAATGTCGCCGCAAATCACTTCCGTATTTTCAAAATCCGCCAGGGTATCCTGCAGTACGTCCATCAGCTTCCGATCGATTTCCACCGCACAGACCTGTTTTCCCTTCCAGGCCAGAAACTGCGTCAGCGTGCCGATTCCGGGGCCGATCTCCAGGATAAAATCCTCCTTTGTGATCCGGGCCGCGTCTGTGATCTTCTGCAGCACCCGGCCGTCCGTCAGGAAATTCTGGCCGTATTTTTTCTGAATCGTAAAACCATGCTTTGCAATCACCGCTTTGGTCAGGGCCGCATGGTACAGGTCCGGTTCGCGCATGCCTTCCTCCTATGAGATCAGGGCGCCGCTCGGCATATCTTTGTCGCAGGTCACCAGCGCCAGCTCACCTTTTTCATTTTCCGCACAGAGAAGCATGCCCTCCGACAAAACGCCGGCAATTTTCGCCGGTTTCAGATTCAGCAGCACCATGACTTTTTTACCCGGCATATCCTCCGGCGCATAGCTGCTGCGGATGCCGGATACGATCTGTTTTGTCATATTACCGATTTTCACCTGGGAACAGAGCAGCTTCTTCGACTTCGGAACCGCCTCACAGGAAATGATTTCGCCCACCGCAAACTGCAGCTTCGCAAAATCCTCATAGGAAATCTCCGGCTGCAATTCGATTGCGGGGCCGGCTTCCTCTGTTTCGTCTTTGTCCGGCGCAGAAAGGGTTTCCACCTTTGCCATAACTTCCTTCGGATCCAGCCGTGCAAACAAAATTTCCGGCTTGTCCGTAACCACCGTGCCGCTCTTTAAAGTACCGAACTGTCCGCAGGCGTCAATATCCGGCAGCTGTGTGTTGAACATGGCGACGATCTTTTCCGCCGTAGAAGGCATAAAAGCATACAGCAGGCCCGCGCCGGTACAGATACCTTCTGCCAGATTGTACAGTACCGTGGAAAGCCGGTCCTGCTTCGCCTCGTCCTTTGCCAGGATCCAGGGCATGGTCTCGTCGATATATTTGTTGCAGCGTTTGAACAGATTAAAGATTTCCGTCAGCGTATCGGCCACCCGCAGCTGATCCATTTTCTGCACGCAGACCGCAGCGGTTTTTGTGACTACGGCTTTGAAATCCCCATCCATTTCGTCCGTAACGCCTTTGTCTTCCAGTTTGCCGTTAAAGTATTTATTGGTCATGGAGATGGTCCGGTTCACCAGATTGCCCAGCGTATTGGCCAGATCGGAATTGACCCGTTCGATCATCAGTTCCCAGCTGATCACGCCATCGTTTTCAAAGGGCATCTCATGGAGCACGAAATACCGGACGGCGTCCTTGCCGAACAGCCGGACGATATCGTCCGCGTAAATCACATTTCCTTTGGACTTGCTCATCTTGCCTTCGCCCTGCAGCAGCCAGGGATGTCCGAAAATCTGCTTCGGCAGCGGCAGATCCAGCGCCATTAGCCAGATCGGCCAGTAAATGGTATGGAAACGCAGAATGTCCTTGCCGATCAGATGCAGATCTGCCGGCCAGTACTTTCCGAACATTTCATCGCTTTCTCCGTCCGCGTCATACCCCAGACCAGTAATGTAGTTGTTCAATGCATCGATCCAGACATAAATCACGTGCCGGTCGTCAAAATCCACCGGGATGCCCCAGCGGAAGGTGCTTCTGGAAACGCACAGATCCTGCAGACCCGGCAGCAGGAAATTGTTCATCATTTCATTTTTTCTGGACTCCGGCTGGATAAACTCCGGATGGGCGTTGATATGCGCAATCAGACGATCCGCATACTTGCTGGTTCTGAAGAAATAGGCTTCCTCCTTGGCCGGCGTACAGGGTCCGCCGCAGTCCGGACATTTTCCGTCAGAAAGCTGTGAGGGAGTATAGAAAGACTCACAGGCCTTACAGTACATACCCTCATACTCGCTTTTGTAAATATCGCCCTTGTCGTAAAGCTTCCGGAACATTTTCTGTACCTGTTTCTCATGGGCAGGATCCGTCGTCCGGAAAAATTTGTCATAGGAGGTATCCATCATATCCCAGATATTCTGAATCGTATTCGCTACTTTATCGACAAATTCCTTCGGAGAGATGCCTTCTTCTTTTGCCTTGTCTTCGATTTTCTGCCCGTGTTCATCCGTCCCCGTCTGGAATCTGACATCATATCCCTGCATTCGCTTGAATCTGGCGATGCTGTCCGCCAGTACGGCCTCATAGGTATTGCCGATATGGGGTTTCCCCGAGGTATATGCGATTGCGGTTGTGATGTAATACGGTTTTTTTGTCATTGCAACTGCCTCCTTAGATCTCGTAAAACTTCTATGTAGTATACCACGACGGCGGCAAAGTATCAAGCGTTACCGCTGCCGGCGCCCTCAAAGCGGGCCGTACATTCCTTCAGCTGCGCAATAATATCGATCTGCTGCGGGCAGGCGCGTTCACACTGGCCGCAGGCGATACAGTCGGACGCCTTTCCGCCCTGTCTGACTGCTTCCCCGTAACGCCGCTTCCCCTCGTCCAGCTGTCCCCAGACCAGCTGCTGGTTCTTTGCGTCAAAAATGTCCGGGATCGCAATCTGCATCGGACAGCCCGCCGTACAGTAACGGCAGCCGGTACAGGGCACTGCCCGGACGCCGCTTATCAGTTCCTGCGCCCGGCGGATGGTGTCCTGCTCGGCTGCATTCAGCGGGGTAAACTGCTTCATATAAGAAAGATTGTCCTGCATCTGGGAAAGATCGGACATACCGGACAAAACCGTGATAATGCCCTCCAGCGACGCCGCATACCGAATGGCCCAGGAAGCAAAGGAAGCCTTATCATCCGCTGCGGTAAAGATGTCTTTCACCTCCTGGGGCGGATTGGCCAGAGAACCGCCCTTCACCGGTTCCATAATCACAATGGATTTTCCATGCTTTCTGGCCACCTCATAATTGGCTCTTGCGGTCACCTTTTCATTTTCCCAGTCCGCGTAATTCAGCTGCAGCTGGACAAATTCCGCTTCCGGATGAGCGTTAAGCAATTCCTCCAGAATTTCCGGCGTGGCATGGAAAGAGAATCCCCAATGCCGGATCAGGCCCTTTGCCTTCTGCTCCTCCATAAACTCCCAGAGATGGTATTTTTCATAAAGATGGTAATTGTTTGCCTGCAGCGCATGGAGCAGATAATAATCGAAATATCCGGCGCCGGTGCGTTCCAGACTGGTAAACAGCTGCTGTTTGACGCTTGCCTCATCCTGAGGGCCTGCCCAGGCGCACATCTTCGTCGCCAGCAGATAACTGTCCCTGGGATAGCGGTCAGTCAGCGCCAACTTCGCTGCTTTTTCGGATGCGCCCTTGTCGTACACATACGCCGTATCAAAGTACTTCATCCCTGCGGAGAGGAACAGATCCACCATCTGCTTTGTCTGCGCAATATCAATTTCCCCGGAAGACAGTTTCGGCAGACGCATCAGGCCAAATCCCAGCTTCGGTACTTTTTCTCCAAAATAGTTTTCCATCGTTTCGATCCCCTTTCTTTCCCTATTTTTTATCATATCCTGTTATAATGTGCGATATCCGGTCCTTCCC
This sequence comes from uncultured Lachnospiraceae bacterium, assembly GCA_947630695.1. GTDB lineage: Bacteria > Bacillota > Clostridia > Lachnospirales > Lachnospiraceae > CANRIM01. The sequence continues at coordinate 23,838 of CANRIM010000017.1, forward strand.
CGCCAAATGCCTGTCGAAAGATGCGAGCAGTTTTTCTTGTTTCGCCCCGTTTGGAAGACTATACTGTTTTTAAACCTCTGTTTGATCAAAACGGAGCGGTACAGGGAGGACTCAAATGCAAAAAAATGTTTATATGATTTCTGAAGCCGCGAAAAAAGTCCATGTAGAAACACATGTATTAAGATACTGGGAAGACGAACTGCAGCTTTCCATCGCCAGAAACGAAGCCGGGCACCGGATGTATACCGACGATGATATTACTCTTTTTCTGAATATTCGTGCATTAAAGGATCATGGATTCCAGCTGAAAGCCATTCGTCTTCTGCTTCCTGATCTCGTACATAAAACAGCGGACGAGCTTTCTTCCATTTATCTTCTGAAGGATGAACTGAACAGCCGCGCGGAGGAGATCGTATGCTGTCCTTCCACACAGACAGAGCTTTTTTATTCCGGGGAAGACAAAATGCAGATGTTTGAAGCCATTCTGGGCGAAATCTTTCGCCGGGTGCTGGAACAGGAGCGACGCCGTATGTGCGACGAGCTGACCAGAAAAATCAGCGGTAATCTGACTGAGGAGCTAAGCGACATGTTCCGTTCGCAGCTGCAAAAAGAAGAAGCACATTTCCGGCAGCTGGACGGATTGCTGCGTTCCCATCAAAAAGCCATCAAAGAAGCTGCGGCTGGCGATATGCGGAAAAAGAGACGTTTTCGGCTTCACTGAAATGAAAAAAGGTACTGTGGATTCCACAGTACCTTTTCTGTTTCGGATTTGGTTAGAATTAGCACTCAGAAGCTTTGCTCTTCTTTGCTGCAACCAGACCAACACTTACCAGAGCAGCTGCAAGAACTGCCAGCGGTAAAGTAACAGCTTCGCCGGTCTTCGGAGAAGTTGTGGTACCGTTGTTACCAGGGGTGGTTACAGTGTTGCCCTTGTCATCTTTAAGATCGCCAGTAGCTGCATCTTTGTAAACAACAGCTACGATGCCGCCTTCAGGTAATACAGCAGACAGCTGTGTGCCATTAACCTCAGCTTCGATCAGCTGCCATTTCCCATCTGCATAAACAAGGAAATAAGGCTTCATACCACTTGTCAGGTTGTTTGCAGTAACAGTAACCTTTTCACCGGGTGCTGCATTTGTAAAGCTGAGCATCTGGGAAAGGAACTTCATACCTGCAAGATTGACACCGGAGATCTCTGTCTGGCCTGCGAAAACAGCGCTGAGATCCTGGTCTGCTGCGGCTTTATCAACTATAGCCTTAACATCTTCCGGAACATCTGCAGTATCTACTGCGCCAAGTGTTACATTGTCACTTCCTACCAACGTTCCCTGTGTGCTGTCTGCGGCAAAAGCAGTGAATACCATTGCTACGCATGCAACCGCTGCAACCAAAGTCGCAATTACTTTCTTTTTCATATCTTACCTCCTGAAAAAAATTTAAATTTTGGTATACCTCATATGTAGAAATATACATCAAAAATCTAATTGACTTGATTATACTCTATTAAACCCAAAAGGTCAAATACTTTTTTCAATTTTATGATAATTTCCTGCAATTTCTATTTTATTTCTTCCACCAGACAGGCATGTACCAGAAATCGATAGTGATCTCCCATCCTGTGACAGGTGGAAAGGGTCAGGATCCGGCTGTTTTCATCCACCGGCACATCCGCATCATAAATGGACTGCAGATCCCTGCGGGCCGCAGCATCGTCCAGAAACGCTCTCCGATCCTCCGGGGTCTGTCCCTGATTGTAATAATACAGCAGATGGCGGTCGTCCTCAACATAAGCGGCAAAAACCCGATATTTACGAATCGCATCCGGCGTATAGATCGTCACATCCCGATGGGTTTCAAAAAAGCTGTTGTCCTCATAGTTTCTAAGCCCTGCGAACATCGCGCCGCTTTTCATATTATGCCCATACAATACCGTCAGGAAATCACTGAAATCTCTGCTGTTATAGTTTTCGGTAAAAATCGCGCCTGCGGAACTTTCCTCATAATCTACCGAATGATTCAGATAATACGCATTATCCGTACTGCTCTGCACCACCGGATAATCGATTTCCGTGCCCGGAATCGTAATCCACGCATAAATATCGGGATTATCCTCTTTTAAAGATTTAAAATCCACCGGTATTTCCAGCGGCACATCGGAACTTTCCGGCGCAGCGGTCTGATGGATATTTTCCTGCCGTTTCTGCGCATATTCCTCATACAGCTTCTGCGCCTGCAGATTTCTGTAATGACGGATGCCCAGCATCACAAAAATCACCATGGCGCAGGAAAAAGCAATGATCGATATCACCAGCCATATTTTCTTTTTCATTCCTGAGCTCCTCCTGACGTCTTTTCTATATAAAATACATCCAGAATCAGATCGTACAGCGCATCCTCATTGACGTAAAATTCATCGTACTTCTCTCCTCTGACCGATTCACCTTCCACCTGCCGGATGCTGTCGTCGGAAAAATTCATTGACAGCATTTTGGAAGACAGGTAAACCGCATCATCCAGACTGATATTGGTCACCATCTCGCCTGTCAGATGCTGATACAGTCTGGAAGGCAGCGAAAGATCCGTACTTACGACAGAGACCGCTTTTCTCATAAAATTCATCAGATACTGTTTCTGCCGTTCCATACGTTTGTTATTGCTGAAATCTTCGCGACTGTCTCTCCACTGCACATACTCCAGCGCGGTATTGCCCTTCAGCAATACCTGATTTCCGACCCAGAGTCTGGAATCCACCGAAGTCATATCCTCCAGCACGTTCACTTCCACGCCGCCCACGGTATCATTGATATCCTTGATTGCTGCCATATTCAAAGCCACATAGGAATGTATCGGCATGCCGTGAAACAGTCTGGAAACCGCATCTACCATATTCAGACAGCTCTTTTCCTTTCCGTCGCCGAAGGTATAGGCCAGGGTCAGATGATTGACGGCGTCGCCTACGTATTCCCCGTTGTAATCATAGGTTTTGATTTCCGTCATGGTATCTCTGGAAATCCCGATCAGCTTACAGCTTTGATCGAGATCGTTCATGACAAACAGGAAAATACTGTCCGCCTGGGTGCTCTCATTGGAAACATGCTCTACCGCCTGGATCTCATCGCTGTGCTGATCCACGCCCATAAACAAAATCGTCGTCAGCGCATCATTGTACTGATACAGCTTTCCGTTGCGCCGGATATAGTTGCCTTCCTCTTCCTCCGCTTTGGGAAGATCCGGTTCCGCGGAACTGATATTTTTCTGCATGGAAGCCTCACCATTGGTTCTCAGTACATGATAGGCGCCAAACACGCCCACCACGCAGATCAGCAGTACATAGGCAATGGAAAGAAATATCCGGACTGCGATCCGATTGGCCCGTTTTCTTCTTTTTTTGCCGCCGTATCTCCATGCTTTGGTAAACAGGCAGCCCAGCAGCAGGCCCAGCAGTGCGAATCCCACAAAGGAAAGCTGAAACGCGGATTTGCGGATCAGTACCTTCACGGCTTCTGTCACCGTCACAAAAAGCAGGGTAATAATCAGCGGCTGCAGCACTTCTGCTTTCTTCTGTTTCTTTTCATACCATGCAAACAGTCTGCCGAGGAAAAAATACAAAATGAATGCCGCCACGCCGAAGACCAGCATTGCCTCTGTACTTGCCGCATCCGGAAATACGAAGAGTTTCAGCATCAGTAAAAACAGCATATAAACGGCAATCAGCAGTATCGCGGCCATCCGGCGGATACGGATTTTCGTTTCATATCCCATTTTCAGACGGGGCGTCAGCCGGTACATGATAAAGGCAAGCACCGCCAGCACCAGCAGCATCACATACATCAGCCCCGGCATTTTCAGCAAACCTTCGGACAGTTCATTCAGCGATGTCAGTATATGCGTTACTCTGCTCATCGTTCACCTCATAATTTATCCAAAACGCAGATAAGCTGCGTCAAAATTGTTCCAAACAAAATGAAACGGTGTAACCTCTCTTACAAGAGGCTGCACCTTTCATCAAAGTCCTTTTTATGCGGCAAAACCACATGTTTTGTCAGTCGTATGTATCGTTTCGCGATTTATGCTTCCGAAATCGCAGATACCGGGCATCCTTCTGCACAGGAACCACAGTCGATGCAGACGTCCGGGTTGATTTCAAACTTGCCGTCGCCTTCTGCAATTGCCTCTACAGGACAGCCTGCCGCACAGGCGCCGCAGCTGATACATTCATCACTGATTTTGTATGCCATAATAAAATCCTCCTTGTGTTATTCGTATATCAAATAAACTTTTTACCATCATAATGCAAACACCATGGAAATGCAAGCTTTTTCTTGGAATCTTTACAGGGTACCGGCACCTGCTGCCGGATTCCGTGCAAGATCCACAAATTTTGTATACTGGGGCAGCCATACCAGTTCCACTGTCCCGGTAGGCCCGCTTCGCTGCTTTGCGATAATCACTTCCGCAATGTTTTTCTTATCGGTATCCTTCACGTAATAATCTTCTCTGTACAGGAACATCACCACATCCGCATCCTGCTCAATGGCGCCCGATTCCCGCAGATCGGAAAGCATCGGCCGCTTATCGTCCCGCTTTTCCACCGCACGGGACAGCTGGGACAGCGCAATCACGGGAATGTCCAGCTCCCGGGCAATTTCCTTCAGGTCTCTGGAAATTTCGGAGATTTCCTGCTGTCTGGAATCCGACCGCCTGCTGGAAGCCATCAGCTGCAGGTAATCAATGATAATCAGTCCCAGATCCGGATTTTCCAGTTTATATTTTCTGCATCTGGAACGCAGCTGCGTCGGGTTGATTCCGGGGGTATCGTCCAGAATGATCCGGGATTCCGAAATATTTTTCGCGCTCTCCAGAAAGCTTTTCCACTCTGACGAATCCAGCCGGCCCACCCGGATTTTCTGGCTGTCCACTCTGGATTCCATCGAAACCAGCCGGCTGCCCAACTGTACGCTGGACATTTCCAGTGAAAAAATGGCCACCGGTATTTTTTTCTTCATCGCCACATACTGGGCAATATTCAGCGCCAGAGCGGTCTTGCCCATAGAAGGTCTTGCCGCAATCAAAATCAGATCCGACTTCTGAAATCCTGCGGTTTTATAATCCAGATCACTGAACCCGCTGGGCACGCCTGTTACCGAACCCTGGGCCTGGGCCGCACTGTTGGTCCGGTGCAGCACTTCCATCATGATCTGCCGGATGTCCTGGTGTTCTTTCAGGGAGCCGGTCTGGGCCAGCTGAAAGATTTTCTTTTCCGCTTCTTCCATCAGGCCGCTCGTTTCCTCCCTGTCGGAATAGCACCGGGCGGAAATGTCCTCTGTGATCTTCAGCAGACTGCGCAGAATCGATTTGTCTTTGACGATTTCCGCATAATAGGAAATGTTGGCGCTGGTGGGTACCGATCCTACCAGATCCGCAATATATTCCATATTGCCAAGTTCCGGCGGAACGTCCTTTTTCCGCAGTTCACTCTGCAGGATGACCGGGTCCACCGCCTTTCCGGCGCTGTATAACTCCACCATAGTTTCAAACAGCACCCCATAGGAACGGTTGTAAAAATCCTCTGCCTGCAGGGTATCCATCGCAGCCAGAATCGCATCGGGATTGAGCATCATGGAGCCGATCACAGACTGTTCCGCCTCTCTGTCGTGCGGAATCACTTTTCTGATATCTGTTGTGTCCATATTTCCTCCGGATTTACTCTGCTCTCAGTTTGATTTTGAACACGGCGCTGACTTTCGGGTGAATTTTCACCCTGCATTCGTATTCGCCGGTGCTTTTCATATTTTCCGCCAGCTGCAGTTTCTTTTTGTCAATTTCCATGCTGTATTTCTTTTTCACCGCTTCCGCCACTTCTTTGGCGGAAATGGAGCCGAACAGCTTGCCGTTTTCCCCGACCTTCACCGGAATCGAAAGCTGCATCGCTTCAATTTTTTCTTTCATCTGCAGCGCTTCCGCATACCTTTCCTCTTCCAGCCGCTGTTCTTCCGCCTGTCTTTTTTCCATCGCCTTTATGTTGCCCGGCGTTGCCTCTACTCCCAGTTTTTTGGGCAGAATATAATTTCTGGCGTAGCCGTCGTTGACATTGACGATCGTATCTCTCTTTCCAAGTGTCTTGATGTCTTCCATTAAAATGATTTTCACTGCTCTTTCCTCTCTTTCATCAACTGGTCCACTGCTTCCTCAATCATCGTCTTTGCCTCTGCTATCGTGCAGTTTTTAAGCTGTGCGCCGGCTGTGGTGCTGTGTCCGCCGCCGCCGAGGCGTTCCATAATGATCTGCACATTGATATCCTCCGAACGGGCGCTGACATAAATCTGTCCTTTAAACGGCGTCAGGACAAACGAAGCCTTGATTCCGATGATATTCAGCAGTTCGTCCGCCGCCTGCGCCCCTACAATGGTGGGGCTTTCCAGTTCTTCATTTTCACATACGCCGATGGCAAACTGCTCCTGATATACTTCCGTATGCAGCACGATTTCCGCCTTGGATTTATATGTTTTCATATCTTCTCTGAGCATCTGCCGCACCCGGGTCACATCCGCGCCGTTTCTGCGCAGATAGGCCGCGGCTTCAAAGGTCCGCACCCCGGTTTTGCTCATAAAATTGTGGGTATCGATGACAATACCCGCATAAAGGCAGTCGGCATCTGCCCTCTGAATACGGATATTTTCGTCGAAATACGGCAGCATTTCCGTAATCATCTCACACACCGAAGACGCATAGGGCTCGATATATGCCAGAATCGAATTCCGGATCCTGTCTGCCCCCAGCCTGTGATGATCAAAGACCACCACGTTTCTGGCCTGTTCCAGCAGCTGCGGGCACTCACAAAGAGAACTCTTGTTGGTATCCACCACAACCACCAGGCTTTCCGGCGTGATTTCCTCCTGGGCTGCAGCGCCGGTCAGGAAAATTTCTTTTTCATTCTGATATAAATCCAGAAACGGCTTCATTCCGGACGGGACGCTGTCGATCACCACATTGGCCTTTTTGCCGAACACCGTATCGATGGCACGGTACAATCCGATGGCCGCGCCGAAAGCATCCACATCGATCATGGAATGTCCCATGATAAAAATATGTTCGGAATTCTGCACCAGTTCCCGGAAAGCCTGGGCCTTGACTCTGGCCTTCACCCGGGTATTGCGGTTCATCTGGGAAGTGGCGCCGCCGTAATAAGCCTGCTCCGTGGGCGACTTGATGACGGCCTGATCACCGCCTCTGCCCAGGGCGATCTCAATGGCTGCCCTTGCCAGATTCATGGTTTCCGCATAGCTTCCGGCGTCAATGCCGAATCCCATGCTGATGGTCACCGAAATGTCGTCCCCGATATTCACCGTTTTGATTTCCGAAAGCAGGGTAAAGCGTTCCTCCTGCAGATGCTTGAAATTCTTGGCCTTCAGGATAATCATGAATTTATCCTTATCCATTTTCCGGACAATGCCGTCTTCCGCGTTGAAATATTTTTTGATCTTCCGTTCCAGCAGCGCGGACAACAGGGATGTTTTTACATCTTCCATGGTGCTTAGCGTCTCGTCATAATTGTCCAGATAGATCAGGCCGAAGACCATTTTCTGATCTTCTACTTCCGTTTTGTAGCGGAAAAATTCCGTCTTGTCATAAAATACCAGGCTGATCAGTCCGCCGTCAATGGACGCTTCCTCCGCCGGCGCTTCAAATCCCAGCCGCTCCATCTGCACAGAATAAATCTTATCCTCTGCCTGCACCGTCACTTCGGCTTTATCCTGCAGCTGTTCGATCAGCGTTTCGTCAAATTCCGGAATGAGGGATGAAATCGTCCCGTGAAAATTGCTTTCCTGATGAAACTCTGCTTTTGCGTCGTCATTCATCCAGAACACACTGCCCTCCTCATCCAGCAGGATATAGGGCAGGGCCAGTTCCTGGATCAGCCGCTTCTGCACCTGTCCGTACTGTGTCGCCATGTCCAGGATTTCATCAATAAATGCTTCCTTACGTCTGAGGCAGTTGAAAATAATGGCCAGCAGGTACAGCAGGATCACGCCGGTAATCGCCATGGCCACATGCATGTTGTGCAGCATAAAATAGGCATCCACCAGAATCATCAGCAGCGCCGCCAGAATCGGCCATAAAAAATTTCTGTTGAATTGATCGTCCAGTCCGTATTTTTTATTCACGAAATTTTCTTCCTTTATCCTGAAAAATCGCCGCCGGGACTGCCGTCTCCGACAACTTTTTTCTATCATACCATATTTTTTCCGGTTCGTAAATGAAAAAAGGCTTCGCGGACGCCCGCAAAGCCTTTCTCTGTTTTGTTTTTGTCAATGCGCCTTATTCGGCTACATACGGCATAATTGCCACGTGACGCGCACGCTTGATGGCGATGGTCAGCGCTCTCTGATGCTTTGCGCAGTTGCCTGTAATTCTTCTCGGAAGGATCTTGCCTCTTTCCGAAACAAATTTTTTCAGCTTGTTCACGTCTTTATAATCGATTACATTGTCTTTGCCGCAGAAAATGCATACTTTTCTCTTTCTGCGGACTACCTTTCTTCTCACGGGAGCTTCAGGCTTTTCATTTTTTTCTGCTGCCATAAGGGCTACCTCCTAAATAAATGTGACGGAACATCCGTCCTCAGATTTCTTTGATTAATTAAACGGCAGTTCTTCATCGATACCGTCCGGAATATTCATGAATCCGCTGTCAGCCTCCGGTGCAGCCGCCGTAAAGGAACCAGACGCATACTCTGTCCGGCCGCCTTTGCTGCTGTCCGCGTTTTTGCTCTCGGCAAATTCCTGATCTTCTACAATTACATCCGTGGTATAAACCTTCTGTCCGTCTCTGTTGGTATAGCTTCCGGTCTGGATCCTGCCGGTCACGAGCATCTTCATGCCCTGATGCAGATACTTTTCCGCGAACTCCGCACTTCTGCCGAAAGCGACACAGGATATAAAATCCGCTGTCTGTGTATCGGAATCTCTTTTAAACCGCCGGTCTACCGCCAGCGTATATCTGGCCACCGCCGTTGCGTTTTCTCCCTGACTGTAACGGATATCCGGATCCCTGGTCAGTCTTCCCATTAACATTACCTTGTTCATATGACACCTCTCCTGTTTTTATGCTTCTTTTTTCACACACAGGTATCGAATCACATGATCCATAATGGACATCACTTTTTCAAGCTCGTTCGGACATGTTGTGTCAGACTCAAAAGAAACGAAGTAATAGAACGCTTCCTGCATCTTCTGGATTTCATAGGCAAGGCGTTTCTTGCCCCATTCCTCGACGCCGGTAACGGTTCCGCCAAAACGCTCGATATAGCCTTTTACCTTTTCGATCGTCGCGGCTCTTACCTCATCTTCCACCTTTGAACTGATCACAACAGCTAATTCGTATTGATTCATGCTGTTTGTTCCTCCTTTTGGACTTCCGGCCCTTCATCTGTGTGAAGAGCAAGGATTTTTACTTACAGCTTGCTATTATAAAATAAATTGAAACAGATTGCAAGAATTATTTATTCCGGCCGAATACCTCGATCTGGGTCAGAGCCGGAAAAGGCGATTCGCTTTCTCCTTTGATCAGCTGATCCATGCAAAGCCAGGAAAATGTTTTGTGCTGCATATCGATCACATGGGGCCGCTGGGACTTTTCCAGTGTAACCTGCATACTGCTTCCGTCGGAAAAACGCAGCCGCAGCTGCTTCCACCAGTTGTCATGGGGAAAATCGGCTCTTGTGTGCAGCACGATTTTGTCTGCCGCAATCTCCCTGCCGAATTCCAGCTTCAGGCAGGCGTCGTCCTGCATATTGATGCCCCAGGATTCGAAGGGCCATCTGCCGTGGGCCCGGTTTGCGGTCACATTATCAATGGTATTGCGGGCAAAGAACACCGACTCGCCTCTGGTTTCACAGTTGGCCGACGCATGGGGATAGCACTGGGCATCTCCCCGCTGATCCAGCGGATTCAACGCCAGATTGCGGTAGCTGTTCCATTCTTCCTCCGGCACGGTTCTGGCGGCAAGATAATGCCGGTTTCCGCTGAAGGTTTTGGGCGAATAGGCCCGTTTGGCCGCATCAAAGAGCACCGGAAATTCCAGACGGCTGCCCTGCATCAGCACCATGGCCATGCCCAGCGCGTCGTCTGCCTGCAGCTTCAGCGGCAGCCCCGGTTCGGAGGCCTCAAACACGATCCGGTCGCCGGGGGCGTATTCCGCGCCGTAGGTCAGATCGGTATAGTCCGCATCCGTCCGTTCTTTTAAAACTTCTCCCGCCCCATTCAGGATTTTGATTGTCAGCACCGCCATTACCGCAGATCTCCCATCGCCACGGCGTCCATATCGTCAAAGGCCTGATTTTCGCCTGCCATGCCCCAGATAAAAGTGTAGCACTGTGTCCCGGAACCGGCGTGAATCGACCAGCTGGGAGAAATCACCGCTTCTTCGTTGCGCATCACGATATGCCTTGTTTCCGTAGGCTCCCCCATATAATGCATGACGAAGGCGTCTTCGGGAATGTCAAAATAAAGATAGACTTCCATTCTGCGGTCGTGGGTATGGCAGGGCATGGTATTCCATACGCTGCCGGGCATGAGCGCCGTCATGCCCATAACCAGCTGGCAGCTTTCCACCTGACCGGGCAAAATGTATTTGTTGATGACCCGGTGGTTGGATTCTTCCAGGCTGCCGCACTCCACCTTGTTTTCCTCTTTGATGATCACAACGCCCTTCGCCGGCGTCCCTTCCCGCTTGATCAGCACCGTAGGGTACGATGTATGTGCGGGGGTACTGTTGAAATAAAATTTCGCAGGGCAGGCTGCGTCTGCGCTCTTAAAACAGATGTCCTTTGCCCCCATGCCGATGTACATACCGTCTTTGGGAGCCACTTCGTAATCTTTGCCGTCCACCGTTACGGTGCCGCAGCCGCCGATATTGATGATGCCCATCTCCCGCCTCTGCAGGAAATAATCCGCCCGCAGTTCGTCTCCTGCCGTCAGCGCCAGCGCCTTCTGCGCCGGTACGGCTGCACCGGTGATGATCCGGTCGATGTGGCTGTAGACCATTTTGATTGCATCGGGTACAAACAGTCCCTGAATCAGGAATTCCTCCCGCAATCTTTCCGTTGTATAATATTTCACGTCCTTCGGGGACGCCGCTGTTCTTAATTCCATTGCATTTTCTCCTTTTTTGCTGCCTGCGGCAGTTGTTTTCTATCTCGCTTTATAGGCGTCATAGGCCTGCTGCCAGATCTGGGTAAATGTTTCGGATCCCAGCAGTCTTGCCTGTTCCAGATAGGCATCGTAATTGGTCAGCGGGATTTTCCCGGTGATAAAACGGTTGCGCATCTTGGTCATGTAGTCCTTCATTTCATCCTCGATGGTATCCGCTTCCTCCTGCATCTTCACCGTCAGCTGGCAGGTCTGCTGCACCTTATAGGAGGTATCGCCCTCCGACCAGGTCATGCAGGCATCCACATATTCCGGCGATTTCTGGGAAAGGATATAATCCGCCACAATATCGCCCCGGGAAGGAAAGGCGATGGTGGTGGGATCCGCATACAGATTGATCTTGCTGAGCTTCTTTCCGTGGAAATCCACCATTTCATCCATGCCGTCCAGCAGCTTCTTTTCTCCGCCGACCACTTCATAGCTTTCTCCTTCGATGCCCCAGGTCAGCAGCGTGGTTCCTTCCTCGGAAAGCATGTAATCCAGCAGATAGGCGCAGGCTTCGTCCACACCGTCCTTCACCGCATTGCTTGTAATGACGGTGGTATCCCTGTGTACGGAAGAAATATCGGAGAAGCACCAGAGCTTTCCTTCCGGCGTTTTGGGCCAGGGTGCCGCCGCGATCTCGGCTTCCGGCGATTTTTCCCGCAGCACTTTGATATTGGAATCCGGATTGTCTTCCTCGATGTTCTCAATGGCGCCCTTCCAGGCCCCCGCAAAGTTGCCGTTGATCCGGTCTCTCTGATTTTCCAGGGAAACGCCGTCAAACATATAATACAGCAGGCCTTCCGTATACCACTTGTTCATCTCTGTCAGATAGGATTTATAGTTTTCCGTCGTATAGCCGAATACCACCTTTTCATTGCCCTGATCGTCCGTCATAATGGAAGGATCGTCGTCAATGCCGTAGGCCGGCAGGAAATATTTCCATCCGGAGGAACAGGCGATGTATGGTTCTTCATCCGCCTCCCCGTTGCCGTTGGGGTCCTGGGTCTTGAAGGCTTTCAGCACGCGGTACCAGTCGTCCATGTTTTCCGGAATATCCATGCCCACGCTGTCCAGCCAGTCCTTGCGGATGGCCAGCCCGTAGACCGAAGTCAGCGCCCGCTGCTTTTCGTCGCCGGTATCATAAATCCGGGTCAGATAGGAATAGGTGCCGTCGTCCAGCCGCAGATCCCTTCCGATGTCGGAATTGTCTTCCACAATCTTTTTGAAATTGGGCATATATTCGTCCATGTATGTATTCAGGGAAACCGATACGCCGTCATTGAACATGGCCGCCAGCCTGCCCGCGTAGCGTTCATTGTTTTTCGCCGTCAGAATCTCCGGATAGGTTTTCGCCGTCATCATGGGCAGATAAGCGTCATAATTGATGGCCACCTGAAAATCGATGTTGATGCCGGTGATCTCCTGAATCTTCTGCAGCGATTTCATTTCCTTCCAGTAATATTGATAATACTCATCCGTTCCGCCCATCAGCCACCAGGTGACCGTAACGTCTTTGTCGTCGCTGAATTTTTTATCGCCCTGCCCTTTTTCCCCTTTGCAGCCTGCCGCCAGCAGACATACCAGCAGCGCAAATAAAATGATGGCTCCTGCTTTTCGTTTCATACCTTCCCCTTTCCTGTGCTTGATTTCTCTTGTGACCTATAACAGCCCCACGCTTCATCTGCATGGGGCTGCCGCATGGACCGGCGGTTTCCGCCCGGCCGGCCTGTTTATTTGTATTCGCTGTAAATCAGTTTGCCCTGGGCCACAAAACGGTAATTATCGCCCCGGCTTGTACAGGTAGACAGGGTGACGATCTGATCATTGGGCTCCACGTTGACGCCGGTATCATAGTTCGATGCCGCCTTGCACTGCGTCAGATACTGGGTATAGTCATCACAGGGCGCCGACCACCACCGGTAAGTGTCGGAATCGGATAAGGGCTCATAACATGAAAAAATCTTATAACGGAACCTGCCTTCCGGCGTATAGATCCAGAAATACTCATGCCCGGCATAATATTCCGCTTTTTTGTAGTTTCTGAGCAGGCCGAACATGGAATTGTTCTTCATATTGTGGCCGTATACGATGGTATTCATATCGTTGAAATACGCATCGTTTTCGCACTCGATGAAAATACTGCCGGAGGTATTTTCCGTACCGTTAATGGTATGGGACAGATAATATTGGTTGTCCGTTCCTTTCAATACCGGGTAATTGATCGCATCCCGCAGATCTGCGCTTTCAAACTGAATCCAGGCATAAACATCCCCGTTGATGGACATCAGCGACTGCCAGTCTACCTGCTGGGGCGTAAAGGTGGGATCAAAGGGATCGCCGGAATTGAGCCGTTCCTGATAAACCACCGTGTCTTCATCTGATACCAGATCTTCGATCTGATCGTACTCATCCACCGCTTCCTTGTATTCCATAAAGATCATGGCAAGCTGATAGCCCGCGTAAACCAGCACGCACACCGCAATGGCCATAATACAATACCGGACATAATCCGATGCTTTTCTTTTGCGGCGCTTTTTTTCTGCAAGCATCACGATTTCTTCTTCATCGGGGATCTCATTCATCGGTTTGAGTTCCACACCCTGCTCCGGCACATCTTCAATCACCGGAAGTTCCTCCTCAATGGACTCGCGGATATTTTTATCTGAGATCGGCGTCACGGTTTCGGAGATTTCCAGTTCCTCATTTTTTAACTCCTCGTTGATCCGGTCCTCTATATCCCGCAGATCTATATCGATAATTTCCATTTCATCTGTATTGAACTTTTCTTTATCAGACATAAAACTGCTCTCCTTTCCTGCCTAATCATATCAGAATTATTTTTTGATGGCAACTGATTTCAGCATTATTTTATGATCTTTGATGGATATAACGCAAATACCGGTCCCCTGCCGCATCCGTTTCCGCATAATAAACCGGCGCATTCCTGTATCGTTTGTTATGGTCTTTTAAAAACTGCGAGCGAAAATACCGCCGCAGGATATTTTCCGCCTGTGCCGGATCTTCCGGCGGTTCTTTCCCGGCGCCTTCCGCCAGAAACAGCAGATTGTCCTGCAGAGACGCTTCGCCGTACAGCAGGCGCAGCAGCTGCAGCAGCCGCGCAAACATATCTCCCGGTGCAGGCCCGTCCAGCAGCACTTTCTGCTCCGGCAGAAAACGGCGGTATTTTCCGGGGTCAAAGCGCCCGCCCCCACAGGCAAGCCCGTCACAGTCCACGCTGTAGCGGCCCAGCATACAGCCTGCTGCCCAGGACAGGAAGCTTTTCGCCTCCTCTTTCGCATCTGCCCGGTACATGGTCACCGCCTCTGCCGGATAGGGCTCCTTATTTTCCGGCAGGCCATAGCCTTTTGCCACAATCTGACTGACCTTTGTTTCATTTTCCTGCATCCGTTCAAAGCGGCGTTTCGTTTCCCTCTGCCACGCGGCAAAGGATTCCCGCAGGGAAGGCCCTTCCGCAAGGGGATGCCGGCGGAAATTCCAGCTGGTTTCAAAGCTGTCCCAGTCCGCCTTTGCCAGCGCCACATTTTCCTCCGCCAGGCGAATCAGCGCCGCATCCTGCAGCAGCGACGGTTCAAAGGGCAGCGCCCGCACATCGCCGCACTGGAAATTAATGGTGGGATTGCTGATTTTCATCATGGTGTGAATGGTATCGCTGGCCAGAATCCCCAGCATCGGCATCAGCTCCGCTTCCTGCTTTACAAATACGCTGGACCCTGCAATATCAAACACAAAGCCCTTCGGGTAATAGCGCACCGAAAAAGCCGAGGGGCTGACCAGCGACCAGGAAATCGAGGGCCGGAAATAAAACTGCGCTCCCGGGAAGGATCGGGACTGCCCCCGAAACTGTCTGAAATCCGCAATCTCCGCGCCGAAATCCGGGAAATAAACCACATACTCCTGATTGCCGTACCAGCGCCGATAGCCGCCGCCTTTATTATAAGGAAACCAGAGGGCACCGGAGTGGATGCAGTCTTCCTTAGATGCACAGTCAAAATTGATTTTGGAGTAATCCACCTCATACCAGTATTTCAAAAACCGCTTGTTGTCGCAGGTAAAAAGCCCGTTGGTCACGTGGGCGTAGCTCTCCAGCGGCAGCCGCGTATACACTTCCGCAAATTCCTTTCCCGTCCAGTAAGCCACCGGCATACCGGGAATCTTTTGAAAGTCCGAAATCCGCGCCCGGTAAACTTTTTGACCGGACGGGGTTTTATTTTCCAGAAAGGCCTGTTCCTTTTGCTTCGGTCCGCTGACATCGTCCAGCTTCACAAACAACGCTTCTTCCGATGTCTCCTTTGCATATTCCGAAGCCTGCCTGTGCCGCATGACCCATGTGACGGTCTGCACCACCTCCCCGGAAATTTCCTCAAAGGCGCCGGTGCCCAGATGCACCATATGCAGGAACCGGAAATGATCGTAAAGTTTTTTCCGCAGATTCCGGTAGCTGTTGATAAACATCCAGCTGTGCTGGGTAATCAGCGCCATATAACCGTCCTCCGCCAGCAGGGCGGCGCATTTTTCAATGAAGACGGCATACATATCCTTTTTGCTGTCCTTATATTCCCGCCGGACAAAGTCCGAAAGCCGGGTATCCATGTTGGACAGCGCCATATAGGGCGGATTGGTCACCACCACATGATAGCTGCCTTTTAAGATCTGCGCCTGATGCAGAAACGGCAGCAGCCGGTTCTGTACCGTCTGATACCGGAGCATGGAAAAAATGTCCTCGTAAAAATCCACATCCAGCGCCGCCACATGGGCAATCAAAGGCGCCAGATCCAGATCCGGCAGCCGGATAATACTGCCGAATTCCGACGCGTCTTGAAAGGCCGTCCGCAGCAGATCCAGCTGTTCCAGAAATGCGGCATTGCCGCCGGCGGCAAAGTCCAGCAGATCGTCGTCCATAAAACTGCTGTCCGTCACCGTATAGAATGCGGGCCGGATGCCCTCTGTCAAAATGCTTTTGTCATAGGCGCAGGCCTTCATCATAATACTGAAGGAAGCCAGCTGACAGGCCCGTTCGTCGATGTCCAGCCCGTAGAGATTTTTGGTCAGGATACTGCGCACCGCCGCTTTCGTTCCGATTCCGGCCCGGGCGTAAATTTGCATCAGCACGTCAAAGGCGTAAATTAAAATATGTCCGCTGCCCATACAAGGATCAATCAGTCGGATCTGCTCCGGCGCAAAGCCTGTTTTCGCAGCGCTGCTTCCTTCTTCCACAGCGTCCATATAGTACGACAGGCCTTCTTTGAACCCGGTGTCCGCCGTTTTTTCCATCCAGAGCCTGCCCAGGGTATTTTCCACCATATATCCCGAAATCCATTCCGGGGTAAACATCTGGGTGGCCTCCGGAATCCGTTCCCGGGTCAGCTTCTGGTCTTTTTTCAAGGATGCAAAAGCCGCGTCCTTCGGTTCCGTATTATAGAACTGATACAGGCGGCTGATGATTTCAATATTGTTTTCCCAGTCTTTCCGGTCGATGCGATTGACCATCACTTCAGGTACGCTGCCGGATTCCAAAAGTCCCGTCGGACACAGCAGCTGCATATAGCCGCTGTCCGGCTGAAAGATTTCAGGCAGCACCGATTTGAGCAAATTACATCTGCAGGCCAGAAGATACCGATACCATCCGTCGCAGTCGCCTTCCGCCCGGAACCGGGCCGTTTTCCTGGCGTCCGCCCCCTGCATCCGGTCCAGACCTGCATTGTCCAGAATCCGGACGGAAAACTGTCCGTCCCCATCCGTAAACAGCTGCACGCCGTCTTCGAAACAGCCGTTGACTTCCATATAATAAAGGGCCGCAAAGCGGTTGAACCAGGTGTAGGCAATTTCTTCCACCAGTTCGTCAAAGCTTCGCTGCTCCAGCTGCAGAAGGATCTTTTTCCGCTCTCTGATCTCGTAAGAGGAAAAGCGGCGGCCTGCAGGCAGGTCGCTTTCCGTCCCATCGGGACGGATGCCGTAATCTTCCGCCCGGGCGGCAACTTGGGCAATCAGGCTTCTTCGGGCCCATACCGCAAAATTTTTAATTACCGACTTGTCCATTTTATTCCTGTGCCTCCGCCATTTCGATTTCATCCCCGGTGAGGGCGTACAAAGAGGCGTAAATGCCGTTTTTCCGGAGCAGTTCCCGATGGGTGCCGCTTTCTGGATATTCTGATGCGGCGGGTTCTTCCGCAATTATCCGTTTGGCGCAATTTTCATCATTCTTAATTTTGCTTCCAATAGTTGTTTTCTACATCTTCCATACATTGTTCGTTTGATCATTTTCAACCTGCTGTTTGTTCCCTCCACAAACCCGTTACTATAATCATATGCAGCGGCGTTTTCCACGGCCTCTATATCACGTTCAAGTCCTTTGGCAAAACTGGTCAATGCTTTGATTTTTTCGTTTTTATATCTTTCTATAAAAAGATGCAATAAGGGGACATTTTTCCTTTCAAATATCATACGGAAATCCTTAATACAGGCATGTATCCTTATGACCTCCGGATATTTACCGTAAATGTATTCCCTGTGGTTTTCCGTAAGTTCTGTATCCATCCAAAGATATCGAAATACGCCTTCACGCGTAATATAATCTTTTTCTTTTCCGGTACTTCCGGTTTTATACTTTAGGCTTTCCGTCATAGTTCTTTTATATGGCTGTTCCATAAAGCTTTGCTTCTCTTTTTCCTCAATCTTTACAAGATGTTCAAATGCGTTGCTTAGTGATCCGGTATAACCCTGTGCATAGATTTCCTTGACGGTTCTGCTTTTACTCCATCCTGAATGGAGCGCCTTTATGATCGTATCATAAAACGGATCGAGCTTACTCTGCCTTATGCCATACATACTGAGTTCCCTGGGATTCCCCTTTCGGTATTTGGCAATCGTGTTTCTTCCTACACCCATACGTCTTGCAATTTCCCGGTAACTGCAGCCTTCACTGAGAAACTCCTGTATCTGGCAGATCATTTCATAGCGTTTTTTAGAAAATCCCGGGGAGTTATCCACATCGGTTGCGGTTTTTTTTACACGTCGCTTCTAAATCTGTGGAATCTTTTTCATGGGGAATTGTAATCGTTGCAGGCAAGTACTGATTCAAGGCTTTCTTTACTGCCTCCAGAAGGTTCTGATGCAGGTGGAATCTGTCTGCAACCTGCATTGCATCCGGCAATTCCTCTGCGATTACTTTTGCATAAGCACTTGCCCTGTCCCGCGTTACAACCTTAATATGTTTATTGTTTTTCAACCATTCCCGGAGACTTTCACCATCTCTTCCATCCAACAGGGTAACAGGTATGTGAGTGCGCTCGTCCACAATTATCGTTCCATAAGTATTACGCTTTTTATATGCAAAATCGTCGATGCCCACTGCTTCTCCCACAATCGGAGAATCAAGAGCTTCATACCTTTTTATGAGCAGCCTGATAACGCTGTCTCCGCTAATCCTGATCCCCAATTTGTTGCATATCCTGGAGCAGCCTTCACAACTGGTTTCTAATGCCAGCGTACATATGAAATCAGCACAACGCTCTGTCATGCGGCTGTATGGATCAAGGAAACCGTCAAATGATTCTGCAATTGTTGTAACATCGCATTTGTCATTGGTACAGTGGTATTCCCTGGCCTTAATTTCCAACCTGACAGTTTTCCCCAAAATTGGAAGATCCTGTACTCGTCTCGTATATGTCCCATGATAAGTGCTACTCAATGTTCCACACTTGTGACACCGGCAATGGGTCGTAATAGATTTCATATGGATACAGATTTGCGTTTCCTCTTGATCCATTTCTATTATTTTCAGGTATTTTTCTGGAAAGAACTCTCTTAAAAACGTGGGTTCATTTATGTTATCCATGACTTACACTCCGTATCCATAAGATACGATTATTATACTACAACCTTTACAGAAAGCATAGAGCAAAAACGGATAATTGCGGAAGAGCCAAATGCCCCCAGATTATTCACTTTCCTCGATGCCCTTTGACGTCAGTACCAGAAACATAAGATTTCTGCTCTAATGCTCCGCTTTTTGCTGCATTGCTCGGCTTTGCAAAAGCTCACGAAAAGCATGTAATTACGCCATTTTTTCTGAATTCGGCTTCTTACTCGGATTTCATGATTTTCGCGTTTTCTGCATGTTTGTTAGAAAATTGTTAGAATTCTGTTATAACGAAAAGCGTCAGCTTTCGCACTAAAAGCGCTGGTTGGTGTGTTAGATAGGGTGTCTAGCGGCGTTTATTAATGTCTATAAAATCGAGAACTCCAAATCCACTAGAAGATCCAATGGCAATATTTGGTGGATCAACAGTGCAATCTGTTGGATAGATATAATTGCCAAATCTGTCGAAGCAGTCTTCTCTACCTATCCTATCAGAAAAATCTTTAAATAACAATTTAAGAGCATCCTCACTTGATATTGGTGTAGCGACTTTAGTTTCTTCCATGATACTCATCCTTTACCGTTGACCATTTATTACAAAAGTCTGTCCATTCTGGTTCTCAATGTATTTCAAAGAACTAGCATTGCGGTAAATGCTTAGTAAATAGCAATGATATAAAGAAAGAACCGCTTCTTGTAACTCTTGATCTGCTTCGAGCGCCGTGACTCGTAACCCAAGTCTTTTACACTTAACAAAATCATAATGCCTATCGTGGACTTTTGAGGCGTCATGGTTAGATAGTTCGTCAAGGATCGTCTTTACACGTTCATTTTTTCTCGGAGACCTCTTAAACATACATTCAAGCAACCATCCCTTAACTAAACCATATGACATTTTTACAACATTGTCGCATTCGCCAACGAAAGATGGTCGATATTGGCTAATTATTTCTTTCCAAATAAGGGAACGATTGGGAGTGGCTATAGTTTCGTCCATTGCTCTTTCAAATTCTTTTAAAACGCCTTGAGCAGGTACATTGTGATACTGTGGATCAATCGGTCCTAAGCTCGATTCTTTCCCCATGATTATTTCTTTACTTGAACAAGCAATCATGGTTCCGGCAGACATAGCCATATGTGGAACTATAACTCTTATATCCATATTAAACATTTTACGCAAATAATTCACAATGCTCTCGGTAGCAGTTACTATACCACCCGGGGTATGTAGTACCAAATCAAGTCCTTTTGAACGGTCTTCAATCCCCGAAACTGCATTCATCAGTCCATTCATATCATTGTCATTGATCTGAAATTCCGGATTTATCACCGAAGATTGTAGCCAAGCAGATATATAGCATATCAAATTTCTATGAGTTATGTTACATAATGCCTGCATTTTTTCCATACGCATTTTAAGCAAAGTTTTTTGAAATAACTCATTGATTTTGCTTTGAGTTGCTTGTGGATTCGTGTTTATTGCCGGATCGTTTAAAATTTTTCCGATTTCAGAATTTATTCGATTATTAAACTCCGCTTCAATACTTGTAAAATTCCCCATACTATTAATAGCTCCTTTGTAATTCATAATTTGTGAATGCTTTGACAATTAAATGCATATAATGTAAATGAACCTATTGCATTAAAGTTGGGCAAAAGTTTGCTGTAACCTATTGCTCATTAAACAGCGGCAATAGGTTCTTTTATATAATCAGTAAAGATTTTGAAACTTGTATTTCTTGCGCTGGCGATATCTTCTTCAAAGAAATCGAGCATCTTTGACATTATAAACTGTCGTTCTGAAGGTTTTGGCATTTTGGCAACAAGAGCTTCTTTGGTAATATTGTTAGTGGTAAACTCAAATTTATTTAGTTTCAATTTTTTACAATTACTTTCGCAAACCCCTGCATAATACCAGCTTTCAATTTCATATTGAACAATAAAAACCTTATTTCTTTCAACTTCGCTATACTCGCTAATAATAACATTTGTTTTGTCATTTATCGATTGTCCGTCACCATCTGCAAAGAACAAGTAATCACAAGTCGGCATTTTTTTAATGGATTTTATAAACGCATTAACTTTTTCAGGTTTTTGAGATGAATATTGAATGAATTTGTTAGTGTCCTCTGTAAAATATGTTTTAGTAAAGAAGAGCTCGTCAAAATACCCCTCGACAAAAATATACAGCATTTTTAATCTCCTAACATATTTTGCAAGAATAAATCGTCGAGGCCTAAATCGTTATTCATAAACTCTTTTACAATGGTATTATTAGCGGGTTCTGTTACTGTTGAATTTCCATTTTTATCACGAGATACGAGCCGAACATTTTCGATTTTTGCATGTTTAAGGAATTCAGGGTTATGAGTCGTGATTATGATTTGTTTCTCTTTTGATACGTCTTCAGCAGACTCAAGTAAATTGACAAGTAATTTAGGATGGATGTTCCTTTCTGGTTCCTCGAGTACAATGATGTTGGATCTTTCTTCAAAATAAAGGGCAATTATTAACGCTAAAAGACTAACTGTTCCATCGGAGAGAAAAGATGCATGGAAATTTCGCTTACTAAAACTTTCGCTTATTTTATACGAAAAAGACTTGTCAATATTATTTTCAACAGACAGACCAGTGACATATGGGAGATACTGTTTAAGTAAGGTAGTTAGTTTTTCTTTCTTTTCCTTCTTTCTTAGTATTTCATGTAGCACAGACGCAAGATTAGAACCATTTTCAGATAATGTTTTTATTGACGCCATTGAAGATGCTCTTTTCAATTCTTTGGGGTCAAAATCAAATATTCTAATAAAACCATTATCAGAAAAAATTGGCGGCAACAGCATTGAAATCCTATTCAGCATTAATTCTTTTTTATCATCATTTGCAAACTTTAAGAATAACTTGGAGGCAAAATCACGCGATAAATACTTTTGTATTTCTTGATCTTCTATTTTATCAGCATCAGAATGATACTGATACGAAGAATTAGCACTTCTCTTATGGTAATCCGCGGTATATCCAATATTAAGCGGCTTTATTCTATCCTTTCCGCTTGATGCTGAATCCATCAAATAAAAGTCTGATGATAGTGATAAATGATCTTCAGAAATTCGATATCCATTTCCTCTTTTGTTTGGCAAAATAGAGAACAAATAACTGATAGTTTTAATTCTGCTAGTGAATTTCTTGTTGTTGCTAAAACTATAATACCATTCCTCATCTGACAAATCTAATTCAAAATTTATATCAATAGGCGTTCCCTTAGGGGAACGAACATTTGATAAGTATGTTGTGCCGCCCTGTAGAGCGATTGCATTATCAATTCCCTCAGAAATAATGTCTTTAATAAACCTAAAAACATTGATTAAATTTGATTTGCCAGAAGCATTAGCACCAACGACTATACTTAAGGGAGAAAAGTCAATTTCGGCATGGTCGATGCTACGAAAATTCGATACAACAAGTTTTTTAATAATCATAATGGATCTCCTCTTTTCATATTTACATATTAGGCGTTTGCGAAACGCCGCAAGCCGCATATTTACGGCATTTTTTTGTTATTAAAATCAAATAACTCCTCACCGG
>CANRIM010000018.1 GCA_947630695.1 uncultured Lachnospiraceae bacterium
ATTGAGGTGTTTCATGGAAAGATATATTGTAAAAGGCGGCATTCCGCTGGTGGGCAGTGTGGAAATCAGCGGAGCCAAAAACGCGGCGCTGGGGATCATTGCCGCGGCAATTCTTACCGAAGACGCAGTTACCATAGATAATTTACCGGATGTCAATGACATTCATGTCCTGTTAAATGCAATCGAAGATCTGGGTGTGATTGTAAAACGAATCAATGCCCATTCTGTTATTATTAATGCTTCTACCATTTCCAAACTGAGAACCGATTATGATCCGATCAAGAAAATCAGAGGCTCCTATTACCTTTTAGGCGCGCTGCTTGGCCGTTTCCATAAAGCGGCGGTTTATCTGCCCGGCGGCTGTAATATCGGATCCAGGCCCATCGACCAGCACATCAAGGGATTCAAGGCGCTGGGCGCCAATGTGGGCATTGAGGGCGGTTTTATTACCGCCTGCGCGGAGTCACTGCAGGGCGGCCATATCTATTTTGATGTAGCAAGCGTGGGTGCCACCATCAATCTGATGCTGGCAGCGGTGCTGGCAGAGGGCCGGACGATCATTGAAAATGCGGCAAAGGAACCGCATATCGTTGATGTGGCCAACTTCTTAAACAGCATGGGCGCCAATATCAAAGGCGCCGGTACGGATGTGATTCGAATCAATGGGGTGGAGCGCCTGCACAAAACGGAATATACGGTGATTCCGGATCAGATCGAAGCGGGCACGTTTATGTTCGCGGCTGCGGCCACCCAGGGGGACATCACCGTAAAAAATGTGATTCCAAAGCATCTGGAGGCGGCCAGCTCCAAGCTGACGGAGATCGGCTGCCGTGTCAAGGAATTTGACGATTCCGTGCGGGTATATTGTCAGGGAAGGTTAAGGAGCACCAAGATCAAGACGCTGCCCTATCCGGGTTTTCCCACCGATATGCAGCCCCAGATCGCGGTGACGCTGGCGTTGTCTTCGGGCATTTCCATTGTGACGGAGACGCTTTTTGAAAACCGGTTCAAATATGTGGATGAACTGATCCGCATGGGGGCAAATATGAAGGTGGAAGGCAATTCCGTAATTATTGAAGGCGTGCAGCGCCTGAGCGGCGGGATTATTTCTTCTCCGGATCTGCGGGCCGGTGCTGCGCTGGTGATTGCAGCGCTTGCGGCAGACGGTATTTCGGTGGTAGAAGACGTGAAATACATTCAAAGAGGATACGAACGATTCGATGAAAAACTGAAAAGTCTGGGGGCGCAGATCGAGCGGGTCAGCTCTGACCGGGATCTGCAGAAAGCCAGATTTATGCTGAATGCAGTGTGAGAAAAGAGAACAGACGAAAAAAAGACGGCCCGGCGGCCGTCTTTTTTTGTTTAAACTCTAATCATTCCGTCTTCCGCCGCCTACGATCAGAAGCAGACGCAACAGCTGTGTAACGGAAACCGCCAGCGCCGCAACGTAGGTCAGTGCCGCCGCGCTCAGGACTTTTTTCGCTGCCTTTTGCTCTTCTTCAGTCAGAAGATAAGAAGATTCGATGATCTGCAGCGCCCGGTGGCTGGCGTTATACTCCGTGGGCAGTGTAACCAGCTGGAAAAATACACAAAGGCAAAAACACAGAATGCCGATATAAGCCAGCTGAATAAAGGAATAGCTGAAAGCGGACAAAAGCAGTCCGATAAAAATCAGCGGAACGGCCAGTTTGGAACCGATATTGGTAATCGGGATGATAGCGCTGCGAATGCGGATCGGCAGATAATCCACGGAATGCTGGATCGCGTGTCCCGCCTCATGGCAGGCAACGCCGATGGCAGAGGCCGAAGTATTGGAATAAACGCTGTCGGACAGCCGGATGACTCTGGCCTTGGGATCGTAGTGATCGGTGAGATTGCCGCTGATGCGCTCAATGGTGATATCCCGCAGGCCGTTGGAATCCAGCACATAGCGCGCGGCCTGTGCGCCGGTTAAACCCTTTGTGGTCTTTAGTTTTGCATATT
Source organism: uncultured Lachnospiraceae bacterium (assembly GCA_947630695.1). Lineage (GTDB taxonomy): Bacteria > Bacillota > Clostridia > Lachnospirales > Lachnospiraceae > CANRIM01. The sequence goes on from CANRIM010000018.1 coordinate 1,984, forward strand.
TTTTGAAAGTCGTATTGACCCGTGCGCTGGCCCAGAGTGAAAAAAACAGGGCGGGCAGCAGCAGGATATAGGTGTAATCAAAATAAAAAGGCATCAGGTTTCTTCCTCCTCCTTAAGGTTCTCTTCCGCATCTTCCGGAATGGTCCATGCGTCGGGATTTTCCTCCGCGGTTTCCTCTTCCGGTTTATTGCGGTTAATGTAGATGCTGAACAGCTTGTTATAAATGAAGGACTGTCCGTAAGCAATGGCAGCGCACCCGATAAACAGAAAGATCGGGAACATAATGGAAAACTTGTAAAAAATGAAGCCGGCGGCGGCAAAGGATAACAGAATGCCGACGGTCCAGGGCAGATGCCGGATACTTAAAATCAGTGAGTTTTTGAACGTGTATTTGATCTTGTTTACAAATTTGGACTGCAGCGGGAAAATAAACGAGAAAATCAGCAGCCAGATCATGATCATCATAAACAGCAGAGACAGCACCAGCAGCTGCATCGTGCTGTTCATATGCAGATCCACATGGAAGATCAGAAACAGATCGTAGCCTAAAAATACGGCGACCACCAGCATGATGAGCCAGATGACCGTGCTCTGCAGAAAATTCTGTTTGAAGGATTTAAAAAAGTTACGGAAGACGTAGCCTTCGTCTCCGGCGGCCAGCTTCATGGTGGAAAAATACAGGGCGGTGGTGGAGGCGCCGATGGTAACGATCGGAAGACAGCAGATCAGCCATACCACGTTTAAAATAATCAGATCTCCCACCCGGTTCAGAAAAGTAAAAAACGGACCGTCAATATTAAAAAAATTATTCATAGCGGACTCCTTTGTATAGCGGAAAAATGACGGGAAACGCACGTCCTTTGACAGCGGTTTTCCCATATTGAGAATATTCTACTCGCTAAATGTGAAAAAAGCAAGGAATCAATTGATTTTAAAGGTTGACATCATATTTTCATTCGGCTAGAGTTATTTTTAAGGGACGCAGGCCCCGCAGAGGAGGCGGCGTCCGGACAAAATGCAGGAGGAAAAACATATGGCGACATTTATCGGCATCGATCTGGGTACTTCCGCAGTCAAGACACTGCTGCTGGACGAAAACGGAACGATATTAAATATAGTGTCCAAAGAATACCCGCTTTATTTCCCAAAGGCGGGCTGGTCCGAGCAAAATCCGCAGGACTGGTATACGCAGACCGCTGCGGCGGTGCGGGAACTGGTGGCGGCGTTTGACGCGTCACAGGTGGCGGGCATCAGCTTCGGCGGGCAGATGCACGGACTGGTGGTACTGGATAAAGCGGATGCGGTGATCCGGCCGGCGATTCTCTGGAACGACGGCAGGACCCAGAAGGAAACAGACGACCTGAATCAGCGCATCGGAAAGGAACAGCTTTCAGCCTGGACCGCAAATATTGCGTTTGCGGGTTTCACGGCGCCGAAACTGCTGTGGATGAAGGCAAACGAGCCGGAACTGTTCGCGAAAATCGACAAAATCATGCTGCCGAAGGATTATCTGGCATACCGTTTTACCGGCAACCACTGTACGGACGCTTCCGATGCTTCCGGTATGCTGACTTTTGACGTAAAACACAGAAAATGGTCCGCCGAAATGCTGGAGGTGCTGGGCCTTTCAGAAACACAGTTTGCCCATGTATATGAAAGCTATGCGCCGGTAGGGCATTTGTGTCCCCAGGCAGCAAAGGATCTGGGCCTGCCGGAAACCGTGATTGTGGCGGCAGGCGCGGGTGACAATGCGGCGGCGGCGGTAGGTACCGGCACCGTAGGCGAAGGCGCCTGCAATATTTCCCTGGGGACCAGCGGAACGATTTTTATTTCATCAGAGCATTTCCGTGTGGATGACCACAATGCGCTGCATGCTTTTGCGCACGCGGACGGATCGTATCACCTGATGGGCTGTATGCTGTCGGCGGCGTCCTGCAACAAATGGTGGATGGAGGATATTCTCAACACAAAGGACTTTGCAGAAGAACAGGCAGATATCGTTACCCTTGGTGAAAATGATGTGTATTATCTTCCATATTTAATGGGAGAACGGTCTCCCCATAATGACCCTTCCGCCCGGGCGGCCTTTGTCGGGATGCGGATGGATACCACGAGAACGCAGATGACCCAGGCAGTGCTGGAAGGTGTGGCCTTTGCCCTGCGGGATTCGCTGGAGGTTGCAAAAAGCCTCGGACTGGAAATCAAAAAGACCAAAATCTGCGGTGGCGGCGCAAAGAGCAGGCTCTGGTGCCGGATCATTGCAAATGTGCTGAATCTGCAGGTGGAGCTTCCGGAAAATGAAGAAGGCCCTGCGTTGGGCGCCGCAATGCTGGCGGCTGTGGCCTGCGGCAGATATGCATCGGTACAGGATGCTGCGCAGCAGCTGGTCAGAGTGCGGGAAGTCATCGAACCGGAAGCGGCCCTTGCTGCACGGTATGACGAAAAATATCAGGTATTCCGGCAGTTCTATCCTGCGCTGAAGGCAATCTGGCAGCAGGAAGGATAAGCCCGTCGGCAATGTGACGGCGCAGAACTTTCAATTTCCGTCAAATTGACAGAACCGGGAAAAAGTACCTCCCTTTTTTGATGAATTGACAAGGAAAAGCGGAAAAAATTGTGGGTTATGGTAATGGAATCGATGATTACAGATGGTATAATTGAAGCATAAAAATTTCGAAAAAGGAGATTATCTATATGTCCAGTGTATCATTAAAAGATATTTGCAAGGTTTATCCCGGAAGTTCCGTGGCTGCCGTAAAGGATTTCAATATCGAAATCGAAGATAAAGAGTTCATCATTTTCGTAGGTCCTTCCGGCTGCGGTAAGTCCACAACCCTTCGTATGGTTGCAGGCCTGGAAGAAATCACTTCTGGCGAACTTCGCATCGACGGCAAGATCATGAACAACGTAGAGCCGAAAGACAGAGATATCGCGATGGTATTCCAGAACTACGCGCTGTATCCGCATATGACCGTGTATGACAACATGGCATTTGGTCTGAAGCTTCGTAAAGTTCCGAAAGATCAGATCGACAAGATGGTAAGAGAAGCTGCCAAGATCCTTGACCTTGAGCAGTATCTGGAAAGAAAACCGAAGGCTCTGTCCGGTGGTCAGAGACAGCGTGTTGCCATGGGCCGTGCAATCGTTCGTAACCCCAAGGTATTCCTGATGGATGAGCCGCTGTCCAACCTGGATGCGAAGCTGAGAGTACAGATGAGAACAGAGATTGCAAAACTGCATCAGAGACTCGGTACCACCATCATCTATGTAACCCATGACCAGACAGAGGCGATGACGCTGGGAACCCGTATCGTTGTTATGAAAGACGGTATCGCACAGCAGATCGATTCCCCGCAGAACCTGTACAATGAGCCCTGCAACCTGTTCGTTGCCGGATTCATGGGATCTCCGCAGATGAACTTCCTCGATGCTGTTTGCCATATCGAAGGCGAAAAGGTAACGCTGCAGATCGGTGAAAGCCATTTTGTAACACTTCCGCCTGCAAAAGCGAAAAAACTCATCGACGGCAAGTATGACGGCAAGAAGGTTGTTATGGGTATCCGTCCTGAGGATATTTATGATGACGAAGTCATGATCGCCAACAATCCGAACAGTATCATCAAATCTACGTTGAATGTATACGAACTGCTCGGCGCCGAAGTATTCCTGTACTTTGAACTGGAAGGCACACAGATGATCGCTCGTGTAAATCCTCGTACTACAGCCCGTCCGGGTGACGAAGTTGTATTCGCTATGGATGTTAACAAGATCCATGTATTCGACAAGGAAACCGAGTGCACGATCACAAACTAATACAAAACATGACATGCGGGAGAGCCGGAAACTGATCCGGCTCTCTTTTTTTGGTTTATGGGAAAGATGTACAGAAACACTATTGTTTTTACAGTGACTTTAATGTATAATAACGAAAGATATTGCATGGGAGGATGGAATCGTTGAACAAAGAAAATTTGACTTTGCAGCACGTATTTTCGGATGTGGATATGTATTTATTCGGGCAGGGGACCCATTATGACCTGTACAAAAAACTGGGTGCGCATCCTGCAGTTGAAAACAATGTGCATGGGGTCAGGTTTTCTGTCTGGGCGCCCCATGCGGTATCTGTCAGCCTCATCGGAGAGTTTAATGACTGGGATGAGCGGGCAGACCGGATGCAGCGTCTGGAACCGCTGGGCATTTATACCTGTTTTGTTCCCGGCGCGGAGGAAGGGCAGTTATACAAATATATGATCGGCACAAAGGATGGCCGGAAGCTGTATAAATCGGACCCCTTTGCGTGTTATGCCGAGCTGCGCCCGGGCACGGCTTCCAGAATATTTGACATCAGCCGCTATCAGTGGAAAGATGACAGATGGATGGAGAAACGGCGCAGCAGCAATGTTTATGAAAGCCCGATGTCCATTTATGAGGTGCATCTGGGATCCTGGCAAAAGCATACGCCCTGTACGGAGATCGACGGGTTTTATACATATCGTGAGATGGCGAAGGCCCTTTCCGATTACGTAAAAGACATGGGATATACCCACATTGAGCTGATGGGCATTGCCGAGCACCCTTTTGACGGTTCCTGGGGCTATCAGGTGACCGGGTATTATGCGCCCACATCCCGTTACGGAACGCCGGAGGATTTCAAGTACTTTGTGGATTACATGCACCGCCGGGGCATTGGCGTCATTCTTGACTGGGTGCCCGCGCATTTTCCGAAGGACGCCCACGGACTGGCGGAATTTGACGGAGAAGCGCTGTTTGAATATGCAGACAGCCGCATGGGCGAACATCCCGACTGGGGCACGAAGATCTTTGATTTCGGCAAAAATGAAGTCAGGAATTTCCTGATTGCAAATGCGTTGTACTGGGTCGGTGAGTTTCATATTGACGGACTTCGGGTAGATGCGGTGGCTTCCATGCTGTATCTGGATTATGGGAAAAAAGACGGAGAGTGGTTGGCCAATCCTTATGGCGGAAATCAGAATATCGACGCCATCGAGCTGTTCCGCCATGTCAATTCCGTGGTCAGAGGAAAATTTCCCGGGGCGGTTATGATTGCGGAGGAATCCACGGCATGGCCCATGGTCACCGGCGATCCCAAAGACGGCGGACTGGGCTTCTCCTATAAATGGAACATGGGCTGGATGCATGATTTTCTGGATTACATGAAGCTGGATCCTTATTTCCGCAAGGACAATCACCATAAGATGACCTTTGCCATGAGCTATAACGGCGCCGAGAAATATATTCTGGTGCTGTCCCATGATGAAGTGGTGCATCTGAAGTGTTCGATGATCAACAAGATGCCGGGGTATTTTGTGGACAAGTTCGCCAATTTACGGGTCGGCTACACCTTTATGATCGGGCATCCGGGCAAAAAGCTGCTGTTTATGGGACAGGAGTTCGGGCAGCTCCGGGAATGGAGTGAGAAAAGACCGCTGGACTGGTATTTGCTGAACGAAGAACCTCACAGCCATCTGCAGGCATTTATGAAGGTGCTGCTGCATATTTATAAAAAATATCCGGCGCTGTATGAAATGGATCATGAAGACGGGGGCTTTCGCTGGATCAACGCCGACGACGCCTACCGCAGCATTTTCAGTTTTATCCGGTACAGCCGGGGCAGAAAGCGCAATCTGCTGTTTATCTGTAATTTTACGCCCATGGAATATGCGGACTACAGAGTGGGCGTTCCGAAGAAAAAAAGGTATAAACTGATTTTAGATGGCGATGATAAGAGGTATGGCGGAAACGGCAAAGCGCATGAGGAATTTTATCAGTCCCAGCGCGGCGAATGTGACGGACTGCCGTATTCCTTTGCATTTCCGCTGGCGCCCTATCAGGCGGCAGTGTTTGAATTTTAATTTTATCCAAATAAGAAAGGGGAAGACACAATGGGTTACATCATTATACTGGCAGTGATCGTATTTCTGATTATTGTCATTGCAAACAACATCCGCATCGTACCGCAGGCAACGGAATATGTCATTGAATTTCTGGGGAAATACAAAACCTGCTGGGGCGCAGGCATTCATGTGAAAGTGCCTGTGCTGGAAAAGGTGGCGAAAAAGATTACCTTGAAAGAGCAGGTGATTGATTCTCCGCCGCAGCCGGTAATCACGAAGGATAATGTTACGATGCAGATTGACACGGTGGTATATTTTCGCATCTTTGACGCCAAAATGTATACCTACGGTGTCGTCAATCCCATCAACGCCCTGGAAAACCTGACGGCAACTACCCTGCGTAATATTGTGGGCGAGCTGGAACTGGACGGAACCCTGACTTCCAGAGACACCATCAATATGCGTATGACCTCGATTCTGGATGAGGCGACGGATCAGTGGGGTATCAAAGTCACCAGAGTGGAACTGAAGAATATCATTCCGCCGGCAGAGATTCAGAATGCCATGGAAAAACAGATGAAGGCGGAACGTGACCGAAGAGAGACGCTGCTGCAGGCGGAAGGACACAGGGCTGCGGCCATCACCAGAGCCGAAGGCGATAAGCAGGCCATGATCCTTGCGGCGGAAGGCGAAAGAGACGCCCGGATCGCCAGAGCCGAAGGCGAGGCAAAAGCGGTGCTGCTGGCTAGAAAAGCGGAGGCCGACGGTATCAGGGCTTTGAAAGAAGCCGGCTGTGACGCTGCCGTACTGGAGCTGAAGCGCTATGAGACGCTGAGCCATCTGGCAGACGGAAAGGCCGCGAAGCTGATCATTCCTACGGATGCGGTCAATGCAGTAAAAAACAATGCCATTTTCACAGAAACCACCGGTATCGGAAATGTGACCTTGAGCGCACCGGAGCTGCCTAAACCGGCGCCGGAGGATCCCTGCTGCGAACGGTTTGAAAAGGAATAAACGGGTACACCGGCAGATAGATAATCAAAAAAGCCCTCTATAACAACAGAGGGCTTTTTCACGTTCAGAAAACGGTATACAACAGTAAATCCGCGGCGATCGCCGCAAGTACGCAGATCACCAGCGGACATTTCAGCCATGCAGTGACTGCTGCCACCGCGCCGCCGATCAGGCCGATTTCCGGCCGGGCCGTGTCCACGGTGAAGATTCCGGGAAAAATCAAAGCGGCCATGGCGGTGTAGGGAATCAGATTTAAAAATTGTTCCATCTTCGGGCGGAAGTGGATTTTTTCACTCAGCATCGCCGGCAGCGCCCGGGGAATATAGGTCACAAGCGTCATACCGAGAATCAAAACAATGACTTTATAATTCAGCATGGAAAACGCCTCATTCCTTTTCTTTCAAATCTGTTAACAGCATGCCCAGTCCCGCACAAAGCAGTGTGGAAACAATAATGGCCCAGCTCGCATCCAGAAACCGGGACAAAACGGTGTTGCAGGCTGCGGTAATTACCACCAGCAGGATCAGCCTGTGGTCCCGCCGGAGATTTGGCATGAGCAGGCTGATAAAGAGTGCGTACAGGGCAATGCCGAGGCTTGCAGAAAGAATCGCCGGGAGCAGGTCGGAAAGAAAAGCGCCCAGCGCAGATCCGGTCAGCCAGGACGTATAGGCCACGGTAATCAGTCCCAAAAGAAACGGTGCGGAGCATAAAGATTCCGGTGTGGTTGTAAATATGGAGAAAGTTTCATCTGTGACGCCGAAAGAAAGAAACAGCTTCATCGGCATCCGGGTGTCTTTCAGCCGGTGCATGACGCAGGTGCTCATGATAATGTGCCGGAGATTTAAAATAAAGGTGGCCAGAATGATCACCAGGATTCCGGTCTGCGCGTACATACCGGCGGCCAGCATTTGACTGGCGCCGGCAAAGACGAAGGCAGACATCAGGATGGTTTCCAAAGCGGACAGGCCGCTTTGTCTGGCAATGACGGCATAAGCGATTGCCGACGGAATGAAACCGAAGAGAATCGGCATTCCGAATTTCAGCCCCCGGACGTAGTCGGTACGGGATTGTTCTTTTGTCATAGCATGCGTTCTCATCCTGAAAAATTAAAGAGGGATCTCAACGTCCTGTGGTTCTGCCGGCTCCTCCGCGGGCGGCTCTGTGACAACTACCGGCGGCTCTGTGATCGTCACCGGCGGTGCGGTAATGACCGGCGGTTCTGTGGGGGTAATGGGCGGAACAGTAACTACCGGCGCCTGAGTTACAGTAACGGAGGGAACCTCCGGTTCTTCAGGCGCTTCCGTCGTTGCAGCCGGCGGATTGGTATAAGTGTAATCCGGAGCTTCAGTAACGTCATACCAGGTATCGCCATCATCGGAGTCGTCGATATAGCTGTCGTCTGGCGGATAGGTATATCCGCCGGAACCGTTGTTGTACATAGACGCAATATAATCAGAAATTTCCTCGACTCTTGCCGGAACCTGATATTTTTCATCATTAAACAGGTACTGATGCAGCTGAACCACATTTTCCGAAAGCGTATCTACCGGATAGACATAGGAATCGCCGTCCCGGGTTGCCTTCTCAAAGGGGAATCCGGCGCTGCCGTTTTCCTCATCCAGCGTGAAGCTGCCGGCATAGTGTTTGATCAGGTCTTCAATTTCATCATTGGTCAGGTCGGTACGCAGTTCCGGAGCAACCAGTTCCACAATTTTAATCAGTGTGCTGACGCCGGCGGAACGGGCTTTCTGTGCGGCAAGCATCAGAACCGTTCTCTGACGGAAGGTTCGTTTATAGTCGTCGCCCACGGTATGTCTGACACGGCCGTAGGCAGTTGCCTGCACACCGTCCAGATCATAGGTGCCGGGACTGCGGATAAAGGCAGAATTGGATCCGGTGATTTCATTGATTTCATTAATATACTGATTGATATCCGCAACTTCCGCTTCGTCCAGCGTAATCGTTACGCCGCCCAAAGCATCGATGACCTTGGAAACCACGCCGAAGTCCACCGAAATAAAGTTGTCGATCTGGACGTCTAAGTTTCTTTCCATCATGTTGATGGTATAGTAGGGACCAGCGTCCACCGTATCGTCGTTGGGAAGCGTATTTGCGGAGCCCCAGCTGTAGGCGTGAGTAGCCTTGCTGTATACGTAATCGCCGGTTTCATAGTAATCAAGATCACGCATCTGCAGAACGGTATCACGGTATACGGAAAGCAGTTTGACCTCTCCGGTTTTCCGGTTCAGGCTGACAATGATCATACAGTCGGAACGCTTGTCCCCGTAATTGCTGGTGGACATATCGGTAACGCTGTCGTCGTCTCTGGAATCCAGGCCCATCAGCAGAATGTTCCAGTAGCCCTCCCGGTTCTGTACATCTTCCTGCTCGGGATCTTCTACCTTATCGATCTTGATTTGTTTATACGCTTTTTTCAGCCGCGTAATTTTCGGGTACGCATATACGAATACGCCGATGCATACGATGCAGAGAAAAACGAGGGAGCAGTTTATGATAAATTTGGTCCGCTGACGTCGGGACATATGCTGCCATCTTTCTTTTATGCTGTGATTTGGTTTCATTATCACGTGTCCTCCTTCTGTATATTAAATGAATAGATTAATAAGCATTTTTATTGATAAATCCTTTAAAAAATGTAAGGAACAGAATTTTGATGTCAAACCCGAAGGTCCAGTGTTCAATATAATACAGATCAAAATCGATCCGGTGCCGGATGGAAGTGTTGCCGCGGTAGCCGTTGACCTGCGCCCAGCCGGTCATGCCGGGACGCACCTGATGCTTGACCATGTATCGCGGAATTTCTTCCTTGAATTTATCAACGAAATACGGCCGTTCCGGCCTCGGGCCTACCAGGCTCATGCTTCCCGTCAGAACGTTAAAGAGCTGGGGAAGCTCGTCAATGCTGGTGGCACGGATAAATTTGCCGAAGCCCGTCACCCGGGGATCATTTTCCGTGGTCCAGCATTTTTTCTCCACATTTTCCTTCTGCACCTGCATGGAGCGGAATTTGTACATTTTAAAGCTTTTATTATGAATGCCGATGCGCTCCTGCTTGAAAATCACAGGACCCGGCGAGGTGAGCTTGATTAAAAGCGCCACCAGAAGCATCAGCGGAGAAAACAGAATAATGGCAAAAACGGCGCCCACAATATCAAAAGCCCGCTTGATAAACCGGTTGAAGCTTTCCTGCAGCGGGACATAGCGGATATTGATGACCGGCAGTCCGAACAGGTCTTCCGTGTAGGGATTGGAAGTGATAATGTTATTATAATCCGGGATGAACTTCGTATGCACGCCGGATTTTTCGCACATATTTACAATTTTTGCCAGCTTGTCGTATTCTTCGATACTTAAGGTAATGGCAATTTCGTCCAGCCGGTTTTCCGGCAGAATCACGAACAGATTATCGATGCGTCCGATGACCTTGATGCCGTTATAGTGGCTGCCGCTTTCCATGTTGTCATCGAGGATGCCGCGGATGATGTAGCCCCACTGGGGGTTGGCGGCCACCCGGTCAATAAAAGCCTCGGCGGCATTGGAGTATCCAACCAGAAGGATATGCTTCTGATTGAATCCGGTTTTCCGGAAGTGATTCAATATGGAATGCAGTGTGTAGCGGAAGATGCAGCCGAATATGGTATTGAAGCAGAAAAAGATGAACAGCATCTGCCGGGAGAAGTTTACCTGCCCGATGATGTACAGCACCAGAATAAAGAGAATCAGCCCGATGCCGTTGGCTTTGAAAATGCCGGCAAATTCTTCCCGTCTGCCGCGCAATCTTTTTTGCGCGTACAGGTGCATGATATTGTAAAGTATCAGATAAACAGGTATAATAAAGAACAGAGCGTACAGATAGTCTCTGGCGGGAAGTACGGCGCCGTGCTGTTCGATCAGTCCGCTCGAAATCCGGATATACCATGCCAGCCAGTAGGAAAAGCCAATGATGATACCGTCCAGAACCACATGCAGTTGATTCAGTTGTCGTTGGTTGTTTTTTATCATAAATAATAATTATATCCAGAAGGCTGATTTTATACACCACAGCGGTGCATATAACTATCCATCATGTTATCATTGAAAACACAAAAAAGCAAATATTTTTACACATTTTTTACACAAATGATACCTATAATGCACATCGTATTCAGAAATGAGACAGCAAGAGAAAGGAGCAGTTAAAATGTTTGACGAGAATCTGAATCCAAATGAAGAAATACTTTCAACCGGTGAAGAAGCAGCGGCGGAAACGGAAAGTCCCGTTTCCGAAGCATCGGCAGCAGCCGGTATAGATGAAGCAGCTCTGCATGAAACCACATCTGCAGATACCGTATTTACAGAGACGACGGAGGAACCGGTTTCCTCTGCAGACACGGTATCGGCAGAAACCACAGCACCGGAAAATGCGGATGCAGATACAGCATCCGCAGACACAGCCGCCGCAGCATCCGGCGAAGCGGAAACCGCATCGGAAAATACGACCCAGGCGCAGCAGGAAAATGTGGTATACCACGCCTATCATATTACGGAAGACAATTACACCACGGATTCCGCCAATGCGAAAACGGCGAAAAAAGCAAAGAAAGCCAGAAAAGCAAAATCCCACGGCGCAGCTTTCTGGGTCAAGGCAGTGGCCGCCGGCCTGGTATTCGGCATTGCCGCTTTCGGTTCCATACGGGGGTTAAGCGCGATTTTTCCGGAAAAAGCGGCTGAAGTGAAAAAGACCGTCAACATCAGTCAGGTCGGCAATGCGGACGGCAGCAATGTATCCTCTGTGGTTACCGCAACGGACAGCCATACCGTTTATGATGTCTCAGCGGTGGTCAAAGAAGTGATGCCGGCGGTGGTTTCCATTGAATGTAAGGGAACACAGACGGTAATGACCTTCTTCGGACAGCAGGAACAGCCCATGCAGGGCGCAGGAACAGGCATTATCGTAGGAAATAATGATGAAGAACTGCTGATTGCCACCAATAACCATGTGATTGCCAACGCGGATGAACTGAAGGTAACGCTGACGGACGATTCTTCTGCCGCAGCTTATGTAAAAGGCACCAGCTCTGACGTGGACCTTGCAGTGATTGCAGTGAAGCTGTCAGATTTGTCGGATGATGCCAGGGAAGCCATCAAGGTTGCCACACTGGGCGATTCCGAAAAGCTGGTGGTAGGAGAACCCACCATCGCCATCGGCAATGCTCTGGGATACGGACAGTCGGTAACCTCCGGTATCGTAAGCGCACTTGACCGCGCCGTGACAGTCACCACCGATGACAGCTATGGATTCGGCAATTCCCAGACCATTACCAGTTATCTGATTCAGACGGATGCGGCCATCAACCCCGGCAATTCCGGCGGGCCGCTGCTGAACAGCAAGGGCGAGGTCATCGGCATCAATTCCGTGAAATATGAAGACAGCAGCGTGGAAGGTATGGGCTATGCGATTCCCATCAACAAAGCCCTTCCGATTCTGGAGGATCTGATGACCCGGGAAACCAAGACAAAGGTTGCGGAAGATCAGCAGTCCGCACTGGGCATTTCGGGAACAAACGTAACCAGTGACGCGAGCATGGTTTACGGAATGCCGGCCGGCGTATTTGTCGCACAGGTCATTGAAGGCGGCGGCGCGGAAAAAGCCGGTATGAAACGCGGCGATATTATCTGCGAACTGGACGGAACCAGTATTTCTTCCATGAATGATCTGACGGAAGAGCTGCTGTACCATGCGGCAGGCACCAAGGTAGACGTAGTGATTTACAGAAATACCGACGGAGAGTACCAGAAAATGACGCTGAATGTAAAACTGGGCGCCAAGGCAGATCTGGATGACTGATAAAAAAACGGGACCGGAAGTAGTTTCCGGTCCCGCATAGAAAACAAGCTCATAGCCTTTTTGGTTTTGTTTTATCTTCCCAAAGAACGATCGAACCTGTTTCGGTCGTTTTTTGTATGTCAATGATCCGCTGATTTTCCGAACCCCGAAACTGCAGTCCCGGATTTTTCTGTTCTTCGATAAAGCGGCCGTCCACCAGCACGTCGATGGTATCCAGCAGCGCGTCCGTCACCTCGCACCGGGGATGAGAACCGTCGGTTTTCAGCATTTCATAGGTGAAGCCGCTGTAGGCCCAGATGTTCTTTTCGGGAAAAGCGGTTTTCACCTGCTGCAGAAAGGGCAGAAGTGCGCGCTGATTGGAGGGTTCAAAGGGTTCGCCGCCCAGGACCGTAAGCCCTTTGATATAGGCTTTATTTAAAAGAGAAAGAATTTTTTCTTCGGTTTCTTTTGTGAACGGTTCGCCGTATGCAAAGTCCCATGTTTCCGGCTGGAAACAGTTTTTGCAGTGATTGGTGCAGCCGGATACGAATAATGTGACGCGGACGCCGGGGCCGTTTGCAATATCGCAGTCTTTGATGGTTCCGTAATACATTGGCAGCCTCCTTTGCAAAATAGAATCAGCAGATAAACAGCCTGTCGTCAGATGGTACAACAGGCTGTCTGAAAGAATATATTTGAAATGATTGAAAAACTACAGATGTAAGACACGATCTTTGATTTCCTGGGTCCGGCCCTGGTTCCAGTACTGGGTGCCGATGTAACCGCAGGTCCTTCTGGCGACATTCATCGTATCCTGATCCTGATTGCCGCACTGCGGGCATGTCCATACCAGCTTGCCGTCCTGCTCTTTGATCTCGATCTCACCGTCCCAGCCGCAGCGCTGGCAGTAGTCGGATTTGGTATTGAGCTCGGCGTAAATGATATTGTCATAGATAAATTTCATGACTTCCAGTACCGCTTCGATATTGTTCTGCATATCGGGTACTTCCACATAGCTGATGGCGCCGCCCGGAGAAAGATGCTGGAACTGCGCTTCAAAGCGGAGTTTTTCGAAAGCGTCGATCTCTTCGGTGACATGCACATGGTAGCTGTTGGTGATATATCCTTTGTCTGTCACGCCGGGGATAATACCGAAACGGCGCTGCAGGCATTTGGCAAATTTATAGGTGGTGGATTCCAGCGGCGTGCCGTAGAGGCTGAAATCAATATTGTGCGCTTCTTTCCAGCGGCGGCAGGCAGCATTCATGTATTCCATGACGCTGAGTGCAAAAGGCGTTGCGCTGGGATCGGTATGGCTCTTGCCGGTCATGTATTTGACGCACTCGTAAAGTCCGGCGTAACCCAAAGAGATGGTGGAATATCCGCCGTACAGCAGTTTGTCAATGGTTTCGCCTTTTTTCAGCCTTGCACAGGCGCCGTACTGCCAGAGAATCGGCGCGGCGTCGGATAAAGTGCCTTTCAGACGTTCATGACGGCACATCAGCGCGCGGTGGCAGAGCTCCAGACGCTCGTCGAAGATTTCCCAGAATTTATCGAAGTCTCCGCCGGAGGAAAGGGCGATATCCACAAGGTTCAGGGTAACCACGCCCTGATTGAATCTGCCGTAGTATTTCGGTTCGCCGTTTTCATCTACATAAGGGGTCAGGAAGCTGCGGCATCCCATACAGGTGTAGCAGTGTCCCTCGCCGTTTTTGTCGATCTTTAACTCCAGCATTTTCTTTTCGGAAATATAATCCGGCACCATACGCTTGGCGGTACATTTCGCGGCCAGCTCGGTCAGATACCAGTAGGGAGAGCCTTCCGTAATATTGTCTTCTTCCAGAACGTAGATCAGTTTGGGGAAAGCCGGAGTGATCCAGACGCCTTTTTCGTTTTTCACGCCCTGATACCGCTGCTTGAGCACTTCCTCGATAATCATTGCAAGGTCGTCTTTTTCCCGCTGGTCCTTTGCTTCGTTCAGATACATGAATACCGTCACGAAGGGCGCCTGCCCGTTGGTGGTCAGAAGCGTCACAACCTGATACTGGATCGTCTGTACGCCTTTGCTGATTTCATCCCGTACACGCAGCTCTACCAGTTTGTCAATGGCTTCATCGGAAAGATGGCTGCCGATGGCTTCATTTTCCTCCAGGACGGTCTTACGGAATTTCTCACGGCTGACCTGTACGAAGGGCGCCAGATGCGTCAGGGAAATAGACTGTCCGCCGTACTGATTGGAAGCCACCTGCGCGATGATCTGTGTCGCAATATTGCAGGCTGTGGAAAAGCTGTGAGGCCGTTCAATCAGTGTGCCGGTGATAACGGTTCCGTTCTGCAGCATATCTTCCAGGTTGACCAGATCGCAGTTGTGCATGTGCTGTGCAAAATAATCGGAATCATGGAAATGGATCAGTCCGTCGTTGTGCGCGTCAACAATGTCCTTGGGCAGCAGGATACGGTTTGTGATATCTCTGGAAACTTCGCCGGCCATATAGTCACGCTGGGTGGAATTGACCACGGGATTCTTGTTGGAATTTTCCTGCTTTGCCTCTTCGTTGTTGCACTCGATCAGGCTTAAGATTTTGTCATCGGTGGTATTGGACTGACGCACCAGCGTTCTGGTATAACGATAGGTGATATATGCCTTGGCGACTTCAAAGGCGCCGTGGGCCATGATCTGTTTCTCCACCATATCCTGGATTTCTTCTACGCTGGGAGAGCGGCCGAGCTGCTCGCAGGAAAGAACCACGCTGTCTGCAATTCGCTGGATCTGCATCGGCGTCATGCGCTCCTGTTCCGGAACGGTATCGTTGGCTTTGCTGATGGCGACAATAATCTTGGTAATATCGAAAGCATTCTCAGCACCGTTTCTTTTTATGATCTTCATGACTTTTCTCCTTCGGTTGCGGCACGCGCACCTCGTAAGGAGCGCTCCTGCCATATCGTCTCACACAACAAGATATTGTGTATCGACAGAATCTAAAATAGCATATATTGTAGCGGCAGTCAAGAGTAAAGAAACAGAAATACGAGATGAAAAACTGCCAAAAAAAATGGTGATTTTATGGAGAGCGTCGGAACGATACGGATGTTTTCCTATGTTTATAATTTATAAAAACATTAAAAAACATACCCTTTTTGCAGGATATACAAAAAGGGTATGCGTGGAAAGTGATTTTTATATTTGATCTGTTTTCTGCAATCAGTCTTCTTCCAGATCTGCTTCTGCTTCCGCCTGGATCTCTTTGAAGTGGGAAAGCATGGGCGCGACGTCCTTCTTGCCTTTCAGCCGGCGGTCTGTGTAGTTTTTGGTGAGCTTCATGACCAGCGGCGCCAGGGCAAGGACGCCGATCAAGTTGGGTACCATCATCAGACCGTTGAAGGTATCCGAAATGTTCCAGGGCAGAGATACATTGGTCAGAACCGAGCTGACAAAGATGACGGCAACGAAGACGATCTTGTACGCAACCGCGGACTTATCGCCGAACAGGTAGGACCAGCTGCGGGTTCCGTAGTAGCTCCAGCCGAGGATCGTGGAGAAGGCGAAGAACAGCAGCGCAACCGCCACGAACATGCTGCCGAAGGAACCGAAGGAGGTGCCGAAAGCGGAAGCAACCAGCGTGTTGCTGTCTACATTTTCAAAAGCAGCGGCCAGCATACCGGTCTTCAGGTCGATGGTACCGGTGCACAGTACAACTAGTGCTGTGATGGTACAGATGATAATGGTATCAAAGAATACTTCGAAGATACCCCAGAGGCCCTGCTTTACCGGCTCCTTGACATTGGAAGCGGAATGTACCATAACCGAAGAACCCAGACCGGCTTCATTGGAGAAGATACCGCGCTTGAAGCCCTGCTGGATCGCAATACCCACCGCACCGCCGGCAGCGCCGCGGGCCGTAAATGCAAATTTGAAGATGGCGCCGAAAACGGAACCGATGGTGCCGATATGCATGAAAATAACAACCAGCGCGCCGATGACATAGATGACTGCCATAAAGGGAACGATTTTTTCCGCAACCGCCGCGATTCGCTTAATGCCGCCGATGATAACCAGGGCCGCAACCGCGGTGATTACCAGACCGGTGACCCAGCGGGGAATGTTGAAGGCTGCCTGCATGTTGCCGGAAATGGTATTGGCCTGCGCCAGGTTGCCGATACCGAAGGAAGCCAGCACTGCAAAGCAGGAGAACAGAATGGCCAGTACACGGCCGATGACCTTACAGTTCTTCCTGCCGCCCAGGCCGTCCTGCAGGTAGTACATGGCGCCGCCGGCCCACTGGCCTTTGCTGTCTTTGCGGCGGAAGTAGATACCCAGGATATTTTCGGAGTAGTTGGTCATCATACCGAAAAATGCGGAAAGCCACATCCAGAAGACCGCGCCTGCGCCGCCGACGGCAATGGCGCCTGCCACGCCCGCGATGTTGCCGGTACCCACCGTTGCGGCCAGCGCCGTACACAGCGCCTGAAACTGGGAAATGGACGCGCTGTCTTTGGTATGTCCGGAAATTCTCCGGTCAAAAATGCTTCCGATGGTTTTCTTCATCCAGTGACCGAAGTGGGTAATCTGGAAGAACTTTGTCAGGGAGGTCATGATGATGCCGGTACCCAGCAGCAGCACGATACCGAACCAGCCCCAGATAAAGCCGTTCAGATCTTCAGCGATAAAGTTCAGAAATCTCATAGAATCGTTCCTCCTGTAAAATAAAGTGCCAGCAAAAAAGAAAAGCGGCCGGAGACGAAAGACCTCTGACCGCAAAATAACAAATCGGCATTCATAATATAATAATGAATGAATCCAAGCTCTGTCCTTTTGCCTGAGAGATTGAATGCGGCGGCACGCGCCGTACATCTTGCCCCTTCGGCACCCGCAAAATACGGGCTTCTCCAGAGTGTCATCAAGACACAGTCTTTTCCGGCGGATGCCGGAGCCTGAGAGTGTTACTCCTTCGGCGGAACAGGTCGCTTTCCTGTGCCTGTCAGCTGACACATATATGAAATTAGAAAAAAGATAGCATGAACCGCGGGAAATGTCAAGAAAACTGCGGCAAATTATGCTTTGTTTTTCATCGCTGCCCGTTTCCGCTGGGTGGGATCCAGTATTTTTTTACGGATCCGCAGATTTTTCGGCGTCACTTCCAGCAATTCGTCGGTGTTAATGATTTCCATACACTGTTCCAAGCTTAAAACTCTGGGCGGAACCAGCCGGAGCGCATCATCGGAACCGGCGGCCCGGGTGTTGGTCAGCTGTTTGCGTTTGCAGACATTGACTTCGATATCCTCGGCTTTGGGATTTAAGCCCACCACCATGCCGGCATATACCTTTTCGCCGGGACCGATGAGCAGGGGGCCCCGTTCCTGGGCGTTGAACAGGCCGTAGGTCACGGATTCCCCGGTTTCATAGGCGATGAGGGAACCTGTGCTGCGGTACTGGATGTCGCCCTTGTAGGGGGCGTAGCCCTGAAAGATGGTATTGATGACGCCGGTGCCTTTGGTATCGGTCAGAAATTCGTCCCGGTATCCGATGAGCCCCCGGGAGGGGATCAGAAATTCCAGACGGGTGGAGCCGCTGCCGGAAATGCTCATGCCCTGCAGCTCGCCTTTTCTGCGGCTGAGTTTTTCAATGACCGTGCCGGAGTAGGTTTCCTCCACGTCCACGTAAGCCAGTTCCATGGGCTCCAGTTTGTGCCCTTTTTCATCCTGATGGTAAAGTACCTCCGCCTTGCTGACCGCGAATTCATAGCCTTCCCGGCGCATATTCTCAATCAGTACGGACAGGTGCAGCTCTCCCCGGCCGCTGACCTTGAAGCTTTCGGTAGTATCGGTTTCCTCGACGCGGAGAGACACGTCGGTGTTGAGCTCACGGAACAGGCGGTCCCGCAGATGCCGGGATGTTACATATTTGCCCTCCGTGCCTGCGAAAGGACTGTCATTGACAATAAAATACATGGCAATGGTGGGCTCGGAAATTTTCTGAAAGGGAATCGGCGCATAATGTTCCGGATCGCAGATCGTATCGCCGATGTGAATGGACGGAATACCCGAAATCGCCACGATGGAGCCGATGGTGGCGTGCATGACCTCGGTTTTCTGCAGTCCCGAAAATTCATAAAGCCGGGAAACTTTGACCCGTTCCCGTTTTTCCGGCAAATGGGAATTGGTGAGCATCACCTCGTCCCCGACGGAAAGGGTGCCGTTTTCAATCTTGCCGATGCCGATCCGGCCCACGTAATCATTATAATCGATGGTACTGATCAGCACCTGTGTGGGGGCATCCGGATCGCCTTCCGGCGCCGGAATATGCTGGATAATGGTTTCAAACAGCGGCACCATATTGACAGGTTCTTCGTTTAAATCAGTGGTGGCGTAACCGGCCTTGGCCGATGCATAGACGAAGGGGCAGTCCAGCTGCGCATCGGAGGCGTTTAAGTCCAGCAGCAGCTCCAGCACTTCATCTACCACTTCTTCGCAGCGGGCTTCCGGCTTGTCCATTTTGTTGATGCAGACGATAATGGGCAGGTCCAGCTCCAGCGCTTTGCCCAGCACGAAGCGGGTCTGGGGCATGGCGCCTTCGTAAGCGTCCACTACCAGGATAACGCCGTTGACCATTTTCAGGACACGTTCCACTTCGCCGCCGAAATCGGCATGGCCGGGGGTATCTACAATATTGATCTTAATGTCTTTATAGCAAACCGCGGTGTTCTTGGAAAGAATGGTGATGCCGCGCTCCCGTTCAATATCATTGGAGTCCATGACACGCTCCATGACTTCCTGATTTGCGCGGAACACGCCGCTTTGTTTTAAGAGTTCGTCCACCAGCGTGGTTTTGCCGTGATCAACGTGGGCGATGATCGCGACATTGCGGATATCTTCTCGTTTCATTTGTCTTACCTTTCTTATTTTGCTGACGGCGGGACGCCCCGCCAAAAAGCACTATTTAGATAGTGTACCACATTTGTTTTAGAATACAAGCAGAAAAAAGAAGAAATTTGCCGCAGGAAACCGTCGAAATAATGCGACGGATTTTTGGTCTATACCACAGGACGGCGGCATATACATAAGTTGTAGATAAAAAATGAATGCGGAGGACCCGTTTTTTTCAAATGGGTTTCGACAACTTATGAGAAGGAAGGAGTTACTATTATGATGATCGATAAAGTGATCGAAAATAACCAGGTTGCAATGATTGGAACCATAACCGCGCCGTTTCGGTTCAGCTATGAAATCTTCGGGGAGGGATTTTATATGACGGAAATCGAGGTACGGCGGCTCAGTGAATCTACGGATATCATTCCACTGATGGTTTCGGACCGGCTGATGGACGTAACGGAGGATTACACCGGTTCGATGATCAAGGTTATGGGCCAGTTCAGATCGTATAACAGACATGAGGAAAAAAGGAACCGGCTGGTTTTAAGTGTTTTTGCCCGGGAGGTGGAATTTGCGGAAGAGGAGGAACCGCTGGTGAAGACCAACCAGATTTTTCTGGACGGCTACGTCTGTAAACCGCCGGTGTATCGGAAGACGCCGCTGGGCAGAGAAATCGCGGATCTTTTGATTGCCGTCAACCGGCCTTACGGGAAAAGCGATTATATTCCCTGTATCTGCTGGGGCAGGAACGCCCGGTTTGCCTCCGGCTTTGAGGTGGGGACCCATACCCAGATCTGGGGCAGGATCCAGAGCAGGGAATACATAAAAAAACTCAGTGAGGAGGAACAGGAAAAAAGAGTCGCCTATGAAGTCTCCGTCAGCAAGCTGGAGGCGCTGGAAATAGATTGAATCAAAAGCGCGTTTTGTCTTTTGCAGGCAGACGCGCTTCTTTTATTTGACAAAGCGGGCAAATTTCGGCATACTGGAAGAAAAACAGATTAAAGGGGTGAAGCAGATGGTAAAAATGATTATGCATGGCTGCAACGGACGGATGGGACAGGTGATTTCTGCCCTTGCGGAAGACATGCAGGACATTGAAATTGTAGCCGGGGTGGACATTGCCGGAGGGCAGAAAAATGCGTACCCGGTGTTTGAAACGCTGGCGCAGGTGAATGTATCCGCGGATGTGGTGGTGGATTTCGCCAGTGCGGCGGCAGCGGACGGGCTGCTGGACGCCTGTATCGAAAAGAAGCTGCCGCTGGTTTTGTGTACCACGGGGCTTTCCGAGGCACAGCTGGAAAAGGTAAAAGCAGCTTCCACACAGATTCCGGTACTGCGCAGCGCCAATATGTCGCTGGGCATCAACATCATTGAGGATGTGCTGCGGAAAATATCCGGTTTCTTAAAAGAATCCGGTTTTGACATTGAAATTGTGGAAAAGCATCATAATCAGAAAAAGGACGCGCCCAGCGGCACGGCGCTGGCGCTGGCGGACGCTGTCAACGACGGACTGCAGGAGCGGCAGCCCTATGTGTTTGACCGCAGCGGCCGGCTGCAGGCCAGGCCGGAAAATGAAATCGGCATCAGCGCGGTGAGAGGCGGCAGTATCGTGGGCGAGCATGAGGTAATCTTTGCCGGAACGGACGAAGTCATTACCATCAAACACACGGCCTATTCCAGAGCCATTTTCGCCAAGGGCGCCCTGTGCGCCGCGGTATTTCTGGCGTCGGCGGCGCCGGGCATGTATGATATGGGAGATGTGATCAGGTAGTACAGACGCAGACAGGGGAAGCGAAAGTCTTTTCGACAAATCGCTTCCCCTGTTTTTTTGAGCAAATATTTATTGTACGGAAAATCAATCAAATGTAATCAGCGATTCGCACCACATTTCCGGGGCTTCGTAGCCCAGGAGATTGACTGCGGTGGCTGCTACATTGGCAAGGCCGAAGCTGCCTTCGTCGGCTTTGAGCCTGCAGCCGGTGCCCGCCGCATCGTAGACGATAAAGGGCACGCGGTTTAAGGAATGGCTGGTTTTGGCCTTCGGTTTGCCGTCTGCCGAATATTTCGGCGCTTTGGTCTTTTTGTCCAGCTCGTACATTTCGTCAGCGTTGCCGTGGTCGGCAGTAATCAGCGCAACGCCGTGGAGTTCGTCGATGACATCCAAAATCCGGCGCAGCTGCAGATCCATGGCTTCCAGACCGCAGCGGGTCGCTTCATAATTGCCGGTGTGTCCTACCATATCGCCGTTGGGAAAATTGACGCGGAAGCAGTCATATTTCCCGGAGCGCAGCGCTTCAATCAATGCATCTGTAATCTCGGCGCATTTCATCCAGGGACGCTGTTCGAAGGGCACTACGTCGGAGGGAATCTCCACATAGGTTTCCAGCGTCTCGCTGAATTTTCCGCTGCGGTTGCCGTTCCAGAAGTAGGTTACATGACCGTATTTCTGTGTTTCGGAGATGGCATAGGATCGGATGCCGGTGGCGGCAAGATATTCGCCCATGGTATTGGAAATTTCCGGCGGGGAAACGAGATAATTTTTCGGAATATGCAGGTCGCCGTCATATTCCAGCATACCGGCATAGACGACTTCCGGTACAAATTTCCGGTCAAATTTGTCAAAGTCCGGACCGCCTTCAAAGGCGCGGGAGATTTCCAGCGCACGGTCTCCCCGGAAGTTATAGAAAATCACGCTGTCGCCGTCTTTGATCTTTCCGACGGGTTCGCCGTTTTCGGCGATGACAAAGGCGGGCAGATCCTGATCGAGGACAGGGGCTTCCGCCCGGTAGGTTTCGATGGCTTCCTGCGCCGATGCAAACTGTCTGCCTTCGCCAAGGACGTGGCACTGCCAGCCCCGCTCCACCATGGACCAGTTGGCTTCATAGCGATCCATCGTAATGTTCATACGGCCGCCGCCGGATGCGATTTTGATGTCAAAGGTATCATCGCGAAGGCCGCCGATAAAGTCCTCAAAAGGAAGGACATATTCCAGCGCGGAGGTTTCCCCTACGTCTCTGCCGTCCAGCAGCGTGTGAATGCGTACACGGCGGATGCCTTCTTCTTTTGCGCGAACGATCATCGCTTTCAGATGGTCGATGTGGGAATGTACATTTCCATCGGAAAACAGGCCGAGGAAATGCAGCGTGCCGTCATGATCTTTGACGTTGGCCACCACACGCTGCCAGGTGTCGGAAGCAAACAGTTTGCCGGATTCGATGGACTGGGTCACCAGTTTGGCCCCCTGTGCGAAAACCTGGCCGGAACCCAGCGCATTGTGGCCGACTTCGGAGTTGCCCATGTCGTCGTCCGTGGGCAGTCCGACTGCCACGCCGTGGGCGCGGAGGGTAACATTGGGATAATCGGAAAGCAGCGCGTCCAGCGTGGGGGTGT
The DNA here is from genome assembly GCA_947630695.1 of uncultured Lachnospiraceae bacterium. Taxonomy (GTDB): domain Bacteria; phylum Bacillota; class Clostridia; order Lachnospirales; family Lachnospiraceae; genus CANRIM01. Next base: position 24,940 of record CANRIM010000018.1, read on the forward strand.
AGCTTTCACTGACGGCGTTTCCGGGGCCTTTTGCGGTGAGTCCCACGCCGTCCATGACAATGGTAAGTACGGGGCCTTTGACCCCGTCAAATTTTGCGTTCTTTTTCAATGCCTGCATTGGTAAATATTCCTTTCATAGCCGCTTTGTGCGGTTGTTTTTTCCATGACCTGGAAAGTCTGGTTTCATTATATAACACCCAGAACAAGTTGCAAGGGTTTTTTTACAGGTCGCCCTGCGGTTTTTGGAAAGAAAATATTCTGAAAAAATATTTTTTAAACTGCGGCGGCTATTTATGGCGGGAAATTCATGTGTTATAATGTATGTAAATCATAGGAGAAAGGGGTGGACGCATATGGAGGAGTTCAGCATTCTGGACCCCAGAAAGCCGGAGCAGGAGATTTCCTATATGCCCGGATATTTTCGGGATCTGAATCTGGATCAGCTGCTGCAGCAGATCAAAGAGCAGGCGCCGGTATATGATATTGAAGCGCTTTTTTACCGGATGCCGGAGGATGCCGATTGGGAGCAGTATCGCAGGCAGATCTATACGGATGTGAAACAGCCGGAAATGTATGCGTGCCTCGAACGCTTTTCCGAAACCATGCGCCAGTCCGGCAAATATATCAATCATCAGGCGTCCGTGGAAAATCCGCTGCAGAAAAACGCCTGGTATGCTGCCGCCGTATACAACTACTGCAAGGCGGTATGCCAGCTGCAGGCAGATCTGTCCCGGCTGCCCGTTGCTTCCGACGGACTGCGGCAGTTTTCGGCGTATTTGAATAGTTATGTAAACCAAGAGGGTTTCGCCGGGCGCAAAGCGGCGGCATATCAGATCCAGCAGGAGATGGACGGCTTCCAGCTGATTCTGGTGATCGAAAACAACCGGCTGACCGTTACGCCGGGGAAGGTGGAGGGCGCCTATGCGCATTTCCTGGGAGAATCCGACACCTGCAGCAGTCCCTTCGCGGGGGATATGACACAGTCGGGGTTGGAAGAGGAGATCTTTACCATTTACCGGAAGAAATATCCGGCGCTGTTTGATGGGATTTTAAAATTTGCAAAGGCGTTTCCGGACTTCGAGGATTCCACCATCCGCCGGTTTGAAAAAGAAATTCAGTATTATCTGGCATTTTACCGTTTTGAGGGAAAATGGAAGGAACGGGGCTTTACGTTCTGTGTGCCGGACAGAAACCCGGTCCGGGATATGCAGGCGAAGGGGCTGTATGATCTGGCGCTGGCCTGTTCCAATTATCTGCGGGATAAGCCGGTGGTGAGCAACGATTTTGTCTATCATCCGGGAGAAGCCTTTTTTGTGGTCAACGGGCCGAATCAGGGGGGAAAAACCACTTTTGCCCGGAGTCTGGGACAGCTGGTCTATTTTACGAAAATGGGACTGGATGTTCCGGCGGAGCAGGCAAATATTCATGACTTCAGCAGCCTGCTGACCCATTTTTCCGTAGAGGAAAGTATGGAAACCGGCCGCGGAAAGCTGATGGAGGAGCTGGACCGGTTGGCGCCGATGATGGAAAAAGAGGCGGAGGGCGCTTTTGTGATTATCAACGAGCTGTTTACCACAGCGGCCCATTATGACGGCTGTATCATGGGCGCCCGGGTATTGCAGCATTTTATCGGCAATCATTGCCGGGGGATTTATGTTACCCATCTGAAGGAGCTGGGGGACGCTGTGGAAGGCGTGGTGACCATGACGGCCATGCTGGATGAGCGAAACGGCACCCACAGAAGAACCTATCAGATTTTGCGGCATGCGCCGCTGGATATGGGGTACGCGGAAGATATTGTAGAGAAATACGGACTGAAATATGACAGCCTGCACACAAGGCTGGAAACGGAAAAGGAGGGCTGGCATTGAAGGTCCATTTACTGTATGCGGATCGGGAATGGAAGGGCGTCCGTTCCTATTATGACAGTGAAAGCATCGTCAGTGATCTGGGACTGACAGCACTGTTTCGGGCAGCCTCCCGGGATCAGGAAAAGAAAAAAGGCGCGGTGCTCAAAGCTGCGGCGGCGGACGAGCATCTGAGCGAGGCGCTGAAAAAAGTCATGCTGGTACCGCTGCATACGTCGGAAGAAATCTATTACCGGCAGGCGGTATTGCAGGATTTTATCCGGGACGAGGCTTTTACAAAGCAGCTGTATGAATTGTCCGCGGATATGATGGAGCGCTGGGAGCGGCTGGGAAAGCGTGAAATGGAAAAACCAGGCGGCGCCGGCGTCAGAGAACGGGGGATTCGGCTGATTACCCAGGTGAAACTGCTGCATTTGTTTGTTAATGTACTGACGGCGCTGAAAGCGCTGTGCCTGGACCACAGAACCCGGTTTCAGTCGGAAGGACTGCAGCGATTTGCAGACGGGCTTTTGGAGGCCTTCTCGGAGGAACAGGAAGAAAAATTGCGGACGGTGCTGGAGGATATCACCTTTTTTTGTGACGGGGAGGAAGAATATTCTCTGATGGGCAGCGGAACAAACGAGGTGCATCAGACCCGCATGGTGTTGTCCTGCCAGGTGGAAAACGGACTGAAGCTGGGGCAGATCACGCTGGATTCCATGGAAACGCTGCATAAGAAATTCCGGAAGGTCCGGGCAAAGATGACTTTATCCGAAAAGATGAAAATGACTTTTGCCGCAGAACCCACGACGATTTTGAAAAACGTGGATCTGCTGGAGGATCTGGCCCGGCTGGAAACCCGGGTGGTGGAGTATGTGCTGCATGTTTTCCAGCCGTTTATGAATCAGTGCCGGCAGTTTTTTGAGCAGCTGTATTTTCAGAGCGCGTTTTACCGTGCCTGCTACAATCTGTATGTGCGCAGCAGCGGGGCGAAACTTTCTCTCTGTTATCCGAAGGTCTGTGAAACGGACTGTCTGCATTTTGAAAATCTGACGGAGTATTCCATGGCGACTTACCGGAACATGGTCCCGGTGGGCAATGACGGGGATATCCGCAACAAAATGCTGCTGATCGTCACCGGCGCGAACCAGGGCGGCAAGTCCACCTTCCTGCGCAGCTTAGGGGTGGCGCAGATCATGATGCAGTGCGGCATGTTTGTCAGTGCCAACTGTTTTGAAAGCGGCATTTTTCCGCATTTCTTCCCCCATTTTACAAGGCGGGAGGACAGCGCCATGAACAGCGGGCGGCTGGATGAGGAATTGGGGCGGATCGACCGGATCATCGCCCATCTGGGGAAGGATTCCATTGTGCTGTTAAACGAATCCTTTGCCACGACGACGGAGGAGGAAGGCTCGGATATCGCTTATGATATTATCCGGGCGCTGACAGAAGCGGGAGTCAAGGTGCTGACAGTGACGCATCTGCTTTCCTTTGCCCGCCGGGTCTATGAGGAGAACCGTTCGGAAGTGGAGTTTTTATGCGCGGAGCGTACGGAAGACGGCCGCCGGACGTATAAAATGATACAAAGCGCGCCGGAACTGACCAGTTTCGGCCTGGATCTGTATGATCAGATCATTCCGGCGCACATGCCGATACAAGGAGGTTTGGTATGAAACATTTGAAATCTGTACTTGCTATTGTACTGGCAGTTGTCCTGCTGACAGGAAGCGCCCTGTTAAGCGTTTTTGCCAATGACGGCGGCGAGCTGCGGCTGAAAGAAGCGGATCCTTCCTTTGATCCCCGACTGCCGGAGCTGTTTGTAAAGGAGGAGGAACCCGAAGAACCGCCGTATGCCCCGGACGAAGTTGTGCGGGTGGCGATTGTGCTGGAGGATGCGCCTGCCATCGATCAGGGGTATCCCATTGCGACCATCGGGAACGACCCCGAAGCGGCAGAATATCAGGAAGATCTGTGTGATGAACAGGAAAAAGTCATTCGACGGATCGAGAAAAAAGTATTGGACGGCGAGGAACTGGATGTGGCAGCCAATCTGACGCTGGTGGCCAATGTGGTTTCTGCCGATGTGGAATACGGAAAAATTGAGAAAATCGAAGCGGTGAAAGGCGTCAAAGAAGTTGAAATCGAGCGGGTGTATGAACCTTTAGAGGACGAAGAAGCCGCAGAACGAAATGCCACCGCGCTGGAAAAGGTGCTGACCAGCTACACTGGCGCGGGAGCGAAGGTTGCCATTTTGGATTCCGGCGTCAACGATGCACACCAGGCGTTTAACGCCGATGCGCTGAATTACGCCCTGCGGCAGGAAGCGCCTGATACCGACAACAGCGGCGCTGTGGACGACAAAGAGCTGGCAGCTTACAAAGAGGGTCTGCATATGATGACCCAGGCGGACGTGGGGGATATCATCGACACAGGCTTGCTCCATGTAGAACCGCAGTATCTGACGGCGAAGCAGCTGTACATCAATGATAAAATTCCCTTTGCCTACAATTATAATGACCGGAATCTGTCGGTGCAAAACGGTTCGGCGGGCATCCACGGTTCCCACGTAGCGGGGATTGCCGCGGCGAATACCTACATTCCTGCCGGCGACGGGGAAACCTTTGTAAAGGCAGACGCTCCTGCGCAGGTAGTAGGAACGGCGCCGGACGCGCAGATCTTAAATCTCAAGGTGTTCGGCAACAATCTCTGTACCGATTCCGTCATCGCTACGGCTGTTGAGGACGCCATCGTGCTGGGCGCGGACGTACTGAATCTTTCTCTCGGTACGGCAGAAACCGGATTTTCCTGTGCCAGCAGCGTTTTTAAAGATATGTTTGATAAATTGTCCGATCAGGGCGTGCTGGTTATGGGCGCCGTGGGAAATGACGGCGCGTGGATCGCCGACAACGATAAATATAACAGGGCAGGCAGACCAAGCAAGCTGTATGCGGACGATGTGAATAATTCCACTACCACGCCCCCTTCTTCCTACGCAAACCTGATGGGCGTGGCGTGGTCGGACGGCAACGGCGCAGGAGGGACCCATCCTACCATCAACAAAAGCAGTGCATACGGCATTCCCAGCAGTCTGATGCTGCAGCCGGAGATCACGGCAAACGGTACGCTGGTCAACTCTGTAGACGGCAATACCGGCAGCGGGTACACGGCATTGTCCGGCACCTCCATGGCTGCGCCGGATGTGGCAGGCGCGGTTGCGGTGGTGAGCCAGTATCTGCGAACCGTGCAGGCCGGGTTTGAAAATGATACTTTCTTCAACCGTGCGCTTTCCCAAAACCCGAAACTGACAGGCGGTATGATTACCGGCGGACTGTTGATGTCCACGGCCGATCCCATGATGGATCCGGAAGGACGGTACTATTCGCTGCTGCGGCAGGGTGCCGGACTGCTGAATGTAAACCGGGCGGTTTCCGCCAAATCCTTTATTGAAGTCGCGGGACAGCCCCGGGGCTGCGTGAAAGCCGAAGTGGGAGACAGCCCCGATGGCAGCAATACCTTTGATTACACATTTACGCTGCATAATGTAAGCGATATATCCAGAAATTATGTTTTCCAGACGAATCTGTTTACGGAAGATATTGTTACCGAAGGGGAAATTGATTATCTGGCTGATTTTACCCGGGAACTTTTGGGAACCACTACCTATACCATCGGGAAAAAGACACTGGAGTTTCATTCTGACTTTGACGCTGATGTAAACATTGACGGAAAAACGGATGCCCGGGACGCGATGGCGATTCTGGATTGCCTTTCCGGCAAGCGGGAGGAGAAAGGACTGCAGCTGTCCGCCGGTGATGTGAACGGAGACGGCAAAACCACAACCTATGACGCGCATTTGATTCTGAAGGATCTGAAAACCTCTGCTGTTATGGTGGCTGCAAATGACAGCGTTACCGTTGATGTGCAGATTGCGGTAACGGATGATTTGCAGAAGTATCCCAAGGGCACGTATTTAGAGGGCTTTACCTCGGTGATCCCCGTGGATATGGGAGAACCAGATGCGGATGTAACCCATACCATTCCCATTTTAGGTTTCTGCGGCAACTGGTCCGATCCGGACATGTTTGACCGCAATACCTATATTGAAAGTTTCAACGGACTGAACAATACCGTTCCTTATACCCAAAATCCGGCGTCAGTCTATGAAATCAATTACATGACCTATCAGGATGAAAAGGGGAACATACTGCGGCAGACCGTCAATCCCTTCGACAACAAAGTGAAAGTCCCCATGGACAAGATGGCCTTGCGGCCGGAGGATACCATTCGGGATTTTCGCATTTCGCTGATTCGGCCGGCAGGCGCCATGTGCTTTGCCATTATGAAAAGGGATGCTGCGGGTAAGCGGACGGTACAGTATATCGACAGTGTATACAATCACCAGCCCTGCGCGTTTCCTCAGCGTGATACAACGGGCGGCTGGAGCCGCCCGAACGCGACCATTTCGGTGCGGACGAAGCTGTCCAAAATGCTGAAAGGAACCGATGTGCAGGAGGGCGATACCATAGAGCTGGGCATCGTGGCGGTGCCCGAGTATTATGAAAAAACGCCCGGCCAATCCATTGGCAAGGCCCGTATGACGGAGCTGATTGAAGACGGAATGCTGGGGGAGGGGGCGTACCTCACCACGAAGGTTACCCTGGACAATACCGCGCCGGAAATCAAAACGGGGCATATCCTTCCTAATGAAAAGAAGTTTGAAATCACTGCCACGGACGACCAGAGTGTGGCTTACGTGGCGTTGTTCAGCGGCAATGGCAGTATGGCTTACGAACAGTATGTTCCGGATGAAACCAGTACGGGACAAAGCATTACCCATGCGTTCTCTTCCTCGAAGCTGCAGTCCGGGGCAATGTATTATCTGGTGGTGGGCGATTATGCCGGAAATACCCGGACGTATCGTTTCACCTGGGGAGAAAAAACAGACTTAAGCGACAAGGCGATTGCCTATGTCCGTTCCTATCAAAACGGCGGCGCGATCATTAACCGCGGCGACTGGGTTGCCCTCAGACCGCGGAGTGTGGCTTCCAATTCAACCCAATATTACAATATAGTAGCTTTTACCAGTATGGAAGACTCCAATATTCTCGCCGGAGCGGACGCCGCGGACAACTATCTCTGGCAGGCCTTTGAGGACGGGCGTCTCTACGCCGCGCCGATGGAGGATATCCATGCAAAGAAAATGATCTGCGATCTTACTGCCGCCGGAATGCAGACGGTGCGGGATCTGGCCTTTAATCCGGACGATCAAATGCTTTATGCCACAGATGGCACGGATGTCCTCTGGAAGATCGATCCCATGCGCGGGGAGGTGAAAGCCGTGCAGCGGGTAACTGCGGAGGAAAAGCCTGCCGCGCTGTACGGCCTGGCCATCAATAACGATGGACAGGCATTTGCCACCAGCTATGATGAGACGAGCGGAAAGAGCGTATTGCTTAACTGGCAGACAGCATCAAATGTTGCCGGAGAAATCCTTTCGGTCAGCGCAAAGAGCTGTGCGCTGAAATACAAGACGACAGACATTACTGCGAAATATATCAGCATCAACTGGGCAAATGACACACGGGATACCTTGTATGCCGCCTGTGCAGCGGATCTCGATCAGACAAGTATGAACAACTATCTGTATGAGATTTCGGAAATGAATTTTGATCAGGGAACCTGTCGTTTCTTAAGAGCCAATGAGGGATTTGACTATACGGGTTCGCTTCTCTACAGCGCCGTGCGGGGACTGGTGTATCTGCCGGCCATGCCGGAACTGGGGCTAATGGATCCGACAGCCCCTGCGCCCACAGGAATGAATGTTTTGGGAATTAAAAATGAGATGATGTCGGGGGATGCGACACAGCTTTCTGTTGTACCTGTGCCGTGGAACGCAGAATTTGATCCGTCAAAAGCAGAATGGCAATCCGAGAATGCCGGGATTGTTTCGGTTGACGAGAACGGGCTTCTGACGGCGGTGAAAGTGGGAACGGCTGCGATCAGTGTAAGCTATCCTGCGGCAGGCGGAGAGCCGCTCACCGTTACAAAAACGATTACAGTGACCGCAGCGCCCTCCATAGAGGTTGCTGCTTTGATCCGGGAGGGCAGTGGCGCCTATTACTGGGAAAGTTTTAATACGGCAACCCCGCAAAACCGGAAACGACTGTCATATCCGCAGCGTGAGTATAATGTGGGCACGCTGAATCATGCCGGAGATTGCCTGTATCTGTTTGGCAGTTATTGGGCATATCGGGTAAATCCGAAAGATTTTACAGAAGATTCACTGGAAGCTTCGATCACCACGTATGATTCCCATGCGGATGCAGCGCCGGGAAGGACCGCCGGATATTACACGGATTTCGGTTATCTGACCATACTGAACGACAGGATACATCTGCTGGGGGCAAATTTGCAGGGCTCCCGGAAAGGATTTGAAACGGTGTCGGTGAGCATGGACATAGCGTTCGCAAACATTGCCGGCAACATGGGCGCCATGGCTTATAAGGAATATCAGGCGAATTTCCAGGCGCCGGGATTTGAAAACGCAACAAAGGGCGCGGATGTTTACTATATGCTGAATGAGTCTGGGGATCTGTATGAGATGTATTGCTATCTGGAGCCGTACTATAATGAAATTGTAGATGAAACTTATGAGAGAGAACAATCTAAGACCGTTCTGTTGGGGAAAGTGCAGGGCGTTTCCCTGCCCGGCGTGAGCAGGATGCAGGGGGAAGCCAGTGCATCCATGATTTACGATGAAGCCACCGGCAACCTTGTCCTTTTAAGCAAAATCAGTAACGGCATTGCCAAAGTGCAGGTGATCGATCCCAAAACCCATTCTCTGGTAATGACGCGTGAACTGGAAGATGACGTACGGCAGGTAGGCATTTTATATCAGTACGATTATGAAAGTTATCCTGACCTTGCGGCGAGCACGGCAAACAGCGCAGCTCATTTGCTTCCTTACGCTGCGGAAGGCGCTGCCGTAGGAACTGTTGAGGTGAATGAGGAAGAGAAAACGATCACTTATGAACTGACGGCAGACAGCACCACCAACGGGCTGACCAGTTTTTCCTATGACAAAGATGTGCTGACGTTTAAAAATCTCACAGCATCTATGCCGTATCATTCTTTCCATCATGATGCGGAAAATGGAACAATCAAAATCGCTTTTGCTGACGCGGAGGCCGTCGCACAGCCGACGATGCGGCTGACGTTTACCTATGAACCAAAAGAAGCAGAGCAGCGCACAGAACTGACGGTGACGGAAACAGAAAAAGGAAATCCGGCGGAACAAACGGCGCCGGAGGAGCGAAAAGAACCCGTGACGCTGCCCGGAAAGCCTGTGGAGCGGAAGCTGGAGTCCATTGAGATCAGCCATATGCCTGCGAAAACGGAATATATCGAAGGACAGGCGCTGAACACCACCGGACTGATCGTGTCCGCGGTATACAGCGATGGCAGCAAAGAGCCGTTATCTGAGACGGACTATACGATCACGGGGTATGACGCCACACCGGGCAAGCAGACGGTGACGGTGACCTATCAGGAGCTGACGGCGGAATTTGAAGTAACCGTGAAAGAAAAAACACTGACGGGCATCGAAATCACAACTGTGCCGGACAAACTGGTTTATCTGGAAGCCGCGGAAGAACTGGATGTCAGTGGAGGAAAACTGAAACTTTTCTATAACAACGGAACGACAGAGGAAATAGATCTTTCTGATGATATGATCACCGGCGGATTCGATAATACGAAGCCGGGGAAACAGACAGTGACCATGAGCTATGGCGACTATACCGCGACTTTTGAGGTCACGGTGCAGGCGAAGACCGTAGACCATATCGAGATCAGCAAGAAGCCGGACAAGACGGAGTATGTGGAAGGGACGACTTTTGATCCGAAGGGAATGGAAGTCACCGTTTACTACAACAACGGACAGAAAGAAGTTATTACGAAGGACTGGGTATTGGATTACGATTTCAACACGCCCGGTCAGAAAGAAGTAAAAGTTACATACGGCGGAAAATCCACGACCCTGCCTGTAACGGTAACAGAAAAAACACTGACGAGCATTGAAATCACAACTCCGCCAGACAAACTGGTTTATCTGGAAGCCGCAGAGGAACTGGATGTTCGGGGTGGAAAACTAAGGCTTACTTATAACAATGGAACGACTGAGGAAATCGATCTTATTGACGAAATGATCACCGGCGGATTCGATAACACAAAGCCGGGCAAGCAGATGGTGACCGTGACCTACGGTACGTTTACTACAACCTTTGAGGTGACGGTGCAGGCGAAGGCCATAGATCGTATCGAGATCAGCAAAAAGCCGGATAAACTGGTCTATCTGGAAGTCGCGGAAGAACTGGATGTCAGTGGAGGAAAACTGAAACTCTTCTATAATAACGGAACGACAGAAGAAATCGATCTTACTGACGATATGATCACAGGCGGATTCGACAATACGAAGCCGGGTAAACAGACGGTGACCGTGACCTACGGTACGTTTACCGCAACCTTTGAGGTGACGGTGCAGGCGAAGGCCATAGATCATATCGAAATCAGTAAGAAACCGGACAAGACGGAGTATGTAGAAGGAACGACTTTTGACCCGAAGGGAATGGAAGTCACCGTTTACTACAACAATGGAAAACAGGAAGTCCTGATCGAGGGATGGGAGATTGCATATGCTTTTGACAAGATCGGAGCAAGTGATGTAACGGTGTCCTATCAGGGACATAATACCGTCCTGTCTGTGAACGTGACGGCTAAGACCCTGACCAGAATTGAAGTCACGCAGATGCCGGAAAATACCATCTATAAAAAAAATGATGAATTTGACGGCACCGGAATGGAACTTACGCTTTATTTCGACAATGGAACGACAGAAACGGTAACCGCAGGCTGGACACTGGATTATGATTTCAGTATTTCTGGAGAACGGGAAGTAAAGGTAAGCTACAACAACATGGAGACTATCTTTACTGTTACAGTGGAAGCGGCACCGAAGCCATCGGAGAATCCTACAGCCGAACCGAGCGAAGAACCTACGCCCACGCCGCAGCCAGGTGAGCCGGGTTCCACAGATAAGCCGGGCGAAGAACCTACACCGACGCCGCAGCCAGGCGAGCCAAGTCCCACAGACAAGCCGGGTGAAGAACCCACACCGATGCCGCATCCAGATGAACAAAGGCCCACGAATAAGCCTGTTCAGACGCTGCAGCCGGAAAATCCTGGTGAAAGTAAAGATGAAGGGAATGCCAGAAGCCCGAAGACAGGCTATGAAAACAGCTGGTATCTCTGGGCAGTTCTGATGCTGTCGTCCGGCAGTGTGCTGGCATTGTTTGTGCGCAGGAAAAAACAGAAATTTTCCGATTGATTAAAAAACGGCGAAGGGGCAGAATTGACCCCGGTCATTTGAAATGAAAATCCCCCTGCATTATTCAGGCGTTGAAACTGCCTTGAATAATGCAGGGGGATATATTATGCAAAGTTCATTTTATGATTCGGGCGTCAAAGTGATTACGGATTGTTACGCTGCTTCGCAGCTCCTACAATCCTACCCAACATTCGGAATCCATGGGGCCCTAAACCCCACTTCTTCCTCATGTTGGTGCGAGTATTGATAACGGACTTGATAAAATCACGTTTTTACCGGCGCCGAACAACCTATATTCAAACTTAACTTTACCGCATCGCACATTTTTGTTTTCAGCCAAATGGCGATATAATGAGATCGCAAAGGAGGAATTGCACTATGAAAGATGATTTTGTCGTTCAACTCGGCGTTTGGGGTCAACGTCATTACAACTATTTAAAGAAGAACAACCCCACAGTTATCAACGTTATGCGGATGAAAGGTACACTTAAACAGTATCTTACAGATTTTAACCATGACGCACAGGAAATGTATGAACAACTAATTCAGCAGTACTCAAAAATTGAAAACGTTACGGAAGAACTAAAAGCCGCCGATAACCTTGAGTGGACCCGCCAAATAAACTCTATTCGCAGCCGAGTTGAAGAATTTATCCTCAGTGACTTCGTATATAATTGAAGGTAAATGAATGCCAATTACGAAAATCGGGGCTGCGGCTCCGTTTTTCTTTTTATAAATACTGCGTCCACCTTCGGAGAACCTTGTTTCTGGTTTTATGATAACTGCACGCACTTTTTATGTGGAACGCAAGCTAATTATTTTCTTCAGCAAGTTCATAAAACCACTTGATCATTTGTCACAAATGTGGTACAATTGAGGTGACGATTAGAAAGAGGTGTCACATGAGACAATCAGGCTGTACGAATGCGATCCGTAACCGAATAGAAGCCGCCAAGTCCGGGAGCGTTTTTATACTTTCGGATTTCTCCGATATTGCTGATCCGGAAGCCGTTCGCAAGGCGGTCACGCGCCTTGAAAATGACGGTACACTGACCAGAGTTATGCGCGGCGTTTATTATAAGCCGAAGCATAGCGAGCTGCTCAGCGAAGACATTGCCCCCTCCCCGGATGACGTTGCCCACGCATTGGCACGTAATTACGGTTGGACGATTGTCCCCTGTGGGGATGCGGCACTGAACCTGTTGGGGCTGTCGAAACAGGTTCCTTCTCAGTGGGTTTATGTAAGCGACGGCGCATATCGGGAATATTCTTACGGAAGCGTAACACTGAAATTCAAAAGAACGGCTAAAAAAGAACTCTCGAATATGTCACCCAAATCCGCGCTTATCGTGCAAGCCTTGAAAACCTGCGGTAAGGATGGCGTTACGCCAAAGATGATCGCCAAGCTGCGAAGCGTAACCACCGATGACGAGCACAAAGCGCTTCTCTCCGAAACGCAGTATGCCACATCGTGGATTTACGAAACGATAAAGGAAATCTGCCAATAGTCCGTTTTTTGGGACATGCCATCTGATATAATCAATGTGAATACATATTGAAAATAACAAGTTAGGAGAATGGTTATGGGCAACTCAAACAAAGAAGTCGCAAGAGAGAAGCTATCTAAACTGATTGAAAGATATAATAAAACGCTCAGGGGCAAAGATCACAAAGATATCAGCGAAGAAACCATTCGTACATGGCTTAATGAATTCCTTGCTGTTTTCGGATGGGATGTTCAGAATACTGCTCAGGTTCTTCAGGAACGTGTATTGAGCGGTCATCAGGTGAAAAAGCTTCAAAAAATCAGTTCGACACATAAAAAGCCGGATTATACATTGATGAACGGCACTAACATAAAATCATTCTTAGATGCCAAATCTTTGGATGTCAATATTTTTACCAGTAAAGAAACGGCTTTCCAAATTCGTTCCTATGGTTGGTCTGCACAGTCACCATGCGCATTTGTATCAAACTTTGAGCAACTCGTAATTTATGATACTTGCTTTATGCCTTCGCCTGAACAGAGTGCTGCTATGGGAACAAAGCAGTATTCAATCGATGAATACATTACTAATTTCGATATCCTTTATGAGCATTTATGGCGTGATAATATATGCTCTAATCATCTCGAACAGATTTATAAAACTAAAGCCATTGAGGGCAATAACCAGCTCGACAGCAACTTTATGTTAATGCTCTCGGATTTCAGAATTAAGCTCGCAAAGAGATTGGTTGAACTGAATCCAAATATTATAAAAAACAATTCATTACTCAATTACTATGTACAGGTAATTCTTGACCGTATCATCTTCATAAGGGTGTGCGAGTCGAAAGAAATAGAGAAGCAAGAAAAGCTAAAGCATTTTCTTGATGCCAAAAACGGGTTTTGGGATTCGTTTAAGAATAGCTGCTACATGGAGTTTTATAATCATTACGACGGAGCCATGTTCAAGCGTGATGAACTGTTCCAGAGCCTTAATATCGACAACGATATTTTTGTAGAGTTTGTCAACGGATTATATTATCCTTTTCCGTACCGATTTGATGTAATCCCCGTTAAAGTTATCGCCAATATTTACGAGGAGTTTCTGGGGAAACAGCTTGTTATTAAAAACGGTAGAATAGAGGAAGTTACAAAGTCCGAATATGTTAAGACAAACGGAGCTGTCTGCACTCCTGAACATATTGTGGATATGATATGTAAGCAGACAGTCGATTTATCTGCCGTAAAAACGATAGAGGACATCTTCAATATCAAAGTACTTGATCCTTGTTGCGGATCAGGTGTGTTTGTTGTGTCTGTTTATGAATTGCTTGCAAAGAAAATGATAGCGATTCTACGCTACGATGAAACTGAACGAAGCAAATACAACGATTATTTCTATGTGCAGGACGAGAGCTATATGCTTACCATAGATGGTAGACGGGCTATTGTTACCAATTGTATTCACGGCATAGACTATGATGACGCTGCAATAGAAGTGACGAAGATGTCATTAGCCCTTAAAATCGTTGACGGCAACAATCCGTTAGCTTGGAGCGGTATTGGCGCTTTTGGTGAGAAGATACTCCGTGATATAGACGGTAATATAAAGCTTGGGAACACTTTGGTAAGTACCGATAATCATATTCCCGCAAAGTTCATCGTAGAAATCAAGCCTTTTGATATAAAAATGGCTTTTGCAGATGTTTTCAATAAGAATAAAGGATTTTCCTATGTAATTGGCAACCCTCCTTACGTTGAAACAAAGCATTTTAAGGCAGCTCAACCTTTGATGCATGATTATTTAAGCACAAAGTATAGTGCATTTGAGGGTAAAGCTGATCTTTCGGTGCTGTTTATCGAAAAATGTATCAGTTTACTTGCTCCGAACGGAAAACTTGGATTCATTATTCAAAGGCGCTGGTTCAAAACTGATTACGGGTGTTCAATTCGTACTTTGATCAACGAAGGAAAATACCTTGAAAAATTGATCGATTTCAAATCAACGAATATTTTCAAAGGCAGAATCACCTATGTTTCAATCATGATTCTTTCAAAAAAGAAAAATGATAGTGTACAGTATTTCTTTATGCCATCAGAAGCCGAAGACATAAAGACCATATTTGAAAATAGTGAGGATAATGGTGATTTCGCAACTTGTAACTTTGCTTCATTGCCTATTCAAGCAGGAACAAAAAGCTGGTCTTATGACAACTATCAGATTGAAGAAATCAAAAAGAGGCTTTCTGAAACTTGCGGTGTCCTTGGAGATTATCCAAAGTTAGCTGTAAAGGATGGTATTCAAGCTCTTTGGAAGAAGATGTATCATCTAATCGACTGCCATGTTGAGGGAAAATATATTATTGGAAAGAACGGCTTTAAGGAAACTGTAAAAGTTGAAAAAGATGCTGTAAAGGCAGTAATTTATAATCGAGAATTCTATCCCTTCAAAAAAGTTGAGCCTGATGCTTACTGTGTTTTCCCATATAAAGGTGCAAGCAATGATATTATTCCATTCTCAGAGTTAAAGGAGAAGTATCCTCGGTTAGCCGAATATTTGTCTGTCAATAAAATGCGGATCACTGAACAGGTCGAGTGTTACGAAGGTGATTATTGGCACAGATTTACCCGTGAGCACAATCATTCTTTATATAACGTTGACAAGATTATTA
Organism: uncultured Lachnospiraceae bacterium; assembly: GCA_947630695.1. GTDB lineage: Bacteria > Bacillota > Clostridia > Lachnospirales > Lachnospiraceae > CANRIM01. The sequence continues at coordinate 40,330 of CANRIM010000018.1, forward strand.
TTCCGATGACGGCGCGAGATACAATAGCAACATTCATTAACGACAAAGGTCTGTATATGGATAATGCGAACGTATGGTTTATTACTGTCAAGGGAGCCTCTGCCGACCTGATGAAAGCTATCACATGTATTATCAATTCAACGCTATTTACTGTTCTTGGTAAATCTGGGGCTAATCCTCAAAGCGGTGGATACTATAAATTTAACAAACAATTCCTAATGCCTATTCCTTTTCCAATCGAAGCAGTTGCTGAAAAAGCTGAATGCGTATTGAAACTTGAGAAGTATTTTTCTAAGATATCCGAATTACAAGAGCAGTACTTATCAGCAACTTTGAATACTAAAGAAATCATAGCCGGACAGCTAAAGCAGCTTTGGACAGAACTTGACGAAATTTGTTACGACCTTTATAAAGTGACAGGGCAGGAAAAACAGCAGATCATCGGTATGGGACGAACGGTAAGCCGTATCGACCTTTTGAATGGAGTTAAGTGATATGAACATAAAGCAGTTTGTTAATAAGTTGCTAAAAATATCAGATGATCTAACAAGCATCGAAAAGGCGTTGGTTTGCACTTTTGCCAACAGAATTGCTGTTGACACTAATAATAGTCAGTGGTTAAGGAACTACTTGTCAGATATTGACTATTCCATTGTGGATAAGGTTAACCAAATCACAGAGTGTAACTTATCACTAAATGAACTTGTTTCTATATTTGAGATGCTTGTTCCTCAAAGCGAGAAGAAGGAAAAAGGTGTAGTATATACACCTGAGGCCATAACACGATATATTGTAAGCAATACGCTAAACTGTGATAGAATCCCTACCGTGCTTGATCCTTCGTGTGGCTGTGGTGCCTTTCTGGTTGCTTCTGCCGAGTATATACACGAAAGATACGGTGTTTCATATTCTGAGATAATATCTTCTTACCTATATGGTGTTGATATAGATAGCAATGCAATTGGTAGAATCAAATCCTTGCTATCTTTAGTTGTACTCATGAACGGTGAAGAAGAAACGTGCAAGTTTAATTTTATATGTGCAGATGCGCTCGATCAGAATACTTACGATAGGCTTTATAAAATGCGCACGAATGGATTTGATTGTGTAGTAGGTAATCCGCCGTATGTTCGTAATAAAAACATGAATTCGGGCACGAAGAATCGCCTTGCAAATTGGACATCGTCATCTATCGGCAATGTTGATTTATACATTCCTTTTTTTGAGATAGGCATTAAACTGCTTTCATATAACGGCAAACTCGGATATATTTCCCCGAACAGTTATCTGCAAGCCGTAAACGGAAGAAATCTCAGAAAGTATTTTTCAACTGAACAATATCAGATAAAAATCATTGACTTTAGAGATAGTCAGGTTTTTGAGAATGTTACAAGCTATACTTGCATTACTCTTGTGGATAAATCTATTGAAACTGATACTATCAAGTATTTAAGATTAAATGAAACTAACACATTAGAAAAGCATATATTTTCCGAGTATCATTACTTGGATTTCCCGGATGGAAAACCGTGGAGAATGCGAGAAAGAAGTATAGATGAAGTGATCTATAAGCTCGAATCCTCAGGAACTCCATTATCAAACTGGAAAATTTGTAACGGGCTTGCTACATTGAAAAATGATATTTACTTTTTTACTCCCATAAAAGAGGACAATACTTATTATTTCAGAGAATATAACAATAAGATTTATAAAATAGAGAAAAAGCTCTGCATCAAGGTTGCAAAGCCAAACATTATCAAAAGCGAAACAGAGCTGAAGAATAAAATGGAAATTGCCATTTTCCCATATACTCATACAGATAATGTATATCAGCTTATTGAGGAAAATGTTTTTCAATCTTCTTTTCCCGAAGCATATAACTTTCTTAGTGAATATAGGTCAATATTGCTTAACAGGGACAAAGGACATGGAAACTATCCAGCCTGGTATGCTTATGGAAGAACTCAGGGTATGAATAATTTTGGAAAGAAACTCCTTATTCCTTACATAAGCGGAAGTCCTGTTGCTGTTTTATCTTTAGATCCCGATGTATTATTCTACTGCGGATATGCTCTGCTTTCAGAGGATACGGAGGAGTTGAGAATACTTAAAGTTTTTCTCGAATCAGAAGCATTCTGGTATTATATCTTTCACACAAGCAAGCCATACTCCAAGGGATATATGGCTTTTGCTAAGAATTACATTGCGAATTTTACAATACCTGAGCTTTCTGAAGAAGAGAAAGCATATTTATTGGATTCGCATACAGTGGAGGAACTGAATAATTTTGTATGGAACAAGTACGGCATATCTTTATAAGAAAATGATCCGGCAAATGATGCAAAACCTTTTTTGGAAGACATTTAATCAAATATGTGTATTGAGATCAACAGTTAATTATTCAGTCATAGGATTGAGAGAAAAAGTAATATGAAAGAAAAAGAGTGCAAAGAATGATTATGTATGAGAATGAACTGAAAAGAATACTTGATGCTTCACAAAATAATGCGTTATCCTTCTTTGTTGGAGCGGGAGTATCTGCGTTGTCAGACGCTCCGACATGGAAAGCTTTGATTGACTCCATCTGTGATAAACTGGGGCGTGAAAAGAAGGACAACTATTCCTCAGATGAATATCTTCAAATACCCCAAATGTTTTATTATTCGTTGGGAGAAAACAAATCAGAATACAACAGATTTGTTAAGGAACAATTGCATTCTGCCGATTTGAAGCCCAATGACATTCATCACGAAATGCTTGAGTTAAACCCAGCATCTTTTATAACGACCAATTATGATACACTAATCGAAGATTCGGCTCTGCAGCATTGCCAAAGCTATAAAGCTGTGGCTTGCGACGGAAATGTCCCTAAAATATATGGCGACAGATTTATTCTCAAAGTCCACGGGGATTTCTTAAATAATAATTTTGTCCTTAAAGAGGAAGATTATCTAAACTATAGCGAGAACTTTAAACTTATAGAAACGCTCACGAAATCTATTTTTTCAACTAATACTGTTGTTTTCATTGGATATGGATTGAATGACTATAACATAAAATTAATAGTCAACTGGGCTAAATCGTTGCTTAAAGACAATTTTTTGGAACCAATTTTTATTTACACCGGCGATCACAAATTATCAGAGGAAGAATTGATTTATCACAAGTCAAAAGGGCTCTCAGTAATAGAGTGGTATAAATTGGTTTCTCACGCGGATGAATACTTGCCTCGATATAAAGCGTTTTTTGATGCTTTGAAAAAACTTTCTAAATCATCCCCTGAGGGAAAAACCGAAGATGAAGCATTTGAAATCTTATACAACTTATTGAAGCCGCTAAACAAACTTTATGCACTTCGCAAAGGAGATGTTTCCAAAAGAATACCTTCCCGCGTCAGAATAGCAGAAGATGGTGTGATACATCTTTCAAAAGATGATGTAATTTTGAAAAAATTCTTTGACATCAACCAAATGACAGAAGATCAGAAAAACAGTTTAGAGGAAGACGTATTAGATAAGTATTATTGTATTCTTGAGGTATTTAAAAAGGCGAGAATTTTGGAAGTTGAAGATGGTCACAAGTATCGGCTTTTCATTGAAAATGCGCCATTCGCCGACAGAAACTGTATTCAGTTTGACTATACATCAATGTGCGAGTTTTGCGCTAAAAAATACACTTCTATCGAAAAAAACTATAAGAAAGCTTTTTATCTCTCTCATCTAAAGCGGTATGACGAAGCATTTTTTCTGTTTTCCGAAGTTGCGAAACAGGCTTTTAAAGATAACAACTATTTGTTTTACTATCTTGCAGAATCAAATTGCATAAGCTTGCGAACAATTATAAGAAACGCTAATCAATGGTATCGCTGCTATGATCTTTCGGAAGTTGAATCTTTGTCCCCAAACGATTTAGAAGTTGAGGATTTATTCCGCCGTTTACCTGTCGAATTCCGTAATACCTATGATAACCTTAAAGATATTCATAGCGCTAATATGCTTTATAAGTATTCGTATGAGGCATTTATTGACGGACAGAAGCTTCAAAATGCTATTGAATCAAGATCTACAGAATTTGGATTAACGAGTAGTGGCAAGGCAATTTGTAAAATAAATGATTATTTGCATTTTTTACAAGGCAACGGCATTATTGCAGCGGTATTTACTGAATACAAAAGCACTGTCAAAAACCTTATGTCGTTATTAGTTTATAAGTATTCCACTCAAGGCAAAAAAGTACTACATGACCAACCATTTCCTTTTGGGGTCGGAGATATAATCCATTTTGATGAAATTGATTTTTATTGTTTTATAGATTGTTTTAGTGACAAAGAAATCCGTGCTCTTTTTAGCAAATATCATGTCGAAACGATAGAATTTGAGAACATGGATCGTGTTGAGACGTCTGTAAACAATCTGCTGGATTATTATGATTATGCGGTTAAGCATTCGAAAAACAATGTTGATGTACTTGGTTTGCAAACACAGATTAAGAACTGTGTTTCATTGCTTCGGTATATTAATATTTCACAAGGTTTGGTTGATAAAGTTGTCAAGTTTATTCTTACACACGAGTTTCGAGACTTTTTTATAAATGACAAAGTTATTTTTATTGATTCGCAACTAAAACGCAGGAAAATGTATAGTGATGTTACAGCCAAAACGATTGAAGACGCTCTAATCTCGTATATCGATAAACACATTGCTGCAGTGGAAAGCGGCAAACAATTTGATCTTCCATCAACAAGTTCAGGCATCAATTATTTCAGCTTGGTTCATTTTATCTTTCCTTCAGAGGACGAACACGTTTCACGCCGTCTTTCTATGAGAGTTTCAAAAATTTTGAAGAAAAAACTTACTCCCATGTATTCTCAAATAACCAAGCACTACTTTGGATACGTTTCTACGTATCAGAAGAAACGGTTGTTATCATGGGCTAACAAACAGATTGTCAGTAGTTTTAACTTCGATTTATTCACTATGCTTGTTATGTGCGATGCACGTATTAGCTTGACCGCAAAAAAACAGCTCAAGTTATTTTTGAATAATAAAATAGAGTTAGAGAAGGCCAATGAAAACAGCGATAAGGGTATTGTTGTATATCCTATAAATAAACCTTTTGAGGAATTAGATCAAGTAGGATATTGGTGTCTAATCAAAGTGCTACGAGCAAAGGATTTCAAAGAGTTTATTGGCAATAGCCCTGCTTTTGATTTTTACTGTCAATATACGAAGTTTGATTTTAACCGATTTGAAGTTTCGTGGTTGCTCAATCTTTATCCACACACATTGAAAGAAATTGCAAAAAACAAAACAGTTAAGGATAAAATACGCAATGCAATTGCCGCTGAACTGAAAAATAAAGCTTTAGTGGAAGCTGATGCGGAGAGGTTACAAAACATTCTTATAGAGCACTTTTGTTAGGGGGGAGTTCTTTCTTTAAGATGCTAAATGAATTACTGTGGAGAGATAATTATGCAAAAAACATCTATCCGATTTTTTGAAGATATACCGGTGCGCGCTGTTTGGGATGAAGAAAGCTCCAAATGGTGGTTTTGTGCTGTGGATATCGCCGAGGCGCTGACCAAAAGCAAAAATCCGCGTTCGTACTGGAACAAAATCAAAATTCGAAAAAATGTGAATATTCTTGTGCGATGAAATCGCACTTCCGGAAATCTGGAAATCAGATGTCCGGAAGGCGGAAATCATCAGATG
>CANRIM010000019.1 GCA_947630695.1 uncultured Lachnospiraceae bacterium
GGCGGAGTCATTGAAGTCAATATCAGGAATCAATCGGATTCCCTGTCCGTGCATATTATCAATTCGGGAGAAGAAATTCCGGCGGAAAGTATCTCAAGGATCTTTCAAAAATTCTATCAGGCTGACAGTTCACACGCCGGCGAAGGAAACGGAGTCGGACTTGCCATCGTCAAAAAAGTGGTGGAATTACACAACGGAACAGTTTCGGCTCAAAGCGAAAACAATCTTACCATGTTTACGGTAACGCTGCCGAAATCGCAGCCAAATGCGGGCGCATGACGAAAAGGAGCGCCCAGGATATGCTATTCGGCAAATTTTACCTTAATCTCCAGTTTCCCATGATTATAGATTGCCTCAATACATCCACCCATGCGCTCTACTAACAACTTAGCGATAGACAGTCCCAATCCGGTTGAATTACGATTCGCTTCCACCGTGTAGAAGCGGTCAAACAATCTGCCAACCGTCACTGCGGTCAGATTGTGTGCCGTATTGCTGAATGTAACACATCCGTTCTTATCCATCTTTATGGATAAATCACCATCAGCGTATTTCAGTGCGTTGCTGATGATATTGGAGAAGATACGGTTGACTGCGCCTGCATCCAGTTTACGGTAAACAGGTTCCTCCGGCAATTCGATTTCCGGCTGTATCCCCTTTTCCTGCATAACCGCATAGAAGGACAGCAGGTTTTCCTCCAGCGCCCGGACAATATCTATATGCTCCGGGTTCAAATCCTGTGAAGATGCAACCACACTGTATCGGAACAGTTCTTCCGTCAGGCACTTTAATACTTCCGTCCTGTTTTCAATTTGAGAAAGATACCGCTGAATGTTTTCATTTTTATCTTCTCTCTCCAATAAATCAAGATAACCGCTGATTGCTGTCAGGGGAGTTCTGAGATCATGGGAAATGTTGGTGACAGCTTCTTTCAGTTCCAGATCACCGTGTTGATAACGCTGGCGTTCCTTGCGAAGCAGACAAAGCTGCAAATTGATGTCAGCTGCCAGTTTTCGCATATAGCGGTCCCGAGAGGAAATGTCAATCAGAGTATTCGTATCTTCTGTCAATCGGTCACGGAACGCTTCTGCAATTTCATGTGCGGAACGACGCAGGTAATAAATCTTTGCGAGAAGGACAAAGATGATGAGAAACAATATTCCGATGATGAGCAGCAGCAAATGTTCCATGAAAACCCCTTATCGAATTTCTTTTTTGCGGAATAGTATCAGGCCAACGCCTGACAGGAGAAGAATGTCAAGGCAGGAATACAGCGGAAAGGTTTTCAAGCGGGGGTAGGCATCGATCGGTTCCTTTTCCGATGCGTCGCCCACCTGCCAATCCGTATAGACGCTGTCGGTCAGACAGGAAACATATTCATTGATCTGGCCGTGGGGGAGCATAGAGTCCAAATGCGTCAGAATATTGCGGAGCGAACTTTTCAGGTATTTGGGGTTAGGCGTCTGTTCTGCATTGGAGACAACATCTTTATAATACGTCACCTGACCGTTATCGTCGGTTATATAGGAATAGCTTCCTTCATAGGTTCCTTCCTGAATTTGTCTCACTTCTTCCGGGGTCATCAGTACCTGTGATGCTTCCATATTCGTAATAAATTCCGGCTGCCCGATGATGAATTCCAACTGGTAGGAAAGGAACATGACAGCAATAATTAAAACAAAGTTTATAATACCGCCAAGTCCTTTTGCCGAAATCAGCATACTGATAACTGTGAATAGCACAGCCCAGACAACGGAAAGCAAAACAAAGCCGATCAACGTCCGGCAAAGTACAGATACCGGTATTTTAGAAAGAACGTCCACAGACAGGATAATCGCACATGGAATTAAAAAAGCAGCACTAAAAAGAACGCCGATCCCGATACCTGTGGCAAGCTTGGAAAGCAGAACGGTCGTTTTAGATGCTCCTGTAATGATTTTGTTGCGAATGGTGTTATCTGTGTACTCTCTTCCCGTATTCAAAGAAACAAAAACGGCTAAAATAACAAACAATGGTACAACGAACATATCATCAAAAGAGCCGCTCATAGAGACAATGCCATAAAACACACCGGAAAGGACGGAAGCAAGGAGCATCAGCCAAAACAGGAGGCTGCGCCTGCACCGATAAAATTCAGCAGATAAACATTTATGCATGGTCAGCACCTCCCACTAAAGATATATAATAGCTCTCCAGACTTTCGTCCTTCTCCTGCATGGACAATACCTCGCAGTTCTCTTTTGCCAGAGCAGCGGACAACTGCGTAATATTGACCTTTGAAAATACATCTGCGATATTATCGGAGATGATTTTATATTCTACATTCATGGAATCCAGAATACGGGCAAGCACAGCGGTGTCGCTTACCTCCATACGGGTACACTTGCGGCAGGCGGCTTCCAGTTCTTCGGCGCTGATTTCTTTTACCATTCGCCCGCTGTCAATGATGCCATAATGCGTAGCGAGACGGGAAAGCTCATCTAAAATATGGCTGGAAATCAGAATGGTAATTTGCTGTTCCCGGTTCAACTTCAAAATTAACTCCCGTATTTCTACAATCCCCTGTGGGTCAAGTCCGTTCACAGGTTCGTCAAGAACGAGAAAATCGGGATCACCGGCTAAAGCAACGGCAATGCCAAGCCGCTGTTTCATGCCCAGAGAAAAGTTACCTGCTTTTTTCTTCCCGGTATTTTCGAGTCCTACCAGCTTCAGCAGTTCGGGAATCCCATGATAGGACGGAATGCCCATGAGCAGATATTGATACTTTAGATTTTCCTCCGCTGTCATATCCATGTAAATCGCTGCTGTTTCCACCACCGCACCCATGCGGCGGCGTGATTTACGAATATCCTTACTGTCGTTACGAATCCCATACAGCGTAAAATCGCCGGAAGTCGGCTCCTGCAATCCGCAAATTAAACGAATCAGCGTGGTCTTTCCTGCACCGTTTTTTCCTACAAATCCATAGATAGAACCTTTAGGGACATTCATAGTTAGACCGTTCAGAGCCTTAAAATGTTTATATCTTTTTGTCAGGCTGTTTGTCTGTAAAACATAATTCATGGTGTTTTCCCTCCTTGATGACTTTAGTTTACAAAACAAAAGTCAAGAAAACGGTCAGGAAAAATGTCAAGATTTCGTCAGGATTTTTCCTGCGCCAGCCTAAAACCGATTCCCCATACGGTTTCAATATAGTCCACGCCGCTGACATTCTGCATCTTTTTGCGCAAATTACTAATGTGCTGTTTCAAGGAACGCTCCGTACAATCCGGTGTATCCAAACTGATTCTGTCCAGCAGCGCACCCTTTGAAATGACCTGTTTCGGGTTCATCATCAGTAGTTTCAAGATGGCATATTCTGTCCGGGTCAGTTTCACAGGCTGTTCCTGCACCGTCAGCGAAAGTGACATCATATCTAAAACCAGATCGCCAACAGAAAGAGACCGTGGTTCCTCATGCTGTTCTGCTTTGCGCAGCTGAACTGTGATACGGGCAAGCAACTCTTTTGTGTCAAATGGTTTCGTCACGTAATCCACCGCGCCGCCCAGCAAAAGATTTACTTTGTCCTGTACATCTACTTTGGCGCTAAGAACGATTACAGGAATGCCCTCGATGTGCGGCAGAACTTCCTCGCCTGACAGTCCCGGCAGCATCAAATCCAGCAGGACCAGATCCGGCTTGTTTTGTGAGAAAAGATATAACGCTTCTGTACCGGAATAGGCACGAAGAACAGAATAGCCTTCTTTCCTTAGCATTTCCTGTAACATATCTCCAATATAAATGTCATCATCGATGATTGCGATTGTTTTCATTTTCATTCCCCGCTTATATTTAGCAAATCGGATAATTGAATATACATTTTGCTTTTCGCATGTTCGCTATATATCATTATAGCAAAATACAAAAAACACTATCAAGCAGGAAGTTATAGGGTATTAAGATTCTTTTCTTTTATCTCAAATGCATCTGGACTGACTTCAACGTTTTGACCTATAACAAGCTCCTGCAAATGATTACAGCCACCAAAGAGAATAGTTGAGATGGCAATTTGATAAACTCATCTGATGAGTGATAGATTTTTTCACAATTCGGAGGTATAATGTTTGGTGTTGAATGGGTGGCTGCTCGCAGAATAAAAAGCCTGCCGATGCACGGAAAAAGGACAATGTATGCGTTTAGTTTCAGTTTAGATAAGAATGCTACTCTTACTTCGGAGGTGGAAACCATGTTCCAAATTCTTGTTGTAGTCCTGTAAAAACGGGCTGTAAAAGCCCAAAATAAAAGAAACGAAGCACTTGACTACGGGAATCCTCAGAAAAAATGTAATTTGTCCGCGGCTGGCACAAGACACTGCTTCGCAGCGGGAAGGACGAAATCCTGATCGATATTAACGGAGATAAGGAGGCGGGTAATCTATGTTCTACATCATTTTGTTTGCTGCCCTCGGATATCTTTCCGGCAGTATATTATATGCCAATGTGTTTGGAAGGATTTTGGGTAAGAAAGATTTATACAGGAAAAGCTCGGATCAAAACCCCGGAACGGTAAACGCATTTAAATACGGCGGCTTTTGGTGCGGGACACTGACTCTGTTCTGTGATCTGGCAAAAGGTTTTCTTCCCGTGTTTCTCTATGCGCATTTCTTCCAGGTGCAGCCAACATGGGGATTATCGGTGGTGCTTGCCGCACCGGTCATCGGACACATTTTTCCCGTGTTTTACCGATTCCACGGCGGCAAAGGAATTGCAACAACCTTCGGATGTCTGCTGGGACTTATCCCGTATCTTCATCCGGTGCTGTCATTCGCGGCGGTATTTGTGATTTTATCTGTTGGACTGCGAATTACCCCGAACTTCTACCGCACGCTGGTCGCTTATCCGTTGACAGCCGCCACCATGATTCTGACCGGTGTTGTTCCTGCGGTATGGGTGAGTTTCCTGATTGTCACAGCGATTGTATGTCTGCGGCTGTATCAAAGCAAAGAAGAAAAAGAACCGATTGGAGTGAAGCTGTTATGGATGCACTGATTCTTTCCTGCGGAACGGGAGGAGGTCATAACAGCGCGGGCGAGGCCATAGAGCAGGCTCTCTCTGCAAGAGGTCACCGTGTCACGAAGCTGAACCCGTATCTTTTGAAAAGCGAAAAGACCGCAGAGATGGTCAACAATGCATACATCCGATTAGTGCAGAAAATGCCGGGCGCATTCGGAGCCGTATATCGCTTGGGGAACGCTTATCGGAAGCTGCCGATTTCCTCGCCGGTCTATGAACTGAATAAGCTGATGGCGCCGCTATTGGAGCAGAATTTAACGGAAAATCGTTTTGACTGCATTGTCACGACCCATCTCTTTCCGGCGGAAATCCTTACAAAGCTCAAGCGCAAGGGAAAAGTGATACCGCCTGCCTATTTTATCGCAACGGATTATACCTGTATTCCCTTCACCGAAGAAACCGACTGCGACTACTATATCATCCCTGCCGGGGAACTGATCGATGAGTTTGCGGCAAGGGGGATCGCGCGGGAAAAAATCGTCCCCCTGGGCATCCCGGTAAAGCGGCAGTTTTATCAAACAGCCGACAATACCGAATTGCGAAAACGCCTCGGACTCCCTCTGGAAAAAGTTTGCATCCTCATTGCGGGCGGGAGCATCGGCGCAGGGCGGATCGGACAGATCCTTCCGCTTCTTTTGGAACATTACGGGGACAGTGTCCAACTTGTCGTCGTATGCGGGAACAATCGAGAATTGTATCAAACGCTTTCCCAAACCTTTGGAAACAAATGTGAGGTTCTGGAATTCACCACGCAAATGGCGGACTATATGCGCGCCTGCGATATATTTCTCTCCAAGCCGGGAGGTCTTTCCTCCACAGAGGCAGCAGTGGTCGGTACAGCCCTCGTCCATATCACGCCGATTCCGGGCTGTGAAAATCGAAATATGGACTTTTTTGTTCAAAACGGAATGAGCCTTGCGGTCACCGCTCCCCAAACCCAACTGCTGGATGCCTGTGATCGCCTGATGAATGTCGTTGCAAGAGAAAAAATGATCGAAAACCAGCATAGGGTCATCCCAAGAGACGCTTCTGACGCCATTTGTGCGTTTATTGAAAAAAGAATTAAGAAGGCATCTGTCTGAACAGGAGGTTTACTATGGAAATAAACACGAAAAAAGCGGCGAAGCTGCCGCGCATAAAAACAGGAATATGGATTTTGGAGATCCTCTTTTGCCTTGGCTGCCTGATTTACTCCCTTTGCATATCTGCTTACGCACAGGCAATCGGATGCGCCGCAACGATGCTGCTTGTCAGCCTTCCTATTCTGGCGGAAAAGTTATTTAAGCAGCGCTTGCAACTTCCCTTTTTCATCTTCTGTTCTTTGTATGCGCTTGGCCCGATGATGGGAGATGTTTTTTTGCTGTATTACACCACGGCATGGTGGGACGAACTTTTGCATTTCATCGGCGGAATTGTTTTCGCAATTTTGGGCGTTGCGCTGCTGCGCCGGATGAATCCTAAAAACACAGCCCTGCTGTGCGCAATTTTTGCTTTATGTTTTTCTGTTACGGTTGCCGCCATATGGGAATTTTGCGAATATGGCATGGATAAGCTTGCAGGCACCGACGCGCAGCAGGACACAATCGTACATGAGATCAATTCCTATCTCCTGGGCAACCAAATCGATGCGGTCGAACATATGAAAGACATCCGTCAAACTGTAGTTGATGGAAGGAAAATTGAGGGTTATATCGATATTGGTCTGCATGATACAATGACGGATATGCTTTTTGAAACTCTCGGCGCTCTAACCTTTTCCACTGCTTTTCTATACATAACAGGTCGGAAAAAGAAGACGGAAAAAAATGCAACAGGTTGAATGAATTCACAGCGCAATATGCGGCGACAAATTTTTTCAGTACAGTACAATTGATATTCTGTATAAATCGGTAAGAAATCTACCGATTCAAATAAAAACAAAATGAAAGGAAGTTTCACAAATGGAAAATGTCTTAACGGTTTTGTTCAATGTAGAAAGCGAAGGCTATCAAGCCTACATGGAAATCAAAAAGCAACCAATCATGCCGCAATATACCGTGCTGCAAGGAGCGCTCGTAAAGAAAAACGGTAATACAATTTCCACCATTGACTTATTCACAAGCGGCGTGGACAGCATCGACGACGCTCTTACGGGAGGTCTGATCGGCGGAGTGATCGGAATTCTCGGCGGCCCTCTCGGTATCCTTTTGGGCGGCATGACAGGCCATCTGATCGGAAGCGCCAAGGATATGGATGATGTGGATCGCAACAATACAATGCTGGAAACGGTGGGATCCAAACTGGCGGATGGTGAGGTTGCAGTTCTTCTCCTTGCGCAGGAGGAAACAGATCATGCACTGGACTCTCGGTTTGATAAGTTTCAAACGACGATTCTTCGGCGCGACGCCGCATTGGTGCAGGATGAGGTAGAAGAAGCCGAGCGCATAGAAAAAGAACTGGCAGACGAAGCTCGCCGTAAGATGCATGCCGAGCGCAGCGCAGAGCGTAAGCAGAAAATGGAAGCCGAGCGTGCCAATTTGAAAGCAAACTTTGAGGCACTTAAAGCAAAGCTCAAAAAATCATAAAAATCAAAATGCGCGGCACAAACGTAACCACGAAACGCTGATAATCGGAGTCCATCTCGCAGCCTTGATTTTTCAATGAAGACAGGGTATCATAAATCCATACATTTGAAAAACGAATTTATCAAATGATTTACATTTGGAAAGCAGATGATTGTATGGAAATGAACCTGCAAAAGTATTTATCCTTTGTGAAAACGGCGGAATGCGGCAGCTTTACAAAAGCGGCTGATCTGCTGAACTATTCGCAGTCCAGTATCAGCAAAATGATCGGCGATCTGGAAAAAGAATGGAAAGTCGCTTTGCTGGAACGGAGTGTCGGTGGTGTAAGGCTGACATCGGACGGCCTGAAACTGCTGCCGTACGCCAAAAATGTGGTGGCCGAATTTGAGAAACTGCAAATGGAAATCGACGAACTGAACGGGCTGCAGTCGGGACTGATCCGCATCGGAACCTTTTCCAGCGTGGCCACCCACTGGCTGCCCAATATCATTAAGGAATTTCAGAAGAATTATCCGAATATTGACTATGAATTACTGCTGGGAGACTATACGGAAATCGAGACCTGGATTCTGGAAGGACGGGTAGACTGCGGCTTCCTGCGGCTGCCGACGCATCCCGAACTGGAAACCATTTTTTTGGAACAGGATCAGCTGATGGCGATTCTTCCGGAAAACCATCCTCTGGCGGGCTGTGAGAAATTTCCCGTCACCGTGTTATGCGATGAACCCTTTATGCTGCTTGAAAAAGGGGCAAAAGCGGAAGTTTCCGAAATCTTTGAACGCTGCGGCTTAACGCCGAAGGTACATTTTACGACCTGGGATGATTATGCCATTATGTCCATGGTGGAAAGCGGACTGGGGATCAGTATCCTGCCCCAGCTGATTTTGAAGCGGGTACCCTATAAAATCATTGCGAAGGAACTGGACATTCCTGCCTGCCGCAACATCGGACTTGCCCTTAGAAGTAAAAAATTTGCTTCTCTTGCGGTAAAACGGTTTTTGGATTATTTGCAGTATCGGTGAGGAAAACTCCTTGCTTTTCATAAAAACGTCATCTCCTTAAATTTGGCAATTGTGTAATTCCCGGATCTTCTGTATAATACATAGGAAATGAGGTGTAACATGATCGTAGCAGAAAGACGGTATTCAATAACAGTCAGTGATCCCCATTATTTAGGAGAAGCTATGAGAGATGGTCGTTTGACCGAACCATCCGCCGGAAAGGCTTATCGTCTTCGAGAAGCAATCCTTTATTCCAAAAGACTGGGAAGACCGCTTACAGAGGATGAAATGCGAACTTTTGAAATTAAAACAGAATGAGTAAAACAAACCCCAGATGCGTATCCGCGAACCATCGGCTGGCTGCTGACAAGTCGAAACAAATATCTGGCGCCACAGGCACACAAAAGCCCGTGGCGCTTTTCCATTTGCAACCGCCGGTTGACAAATTTCCAGCCATCCTTTGGTGGACGGCAACCGCAAAATAAGCTATGCTTTTCATTGCGGAGGACAGATACAGCCGCCGCCAATTCTTTTGCGGAGGAAAAAACCATGATCCTGGCAGACAAGATAACAAATTTAAGAAAAAAGAACGGCTGGTCACAGGAAGAACTTGCGGAGAAAATGCAGGTGTCCCGGCAAGCCGTTTCCAAATGGGAAGGCGCGCAGACGGTGCCCGATTTAGAAAAGATTCTGGCGCTCAGCAAACTGTTTGGCGTCACGACAGACTATCTTCTCAAGGACGAGATCGAAAGCGAAGAATTTACGGACGACACAGATCGTGTGCCTGTAAAACGGGTTTCCCTCGCCCTTGCGCATGAATTTCTGGAGTGGAGAAAACAGGCTGCCAAACGCATTGCCATGGCTTCCTTTTTGTGTATCGTTGCCGTGATTCCGCTGCTTCTTTTCGCCGCCGCAACGGAAATGCCGGGACAGCCTGTTTCCGAAAATCTGGCCGCAGGCCTTGGCCTCGTGCTGCTTCTTATCATTGTGGCCGCCGCCGTTACGATTTTCGTTTCCTGCGGCTTCAAAAACGCCCCTTTCGCGTTTATTGATAAAGAACCCTTTGAAACCGAATACGGCGTAGACGGAATGGTCAAAGAAAAACAAAAAGCATATCGTGCCGCCTATGCAAAATACAATATCATTGCTGCCTGCCTGTGTGTTCTTTCACCGATCCCACTTTTTGCAAGTATGTTCACGGAAAAGGCGTATTTCATGGTCGTCCTGCTGGCGGTTACGCTGCTTCTGGCGGGAATCGGCGCGGCACTGTTTATCCTTGCAGGCGTGCGCCGGGCCAGTATGCAAAAACTCCTCAAAGAAGGGGAATACGCGCTTCGGGATCAGAGAAAAATCCACATCAAAAAAACCGTCTCCTCCGTCTATTGGCTGACTGCCACGGCCATTTATCTTTGTTGGAGCTTTCTGACGAACGACTGGGAGATCACATGGATGGTCTGGCCGATTGCCGGCATATTATTTGCAGCCTTCATGCGCATTTGCAGCCTGCTCATAGACCGGAAAAAGTGATCTTTCTAAAAACACTTGGTTTCTTGATGTCACTGTCTGTGTGGACCATGTGACAATGTGAATTTCATTGTGTTCGTTTCAGAAATTGAAAATATCCGGCTTTGATATTTACTTACATGCGAATTTCAATTATGATATCAGCATATACGAGAAGCGCTCTTTAAACGCGCGTGCCGATACCTATGATCAAGGAGGTCCATATGGAATACAGGAAGTTACCACACGGAGAGGAACAGATCGGGGTTCTCGGAATTGGCACAGGCGGGCTGATGGACTGCTCCGACACGGAAATTGAACAGGTAATCCAAACTGCCATCGAACATGGAATCAATTTCTTTGACCTCTGTGCGGGCAGAAAAAACATATATGCTCCTTTTGGAAAAGCGATTGCCGGGCAAAGAGAAAAGGTGCTGTTTCAGCTCCACTTCGGTGCGGTCTACAACGAGAAAGGCGAGTACGGCTGGTCCCGGGATTTGGAAAGAATAAAACGTACTTTTGCCTGGGAGATGGAAGCTCTGGGCACGGATTATGCGGACTTTGGTTTTCTGCATTGTGTTGACGAGGACGCGGACTTTGACGAACTGGTTTCTGCGGGCGTTCTTGACTACATCAAAGAACTGAAAGCCTCCGGAAAAGTGCATCATTTCGGTTTTTCGTCACACACGCCGTCCGTCGCCCAAAGGGTGCTTGATACGATCTCCGCAGATATGATGATGTTTTCCATCAATCCCGCTTATGATCTGGAGCAGGGCGATGAATATGGTATCGGGACAAATTCCGAGCGGGCGGCGCTGTTCCGCCGCTGTGAAGCGATGGGTACAGGCATTTCGGTAATGAAGCCTTTTCATGGCGGGAAGCTGTTGGACGAAAAAACCTCGCCTTTCGGCATTGCCATGACAAGATACCAGTGTATCCAGTACGCCCTTGACCGACCCGGCGTGCTTGCAGTCGTTCCCGGTGTAAGGAATCTCACCGATTTACAGGAACTGACCGGCTTTGCTGAAGCGCCGGAGGATGAAAAGGATTATTCCGTCATCGGGAAATTTACGCCTGCTGCGGCTATGGGGAACTGCGTGTACTGCAATCATTGTCAGCCGTGTCCTGCGGGAATTGACATCGGACTGGTAAACAAATACTATGATCTGGCGCTGGCCGGTGACCAAATGGCCGCAGATCACTACGGTAAGCTCACCATCAAGGCGGACGCCTGCATCGGGTGCGGCCACTGCGATAACCGTTGCCCGTTCAAGGTGCCTCAAAATAACCGAATGAAAGATATTGAAAAATATTTTGCCCTATCCTAACGGTATTTCTTCGCCCACTAACCGAACAGCTGTAAAATCGTGTCCGGTATAAGGCACAAAAATTTCAAATACATCCTTCGTCCTCAGCCGGATACTGGATGTATTGATGCACGGGTGACAGCCGACAAACTCTCCTTGCAGAACCTCCTCATCCACCAGCAGCCGGACATGATGATCGGTATCGTTCATCAGCCCCATGACACTGACCGAACCCGGCGTGATGTCGAGATACTTTTCCATAAATTCCGCATCGGCAAAAGACAATCTGGCGCTGCCAATCTGTGCAGACAGCTCTTTTGTCTTGAACACTTTGTTGTCGGGGATCATCAGCAGGTAAAACTGCGTTTTCTGCCGGTTACAAAGAAAGAGATTTTTGCAGATGGTCGCCTGCAGGGCTTCGTCAATGGCCCGGCACACCTCCATATTCATTGCCGCCGCATGGTCTACCCGGTCATAATGGATTCCGAGCTGGTCCAGCAAGTCATATACCCGTATTTCCTTTGGCAAACGCCCGGATTCATCTTCCGGGCGTCCGCAATGTAATGTCAGATTCATTGATTTCCTCCGTTCATCCAAAATCGTCCTGCCTTTCAGAAAGACTTTCCTGACAAGATAAAATCCATAAGATTTACATGATGAATACCGTTTCTCCGCTGAAGAATATAATCGGTGGTCAAAACATATTTCGGATCATTTCACAGCTTAAAACGCCAGTTAAGGCACCCGATTTTGTAATTTTTAAAAAATTGGTATCGTTAAATGGAAAATTTTAATGATCCAACAACCTCTTACTAATATCAGAGGCGCTGTAAAGTACTCTTGTGACTATTACTCGATCAGCTTCTATTTTGATAATTCTCCCTGAAATTGGTAAATGCTTCCGCTGCATCCCGCACTTTACCCGCTTTCATATCGTCAAAGCCTTCCTGCAGCTTCGCGTGTATTTCATCCACGCACATCAGGTCGGTGTTCACAGATGCCGGTGCCTTTGGTAAGGTTACTGCAAACGGTATTCCTCCTGTCAAAGTAATCTGATTCAAATACATATCAATCGCTGTTGCCATAGGTACTCCCAGACGTTTTAAAACATCTTCTGCACGCTGCTTAACAATTGGATTTACTCTCAGGTTCAATGTTGCTGTTTTTTCCATAACGATTGCTCCTTTCTTTGATTTTATTGTGACGCCATTGCCGTTACTTTTCAATCTTGTTTCTCACTTTTTTCTGTTTCTGCAACTGAAAGTTTCTATTAGCGGTTATATTTTACTCCTGCATAAATCAGCTGCGCCAATCCCGCAACAAATCCCAATGCAAAAGCGATAAAACTGAATGCTGAATCTGTTATACCGATTATTATAGCAGTCCCCCATTTAGCCTATTGCACACAATTTTTCTCTGAGAACATAGCCAATCTTCTCATAAGCATCCTCTGATATATCCCACCGCACGATTCATGTATTTATTTTCAATTCTACTGGAATACAAATTTTCGTTTTTGATAATTTCACGTGCTTTCTCAATATCACATTGCGCTTTTTCCAACCCATATTTTGCAACCGTCCATTGCCTGCCATATTCTAATGATGTAACTATCGCATCTGCTATCTCTTTTTCTTCCTGAAATTTAAATGAATCTAAAGAAACAATCGCAAGTGGCGCCCTGGCAAATTTACCTTTCATCGTATTTTTTCGAGGTACACAAACGATACAATGGCTTTTTTCTCCCGGACAATATTTTAGAACGTCTTCCTGGTCTTCTGCATTTGGCTTTGACCTCAATACGGAGCGGATTCCAATTTGTTTTTTGGGGAAAGGCTCTTTTTCAGCTTCCTTCATATTCGCAACTTTAATTAAGAAAGATAAATAGTATTCACCGAGCGGCAGGCAAACATCAACGCCGCCCCGCCCGATTTTATGAAAATACAATTTTCCAAATCGATTTGCACCCTTTTGTTTGGGATTTTGGTGGCAGTTGCTATCGACAAATTCTCCACTTGTGTCCTTGCAATAGTAGGCTTCCACCAGCAGCGGTTCAATCACAATATCATCAATGACGATTGTGTAATCATTGATTAGTTTTTTTCCAATTTCCTGCAGCACTTGAATCCTCTTGCAGATTGCCGCTTTTTCCCTTCCTTCAATATGATCCAGTTCTTCTACCAGCTTTTCCAGTTCTGGATAATTGGTTTTGCCCATTTTTCATGGTTCCTTTTCTGCTTTTCCTGCTCTTTTTATGGCAAACAGAAAGCAGGTCGTTCAAACCTGCCTTCTTCTTTGCCGGGAATCTATACCCATAAAATACTTTAAGTGGAGTTACTAACTCCGTTCTTGGTTTTATCTTACCACGTTCTTTTCAAATAGCAACAGGAAAAACGCTGCGGCGTGGAACGGATTTTTGTCGTAAACCCTTTCCTACGCCCAATTTCCCACAAATATTTTGGCCAAACGAAAATATTAATTTCGATTGGCCAAAAATCTCATTGACAAACCCAAAAAACTCCGTCTATAATAAAATCATATTTTAGTTTGGACGAATATTTCGGCTGAAATTGATGATACTATCATCGAAGGGAAAATTGTCATGGCATATATAAAGCGAGCTGCGGAAGATACAATTGCACGGGTGTCCAAAATGTTTCCGGTGCTGCTGGTAACCGGTCCCAGACAGGTTGGAAAAACCACCTTATTGCAAAGAATGGCAGAGGCTGAGCAAAGCGAAGGCATCGAGCGTAAATATGTTACTCTGGATGATCCCGATGTCAGACACCTGGCAAAACACGATCCTGCCCTGTTTTTACAGAGATATTCCCCACCGGTACTGATCGATGAGATCCAGTATGCAACAGAGCTGCTGCCCTACATCAAAATGCGCGTAGACGAGTCCAAAAGAAAAGGGGATTTCTGGATCACCGGGTCGCAGGTTTTCCATCTTATGAAAAATGTCAGCGAAAGTTTGGCCGGACGGGTGGGCATTGTGAACTTGCTGGGATTATCCGATGCGGAGATCTACCGGGAACCCAGCGAACCTTTTCAAACGGAAGCCGGGCATCTGATGAAGCGTTTGTCTGTAAGAAGCAAAAAAGATTTGAATGAAATTTACCGCAGGATATTCAAAGGTTCCATGCCGGAGCTCTATGCCGACGAAACTGTAGATTGGGAGGCTTATTACCGCTCCTATATCAATACCTATCTGCAAAGAGATATTCGGGATCTGACACAGGTTGCGGATGAAATGCAGTTCTATAATTTTATGACGATTGTTGCTGCACAGACTTCAAGACCTGTCGTCTATGAAGAACTGGCAAATGCCGCAGGCATTTCAGCGCCAACGGCCAAAAAATGGCTCTCGATTTTGGTGTCATCCCATACCATTGCGCTTGTACAGCCTTATCACAACAATGCCCTCAAACGGGTGGTAAAGATGCCTTTGGTTCATTTTCTGGACACCGGTCTGGCAGCGTATCTCCTAAAATGGTGGAATCCTGAAGCACTGGAAAGAGGCGCCATGTCCGGGGCGTTCTTTGAGAGCTATGTTTTTTCAGAGATTTATAAGAGTTATCTGAACGCAGGAAAGGAACCGCCGGTTTTCTATTACCGGGATAAAGACCAGAAAGAAATCGACCTGCTGCTTTATCAGAATGGTGTGCTTTCTCCCATCGAAATTAAAAAATCGGCGTCGCCGGGCAAGGCTGCCGTCAAAAACTTTCATGTATTGGACCCGGTTACCAAAGAATCGGCGTTCGGCAGTTTAGCGTCTTTGAAGGTGGAGATTGGAACCGGAAGTGTGGTCTGTATGGCAAATGACCTGCTGCCTGTGGACGAAAAGAACTGGTACGTACCGGTTTGGCTGATTTAATACGTATTTTGCAGAAAAACGAGGACCCAACAGCCCTCGTTTTTCTGCTTCTTTAAATCTCATCATTAACCGCTTTTCTGCGTTAAATCCTTGATGACCTCTCCTGCAATGATCAGCCCCGCCACCGAAGGAACAAACGCATTGCTGCCGGGAACCTGACGGCGCTGTGTACATTTCCTTGCGGTTCCGGGCGGACAGATGCAGTTCGTGCGGCAGCTGATTTCCATATCGTCCATCGGGGTCAGCGGCGGCTCTTTGGAATAAACGACTTTCAATTTTTTGATTCCGCGGCGCTTCAGCTCCCGCCGCATCACCCTGGCAAGGGGGCAGACAGAAGTGCTGTAAATATCTGCCACCTCAAAAGCGGTGGGATCCAGTTTGTTTCCCGCGCCCATGGAGCTTATGATCGGCGTCGCCGTACGATCCGCATTGACCACAAGCGCGATTTTTCCTGTGACGGTATCAATGGCGTCCACAATGTAATCGTATTCGGAAAAATCAAATTCCTTCGCCGTTTCGGGCATATAAAAAGTTTTGTGAATCGTAACCTTAACATCAGGATTGATTTCGCGGATCCTTTCAGCTGCCACATCCGTTTTGTATTGCCCGACGGTTTTTCTGGTGGCATGCAGCTGCCGGTTCAGGTTGGTCAGGCAAACCTTATCGTCATCGATCAGGTCGATGGCCCCGATCCCGGAGCGAACCAGCGCCTCTACGGTATAGCCGCCGACGCCGCCGATACCAAATACGGCAACGCGGGAGGCGGCCAGCCGCGCCATCGCCTCTTTTCCAAATAACAGTTCGGTTCTTGAAAATTGGTTCAACATATTATCTATTCATCCCCTGCATTTCCGGCGGTTTCCCCCGTACAGATACTTTGCCTCAAATATTCCCGATAACCGCCTGTCAAATTGCAGGCATCATATCCTGCATCGGAAAGAAGCTCGGCAAATTGACCGCTGATCTCTCCCGCCTGACAGAAAAGATAAATCGGTTTTCCACCGGGAAGCTCGTAAAGTTCTCCGATCCGTTCCACCGGAACATTGATGGCACCCGGAATGGTTCCGAAGGCATACATGGTTTCGCTGCGAAGATCAACGAGGATATCCCCCTCCTGACGGTCTTTCAGGTATGCAAGAATATTCATCTCCCGCATCATAAAGAAAAACCACTTCCTTCCGGTACAGAACCTCCGCAGCACGCCGGTTCATATTCGGCACGGTGTTCGGAAAGGGAAAAGGAAGTCCGTCCTTTGCCGCAGACCGGGCAATCCTCCCTCGCCGGACCGATCCGGATCGTCCGGGTACGCATGGTCAGGCCGTCGATGGAGAACACCCGTCCGGTGAGCAGCTCGCCGGCGCCCAGCAGGAATTTGATTGCCTCTGTTGCCTGAACACAGCCGAGGATCCCGGGAATCGTACCGAGCACACCGGCTTCGGCGCAGGTGACGGCATTTTCCGGCACCCCGCCCAGTACACAGCGCAGGCACCCGCCGCATCCCGGCACATAAGTCATCGCCTGCCCTTCAAAACGCACCACACCTGCGTGAGAATAGGGTTTTTCCATCAGTACGCAGGCATCGTTTATGAGAAACTTTGTTTCAAACCGGTCTGTGCAGTCTAAGACAAAATCATAGGGAGCGATGACGGAGGTAATATTATCCGGCGTGACCCGTTCAGGAACCGTGTGTACCATGATATCGGGATTGAGCCCCAGCAATGCTTTTTTGGCTGATTCGGTTTTCAGAGTGCCCAATTCTTCCTGCCTGTGGATGATCTGACGGCTGAGATTGGAAAGCTCCACCCGGTCCCCATCGGCAATTCCGATCTCACCGACACCCGCTGCCGCCAAATACAGCAGCGCAGCGGATCCCAAAGCGCCTGCGCCAATCACCAAAACCCGTGACTGCAAAAGCTGCTTTTGACCGGACACGCCGATTTCCTTCAGGACGAAGTGCCGGGCGAACCGCTGGGCCTGTTCCTTTGAAAATGCCATAGCTTACACCTCTTCGATTTTTTATGATAAGCCCGAAAATCTGCTAGTTAAACATATCAGCATAGTATGCATTGTATGCAGTTTCAACCCTTCTGTCAATAATATGGAAACAAAATTTGCAGGTTTGTTATTACAGCTCGCTTGCAGGTACACGACGATATTTCTTAATTAAATCTTTTATTCGGGATTGAAAGATCATCCGGGATATGATATGAATGTAAAGCAGGCACGGGCGTTCCGACCTGAAGCAGGCACTGGAGGACGAAAATGACCTATTATGATTTTGACAAAGTTGTAAACCGGCAGGGAACAAACAGTTTGAAATATGATTTTGCAGCCGAGCGCGGTTATCCTGACGATGTGCTTCCGCTTTGGGTAGCGGACATGGATTTTCCGACTGCGCAGCCTGTGCTGGAAGCCCTGCATCATGCAGTCAGCCATGGCATTTTCGGCTACAGCGAAGTCAAGGACGGATACTTCCGGGCCGTTTCCGCATGGTTTCAAAAACATTTTGGATGGACGACAAAATCCAAATGGCTCGTGAAAACGCCGGGTGTGGTTTTTGCGCTGGCCATGGCGGTCCGTGCACTGACATCGCCCGGTGACAGTGTGCTGATACAAACGCCGGTGTACTATCCTTTCTATTCCGTGATACGGGATAACGACAGAACGCTTGTGGAAAACGAGCTGTTATATAAAGACGGACACTACGAAATAAACTTTGCCGATTTTGAAGCAAAGATCCGGGATCATCATGTAAAGCTGTTTATCCTGTGCTCGCCCCATAACCCGGTCGGCAGAGTATGGACAAAAGCGGAGCTTCAAAAAATGGGCGAGATCTGCAAAAAATACGGGGTCATCGTTGCTTCAGATGAAATTCACTGCGATTTTACCCTGCCGGGACATCCCCATACCATTTTTACTGCGGCCTGCCCGGAACTGGCGGAACAGACGATTATTTGTACAGCGCCCAGCAAAACCTTTAATCTTGCTGGTTTGCAGGTTTCCAACATCTGGATCGCAAATGCGGATATCCGCCGTAAGTTTTTAAAAGAAATGGACCGCAGCGGATATTCCGAGTTAAATTCTCTGGGTCTGGTGGCAGCGCAGGCAGCGTATGAAAACGGCGAAGAATGGCTGCTTCAATGTAAGCGTTATTTGCAGGGCAATCTTGATTTTTTGCGTACATTTTTAAGAGACCATCTTCCCGAAATCAAACTTGTAGCGCCTGACGGAACCTACTTTGCCTGGCTGGACTGTTCCGCACTTGGTTTAAGCGATAAGGATTTGAAGGATCTTATCGTCCATAAGGCAAAACTCTGGCTGGACGACGGATACATTTTCGGAAAAAGCGGGTCTTCGTTTCAGCGGGTTGTGCTTGCCTGTTCACGGAAAACATTAGCACAGGCTTTAACACAGCTGGAAGCTGCCGTTCACAATAAAGTATAAAAAAGACAAGCCGCAAACCTTTCATCGGATTTGCGGCTTTTGTTTTAAGCGTCCGCGAGGTGATTCGAACACCCGACCTACCGCTTAGGAGGCGGTCGCTCTATCCAGCTGAGCTACGCAGACATATCTGTTTTTTAAGCGTCCCGCTTCAGACGCCATATCTGAATTATATCCCGAGTTATCCATAAAGGCAAGTCATACTTTTACAAAAATACTTCTCTTAAGGGTTACAGCTTTTACAGGGGGTATAGCCCTCCTCCAGCAGCGTCTCGCGGCTTTCCTGCACTTCTTTTTTATTCTGGGGCTTCATATCTGCCACACTGGCACAGTCCGGCAGATGAAATTTCTTTGTATTCGTATTGAGGATATAACGAACCGCGCCGGCTTCTGTCGCTTCCGGCGTAACTTCTTCGTCCGCAAGATGGCTTTCTCCCGTGGCGTAATCGATGGCAATGCCCGGCTGGCAGTTATAAACGAACACGTGAAAGCACACGCCTTCGCCCTCGTCCTCTACGGACCAGGCTTCCATTTCTACGCCTTCCGCCACCAGATCGCTGCCTTCATACAGCGGCGTCACCCGATACAGCACGTGATTATCCGTCTCCCGAACATAGTTGGCCACTTCATTTTCAAAGGGCAGCATCCCGTCCACGTTCATATAGCGGGTGCCGGTGATCAGATTCTTTTCATTGGCGTTTTCCCCGGCCAGCTGAAAGCCGATCAGATGGCAGCGGTTATACAGATAGCCGCCGTCCACGCCCTCATATTTAACCAGATGCCAGCCGGATGGCTTCACCTGTCCGATGGACTGCCGGTCTTCCTCTGGCATCAGGTCCTGACAGATATTCGCGGTGGCTGCCCCGCAGCGCCCCAGCGCATCCAGGGCGCTGTAGGATTCAAAGGCTTCCGTATTCTCTTTCTCTTCCGCGCTGAAATCCGGCTGGTTTTCATTGACCTCCACATACGGTTCGTCCGCAAAAGGCGGCACCACCGACAGCAGCGTCTCCGCATCCGCATCGTAGCTGACCGAAGGCACCTTCTCTGAAAATGCCCCGCAGCCGGTAAAAATTAGCAGGCACAGCAGGCACAGCAGCGCTTGTTTTCTGATTCGCTTCATGATCTCGTCTCTTTTCCGGTCTGTCAGACTTCCGCATTTCACTTTACCATACGAATGTGTTTTTTTCAAATCCGGTTTTGCTTGCTTTTCCTACCTGCGCGGTAGTATAATAACCTGCACATGGAGGTTCATTATGAAAATATCAACCAAAGGCCGCTATGCGCTGGCCGTGATGATCGATCTGGCACTGAACAGCCACGGAAATTTCATTTCTTTAAAAAGCATTGCCGCACGGCAGGACATTTCCAATAAATATTTGGAACAGATCGTGGCAATGCTCAATAAAGCAGGCTATCTGGAAACCGCCAGAGGCAACAGCGGCGGCTACCGGCTGGCCAAAGCCCCGGAGGACTATGTGATCGGCGACATTCTGCGGGCCACGGAAGGGGACATGGCGCCCACCAACTGCTTTGCCGGAGAAGACGGCTGTGAAAAAAAGAACGACTGCAAATCTTACGCCCTCTGGAAAGGGCTGGATGACGTGATCAACGACTACTTAAACAGCAAGACCCTGGCGGATTTGCTGTGATGCCGGGGCAAAATATCCGCAAAATATCGTTTGTCACAGGCATCCTGCGGTTTTTTTATCATTCCCATTGACTTCACAGGAAAACTGTGGCATAATTCCTACTGATTTAATAGGAAAGGAGCAAGCAATGAAGACGATTTATCTCGACAACAATGCAACAACAAAAACCGACGAGGAAGTACTGCAGGCCATGCTTCCCTATTTTTCGGAGCAGTACGGAAATCCGTCGTCGATTTATCAAATAGGACGCGAAACCCGCAAGGCGGTAGACGCGGCAAGAGAAACGGTGGCACGCCTGCTGAACTGCGAGCCCGGAGAAATCTATTTTACCAGCTGCGGCAGCGAAAGCGACAATATGGCCATCAAAGGCATTGCCCACGCCTATCAGAAGCGGGGCAAACACATCATTACTTCCAAAATCGAGCATCCCGCCGTACTGGAGACCTGTAAAACACTGGAAAAGGAAGGCTTTGAAGTCAGCTATATCGGCGTGGATGAAAACGGCATCTTAAATCTGGAAGAGCTGAAAAACGCCATCCGCAAGGACACGATTCTCATTACGGTCATGTTTGCCAACAACGAAATCGGCACCATCCAGCCCATCCGGGAAATCGGTGAAATCGCCGCTGCCAACAGAATCCTGTTCCACACCGACGCCGTACAGGCGGCAGGCAGCGTCAAAATCGACGTGCGGGATCTGAAAATCGACAGCCTTTCCATCTCCGCCCACAAGTTCCACGGACCCAAAGGCGTGGGCGCCCTGTATATGCGGAAAGCGGTGCTTTTCAACAAACTCATCGACGGCGGGCATCAGGAGAAAAACCGCCGCGCCGGCACGGAAAACGTGGCGGGCATCGTAGGCTTAAGCAAAGCCCTGGAGCTGGCTTACGCCCATATGGAGGAAAACAATCAGAAAATCAAAGCCCTGCGGGATTACTATGTGGCACAGATACAGGAACGGATTCCCTATATCCGCGTCAACGGCGATATGGAGCGCCGGCTCCCCGGAAACAGCAACATTTCCTTCCGCTTCATTGAAGGCGAAGGCCTGCTGCTGAACCTGGATCTGAAAGGCATCTGCGCTTCCAGCGGCAGCGCCTGTACTTCCGGCTCCCTGGACCCGTCCCATGTCCTGCTGGCCATTGGCCTGCCTCATGAAATTGCCCATGGTTCCCTCCGCATTTCCATCGGCAAGGACAATACAAAAGAGGAAATCGACTATGTGATCGACAGCCTGGTGGAAATCGTTCAGCGGCTGCGGGATATGTCGCCGCTGTGGGAAGATTTTATCGAATCACAGGGACAGGCTTAATGGTTTGTCCCATCCGCTATCTCTATCAATTATTTTCGGGAGGAACAAAAAATGGAATATTCTGAAACCGTTGTAGATCATTACACCAACCCCAGAAACGTAGGGAAAATCGAAGACGCGTCCGGCGTGGGCCAGGTAGGAAACCCGGTCTGCGGCGATATCATGAAAATGTTTATCAAAGTGGAAAACAACGTCATCACCGACGTGAAATTCAAAACCTTCGGCTGCGGCGCGGCCATTGCCTCCAGCAGCATTTCCACGGAGATGATCAAGGGCAAAACCATCGAAGAGGCCCTGGCTCTGAAAAACACCGAAGTGGTGGATCAGCTGGGCGGCCTTCCGCCTGTGAAGCTGCACTGCTCGGTACTGGCGGAAGAAGCCATTCACGAGGCCGTAGCGGATTACTACCGCAAAGAAGGCAAAATGACGGAAGAAGAAATCCGCGAAAAATGCAGCTTAAAAGAACACAACTGCGAAAACTGCTGTAAATAATTTTCCGGCAGCTTTTGCGCCCCACAGGAGGCCGGTATGCATCAGATCAAAGTGATATTATGGGACATTGACCAGACGCTTTTAAATTTTTTTGCGGCCGAAGCCTGTGCTATCCGCGCCTGCTTTCAGCGCTTTTCCTTAGGGGAATGCAGCGATGCGATTCTGGCGGAATACTCCGCGATCAACACCCGCTACTGGAAACGGATGGAACGGGGTGAAATCACCAAACAGGAGGTGCTGGAAGGCCGGTTTGTGGAATTTTTCTCTAACCACAACATTCCCACCGGCCTGGTGCCTGCCTTCAATGCGGAATATCAGGTTCGCCTCGGCGACACCATCTGCTTTCACGACGACGCCTATGCCATCGTGAAAGCATTGAAACCCAAAGTAAAACAGTACGGCGTCACCAACGGCACGGTAACGGCCCAGCGCAGAAAGCTGGAAAAATCCGGCCTCGGCGCGCTGTTCGACGGCGTATTCATTTCGGACGAGATCGGGTTTGAAAAACCATCCAAAGGCTTTTTCGACGCGGTCTTTCGCACCATCGGCAATTATCAAAAAGATGAAATTCTCATCGTGGGGGATTCTCTGACCAGCGATATGAAAGGCGGCTGTCAGGCGCAGATTCGCTGCTGCTGGTACAATCCCGACAGACAGGAAAACGCCCTTTCTTTACCCATTGATTATGAAATCACGGATCTGCACGAAGTCCTGCGCATCGTAAATATGGGGTAATAATGTTTCCCTTTTTGTTTACACTACCTTTTGGGAGGAATGCAGATGAAAATTGCTTTTTTTGATACCAAACCTTACGACAAACCCTGCTTTGAACAATACGGCCGCAGGCACGGCGTGCTGTTTAAATTTTTTGACACCCGGCTGAATGAAGACACCGCCGGTCTGGCCAAAGGCTTTGACGGCGTCTGTGTCTTTGTAAATGACATTGTAAACGCCAATGTCATCGAAAAGCTGTACCGTTACGGCGTCCGGGTGATTGCCCTGCGCTGCGCAGGCTACAACAATGTAGATGTGCAGCACGCCTTTGGAAAAATTCATATCTTCCGGGTGCCGGCTTATTCTCCTTATGCGGTGGCGGAACATACCATGGCGCTGCTTCTGACCTCCGTCCGGCGGATCCACAAAGCCTATATCCGTACCCGGGATTTCAATTTTTCCTTAAACGGCCTGACCGGCTTCGATCTGCACGGAAAAACCGTCGGCGTGGTGGGCACCGGCAAAATCGGCCGCATTTTTATTGACATCTGCCGCGGCTTCGGAATGCATGTGATTGCTTACGACAAATTTCCGCAGCCGGACAGTGATATCGAATATGTTCCGCTGGAGCAGCTGTTTGCCGACAGCGATATCATTTCCTTTCACTGCCCGCTGACCGAGGAAACCCATCACCTGCTGAACGCAGATACCATACCGACGCTGAAAAAAGGCGTGGTGATTCTCAACACCTCCCGGGGCGGCCTGATCGACGCAGGGGCGCTGCTGGAGGGCATTAAATCCAGACAAATCGGCGCCGCCTGTCTGGATGTCTACGAGGAGGAATCCGATATTTTCTTTGAAGACGTGTCCGGGCATATTTTAGATGACGACACACTGGCACGGCTGATTTCCATGCCGAACGTCATTCTCACCTCCCATCAGGCCTTTCTGACAGAGGAGGCGCTGGCCAATATCGCGGAAACCACCGTGTCCAACATCGTTTCCTATTTTAAGGACGGTTTCTGTGAAAATGAACTGTGCTATCACTGCGGCAGTATTGAAAGCTGCAAAAAGGAGCGGAAACAAAAGTGTTTCTGAACCGGCGCGGGAGGAGAATCAAAACGAATTTTTTTCAGACAGGAGGATACGCTTACCCGCGCCCTCCTGTCGAACATTTCTTGACTTTTTTTTCTGTACATATATAATAATGGAGAGGTTGGCGGCAGCGTTTTCCGCCCTCTCACCACAGATCAACGGAAGGATTTTTAAGCGATGGAGGACAAACTGAAACAGGCAAGAGAAATCATAGATACAGTGGACCGGAAAATGGCGACCCTTTTTGTCGAACGAATGAATGCCGTCAAAACCGTTGCGCAGCATAAAATGGAACTGGGAATTCCGGTCTATGACGCATCCCGGGAAGAAGAGGTGATCTCCAAAAACAGATCCCTGGTGGAGGAGGACGAGCTTCGTCCGTTTTATGTCAACTTCCTGCAGGACGTGATGGCCATTTCCAGAAATTATCAGAGAAAACTCACCGCGGGAATGCGGATTTCCTACAGCGGCATCAAAGGCGCCTTTGCTTATTTTGCCGCAAACCGCCTGTTCCCCGAGGCAGAAAAAATCTCCTGCGCCAATTTCGCCGAAGCCTACAACCAGGTGGTAAACGGCGACTGCGACGCCTGCGTCCTTCCGCTGGAAAACAGCTCCGCCGGAGAAGTGGGCGACGTCACTGACCTTTTGTTCTCCGGAAATCTGTTCATTACGGAAACCATCGAGCTTTCCGTTTCTCATAATCTGATGGGCGTTCCCGGCGCTGCCCTTTCCGACATTCGGGAGGTAGTCAGCCATCCCCAGGCCCTGGCCCAAAGCAGAAAATTCATTGCAAAACACGGCTGGAAGGAAGTTACCTTTGAAAATACCGCCATGGCGGCCCAGTATGTGGCCAAACAGCAGGATAAGCATATCGCGGCCATCGGCAGCGCGGACAGCGCTTCCACCTACGGCCTTTCGATTCTTGCCTCCGGCATCAATGATTTTGCCGGAAATACCACCCGGTTTGCGGTGCTTTCCCGCTCCGCCAACCGCTCTGCCGCAGAAAAACACGGCGCCCATTTTGCGCTGATGTTTACGGTGAAAAACGAAGCCGGTTACCTGGCCCGGGCGCTGAATATTATCGGCTCCTACGGATTCAATATGAACGTACTGCGCAGCCGGCCCAGAAAAGACCTGCTCTGGCAGTATGCGTTCTATGTAGAAGCCGAAGGAAACATCTACAGCGCAGACGGCAGCAGCATGCTGGAAAGCCTGCAGGTCTGCTGTGATAAACTGAAAGTCTTAGGCTCCTTTATCCGTTACGCAGACACACCGAACTGAAAGGAAACAGCATGAAAAATACCTTTGGACAGAGCGTCAGCCTGACGCTGTTCGGCGAAAGCCACGGCGCATGCATCGGCAGCGTTTTAGACGGTCTGGCGCCGGGCATGAAAATTGATGCGGACTTTATCCGGACCCAGCTTGCCTTACGGATTGCGGGAGGCGCCATTTCCACGGCCCGCAAAGAACCGGACGAGATAGAAATCGTCAGTGGCGCCTACAACGGATTTACCACCGGTACGCCCCTTTGCCTGCTGATTCGCAATCAAAACACAAAAAGCGCCGATTATGAAAAAACGAAAGACCTGATGCGCCCCGGACATGCGGACTATACCGCATTCTGCAAGTATCACGGCTTTCAGGACTACCGCGGGGGCGGACATTTTTCCGGCAGAATTACAGCCGCGCTGGTAGCGGCAGGCGCCATTCTGCTGCAGGCCCTCCGGGAAAAAGACATTTACATCGGCACGCACATCCGCCGCTGCGCCGGCGTTGATGACGCGCCTTTTTCCAATATGATTCCGGAGGTGAAAGACCTCTGCGACAAAACCTTCCCTGTACTGGATGATGCTGCGGGCGAAAACATGCGCGCCGCCATCCTGCAGGCAAAATCCGAGGCGGACAGCGTCGGCGGCATCCTGCAGACGGCGGTGACCGGTCTTCCTGCCGGTCTCGGGGAACCATGGTTTGACAGCTTTGAAGGCGTCCTTGCCCACGCCCTTTTTTCGATTCCCGCATTAAAAGGCGTGGAATTCGGCGCGGGCTTTTCCCTGGCGGATATGCGGGGCAGCGAAGCCAACGACAGCTTTTACTATGAAAACGGACAGGTGCGGACCCGCACCAATCACAATGGCGGCATCAACGGAGGCATTACCAACGGTATGCCGGTGGTCTTTGACTGTGTAATCAAACCCACCCCCTCCATCGCCAGAGAGCAGAACACCATCGACCGCAGCGAAAAACGTGACGCGCTGCTGACCATTCACGGCCGGCACGATCCGGCCATCCTGCACCGGGCCCGGGCGGTGGTACACGCCGTGACCGCACTGGTCATCAGTGATCAGCTGGCGCTTCGTTACGGTACAGATTTCCTGGCTTCGAAAGAAAGGATTTGACGCGCCATGCAATACGGACTGATCGGTGAACGGCTGGGGCACAGCTTTTCCAAAACCATACACGGGATGCTTGCGGATTATGAATATGAACTGCGGGAAATTGCGCCGGAGGATTTCGACGCCTTTATGCAGGCGAAAGACTTCTGCGCCATTAATGTGACCATTCCCTACAAACAGAAGGTCATTCCTTATCTGGACAGGATCGACGAAACCGCGAAAGAAATCGGCGCGGTCAACTGCATCGTAAACAAAAACGGCGCCCTGTACGGTTATAATACGGATCTGGGCGGCGTTATCGGGATGATCCGCCACAGCCATATGGATCTTTCCGGCAAAAAAGTGCTGATTGCCGGTACCGGCGGCACTTCCAATACGGTTTATACCGCCGCCAAAATTCTGGGCGCAAGGGAGATCCTGAAGGTCAGCCGCAGCAAAAAGCCCGGCCTCCTTACCTATCAGGAAGCCATGACGCTGCACAAAGATGCGGAGGTACTCATCAATACCACCCCCTGCGGCATGTATCCGGATATGGATGGCATAGCCCTTTCGCCGGAACCTTTTCCCAATCTGTGCGCCGTCATCGACGTGATTTTTAATCCGTTGGAAACCCGGCTGCTGTATGAGGCAAAAAAGCGAAACATTCCCGCCGTGGGCGGACTGTATATGCTGGTCATGCAGGCGGTCCTTGCCTCGGAAATTTTTCTCGATACCCATTATCCGGCGGAAACGGCGGAACAAATATACCGGAAGATCAAAGCTTCCAAAGAAAACATCGTTCTGATCGGTATGCCGGGCTGCGGCAAAACCACCATCGGAACGCTGCTGGCCGAAGCCCTGGGGAACCCTCTGGCAGACACCGATGAAGAAATCATCGCCTCTGCCGGGATGCCCATTACGGAAATATTCCAAACAAAAGGGGAAGACCATTTCCGGGACATGGAAAGCGAGGCGATCCGGGCGCTTTCTCAGAAAAACGGCCTGATCATCGCCACCGGCGGCGGCGCGATTTTAAGAGAAGAAAATGTACGGATGCTCCATGCAAACGGCAGGGTCTTCTTCCTGAACCGGCCGCTGGAAACACTGCTTCCCACCGATACAAGGCCTTTGTCTTCCACTTTTGCGGATTTGAAAAAGCGCTATGAAGAACGCCTGGACAAATATCTTGCGGCGGCGGACGTGGTCCTTTCCGGAGATCTTACGCCGGAGGAAACCCTGCACCAGATTTTGGAAAGTGAGCTGCTTTTATGAAACTTATGATTATCAACGGGCCCAACCTCAATATGCTGGGCATTCGCGAACCGGGCATTTACGGCGATCAAAGCTATGATCATCTGGTGGAAATGATCCGGTCTTACTGCGACAAAAAACATATCGAAGTATCGTTTTTCCAGTCCAACCATGAAGGCGATCTGGTGGACTGTATTCAAAAAGCCTATTTTGCCTCCTTTGACGGTATTGTCATCAATCCGGGGGCTTATACCCATACCAGCATCGCGCTGCTGGACGCCCTGAAGGCGGTGTCCATTCCCGCGGTGGAGGTACATATTTCAAAAGTCAATGAACGGGAAGCCTTTCGACAGATCAGCTATATCCGGGAGGTCTGCATCGCCTCTGTGATCGGACTGGGATTTGACGGCTATCTGAAAGCCGTGGATCTGTTATGCGAGGCAGCAGACGGGAAAACGCCATGAAAGTAACCATTGAAAAAAGCAGAGCCTGCGGCAGCGTCTGTGCGCCGCCTTCCAAAAGCATGGCCCACCGGCTGCTGATCTGCGCCGGACTTTGCGACGGAGAAAGTACCGTAAAGGGTATCGCCAAAAGCGAAGATATTCTGGCAACCTTAGACTGCTTAAAAGCCCTTGGCGCTTCCTTTTCCCTGACAGACGACAGCGTGCGCATCCGGGGCGCCGATCCGAAAAATCGAAACGCTTCGGCTGTCTTTGCCTGCCGGGAAAGCGGAAGTACCTTACGCTTTTTCCTGCCGGTGGCGCTTTTGTCTTCACAGGAAGCCATTTTTACCGGCAGCGATTATCTGCTCTCCCGTCCGCTGCAGGTTTATGAAACCATATGTAACGAGCGGCATCTGCCGTTTTCGCATTCGAAATCTGAGATCCGCGTTCGGGGTCCGCTGCCTGCCGGCAGATATAAGGTTCCCGGAAACGTCAGCAGCCAGTTCATCAGCGGCCTTTTGTTTGCCCTTGCGCTGCAGGATAAAGACAGCGTGATTGAGTTGATCCCGCCGGTAGAAAGCGGTGCGTATATCGATCTGACAGTTGCCGCGCTGGCGCAGTTTGGCGTAAGCGTAATGCGGCCGGATAATCATACCCTTGCCACCCGCGGCGGACAGCGCTACCAGCCCCGGGAAACCACGGTGGAAGGTGATTATTCCAACGCCGCCTTCCTGTCTGTGTTCAATCTGCTGGGCGGGGACGTCTCCGTCCGGGGTCTTCGGGCCGACAGCCTGCAGGGCGACCGGGTTTACGCCGATCTGTTTGCGCAGATTGCCTCCGGCACTCCAACGATCCATATCGCGGACTGTCCGGACTTAGGTCCCATCCTCTTTGCCCTTGCCGCAGCGAAACAGGGCGCAGTATTTACCGGAACCCGGCGGCTGAAACTGAAAGAAAGCGACCGGGCCGAGGCCATGCGGCTGGAGCTGGCCAAATTCGGGGTGGACGTAAGGGTTGACGAAGACCGGGTGACGGTTCTGCCAAAGGACTTTCACGCCCCAGATCAGCCTCTTTCCGGACACAACGACCACCGGATTGTCATGGCCTTAAGCGTACTGCTGACCCAAACCGGCGGTACCATCGACGGCGCGGAAGCGGTTGCCAAGAGCTTTCCCGACTTCTTTGAAACCCTCGCCGCCCTGCAGATCCGTCTGCAGGCCAACTGAACGCAGCCGCACCTGATTTCCGGCAAAACCGAAAGGAAGCTTTTATGAAATTACTGAACAATGATAAAACCATTCTGATCGTGGGACTGGGCCTCATCGGCGGCAGCTATGCCAGAGCCTTAAAAAAACTGGGCTTTACCGTCAACGCCATTACCCGCTCTCAGGAAACTGTGGACTACGCCATGCAGGAAGGCATCGTAGATTACGCTACCAACCGAATCGAACCGAAACTGATTGCCGGGGCAAAGCTAATCGTTTTTTCGCTGTACCCCCATGTATTTATGGCGTGGCTGAAGGAAAATCAAAAATACTTTTCTCCGGGCACTATACTGACGGACGTCACCGGCGTCAAAACCGAGGTTGTCTATCCGGTACAGGAAATGCTGCGGGAAGATGTAGAGTTTATCGCGGCGCACCCCATGGCAGGACGGGAGGTTTACGGCGTCAAAAACAGCGACGACGCCATTTTCCACGGCGCCAATTATATTGTCATACCAACGGAAAAAAATACGCCGGAAGCCATCGCGCTGTGCGAAGACCTGGGCCGGCTGCTGGGATTTTCCACGATTTCCCGGCTGACGCCGCAGCAGCATGACGATATGATCGCTTTTCTTTCCCAGCTGACCCACTGCATCGCAGTTTCCCTGATGACCTGCAACGATTCCGAAGACATGCAGAAATATACCGGCGATTCCTTCCGGGATTTGACCCGCATCGCGCGGATCAACGACGCCATGTGGTCGGAACTGTTTCTGATGAACAAGGAAGCGCTGCTGAAGCATATGGAACAGTTTGAAAAGGAATTTCATCGATTAAAAGACGCGCTGAAAAACGACGATGCGGAAACCATGCGTGAAATGATGCGGCTTTCCAGCGAACGGCGCGCACTGTTTGATAAGTGACAGAAGAAAGGACAGACACGATATGAATTTACAGTTTATAGGCAAACTTCCCATTCCGCAGGAAATCAAGGCCCAGTATCCGGTTTCCGCCGAAGCTGCGGCCGTCAAAGCTAAGCGGGATCAGCAGATCAAAAATATTTTTGCCGGAACAGATCACAGGCTGCTGCTGGTCATCGGCCCCTGCTCCGCAGACAATGAGGAAGCTGTGCTGGAATATATCTCCCGTCTGCGCAAGGTGGCGGATCAGGTGGCAGACAAAATTTTTATCGTTCCGCGCATTTATACAAATAAACCCCGGACCACCGGCGCCGGGTATAAAGGCATGCTGCATTATCCGGATCCTACCGAAAAACCGGATCTGATCAAGGGTGTCATTGCCATTCGAAAGCTGCATATGAAATCCCTGACCGACTACGGCTTCAGCTCCGCCGACGAAATGCTTTATCCGGAGAATCACAGATATTTAAGCGATCTGCTTACCTACGTTGCCGTCGGGGCCCGCTCCGTGGAAAATCAGCAGCACCGCATTACCGCCAGCGGCCTGGAAATTCCCGTGGGAATGAAAAATCCCACCGGCGGCGATCTTTCCGTCATGCTCAATTCCATTTACGCGGCGCAGCATCCCCATACCTTCTGCTATCGCGGATGGGAAGTCAAGAGTGCGGGCAATCCTTACGCCCACGCCATTCTGCGGGGTTATGTGGATAAATTCGGACAGTCCACGCCCAATTATCACTATGAAGATCTGATTCAGCTGTACGAAAGCTACATGAATGCCGGATTCGAAAATCCTGCCGTCATCATTGACGCCAATCATTCCAATTCCGGTAAAAAATACCTGGAGCAGATCCGCATTACAAAAGAAGTGCTCCACAGCTGCCGGGTCAATCAGGATATCCGTTCTCTGGTCAAAGGCTTTATGATCGAAAGCTACCTGCAGGACGGCTGCCAGAAAATCGGAGAAACCGATTTCGGCAAATCCATCACCGATCCCTGCCTCGGCTGGGAAAAAACCGAAAAACTGATTTACGAAATGGCGGACATCCTCTGATGTCTTAGCAACGGCTGCTGCTGCACACCAGATAAATGACCTGCTTTTCCCCGCTCAGCCGGCGCAAAAGCGACAATGCTTCTTTCATGTGCGCATCATCCAGATTGACAAAGGGATCGTCCAGAATCATAAACGGCCGGGTTTGCGGAAACAATGCGTCCACCAGCGCAAAGCGCATGCAAATGGATATGATATCCGCATACCCCCGGCTGAAAGATGTCAGCGCCCGGGCCTCGCCCGCCTGCTCCGGCATGGGTTCCAGTTTTTGATTTAAGAATACGGGAAAATCTTCCTCTTTCAATATCAGCTCGATATAGTGAGAAAACCGCTCTCTTAAAGGGGCGATATAATCCATATCGAGTTTTTCTTTTGCTTTTGCCAGCAAATCCATGGTCCCGTCTAAAATTTCCAGATGTTTCCGGTCTGTTTCATAAGACGCCTGCCAGAAATCCCGTTCATCTTCCAGCTGCGGCAGCGCTTCCAATTCTCCTTGCAGTTCTTTCAGGCGGCTTTCCAATTCCGCCATAGCCTTAAACGCTTCGTCCCGTTCTTTGTGCAGTGTGTTTTCCCTGTCTTTCAGGGTCTGCAGATCCGCTGTTCCGTCCGGGTTTTCCTGCGACAGGAGTTGCCGGTTTTCTTCCCGGAACCGGGCCAGCTGCCCTTCCGTTTTGCCCAGCTGTTCCTTAAGCTGCGCTTCCTTTTGCAGATCATCCCGCAGCCGCAGAATATCCGTCCGGTTTTTTGGCACCCGGTCCAGCCCGTAGCAGGCGGCAAAGTCTTCGATCTGCTTCTGATATTCCCCGGACTGCTGCCGGTAAGTCTGAAGCCGGACTTCTGCCAGCGCTTTTTTTGTTTCTTTCGGCTGCTGTAATTCCTGAAACCGGCGGCTCATGCGTTTGAAATTCAGAAAATTTCCGATCAGAACCGCAGCAGCCCCGGCCGCAAAGCAGCAGATGCCCGGCAGATTGTAATGCCCGTACAGGCAGAATACCCCTGCCAGCAGCAGCGGCAGGCCGGCAAACATGAAAATCAGATACAGCCGGGATTCCTTTTTCTTTTCCGGCGCAGGTTCCGGTGCTTCTTCACCGGCAAGTGACTCGGCAAGGCCTTCCAGCCGCAGCATCTGATCCAGACAATCCGAAACAGCGGCAAGGTCTTCTTCCCGGGGCAGGCCCTTGGGATAACGGGTCATAAGTGATTCCAAAGATGCTTCCAGTTCCTCTGCTTCTTCCTGCAGTTCCTGCTGTCTTTTCCGGGCGGTTTGAATCAGCTGCGTTTCCCCTGCCCAGGAAATTTCCTCTCTGATTTTGCGGATCTTACTTTCCGCTTCCTTTGCCTCGGCTGCCAGCTTTTCTCTGCTTTGTTCCGCAGCGTTTATGTTCTCCCGGATCCCTGCGCCCTGATCAATCGCTTCTTCCAGTTGGCGCAGCTTCGTCCGGTCCTGCTCGATTTTGCCGCCGCTGCCCCGGTAAGGCATCAGTGCGCTTCGTTTTTCTCTTAACAGCGCCACTGCCTTTTCATACTGTCCGATGTCTGCGGTTTCTTCCGCCAGATCTGTCAGCTTTGCGGAAATCATATCCGTGGAAAATACACTGCTGTCATAATTCTGGGGCATATAAGTGCTTTTTTCATAGGATTCCGCGTCCAGCTGAAACAGCTCCAGGCCGATGTTTTCCGTATAATCAGCGCTTTTTTCCAAAGGATCCAGGGTATACAGGGCAAAACTGTCCTGTCTGGGCGTCTGTCCGAAAAACCGTTCGATCCGGTATTGTTTTCCCTTTTCTTCAAACTGCAGATTTCCGCCGTATCTGCCGCCCTGCCAGGGCATGTATTTCTTCCGCTCATTTTTTGCCTGATTTTTCACCGCCCGGGGCATTCCGTAAAACATGGCCTTGATAAAGGCGGCCAGCGTGGTTTTTCCGAATCCGTTGGCTTCGAAAATCACCGTCAGATTTTCATCGAAACGCAGGTCGTATCCGGACAAAACGCCGAAATTCTCGATATGACATGTCAGCAGCTTCATAGCTTTTGCTTCTCCCCCTTCAAGGCCGCCAGCCCGCACTGAATCATCTGTGCCTTTTCCTGATCGCTTTTATCAGAATCCAGCACCATGCGGATAAAGGTTCCTTTCAGCGACCGGTCATAGCGGTACATCCCTTCATCAATATACAGACGGCTTTCGTCTTTGATTCGTACAAAATAAAACAACGGCTCCATTGCTTTCTGCAAAAACGCCGGATCCACGTCTGCCTCCGGCGACACCTCTCCCTGCAGGGTAAAATGCACCAGATCTTTGGAAGGAACCTGCGCTGCCGCTTCCTTCATCCGGTCGGCAATTATGTGAATGCGGTCCAGACCGCTGATATCCACCCCAATATCGTGCAGCTTCCGCTTCGCAAAGGGCACAAACTGTGAAGTCAGTCCCTTTTCATCGGTTTCCAGCAAAACAAAACCTTTATCGCCGCACTCGTCAAATCCCCTGCCTTCCAGACATCCGGCATAACAGTAAACCCCGGCGTCATCCAGCGGCGCCTGCCGGTAGCTGTGCAGATGTCCCAGCGCCAGATAACGGATATTTCTGTTTTTCAGCCGGGGCAGACAGATAAGATCTTCTCCGGCCTGCCCGGACACCTGTCCGTGCAGCACCACCAGATTGATTTTGTCCGGATTGGTTTGCAGGCTGTCGTAAATGTCCTGACAGTTTTCCCGGCACAGTACCGCGCCTGTGATCCGGACGTTTTCATATGTAAAAGAAGTCCAGGTTTCCTGAAACAGCTTCAGATTTTCCGGCAGTGCAAAATCTTCCAAAAGCCTGCGGCCTTCGTCATGATTGCCCTGCAGGTACAGAAAATCAATTTCCTTCGCCGCAGCAATCGCATCCAGCACCTTACGGATGGTACCGGTCTGCACCCGGGTGCTGTCAAACAAATCCCCCGCAATGATCACAGCCCGCACCTCTTTCGCTTTTGCATAGTCGATCATCCGTTCAAACTGCAGCAGCAGTTCGTAATGCCGCTCCTGTGCTTTCTGCTGGGGCAGACTGCTTTCCATTTTCGCATCCAGATGGATATCGGCGCAGTGAATGATTTTCATGGCTTTTCCTTTCCCGAAAAAAGAAGATGCTTCTTTCGAAGCATCTCCTGGTTTTCCTATTTTTTTAAAGCGGAGAAGGAGGGATTTGAACCCTCGCGCCGCTCACACGACCTACACCCTTAGCAGGGGCGCCTCTTCAGCCACTTGAGTACTTCTCCTGAATTAAAAAAATATTATGCAATTCATCAGAAATACATCCGATGTATCGATAATTATACTAAATCCCTGTTGCGATGTCAATTCTTTTTTACGGCTTTCCCGCCTGTCGGGATTTGTCATTTTTTCTTTTCTATTTTCTGCATCTGCGCTATAATGAACCTGACAGAAGACAAACGGGTTTCTTCAGGCAGGAGTTTTGCAATGCATCTTTTTATCGACGAATCAGGTTCCATCAACAATCATATTCCCAACAACCGTTTTTTTACCATTGCCCTCGTCCGCCCGCTGCAGAAGGATTCGCTCCGCCGGGCGTACAAACGCTTCATTTCTTCCAATTATGAAAGGCTGAAAACGCTGGATCAGGATAAAATCCACCCGAAAACCGGCAAGGTGATCAAATGCGGCGGCAAGATGTTTTCCGGAAATAAATTCGTGGAACTCAAAGGCGCCCAGTTCGACCGGAATATGAAGCTGAAATTCGCCGGTTTTTTTGCGCAAAAAGCCTCTTTTGAACTGTATTACATTAAAATCTCCAACAAAGCCCTGTCCGACGCTGTCTGCGAAAAATCCTCCCGGGTTTTCAATTATTCCATTCGACGAGCCCTGGAGACCTTCATCCGGGAAGGGCTGCTGCCGGATGAAGACTGTTTTCTGCAGATCGATGAGCGAAATGAAAAAAAGGAACTTCGGTTTTTCCTGGAAAATTATCTGAACACGGAACTGAACTTAAGCGGCGCGGCTGCAGGGAATTTCGGAGCAATGTATTTCGATTCCCGGGCCAATTATATGATTCAGATCGCGGATGTTTTCTCCAATTTGTTTTATTCACATTTGCAGACCGGCGCCTACGGACCTCAGCTGGAAAAACTGCGGGACGCAGGTATATTAAAAAGCATTTTTTCTTTCCCTTCTTTTCCTAATCCGCCAGGGGCAGCTTGACAAAGAGAAAAGCATATGCTAGTATAATGATACCAACAGTAAGTCCTATGTCTGTGCCGTTATCGAGGTAAGCGTCATATGTTGGCGTCACTATTAGGCCATTGGTATACAAAAGAAAAAGACTGACCCGCACGGTCGGTCTTTTCTTT
Organism: uncultured Lachnospiraceae bacterium; assembly: GCA_947630695.1. GTDB lineage: Bacteria > Bacillota > Clostridia > Lachnospirales > Lachnospiraceae > CANRIM01. The sequence continues at coordinate 35,592 of CANRIM010000019.1, forward strand.
TTGCACTTTTTGAAAAAACGGGAAGCCGTTATATTCCGGCTTCCCTTATTTGTTATACTTCTTCCTCCGGCGTCTCTTCCTCTTCGATCTTTCTGGTCTTTGCCATTCCGGCCACCGTCACGCCTTCCTTTAAATTCATCACCTTCACGCCGGAAGTATCCCGGCCGATCAGTGATATGCCTTCCACCGGCATCCGGATAATGATGCCTTCCGTTGTAATCATCATCACTTCGCTGTCTTCATGGACCCCTTTGAAGCTGACCACATTTCCGGTCTTTTCATTTAATTTATAGCATTTTACACCTTTTCCGCCCCGGTTCTGTACCTTAAACTCTGTCACGCCGGTGCGTTTGCCCATACCGTTTTCGGTAACAAAGAGCAGGGCTTCGCCGTCGTAATCCATCTGCATACCGATCAGACAGTCGTTTCGTCGCAGCTCGATGCCCCGGACGCCCATGGAGCTTCTGCCGGTGGGTCTTACATCATTTTCATCAAAACAGATGGCCTGTCCCTGATGGGTAGCCAGATAGACTTTTCTGCTGCCGTCTGTCAGTTTTACCTCCATCAGCTCGTCGTCTTCCCGGATACTGATGGCCGCAAGTCCTGTCTTCCGGATATTTTTAAATTCCGAAATCGGCGTCTTTTTCACAATGCCGTTTTTCGTCGCCATCATAATATAATGGGGCTTCTCATATCCGCTGTCCCGGTCGGCGTCCGCCCGCTTCGCATCCAGCGGAATCACTGCGGCAATACTCTCCTCCGGCTGCAGCTGCAGGAGATTGACTACGGCCGTCCCTCTGGCAGTTCTTCCGGCTTCGGGAATTTCATAGGCTTTGATCCGGTATACCCGTCCTTTATTGGTAAAGAACATCAGATAATCGTGGGTGGAGGTAATAAACAAATCTTTAATGAAATCATCCTCGATCGTCTGCATGCCCTTAATGCCTTTTCCGCCCCGGTTCTGGCTCTTGAAATTTTCCAGGGACATCCGCTTGATATACCCCAGCTGCGTTCTGGTGATCACGATCTCCTCTTTTTCGATCAGATCTTCCATCAGAATATCAAATTCATCAAAGCCGATTTTGGTTCTCCGTTCATCGGCATATTTTTCCTTAATGATCAAAATTTCATCCCGGATGACGCCCAGCAGTTTCTTCTGATCCGCCAGAATCTCTTTGAGATAGGCGATTTTTTCCAGAAGTTCTTTGTATTCTGCTTCCAGCCGCTCTCTTTCCAGGCCGGTCAGCGTCCGCAGACGCATATCTACGATGGCCTGAGCCTGGGCGTCGGACAGACCGAATTCTTCCATCAGGTTTTGCTTTGCCGCAGCCACATTTTCCGAACCGCGGATAATGGCAATGACCCGGTCGATATGATCCAGCGCAATGAGCAGACCTTCCAGAATGTGGGCTCTTTCTTCCGCCCGGTTCAGCTCATATTTCGTCCTTCTGGTCACCACGTCTTCCTGATGCACCAGATAATACCGGATCATTTCCTCGATATTCAGCGTTTTCGGCTCATTTCCTACCAGCGCCAGCATATTGACGCCGAAGGTATCCTGCAGCTGGGTATGCTTATACAGCTGGTTTAAAATGACGTTTGCATTTACATCTCTGCGCAGTTCTATACAGATACGCATACCCTGCCGGTTGGATTCGTCCCGAAGCTCCGTAATGCCGTCGATCCGTTTGTTCCGCACCATCTCGGCGATCTTTTCAATCAGCCGGGCTTTATTGACCATGAAGGGCAGCTCCGTCACGATGATCCGGGTTTTGCCGTTGGCCATGGTTTCAATATTGCTGACGGCACGGACGCGGATTTTTCCCTTGCCGGTACGATAGGCTTCTTCAATACCTCTTTTGCCGAGAATCACCGCGCCGGTAGGAAAATCCGGGCCTTTTACAATTTCCAGAATTTCCTCAATGGTGGTATCCCTGTCCTCTGCAATCCGGTTATCGATCATTTTGACGCAGGCGTCAATGATTTCTCCCAGATTATGAGGCGGAATATTGGTAGCCATACCTACGGCAATACCGGTAGACCCGTTGGCCAACAGATTGGGATAACGGGAAGGCAGTACGGTGGGTTCTTTTTCCGTTTCATCAAAGTTCGGAACAAAATCTACCGTATCCTTATTGATATCTGCCAGCATTTCCATGGAAATCTTGGAAAGCCTGGCTTCCGTATAACGCATGGCGGCGGCCCCGTCTCCGTCTTCCGAACCGAAGTTGCCGTGTCCATCCACCAGCGGATATCTGGTAGACCACTCCTGGGCCATATTCACCAGCGCACCGTAAATGGAACTGTCGCCATGGGGATGATATTTACCCATGGTATCACCGACGATACGCGCGCATTTTCGATGGGGTTTATCCGGCCCGTTATTGAGCTCGATCATGGAATAAAGCACACGCCGCTGCACCGGTTTCAGTCCGTCTCTGATATCCGGAATCGCACGGGACACGATTACGCTCATCGCGTAGTCTATAAACGATTTTTCCATGGTTTTTTTCAGATCGACTTCGTGAATCTTATCGATTTCCCCATCCATCTGATCAAAGATTTTATCATCCATTCTCCGTCTCCGATCTCTTACCCGTCGCGCTAATGTAACGCAACAAAAAACATTCTTTTAAGCGTCTATATTACTGTATTTTGCGTTCGCTTCGATAAATTCCCTTCTGGGCTCCACATTGTCTCCCATCAGCGTATTGAAGGTCAGGTCGATTTCCGAGAGCATTTCCTCGTCATAATTCACCCGTTTTAAAATCCGCTTTGCAGGATCCATGGTAGTTTCCCAGAGCTGCTCCGCATCCATTTCGCCCAGTCCTTTGTAGCGTTGGATTTTGTTATTGCTGTCCCGGCCGATTTCTACAAGAATACTGTTTAATTCATCGTCGCTGTAGGCGTACCAAACCTTTTTATTTTTCTCTACTTTGTAAAGCGGCGGCTGCGCCAGATAAACATATCCCTGTTTGATCAGTTCCGGCATAAAACGGAAAATAAAAGTCAGAAGCAGCGTTGCGATATGCTCACCGTCCACATCCGCATCGGTCATAATAATGATTTTATGATAACGCAGTTTACTGATATCAAATTCATCGTGGATCCCGGTGCCGAAAGCCGTAATCATGGCTTTGATTTCCGCATTGGCGTAAATCTTATCGATTCTGGCCTTTTCCACATTCAGGATTTTTCCCCGCAGGGGCAGGATCGCCTGGGTATCTCTGGATCTGGCTTTTTTTGCGCTGCCTCCCGCAGAATCTCCCTCTACAATATAAATTTCACACAGGGAAGGATCTTTATTGGAGCAGTCCGCCAGCTTGCCGGGCAGCGCCATGCCATCCAGCGCGGTTTTTCTTCTGGTGATTTCCCTGGCCTTTCTGGCCGCTTCCCTGGCTCTCTGTGAAACAATGGATTTTTCACAGATAATCTTCGCCACAGCGGGATTCTGTTCCAGAAACCATGTCAGCTGCTCGCTGACCACGGAATCCACCGCGGTTCTTGCCTCGCTGTTTCCCAGTTTCTGCTTGGTCTGTCCTTCAAACTGTGGTTCTTCAATTTTTACACTGATGATGGCCGTCAGACCTTCTCTGATATCTTCACCTGCCAAATTCGGCTCATTGTCTTTTAAAAGTTTGTTGTTTCTGGCATATTCGTTGATGACCTTGGTAACAGATCGCTTAAATCCTTCCAGATGGGTCCCGCCATCCGGGGTATTGATATTGTTGACAAAGCTGTAGCAGTTTTCCTGATACGCGTCATTATGCTGCAGCGCCACCTCCACTTCAATGCCGTCTCTGTTGCCTTCACAGTAAATCACATCGTCATAAAGCGCCTGTTTGCTCCGATTCAGATAAACCACAAATTCTTTGATACCCCCTTCGTAACAGAAGGAGTCTTCCTTTTTTTCTTCCCTGCAGTCGTGAAGACTGATCCGCACGCCTTTGGTCAGGAATGCCATTTCCCGGAACCGGTCCTTCAGCATCTGATAATCAAAAACCGTTTCTTCAAAAATATCGGGATCCGGCAGGAAAGTCACTTTTGTTCCGGTTTTTTCTGTTTCACAGGAACCAACCACCTTCAGGGGATAGCATACTTTCCCCTTTTCATATCTTTGCTGATAGATTTTTCCCTCATGGAATATCTGTACTTCCAGATATGTGGAAAGCGCATTGACCACCGACGCGCCCACGCCGTGCAGGCCGCCGGAAACCTTATATCCCCCGCCGCCGAATTTTCCGCCGGCATGGAGCACCGTAAACACCACTTCCACCGCAGGAATACCGGCCTTGTGGTTGATCCCTACAGGGATCCCCCGGCCGTTGTCCACAACGGTGACGGAATTGTCCTCATTGATGGTCACATCGATCTGTGTACAGACGCCGGCCAGCGCTTCATCAACGGAATTGTCCACAATTTCATAGACCAGATGATGCAGGCCCCTCAGCGCCGTAGTTCCGATGTACATACCGGGTCTTTTTCTGACCGCTTCCAGCCCTTCCAGTATCTGAATCTGGTCAGCACCGTATTCAAAATCCATAAAATCCTCCTATACTTCCGATTGAATCCTGCCATGCTCCACATGGTATACTCTGTTTACATCAAATTGTTTCCGGATAAAATCCTCCATTCCCGTACAGGTGATAAAGGTCTGAATATCCGAAATACTTTCCAGCAGATTCCTTTGCCTTTCTCTGTCCAGTTCGCTTAAGACATCGTCCAGCAATAATACCGGTTTGTCCTGTTTCATTTGCTTCAATAATTCTATTTCAGCCAGTTTCAAAGACAGCGCAGCAGTACGCTGCTGTCCCTGAGAACCGAAGTAACGAAGATCAATGCCGTTGACCGAAAACGAAAGATCGTCCCGGTGCGGCCCCGATTCACTTGTTTTCATACGGATATCTCTTTCCGCATTTTCCTTCAGCTTTTCTTTAAAATCCTTTGTAGAAACATTCTTTTCATATTGAATCACAATTTCCTCATTTCCTTTGGTCATGTCGAAATGAATGGAACGAATGATCTGATTCAATTCTTTGATAAATTTTTCACGAATTAGGATTACAGAAACCCCATATTCTACAAGCTTTTCATCTAAGATAGAAAGCAGTATTTCAAAATCTCGGGTATGAGCGCTGTCTTTTAAAAGCGCGTTTCTCTGATTTAAAACTTTTTTATACGCCGCAAGACTTTTCAAATAAAATGCATCTGCCTGTCCGATTTCCATATCAAGGAATCTTCTTCGCATGGCAGGCCCCTGCTTGATGATACTCAAATCCTCCGGCGAGAAAAAAACTATATTACAGAGTCCAAACAGCTCGCTGGCCCGGCGGATGGGAAGCTGATTGATGGCAATTCCCTTTTTCTCCGCCGCTTTTAAATGAAAATCAATAATAAAGTTTTGATTCTTTTTCTGTATTTTACTTCGGATATGCGCTTCCGTTTCTCCGAAACGGATCATATCCTTATCTTTACAGCTTCGATAAGACTTGGTGGTGGTACTGAAATACAGCGCTTCCAGAAGATTGGTTTTTCCCTGTGCATTGTTTCCGTAAAACAGATTGACGCCGGGATCAAACTCCATCTGAAGTTCCTGATAATTTCTGAAATTGTAAAGGTCAATGGACTGAAAAAACATACAAACGCTTTACTCCGTAACCTGAATTTCCTGTCCCTCAAAGGAAACAAGATCTCCTGCCCTTACCTTTTTTCCCCGCTGTGGACATACTTCCCCGTTCACGAAAACCTTTCCTTCCTGAATCAGAAACTTTGCGTCCACGCCGCTGTCTGCAAGGCCGGTGGCCTTTAACAGCTGCCCCAGCCGGATATATTCATCTCTCAACTGAAATTCCATCACGCGTTACACCTCGGGAATAAAATTCACCGGAAGAATCATGTAAATATAGGATTCGTTTTCATCTTTAATAATACAGGGGTTCTTCGCATTTACCATATAAAGAGATACTTCTTCGTCGTCGATGGCCCGCAGCGCGTCTTTGATAAACTTCGGATTAAAGGCGATCATCAGATCCTTGCCTTCTTTTAAAATCTCTACTTCTTCATTCATGGTACCGGAGAAGGATTTGATTTTAATGCCCACATGATCGTCTTTGATATCCATAACCAGCGGTTTTTTGTCCGATTCATTGATCAGAAGCGTCGCCCGGTCAATGGAATCATACAGTTCATTTTTATTGGCTCTGACTTTTACCTGATAATCAAAGGAAAGCATCTGATCGATCTTAAAGAACTCGCCTTCGATCACGCGGGAAACCACTTTTGTATCTTCAAACTCAAACATGATATGGTTGCTGCTGAAATAGATTTCCACATCCTTGTCCATATCGCCTTCAATGATTTTGGTCAGATCATTCAGGGTCTTTCCGGGTACAATGCATTTTGTCTTTTCGTAATTTTCCTTTAAAGAAATATTCCGGATGGAAATACGGCAGGAATCCAGCGCCGTGATTTTCAGATTATTTCCGTTGACTTCAAAGCATTCCCCGGTCATCATCAGATTGCTTTCATTTTCCGCAATGGAAAAAATGGTCTGTCCGATGATTTTCTTTAAAGAATACTGGCTGATGGTAATGCTCTGATTTTTTATCACATCCGGCAATGCGGAAAATTCCTGTATATTCTTATAACCAATCACAAACCGGGCTTTTTCACAGGTGATTTTTACCTGATTGTTTTCAATGATCTGAATACAGACCTCATTATCCGGCAGCTTTCGGATGATATCGGAAAACAGTCTGGCATTGACTGCAATGGATCCGTTTTCAATGACCATGCCTTCAATGACGGTCTCAATGCCGATCTCCATATCGTTTGCGGTAATTTTAATGGTGTTTCCGTAAGCATTGATCATAAAGCATTCCAGAATCGGCATCGTGGTTTTCGAAGGAACGGCTTTGGACGCAATAGAGACACCCTTTAATAGATTGGATTTTGTGCATAAAAATTTCATGACGTTTTCCTTTCTGTTATTGATATAAAAATAAAATAAATTATATTAATACTCGTCGTAGTAGTAATAGGAACTGGGGAAAAGTGGAAAAGCCTCCAATCCTTGAAAATCAAAGGATTTTTTATTCCTTGCAACAGGTGGAAAAACGGTGGGGAAATCGTTTATAAATCCTTTGTTTTCCACTGGTTTGTTTTATTTATAAAAAATTTTTTTAAAAGGAAGGCGGTAAACTGAAAAAGATATCCACGAAAAATCATGATAATCCACTGAATATCCACAGGTTTTCCACCGGAAATATACAGGAATGTGAAAAACCCGGTGGATAGTTTACGGGTTGATCAGTTTCTTGATCAGATCTACTTTTTCTTTTAATTCCGCGTTTTTATCAAGGTTCTTTTTGATATTTTCTTCGCCGTACATAATGGTGGTATGATCCCTGTTTAAAAGTTTGCCGAGATCGGAAAGGGAAATATCCGTATACTGCCGACAAAGATACATGACCACCTGTCTCGGTACGTTGATGTAGGCGTTTCGTTTGGAAGATTTCATTTCTTCCAGGCTGACGTCATAAGTGCTGCAGACAATCTGAATGATGGATTCCGGCGTGATCATCTTTGGGGCGTCGGGAGAAATGATGTCTTTCAGTTCCCGTTCCGCCACTTCCATCGTCAGCTGCTGTGTGTTTTCCAGCTGGGTAAATGCAATCAGCTTATTTAATGCGCCGTTTAATTCCCGAATATTGGATTTGACATTGGCGGCAATATATTCCAGGATTTCTTTCGGAATATTATAGCCTTTCTTTTCAATATTTTTTTCCAGAATGGCCATTCTGGTTTCATAATCCGGACTGGAAATATCCGCGATCAGCCCCATTTCAAACCGGGTGCGCAGACGCTCCTCCAGGGTCGTCAAATCTTTGGGTGGTTTATCGCTGGAAATGACGATCTGTTTTTTGAGCATATGCAAATGGTTGAAGGTGTGGAAGAATTCTTCCTGGGTACGGTCTTTGTTGATGATAAACTGAATATCATCAATTAAGAGCACGTCAATGTTGCGGTATTTTTCCCGAAACTGCAGCGCGTTGTTGTTGCTGTTTCGAATGGAATCGATCAGTTCATTGGTAAAGGTTTCGCTGGTGACGTATAAAACATTTTTATCCGGCTTCGTTTTGTTGATGTAATGGGCGATGGAATGCATCAGATGGGTTTTTCCCAATCCCACGCCGGAATAGATAAAAAGCGGATTGTAAACCTCCCCGGGACTTTCCGCCACTGCCAGCGCAGCGGAATAGGCGAAGCGGTTATTGTCACTGACGACAAAGTTTTCAAAGGTATACATGGAAGAACTGTAGCTTAAATCCATGTCGGCCGCCTGAGTTTTCTTTTCCGTGGTTTCCTGTATGTCTTTCTGCAGGATAAACTCGATTTCACAGCTTTTTCCGATAAATTCTCCGATGGAAACCTGCAGAGGGAGTTTATATTTCCGGTTCAGATAATCGATGGCCATCATATTGTTATTGGTCACCATTATATAGACTTTGTCTCCTTCCATTTTATAAGGCTTTAAGGGGCTTAACCAGCTGTCAAAGGAAACAGGGGAAATATTATGTTCTTTGCAGGTGTGCTCTAATATGAAATCCCAGTTTTCAATAATGGTTTCCATCACGGACCTCACTTCTTCATGATTCATCGAAAATAACCTACTATGATTATAAAGGAAAAATAAGAAAATAGCAACGAATTATGAAAATTGTTTTTGAAAGAAAAATGTCGAAATTTCAGGATTTGGTTTACAATGAATTATCAATCAAATTTTTCAAATTGTTAAAAAGTGGAAAAAATTTGCTGTCGAAAAAAAACGCAAAAATGTGGAAAAAAAGGGGTTTGGGAGAAATTTATAGGAAAAAAAGCGGGGTTTTCCACAGAGTTTTCCACAATTTGTGTAAAAAATTACGTAAACCATATTTAAAAGCCAAGAATGCTGTTAAAAAAATTCCAATAGATGCCGGGGCGGAAAAAGGGAAAGATACCGGAAGAAATAATAATTTTTTCTTGACTTATAAAAACATTATAAATATAATAGACATGATGCTTTTCTGTCAGAATGATTTGACATGAAAATTCAGAAAAAAGGAGGTGTGTTGCGATGAAGATGACATTCCAACCCAAGAACAGGCAGAGAAACAAAGTACATGGGTTCCGTG
>CANRIM010000020.1 GCA_947630695.1 uncultured Lachnospiraceae bacterium
AAAGGATCAATGGAGGTAAAAGATGAATCAGTATACAACACAGATGGACGCTGCAAGAAAAGGAATCGTAACGCCGCAGATCAAAACCGTGGCGGAAAAGGAACATATGCCGGTGGAACAGCTGATGCAGCTGGTAGCGGAAGGCAAGGTGGCAATCTGCGCGAACAAGCGCCATACCTGCCTGAACCCCGAGGGCGTCGGCAGTATGCTGCGCACCAAGGTCAACGTGAATCTCGGCGTGTCCAGAGACTGCAAGGATTATGACATTGAGATGCAGAAGGTGATGAGCGCCGTCAATCTGGGTGCGGAAGCCATCATGGATCTGTCCAGCCACGGCAATACCCAGCCTTTCCGGCAGAAGCTGACCCGGGAGTGCCCGGTGATGATCGGCACCGTACCGGTGTATGACAGTGTAATTCATTATCAGCGGGATCTGGCGGAGCTGACCGCGAAGGATTTTGTGGACGTGGTACGGCTGCATGCGGAAGACGGGGTGGATTTTGTAACGCTGCACTGCGGCATCACCCGTAAAACCATCGAGCAGATCCGCAAACATAAACGGAAAATGAATATCGTCAGCCGCGGCGGCAGTCTGGTATTCGCATGGATGAGCATGACCGGGGAGGAAAATCCCTTTTATGAATATTTTGATGAGATTCTGGATATCTGTGAGCAGTATGACGTGACCATTTCCCTGGGCGATGCCTGCCGTCCCGGCTGTCTGGCGGACGCTACCGATGTGTGCCAGATTGAAGAACTGGTACGTTTAGGCGAGCTGACCAAACGAGCCTGGGCCCATAATGTACAGGTGATGGTGGAAGGTCCCGGACATGTGCCGCTGAATCAGGTGGCGGCCAACATGGAAGTGCAGAAGAGTATCTGTATGGGCGCGCCTTTTTATGTACTGGGGCCTTTGGTCACCGACATTGCCCCCGGCTACGATCATATCACGTCCGCCATCGGCGGCGCGGTGGCAGCCATGAGCGGCGCGGCGTTTCTCTGTTATGTGACGCCGGCGGAGCATCTGGCGCTGCCCAACGTGGAGGATGTGAAGCAGGGCATTATCGCTTCGAAGATTGCGGCCCATGCGGCGGATATCGCCAAGGGCATTCCCCATGCCAGAGACATTGACGATCAGATGGCGGATGCCAGAAGAAATCTGGACTGGGACGCGCAGTTCGCCTGCGCGCTGGATCCGGAGACTGCGAAAAGAATCAGAGACGACCGGCTGCCGGAAGACGATCACAGCGATACCTGCAGCATGTGCGGAAAATTCTGCGCAGTACGCAGCATGAACAAAGCGCTGGCGGGTGAATATATCGATATCTTATGATGCCGGAAGCAAACATTCGGAACCATCCGAACGGCGTCGTTTGATTTTGAAAGAAAAGGGATGACGGACGGCAGGGCAGCCTGCCGTCTGTTTTATATAAGAGGAAAAAGTATGAAGGAAACGAAGATCCCGCCGCAGCACATCGAAGTGCGGGGCGGCCGGGTACACAATCTGAAAAATATTGATGTGGATATTCCGCTGCATCAGGTGGTAGGCATTGCCGGCGTATCCGGTTCCGGCAAATCGTCCCTGGCGCTGGGTATTCTGTACGCGGAAGGATCCAGAAGATATCTGGAATCCCTCTCAACCTATACCAGGCGCCGGATGACCCAGGCGGAAAAAGCCCAGGTGGATGAGATCCTCTATGTGCCGGCAGCACTGGCGCTGCGCCAACGCCCGGGGGTCCCGGGCATTCGGTCCACTTTTGGCACCGGGACGGAACTGCTGAACAGCCTGCGCCTGATGTTTTCCCGGCTGGCAAACCACCGCTGTCCCAACGGACATTATGCAGCCCCCTCCCTGAATGTGGCGGCGGGACTGGAGCTTTGCTGTCCGGTCTGCGGTGTGAAGTTTTTTGCGCCCTCTGCGGAAGAACTGGCCTTTAACAGCCAGGGCGCCTGTCCCGACTGCGACGGCACGGGCATGGTGCGAACGGTAGATGAAAGTACGCTGGTGCCGGACGAGTCCCTGTCCATCGACGAGGGTGCCGTTGCGCCCTGGCAGACCCTGATGTGGTCGCTGATGAAGGATATTGCCCGGGAAATGGGGATTCGAACCCATGTCCCCTTCCGGGAACTGAGTGATAAAGAACGGGATCTGGTATTCCATGGTCCCGCGGTAAAAAAACATATATTATACCAGAACAAAAACAGCGGGACCTCCGGTGATCTGGATTTTACCTACTATAATGCGGTGTATACCGTGGAAAACGCGCTGGCAAAGGTCAAGGATGAAAAGGGTATGAAGCGGGTGGAAAAATTTTTAAAAACCGGTATCTGTCCCGCCTGCAGCGGCAGCCGGCTCTCCGAAGCCGCCCGGGCGCCGAAGCTGAAAGGCATCACGCTGGCAGAAGCCTGTCAGATGTCCCTGGCAGAGCTGGTGGACTGGGTAAAAAGTGTGCCGGATTCTCTGCCGGAGGAGATGCGGCCCATGGCCCAAAGCATCTGTGAATCCTTCTTCGGGGCAGCAAAACGGCTGCTGGATCTGGGACTGGACTATCTGACGCTGGATCGTGCGGCATCCACCCTTTCCACGGGAGAACGGCAGCGGATGCAGTTGGCCCGGGCGGTCAGAAACCGTACCACCGGCGTGCTGTATGTACTGGATGAACCCTCCATCGGGCTGCATCCGGCCAATCTGGAAGGCTTAAACGGCGTGATGCAGGACCTTCTGGCGGACGGCAATAGTATCGTGCTGGTGGATCATGAAATTCGCCTGCTAAAACAGGCGGATCATCTGATCGAAATGGGACCCGGCGCCGGATCGGAGGGCGGACGGATTCTGGCCCAGGGAAGTCCGGAAGAACTAAGCAGGCAGCCGGATTCCAAAATCGGCGCATTTTTCAGCGGAAAGAAAAGCATTTGCAGAAGACCGGCCCTGACACCGGAGGAAATGTTCGCAAACGGTAAAATACATTTGTCCACAGAACAGATCCATACGGTACAGCCTCTGGAAGCGGATTTTCCGAAAGGCAGGCTGATTGCGGTCACCGGCGTCTCCGGCTCCGGAAAGACGACTTTGATTTTGGAAAGTCTGATCCCGGCGCTGGAGGCCAACATCAAAGAACGCCCGCTCCCGCCCCATGTGAAAGCAGTTACGGCGAAGGGCATCCGGCAGGTGAAGCTCATCGACGCCACGCCCATCGGCATCAATGTTCGTTCCACCGTGGCGACCTACGCGGATGTACATGACGAGCTGCGCAAGGCCTTTGGCAGAACCCCTGCCGCAAAGGAAAAGGGTTACAAAGCAGGTGATTTCTCTTACAATACAGGAAAACTGCGCTGCCCGGTCTGCGACGGCACGGGGAGTATCAGTCTGGACGTACAGTTTTTGCCGGATGTGGAGATTCCCTGTCCGGAGTGCGGCGGTTCCCGTTATGCAAAGGAAGCCGACCGGATCCGGCGGGTTCCCAAGAAGGGCGGCAGCGCCAATACGCTGCCGGAACTGATGGATATGAGCGTGTCGGAGGCCCTTGCTGCCTGCGGAGATCTTCCGTTGGTGTCCAGACGGCTGCAGACCCTGAAAGAGCTGGGACTGGGGTATCTGACCCTGGGAGAGGAAACCCCCAGCCTGTCCGGCGGAGAGGCGCAGCGGCTGAAGCTGGCAGGAGAACTGGGCAAAGAGCAGGCGGATGCCGTCTTTGTTTTTGACGAACCAACTATCGGACTGCATCCGTTGGACGTGGAACAGCTGCTGGAAGTTTTTCGCCGTCTGATCGATCACGGCGCCACATTGATCGTTATCGAGCACGATACGGATGTGATCCGAAACGCGGATTACGTGATCGATATGGGTCCCGGCGGAGGAATTTACGGCGGACGGATCATCGCGAAGGGAACGCCGGAGGAAATCCGTCATACAAAGGAAAGTCTGACCGGAAAATATCTGGAAGGGCCTGCGTAAAAAAATTTTAAAATTTAAGATAAAAACTGCGACCAGTGATGAAAAAAGCGTACTTATCTGACAGGAAGGCAAGTTTCGGATGCAATTCGAAATTATACGAAGGAGGTATGGATCATGAAAAAAGTCATATTACTGGCTGCGGTTGTATGTATGATCGTCATTGGGGTTTTCATGCATCATTTTACGGCCAACAAAGTTAACATAAAAACGGATATTGATACGCTGCTGCAGCCATATCAGAAAGTAATTGATAAAATCAATGCAGAATCAGACAGCGACATAGATTTTGTGTTTCCGGAAGAAAATAAAGAACGAATCTATGCCGCCTATAAAGATATGTCAATCTCTGAATTTGAAGAAACGATGAGAGAAGAACGGGACACTGTTTTGCGCGAATATGAGAAAGTGGGTGCGGTACTTTACATTGATGCAACGAAAGGCGCTGGAAATGAAATCTATTATGATGAAAATCACAACAGGATTGAACTGCCTGCAGATGATTCCGCGTCTGACAAGCAGCATGATAATACCGAAAGAAACAGAAAGGAAAACTAAAAGAGGACTGGCTACATGGACGATGAAAGCATTATCGAACTATTCTTTGCACGAAATGAGAAGGCCATCACGGAAACCGTACACAAATATGGCCGTTTATGCTTTCATATCGCCATGAACATTTTGGGCAATACGGAAGATGCGGAAGAATGCGTCAATGACGCATATCTGGGCATGTGGAACCGGATTCCGCCCGCCAGGCCGGACAACCTGATGGCTTTTCTCTGCCAGATCACAAGATACGTATCTTTCAAAAAACTGGATTACAACAAAGCAAAAAAACGAAGTCCGGACATACTGGTATCCTTCGCGGAACTGGAGAATGTCTTACCGGACAGCCATATCCGGCCTGCAGTGGAGAACGGAGAAATCGCAGAGAAGATCAGCAAATTTCTCCGGCAGGAAAAGGAAGATGCACGAAATGTATTTATCCGGAAATACTGGTTTTTGGATTCCGTCAGGGATATCGCGGCGCGATACGCATTTTCCGAAAGCAAAGTGAAAAACATGCTGTATCATTCCCGCAGCAGGCTGAAAAAGTTTTTGAAGAAAGAAGGTATCGACATATGAAGACGCCGAGGATTGCAGAAGCCCTGCATGATCTGGACAGTGATCTCATTGCCGCGGCAGAGGCGTACAGTCCGTCAAAACCAAAAAGCACAGGGATGCGAACGGCAGGGATTGCGGCCTGTTTTTGCGTTCTTTTACTGTTTGCAGTATTTTGTTTCGATAAAATCAAATTAAAATCGAATACAACCGATTTTTGCATACGCGCAGAAGTGATCGAAGTGACAGACAGCGGGCAGTATCAGCTGAAAGTCCTGGAAGAAGATGATCATTTTGCAAAGGGGAGCCTTGTGACGATCCGGGCAGAATCCGGAAAAGAAGCGCAGAACGGGGAAGGCGGGAATATCGTGTCAATCAAGTCCGAATTTCAGTATGAACGCAGGAATGCGGCATACGAAGCGCTACAACCCGGGGATGTGATTGCAGTAACTTATAAAAATTATGTAAATCAAGACCATGTCAGTGAAATTACGCCGGAGAACATAGAAATGATCCGTTTGGCCACGGAAGGAGCAGAAAAGTAGGAAAAGAATGAATCAAACGTAAGGATTTCATGGAAAATTTACCAGATATGATATATAATATGAGTTACAGGCTGGACATGGAAAACCTGTCGGGCATTTTAGAAGGAAATCATATCTTATGGAGGTAACAAACATGTATCAGTGGACGTTTGATAATCCGGTCAGAGTATTGTTCGGACCGGGCAGACTGCAGGATCTGCACAAAGAAACACTTCCCGGTAAAAAGGCGCTGATCGCCACTTCAAACGGGACGTCGACCAAAAAGTACGGCTATCTGGCCAGCGTGGAAAAGGAGCTGGATCAGGCAGGCGTGGCCCATGTGCTGTTTGATCAGATCCGTCCCAATCCGACGGATATCAATGTCATGGACGGCGCGAAAATGGTACGGGACAATGGCTGTGATTTTGTCCTGGCGCTGGGCGGCGGTTCGGTGATGGACTGCGCCAAGTGCATTGCCCTGATGGCAGCCAATGAAGGCAATATCTGGGATTACGCATTAAGCGCCGCCGGCGGAAAGAAGATACCGGCGCATCCGGCCATTCCCATTGTCTGCATCACCACCTCGGCGGGCACGGCCAGCGAGGTGGATATCGCTTCCGTCATTACCAATGACGCGACGCAGGAAAAAACCGGCATTTTCTTTGATTCTATGTTTCCGACGCTTTCCATCGTGGACAGCAATCTGATGCTTTCCGTGCCGCCGAAGTTTACGGCTTATCAGGGCATGGACGCCTTTTTCCATGCTTCGGAAACGGTGGTCAACACCAAAGTACATCCCATGGCGGAAATGTTTGCTCTGAAGACCATTGAACTGATTGCAAAATATCTGCCGCGGGCCGTGGCAGATGGCAATGACCGGGAAGCCCGGGAGATGATGGCCTATGCCAACACCTTTGCCGGATATTATATGATGTGCGTTTCGCCCCATACCATGGAGCATGTCATGGGCAGCTTTCACAAGGATCTGCCCCATGGTGCAGGCCTTATCGAAATCGCCCATGCCTATTACGGATTCTTTGCGGACCGTAAAGCGGCGGAGGAACCGATGATCAAGATGGCGAAGGCCATGGGCGTGGAACATCCCGTTTCCGGACAGGATTTCATCCGGGCACTGGATCAGCTGATTGAAGATATCGGCTGCGGGGATCTGAAGATGAGCCAGGAAGGCATTACCCTGGAGGAACTGGATGCCTACCCTGCGAAGGTACATGAAGTGATGGGCGGAGATATTACGGCAGATCCGCTGCCGCTTTCCGACGCGGATTATCTGACGATTTTCCGCAACGCTTACAAATAATAAAAATGACGGAAAAGGGTATGGCCGGGGTCATGCCCTTTTTCTGGGCGCAGTATGGAAATAGAAAAGGAAACAGAAAAATGGAAGTGCTTCGCGCAGAAAGCGAATGGCAAAGGGCAGGAGCCTATTCCGTGCGGATTCAGGGAATGAACCGGCAGCATCATATTTCTTTGCGGGAGGAATTTGACGAACACGACAAAGAAGGCACAAAATATATCGTGCTGCTGGACGACGGGTACCCGGTGGCAACCTGCCGGTTTTATGAAACGTCTCCGAAAACGGTAACCATAGGACGCGTGGTGGTTTTGCCGGATTACCGCGGAAAAGGCCTTGGCCGGCAGGTGATCCGGGAAGCGGAAAGATGGATCCGGGAGCTGAAGTACCGGGAAATCGAGATCGAAAGCAGAACGGAAGCAATCAGGTTTTATGAAAAACTGGGATATCGGATCGTGGATGATACCATTGTGAAAAGCGGTGTGTTTGCCTGCGTCCGGATGAACAAAATGCTATGAGTTATATACAGTTTTATCCGTCGCCGCTGGGACCAATGGTCATGGTCAGTGACGGCAGCCGGCTGACCGGCTTATATTTTGAAAATCAAAAATATTATCCTGCAGACGAGGTATCTTCCGGCAGGACAGAACAGCTTCCGATCTTTGATACGGCGCGCCGCTGGCTGGATCTTTATTTTTCCGGAAAAATTCCGGATTTTCTGCCGTCTTGCGCGCCCCGGGGCACGCAGTTTCAGCGTTCTGTCTGGGAAAGGCTGTCCCGCATTGCTTACGGACATACCTGCACCTACGGTGTCATTGCCGGCGCAATCGCTGCAGAACGGGGACTGCAAAAAATGGCCGCCCAGGCGGTTGGCACCGCGGTCGGCCATAATCCCATCAGTATTATCATCCCCTGTCACCGGGTCATCGGCAGCGATGGCAGTCTGACAGGCTACGCCGGCGGACTACAGCGCAAAAGCGCGTTGCTGACGCTGGAATATCTCACGATGCATCAGGATTAAGCATGCCTTCATTTTTTTACCTGAAAACGGGCATACAGGCATTTGCAGATTCCTATTGTCAGCAGACCGACAGATACGAAGAACATTACAAGGAAATTATCCGGCAGATGAGAATAGGTACATCCGCCAAAAGGGAGCACCAAAATGAAATACAGGCCCATCAGCACCCGGCTTGCAACTGCGGGGTAAAGAAGCTGCGGGAATCTTTCCACCAGGTAGAGCAGCGCGATGCAGGCAAAATAGATGAAAAAGAAGCATTTCGAAAACTTAAATTGAAGACAGTCTCCAACAAGGACATACAGAACCCATGCGATGATATAAATCAGGGTAGTGATAAACGTCACGATCGTGTCGGATCTCAAAAGTGTCAGATTTATGTAAAAAGAAAACACAAATAAAAGAAAAAGCGAGATATCCCATGCATAATTTTTTGAGGGGTTCATAACAGGCTCCTTTCTGTGGTGACATTTCACGCTAACAGTGACATTTTACACTTTCTGAAACAAACTATCAATCACCTTAAGCGAAAAAAGGAGGAATACAGCCATGAACCAGCGACTGGAACAGCAGCTGTCCTTTATTCTGGAAATCGATCAGGAGAAAAATATTTTCCGCCAGACCCACTTGTCGGGAAACGGAAGGAATGAAAATGACGCGGAGCATGCCTGGCACATGGCGATCATGGCGTATCTTCTGCGGGAGTATGCAAACGAAGACGTGGATATCCTGAAGGTCATCATGATGTGTTTGATTCATGATGTGGTGGAAATCGACGCGGGAGATACCTATGCCTATGATCCGGAACTGAGAAAAACGCAGAAGGCAAGAGAGGACGCGGCCAAAGAGCGGATTTACGCATTGCTGCCGGAGGATCAGCGGCAGAATCTTTGCGGTTTGTTTGATGAATTTGAGGAAAATCAAACGCCGGAAGCAAAATTTGCCCACGCTATGGACAATCTGCAGCCGCTGCTGCTAAACAACAGCAATGACGGCGGCGACTGGAAGGCACATCAGGTGTCGGCGGCTCAGGTTTACGGGCGGCACCGGATGACGCGGGAGGGCTCCGAAACCCTGTATCAGCTGACCGACCGGATCATTCAGGAAAATGTCCGGAAAGGGAACCTGAAGGCGTAAGGGGATATTCTATACATAATTTTTCATCCAACGAAAAATTACAGCAACGATTCTGAAGATTTTCCCAAGCCGCTCCATTCACAATTGTATGGTAGAGTTTTTTTGCTTGCTTCAAGATAGTTTCTTTGTTGGAATTACACCATGAAAGCTGATTAGACAATAAATTTTTGTAGTCTGTATCAGCCTTCGAATCATCTTCAAAAATTCTTAGTTCAACTTTTTTCAGGCAAGCTGGTTGGACAGGAATCATGTTGTTAAAATTGATTGCACCCCATTTACCACCTTGAATTTTAAGAAAATCGATTTGGTTTTTCATATGTAAATGCTTAGGCTTTGGCGAGGTAAGCGGAGCATAGTACTGAAAGTGATTGACGGAAAAGACGATGCCTACAAAAGGTCGAATAGATTTTTTGTCCATTGTATATGGAACGCATGGATCAACTTTTCGCAAATAATCACAATATGCCGATTCAACAGTATAAAAAGAAAAATTCATACAAGTACTCCTTAAAGGTTAAAGAGCCGGGGTTTTCAACCCGGCCCTTCGCTTTTTCAGCTCCCACTTGTGGTAGGGTACACCGCTTTTTTAGCTCCCACTTGTGGTAGGGTACACCGCTTTTTTAGCTCCCACTTGTGGCAGGGTACTCCGCTTTTTGAGTATCGCTACTCTTGTTTATTATTATACGTATGGACACGATCTATGTCAATGATTTTATTTGTTCATACAATGAATTGCAGAACACGGATCATTGTGATAGGATAGAGCGAAATCGGAAAATCTGAGGGGTGATTCGTATGCATTTTTCTTATTGTCCCTACTGCGGACAAAAGCTGATCAAAAAAGAAATCGGAGACGAGGGAAAAATTCCCTTTTGTACCCACTGCAATGTGCCTTTGTGGAATATGTTTACC
Organism: uncultured Lachnospiraceae bacterium; assembly: GCA_947630695.1. Classification (GTDB taxonomy): domain Bacteria; phylum Bacillota; class Clostridia; order Lachnospirales; family Lachnospiraceae; genus CANRIM01. The sequence continues at coordinate 9,960 of CANRIM010000020.1, forward strand.
ACGAGCATCATTGCGGCGGTGGTTAATGAAGAAAGGGAAGTGGCGCTGCTGCAGCAGAATTATGTTTCGGCCACAAAGCATGTCTGCATCGCCGGCATTATGAAACCCGGCGAATCGGCGGAAGAAACCGTGGTGCGGGAAGTGCGGGAAGAAATCGGACAGCAGGTCGAAAGCCTGAAATTTATCAAAAGTTATCCCTATGAGAAAAAAGAAATGCTCATGCTGGGTTTTCAGGCAAAGGTGAAAAAGAAGCCGCTGGTACTGTCACGGGAAGTGGACGCCGCCGTCTGGGTGAAATATGAGGATGCCCTGTCTCTTCTGCGGGAAGGCAGTATCGCCTGGCAGCTGGTGCGGCAGGTACTTGAAAATGAAGAACAGGATTGTGCAATGGAATTGGAGGCGTGAAAAATGGAAGTGATCATCAGAGCGTATGGAGATGCAGATCTGGAGGCCATGATTCGTATCTGGAATGAAGTGGTGGAGGAAGGCGTTGCCTTTCCCCAGGAAGACGATCTGGATTTGACAAGCGGCGCCGCCTTTTTCGCCTCCCAGACCTATACCGGCGTTGCCGAGATCAATGGAGAAGTGAAGGGCCTGTACATTTTGCATCCCAATAATATCGGCAGATGCGGCCATATCTGCAATGCAAGCTACGCGGTAGCGTCAGAAGCCCGGGGGTTGCACATCGGTGAACAGCTGGTAATGGACAGTCTGAAGCAGGGAAAAGCGAATGGCTTTCGCGTCCTGCAGTTTAATGCGGTGGTAGAGAGTAATACGCACGCGCGGCATCTGTACCGGCGGCTGGGCTTTCAACAGCTGGGAACCATTCCGGGCGGGTTCCGTATGAAAGACGGGCACTATGAAAACATCTGCCCATATTATCATACATTGTAGGATTGGTATTCTTCCAGCAAATCCCGGGCCAGATAGGTGTCGCTCATACAGTGCAGATGGGAGACACCGTCCCTTAACTATGCTTTCGCATGTATTCCACGGTTTTGTAAAGGATATCCGATTGATACAGCTGGGTCAGATGTCCCGCAAAATCCAGGTGATACCGCGCCTGCAGATCCTGCAGCAGCCCTGTCAGTTCGGTTTCCCGCTGCTGTTTTTTGTCGTTTAAAAAATCATCCAGCGTCAGCTGACGGCCTTCTTCGCCCGAGAGATTGTAGATGCCGACGCCGATCAGACGCACCGGGCGTTTTTCTACATGATCCAGCAGCCTGACCGCCTCCCGTCGGATCATCACAGCAGAATTACAGTCTGCAGTCAGCCGGGAGCGGGTAATTCCCTTCATGTCAAAATAAGTGAGTTTCAGCGTGACCCCGTTTCCATATAGATGATAACGCTTTGCTCTGTGCTCTACGCAGAGCGCCAGCAGCGTCAGTACATCTTTCAAAAGGGTGTGGTTGTTCACATCTTCCTGAAATGTGACTTCCCGGCTGATGGATTTTGCGTCCTGCGGGCGATAAGGCGTCACCTTTCGGTCATCAATGCCGAAGGCAAGATCGCAGATCCATTTCCCCTGTTTTCCCAGCAGCCGGATGACCGTATCTTTCTTTTCCCGAAGATCCCAGACGGTGCGAATGCCGGAAGCGTACAGCTTTTCCGCCGTCATTTCCCCGACGGTATACAGGGAGCGTACATCCCGGTCCAGCATGAGATTTACAAAGTCCTGCGGCGTTGGAATTTCAAAATAGCCGTCGGGCTTTTTTTCTTCGCTGGCGGCCTTGGCCGCCGTTTTGGAATAAGCCACGCCGACGGAGCAGGTCAGGCCCAGTTCGTCTTTGATGCGCTGCTTGATGGTCATGGCAATGCGCCGGGCGCCTTCCATGGATTTTGCCTGTTCGGTGACGTCCAGATAGGCTTCGTCCAGCGCAATGGCTTCGGCGGCGGAAGCATAGGTATTCCAGATCTCATGCAGCCGGGCGGAGACGGCTTTGTATTTGTCCATATTCGGATGCATGTAAATGCCGTTGGGGCAGCGCCGGTAGGCTTCCTTGATATTCATGGCGGAGTGGACGCCGTACTTTCGCGCTTCATAGCTGCAGGTGGCCACCACGCCCCGTTCCTGGGGCAGCGAGCCGATGATCAGCGGTTTTCCGTGCAGGGCAGGGTTGTCCCGCGTTTCCACGGAAGCGAAAAACGCGTCCATATCTACATGAATAATGATTTGTTCCATTGCCTGCAACCTCTTTGTGTGCTTCCTGCAGGGTGACAGGATTCGAACCTGCGACTCTGACATCTTTCTATTGTTATAGCATAAATAAAAGCAGCTGAGAAGATGCATCTTCAGAAGCTGAAAGCCAAAATTGACAATGGAAAAGCCGGACAGTATAATGAAAACAGACATGCAGACAATAGATCGGGAGGTTATCACATGACAACAGCAGATAAGAATTTATTGGATTATATTGTTGTTTGTATCAGTGAATTTGCAAACCGGAATGAGATGCATATGCGGGACGCATATATTTATTTAAAAAAACATAAAGGATTAGATTTTTTAAAAGAATTTTATGATGTAGAGCACACGCTTTCATTTGATGAGGCATTGGATGACCTGGCTGCAATTTGCAGGAAAAATGGGGGTGCGGCATAGTGAAATTGTATCATGGTTCCAATATGGAAATTGAAAAAATAGATTTATTAAAATGTATGCCAAACAAAGATTTTGGGTGTGGATTTTATACTACACTATTAGAAGAACAGGCATGGAGAATGGCAAAACGAAGAACAAGAATAGATGGAGGAATTCCGACGGTAACAATATATGAGGTGCCGGATGATCTTGTTGAAAAACCGGATTTAAATTGCCGGGTTTTTACTGACAGGCCATCTCTTGAATGGGCGATATTTATAAAAAACAATCGTGATCGAGAATTTACTGATTATGATGATCCCGAATGTAATCTGGATTGTAAATATGACGTGGTAGTCGGTCCTGTTGCAAATGATACAGTAGGACTTTTGATTCGGCAGTTTAGTCGGGGTACAATTAATGCAGAATATTTGCGGAAAGAATTCGATTTTGGGAAATTAACAAATCAATATACATTTCATACAGAAAAAGCATTGCGGTATTTGAAAAAGGCAGGTGTGATGCATGAGTGTGCAACAACAGGAAATGATTGAATACACAATACAGGAGGTCATCGGATACTTGATGGAAGATCATGGAATTACGATGGATCAGGCAATGGAGAAATTCTATCTGTCAGATACTTTTGAAAAGTTGAATGATGTGGAGACAGGACTTTATCTGGAGGGTTCGACTTATATTTATGAATTGTATAAGAGAGAAAAATAGGAGGGTCAGCACATGAAAAAGAAGATATCAGCAGTTGTTCTCGGTACGGTCCTGGTGCTTACGGGATGTTTGCATCAGGACTTGCTCCTGCACAGATCTGCAGGCTCCACAGATGCGGTAGTTGATGCAGAAGCTGCGGAGCAGGCCGTACAAAACATTGAAACAGTAGCGGATCTGCTGGACATGAATGCACTGACCGGGTTTGCTGCCACAGACGGCAGCGGCAAACAGACCCTTCCGGGCGGCGTGACCGGCGGCAATACCGGCGAGATGGTAACAGTCACAACGGACACGGAATTTGTCAAGGCCGTAAGTGATGACACACCCCGGGTGGTTATTGTGTCGGGGTACGTACGTGCCATATCCTCCAGTGGAAGCGCCATTAACATCGGCAGTAACAAGACCATTGTGGGAATCGACAAAAACGCTACATTAAAAGGCGGCCTCAATATCAGCGATGAAAGCAACATTATTATCAGTAATCTCACCATCGAAGGCGGCTACGGGGAAAAGAATACGCCGGATGACTGTATCAACATACAGGGCAGTCATCATGTCTGGCTCAATCATCTGGGCACCCATGACGCTTCCGACGGAAATATTGATATTAAGCTGGGATCCAATTACATTACAGTGTCCTGGTGTAAGATCTGGTACAATAACTCGAAGAATGATCACCGCCTTTCCTGCCTGGTGGGATCCGGCGCAGGGGATCACGATGACACAGACTACGGACGCCTGAAAGTTACCTTCCACCATAACTGGTTCTCGGACTTCTGCAAAGAGCGGATGCCTCGCGTCATGTATGGTATGGGTCATATTTACAATAATTATTACAGCTGTACGGGCAATGATTATTGTATCGGCGTAGGCTGTTACGGAACCGTGCTGGTTGAGAATAATTATTTTAAGGATGTAAAGAATCCCCATCAATTCTCTTATGCGGATCAGACCTATCCCTGCGCTATCACGGCCCGGGGAAACGAGTATGAGCACACGTCCGGTAAAAAGGAAACGGGACAGCATCCGAAGGCATCGTCACCGGCTGTGGCGTTTGATCAGGCACCTTATGCCTATCTGCTGGATGATGCGAAAGACATCCCCGATCTCGTGCAGAAATATGCGGGGCCTCAGGACATAGATCCGAACGCTACGCCTGTGCCCACGGCAGAACCCCTGCCGTCGGTGGAGCCGACGGCTGTACCGACGCCACAGCCCACCCTGAAGCCGACGGCCACGCCGAAGCCCCATGCCACGGATGCGGCGCCGAAAAAAGTGGACGACAGCGAACAGGGAAAAGTATGGGAGCTGCAGGGACAGAATTCTGACAAAACCAACGGCGAGGCAGCGGTGAAAAATCCGCTGGCTGGCATCGATTTGTCGGAAACGCCGTCATATTCCGGCAAATATCCGGTTTGGAAAAAGGGCGCAACCATTACGTATTGGGAGTATATTCCCTCCAAAGTCAGCGCGGAAGGCGTGGCGCTTTCCTTTACGGGAACCCATCGGGCTGTGAAAGATCACGACTGGTCTTTATATGTGGAGCAGGAGCCGGGGTATGAGCACCGTTTTGAGGATAATGGCGGGACATACAGTCTGGTGCGGGAAGGCGATGTACACAGCGGCCTGCAGATCAGTACCTTCGGCAGTATCGGTTTTTCCGAGGACGACTGCGTATCCGGCTGGAATGTCAACAATTATTCCAATGAATACGGGCAGCAGCTGGAGTTTCAGCAAAAGAATTACTATTATATATTTGCGAATAAAAGCGGTACCACAAACCCGCTGGTATCGAAAAAAGGCGCATGGCATTTTGTGGCGCTGGTGATTCAGAATGACGGCATAGATACCTATATCGACGGGACAAAGACCACGAACAGCCAGTATAATGTGTGGGGCAATGGCACCAGCATTGATAAATCGGGCATGTATGTGGGCGGCCAGGCTTTCAATCTCGGGTATGGCTGGAAAGAAAAATATCGGGCCGATCATACGTCGGACACCTTCAGCCATGGGATCCTGTTGCTGGATTTCCTGACCGATGAGAATACCAGTCTTTGCATCGGCGGAAAAGCCGGCCTTTGGGAAACCCTTGCCATGAATGATTTTACAACACCGAAAGGAATCCGGATCAGTGATGTCAGCGGATATGGGCAGATGTTGACAGCGCAGCAGATCAAAGATCTGATGCAGGGAACAGAACCGGATGTGCCGCCTGTACCTACAAAATCACCGGAACCGGCAGAAAGCGAAGCACCTGTGGAAAGTGAAACGCCGGAACCGGCAGAAAGCGAAACACCGAAACCGGCAGAAAGCGAAACACCGAAACCGGGGGAAAATGAAACACCGGCGCCGGCGTACCGCGTTGGAGATCCGGATATGGACGGGGACGTTACCGCAGAAGATGCATTGTATGTCTTGCAGGCGGCAGCTAAACTGCTGCAGCCCTCCGATCAGCAGCGTTCACTTGCAGACGCAGATCGGGATGGAAAATTAACAGCAGAGGACGCTCTGCAGATATTAAAATACGTGGCAAAATTGATCGATACGCTGTAGAGGAAACAAAAGAGCCGGGGGCTGTGAGTGATCACACACACAACTCCCGGCTCTAAGACTTTTTCACATGAACATTTGTTCTGTACATTTTTCCTGCATAATGTTATAATTACTCTGTTGTATGCTTTTTACCACTGCCCACAGGAGGCCTTTCATGGATCATTTCAAACTGCACAGCGAATACCAGCCCACCGGCGACCAGCCCCAGGCCATCGCGGAACTGGTCAGAGGCTTTCAGGAAGGCAATCAGTGCCAGACCCTGCTGGGGGTCACCGGCTCCGGCAAGACCTTCACCATGGCCAATGTGATACAGGCGCTGAACCGCCCCACGCTGGTCATTGCCCACAACAAGACCCTGGCGGCCCAGCTCTACGGGGAATTCAAAGCCTTTTTCCCCGAAAATGCCGTGGGGTACTTCATTTCTTATTACGATTATTACCAGCCGGAGGCCTATATTCCTTCGTCTGATACCTATATTGCGAAAGATTCTTCCATTAACGATGAGATCGACAAGCTCCGGCTGTCCGCCACCGCCTTTCTGTCTGAACGCAGGGACGTGATCATTGTGGCTTCCGTGTCCTGCATTTACGGGCTGGGCAGTCCCGAGTCCTATCAGAACCTGATGATTTCCCTGCGCCCCGGCATGCAGCGAGACCGGGACGAAGTCATTTTATCCCTGATCGAGATGCAGTATGATCGCAATGATCTGGATTTCAAGCGGGGCACTTTTCGGGTGCATGGCGATATTCTGGACATATACCCGGCGGTCAATACGGACCGGGCGATCCGGGTGGAGTTTTTTGGGGATGAGATCGACCGCATCGCGGAATTTGACGTGGTGACGGGAGAAATTTTAAGCATTCTCGAACACGCGGCGATTTTCCCCGCCTCTCATTATGTGGTGGACGAGGTAAATATGAAGCGGGCCGTGGCGGCGATTGAGGAAGAAATGGAAGAACGGGTCAAATATTTCAAGCAGCATGACAAGCTGATTGAAGCCCAGCGCATCGCGGAGCGGACCCATTTCGATGTGGAAATGATGCGGGAAACCGGCGTCTGCAGCGGCATTGAAAATTATTCGCGGCATTTGTCCGGTCTTGCCCCCGGGGAACCGCCCTTTACGCTGCTGGACTATTTTCCCGAGGATTTCATCATTATGATTGACGAATCCCATATGACGATTCCCCAGATCCGGGGCATGTACGCGGGAGACCGTTCCCGGAAGGAAACGCTGGTGGAATACGGCTTCCGCCTGCCCTCCGCGCTGGACAACCGTCCTTTATGTTTTGAGGAATTTGAACAGCATATCGATCAGGTGCTGTTTGTTTCGGCGACCCCGGGACCCTATGAGGAGGAACACGAGCTGAAACGGGTGCAGCAGCTGATCCGGCCCACGGGACTGCTGGATCCGGAGATTACCGTTTATCCGGTGAAGGGACAGATCGACCGCCTGATCAGTGAGATCAAAAAGGAAACGGCAGATAAGCACAAGATCATGGTGACGACGCTGACCAAACGCATGGCGGAAAGCCTGACTGACTACCTGCGGGAGGCAGGGATCCGGGTCCGGTATCTGCATTCCGATATTACTGCCTTTGACCGGAGCAAAATCATACGGGATATGCGGCTGGATGCCTTCGATGTGCTGGTGGGCATCAACCTGCTGCGGGAGGGACTGGATATTCCGGAGGTTTCACTGGTGGCAATCCTTGACGCGGACAAGGAAGGGTTTTTGCGTTCGGCTACCGCGCTGATTCAGACGGTGGGCCGTGCGGCACGAAATGCCAAAGGCCGGGTCATTATGTTTGCGGACGAGATGACCGATTCCATGAAGACGGCCATCGACGAGACCAACCGGCGGCGTAAAATCCAGCAGGCATACAATACGGCCCATCACATTACGCCGAAAACCATTGAAAAATCCGTCCGGGATCTGATCCGCATTTCTACGGAAGTGGAGAAGCAGGAAGCCGGCCTGAAGAAGGATCTGGAATCCATGAGCCGGAAGGAACTGGAAAAACTAAGCATGCAGACCGAAAAGAAAATGCGAAAAGCGGCGGCAGAGCTGGATTTTGAATCCGCTGCGCTGTACCGCGACGAGCTGATTAAGATAAAGGAACTGATATCGGAACATGAAGAAAATTGACTATATCAAGGTGCGCGGCGCACGGGAACACAATTTAAAAGACATCGATGTAGATATTCCCAGAAACAAGCTGGTGGTTTTGACGGGACTGAGCGGATCCGGCAAATCTTCCCTGGCTTTCGATACCATTTATGCGGAGGGACAGCGCCGATACATGGAATCCCTTTCCAGTTACGCCAGACAGTTTTTGGGACAGATGGAAAAACCCCAGGTAGAGCGGATCGACGGATTGAGCCCTGCCATTTCCATTGATCAGAAATCCACCAACCGCAATCCCAGATCTACCGTGGGCACCGTGACGGAAATCTATGATTATTTCCGGCTGCTGTATGCGCGAATCGGAATCGTGCACTGCCCCAACTGCGGCAAAGAGATCAAGCGGCAGACCGTGGATCAGATGGTGGAACGGCTGATGCAGTATCCGGAGCGGACCAGGATCCAGCTGCTGGCGCCGGTGGTGCGGGGCCGCAAGGGCGAGCACGCCAAGGTGTTTGATCAGGCGCGCAAGAGCGGCTACGTCCGGGTGCGGGTGGACGGCAATCTTTACGATCTTTCCGAGGAAATCAGGCTGGAAAAAAACAACAAGCACAACATCGAGATCATTGTAGACCGGCTGATGATCCGGGAAGGTATCGAAACACGGCTGGCGGAATCCATTGAAAACGCACTGAATCTTTCGGGAGGGCTGCTTTACGCCGATGTTGCGGAGGAGGAACTTTTGACCTTCAGCGACAGCTTTTCCTGTCCGGACTGCGACATCAGCATTGAAGAGGTGGAACCCCGCAGCTTTTCTTTTAACAATCCATTCGGCGCCTGCCCGGTGTGCTTCGGGCTGGGCTTTAAAATGAAATTCGATCCGGAGCTGATTATTCCGGAACCGTCTCTTGCACTGTCGGAGGGCGCCATTGCGGCGCCGGGCTGGCAGTCCTGTACCGATGCTTCCAGTTTCACCCATGCGGTGCTTACCGCGCTGGCAAAGGAATATGATTTTTCCCTGGATACCCCTTTTGAAGCACTGCCGGAGGACATTCGGAAGATGCTGATTTACGGAACGGAAGGGAAAAAGGTCAAGGTTTACTATAAAGGACAGAGGGGCGAGGGCATTTACGACGTGGCCTTCGAGGGACTCATTGAAAATCTGAACCGCAGATATCGGGAAACCGCTTCGGATATCGTCAAAGCGGAGTATGAAACCTTTATGCGGATCACTCCCTGTGAAAAATGTAAAGGAATGCGCTTGAAAAAATCCAGTCTTGCTGTTACAGTAGGAGGGAAGAATATTTTTGAAGTGACCAGTCTGTCTGTATCCGAATTACAGTCGTTTCTTTCCGGTCTGGAACTGACACCCCAGCAGCAGTTAATCGGAAAAACTATATTAAAGGAAATTCACGCCCGGGTAGGATTTCTTATCGAAGTGGGCCTTGACTATCTTTCTCTGGGCCGTGCCGCAGGCACCCTGTCCGGGGGAGAGGCGCAGCGGATCCGGCTGGCGACCCAGATCGGTTCGGGCCTCACCGGCGTTGTCTATATTCTGGACGAACCCAGCATCGGCCTGCATCAGCGGGACAATGAAAAACTGATCCATACCTTACAGAATCTGCGGGATATGGGCAACACCGTCATTGTGGTGGAGCACGATGAAGATACCATGCGGACGGCGGATTATATCGTGGATATCGGTCCGGAAGCCGGTATCGGCGGCGGCCGGGTAGTTGCCTGCGGCACGGCGGAAGAGATCATGCAGTGTAAGGAGTCGCTGACCGGCGACTACTTAAGCGGCAGAAAATGTATTCCCGTGCCGGAAACCAGACGCAGTCCCACTGGCTGGATCAGCGTCAAACAGGCGGCGCAGAACAATCTCAAGCACATTGACGTGGATTTTCCCCTTGGGGTATTTACCTGTGTGACCGGCGTTTCCGGTTCCGGAAAAAGCTCTCTGGTGAATGATATTCTGTATCAGGTGCTGGCGAAGAAGTTAAATCACGCCAGAACCATTCCGGGAAAACACAAAACCGTAACTGGTTTAGAACAGCTGGATAAGGTGATCAATATCGATCAGTCTCCCATCGGCAGGACGCCCCGGTCCAATCCCGCGACCTATACGGGGGCTTTTGATCTGATCCGGGATATCTTTGCCCAGACCAGAGACGCAAAGCGAAAGGGCTATACCAAAGGCAGGTTCAGCTTCAATGTCCGAGGCGGCAGATGCGAGGCCTGCAAAGGGGATGGCATCATTAAAATCGAAATGCACTTCCTGCCCGATGTATTTGTCCCCTGCGAAGTATGCAAAGGTAAGCGGTATAACCATGAAACGCTGGAAGTGAAATACAAGGACAAAAATATCTTTGAAGTGCTGGATATGACAGTGGAAGAGGCCCTTGACTTTTTTGACGCGGTGCCGAAAATCCGCACCAAACTCCAGTGTCTATATGACGTGGGACTTTCATATATTAAACTGGGACAGCCCTCAACCACCCTGTCCGGGGGAGAGGCGCAGCGGATCAAGCTGGCGACGGAACTGTCCCGGCGGGGCACCGGAAAAACGGTGTACATTCTGGACGAACCCACCACCGGACTGCACTTTGACGATGTCAACAAGCTGATTCAGATTCTGCAGCGGCTGACGGACGCGGGCAATACCATCATCGTCATCGAACACAATCTGGATGTGATCAAATCGGCAGATTATCTGATCGATATGGGGCCGGAAGGCGGCGACGGCGGCGGCACGGTGGTGACCTGCGGCAAGCCGGAAGAAGTGGCGGCCTGCGATAAGTCCTATACCGGAAAGTTTGTAAAGAAATTGCTGAAATAAAAGAAGAAATCCCGCCATGTTGCCATGGCGAGATTATCTGTACAAAGGAGAAAAAAGAGGGAGTACCAAGCCGGGTGCGACTCCCGGCTTGGCCGAGTTATGAAAGTTGTAATAGTTTTCACTACTACAATGATTACTATAGAAACAAAATGTGAAGAAATTGTGTTGATTAATTGAAGACTTTGTGTAAAACAGCGGAGGATATAACCATCCGGAAGAACACATCAAACTGCTGCAGAAATCTGGAGGAAAGCAAATGAGTATGCGGGAAAAGTATCTGTCACTGCCTTTAACGGAATTGCGGGCCATCGCAAAGGTAAGAGGCCTGAAAAAGATTTCTTCGCTTCGGAAAAATGATCTGATTGCACGGATGCTGGAGGAAGACGAGAAAGAAAACGCAGCACAGGCGGCACAGAAAGCAGTGCAGGAAGAATCTGCACAGGCAGTACGAAAGCCGGTGCAGGAGGAGGCGCCGCAGGCGGAAGAACCTGTACAGGTTGCGCAGAAGCCGGAACGGGAAGAAGCTCCGAAAACAGAACCGGCACAGAAAAGCAATGCCAGCAGTTTCGCAAACTCCAGCCTGGACAGCGGTGTGACGGCAAAGGGCATACTGGAAGTCATGCAGGACGGCTTCGGTTTCATTCGAAGCGCCAATTATCTGCCGGGGGACAACGATATTTACGTGGCGCCCTCCCAGATCCGCAGATTTAACCTGCGGACCGGAGATATCATAGAAGGAAATATCCGTGTCAAAACCCAGAACGAAAAATTCGGCGCCCTTCTTTACATCAAGTCAGTCAACGGCTATTCTTTGCAGGAAACTTCCCACAGAAAAAATTTTGAAGATATGATTCCGGTGTTTCCCGATGAACGGATGCGGATTTCGGAGGGCAGCAGCAATCGCGCCATCCGAATCATCGATCTGATTTCCCCCATCGGCAAAGGCCAGCGGGGGATGATCGTTTCGCCGCCGAAGGCAGGAAAAACCACTTTGCTGAAGGCCATTGCCAAGGCCATGGTAAAAAACAATCCGGAAGTGCATATCATTATCCTGCTGATCGACGAACGGCCGGAGGAAGTGACGGACATGAAAGAATCCATTCCCGGGGAAAATGTGGAGGTGATTTATTCCACTTTTGACGAGCTGCCGGAGCGGCATAAACGGGTGTCGGAAATGGTGCTGGAGCGGGCGAAGCGGCTGGTGGAACACAAGCAGGATGTGGTGATTCTGCTGGACAGCATTACCCGGCTGGCCCGGGCCTACAACCTGACCATTCCTTCCAGCGGAAGGACCTTGTCAGGCGGTCTGGATCCCGCCGCGCTGCATATGCCGAAGCGATTTTTCGGCGCGGCGCGGAATATCCGGGAAGGGGGCAGCCTTACCATACTGGCCACCGCGCTGGTGGATACAGGCTCCAAACTGGACGATGTGGTCTTTGAGGAATTTAAGGGTACCGGCAACATGGAACTGGTACTGGATCGGAAACTGTCCGAACGGCGGATTTTCCCTGCCATCGATATTGTCAAATCGGGCACGCGGCGGGAGGATCTGCTGCTGAGCCCCGATGAACGGGAGGCCATGTACTATATGCGGCGGCATTTCAATACCGGAAAATCAGAAGAAACGGTGGAACGGGTGCTGGATTTGTTTGCCGCCACCAATGACAATGCGGAGCTGGTGATCCGTCTGAAAAACCAGTTCGGAAAATACGCGCGGAACCGGCAGAACGGATAGAGCATTCATATTGTAATGAAAGAACACGGAAGCCTGTGAAAATGCAGCGAAAACAATGCATTTTCACAGGTTTTTTTTGCATAAAAAAATTCGCAAAGTTTACAACTTTGCGATTTCATAGATTCCTATATCTTATATCACAATGTGAAAGAAAAAGCAACATGAAACATGAATTATTTACAGAAAAATATTTCCAGCCGGTAAAATAGGAGTACTAATTTACAGAAAGAGGATGAGGAAAATGTTAAAAAGTGAAAATATGTACAAAAGAAAAGACGGACGAACTGTACACATACGGCACCGGCTGGGCTGGTACTGCGATTTGTGGCTGTCGATGCATCGGGGAACATGGAAAGAGTCTACACGGGTCCGCTATGAGATGATTATCAGTAAACACATCTTACCAGCCTTTCGAGACTGCTGGCCTGCTGCCGTGACCACCGGAAAAATCGCCGCATTTACCAATCTGCTTCTGGAAGAAAAAGGTCTTTCGCCGAAAACCGTGAAGGATATCCTGTTGGTGCTGCACGGTGTTTTGCAATTTTCGGCAAAACTGTCGGATCATCCGCTGCCGGTGGCAGAGTTCATCTATCCGAAAGAACGAAAAAAAGAAGTGCGGGTATTGTCGGTAGAGGAACAGAACCGGCTTGTTTCCTATTTATTAAGAGAAATGGATTTTTGCAAGCTGGGGATCCTGCTGGCGCTGTCTACGGGCATTCGTATCGGCGAGCTTTGCGCTTTGCGGTGGAACCATGTCTCAATCAGTGAAAAGACCATTCGCATCACAGATACGATGCAGCGTCTGAAAAACACAGACAGTCACGGTGCCCGGACAAAAATACTCATCGGCGCGCCCAAAAGCGACCAGTCTGTCCGTATCATTCCGCTGACGGAGCATATCGCCGCCTTGTGCGCGTCTGCGAAACCCGGTAAACAGGATGCGTTTTTTCTCACGGGGAACGAACATTTCATGGAACCCCGGGCTTTGCAGTACCGCCTGAAAAAATATGCCATGGACTGCAGCCTTTCCGGCGTGCATTTCCATACGCTGCGGCATACCTTTGCAACGCGCTGTATGGAAGCAGGGGTGGAGATTAAATCTCTTTCAGAGATTCTGGGGCATGCGAATACATCCATTACATTGGAGTGTTATATTCATTCATCCATGGAAATCAAGCGAAAGAATATCAATAAACTGTCCGTATTCGGTCTTTGAATATTTCGGCATTTAAATATAGAAAAAAGTCGGAGCTTGCAGCTGCAAAAGGCTGTAAACACCGGCTTTTTTTATGCTTTTCGCAAAGTTGTAAACTTTGCGAAATAAAAATACAAGATATGGCGTTTCCGGTTAGCAAAACAAATAGATATAGAAAAATGATCACGCTTTTTAAACATAATCAAATTGCATATGCATCGGCGTTGGAACTGCTGCGCAGCAGGCACAGAGCTGCGGTCATTCATCCGACGGGAACCGGGAAATCGCTGATTGCTTTTAAGCTCTGCGAAGATTTTCCGGAGAAACGTATGCTCTGGCTGTCGCCGTCTTCGTATATTTTCAAAACCCAGACGGAAAATCTGGCGCAGATGACCGGCGGTTTCATCCCGCAGAATATCCGTTTTTTTACCTATGCAAAGCTGATGCTGATGGACGAGGGGGAACTTTCGTCCCTGATGCCGGATTATATCATCCTGGATGAGTTTCATCGCTGCGGGGCAGAACAGTGGGGTAATGGCGTGCAAAGACTGCTGGAAAGCTTTCCGCAGGTGCCCGTGCTGGGGCTGTCTGCCACGGCCATCCGCTATCTGGATCATCAGCGGGATATGGCTGACGAACTGTTTGATGGAAATGTGGCGTCGGAAATGCGTCTGGGCGAAGCTATTGTGCGGGGCATATTAAACCCGCCGCGATATATCACTGCTTTGTATTCTTACCGGAAATCACTGGATGTATACGGCAGACGCATTGCAAAGCTGCATTCTCCGGAGCGCAGACAGGCGGCCGAGCAGGCGTTGGAACGATTTCGCCGGGCACTGGAACAGGCGGAGGGTCTGGACGTGATCTTTGACCGGCATATGACCAGCCGGCACGGAAAATACATCGTTTTTTGCGCCAATGCTGTACATATGCGGGAGATGATGACCCATGCGGCCGAATGGTTTGGAAAGGTAGACCCGTGTCCGCGGATCTATTCCGTTTATACGGAGGATCCTTCCGCAAGCCTGTCTTTTCGGCAGTTTAAGGAGGATCAGAAGGAAGACCATTTACGGCTTCTTTACTGTATCGACGCACTCAACGAGGGCATTCACATTGACGATATCAGCGGCGTGATCCTGCTGCGGCCCACGGTGTCGCCCATCATATACAAACAGCAGATCGGGCGTGCGCTGGCGGCCGGAAGGAGCGAAAGCGCCGTCATTTTTGACGTCGTACTGAATATTGAAAACCTGTACAGCATCGGCACGCTGGAAGAGGAAATGCAGCTGACCACGGTCTACTACCGTTCCCATGGGAGGGAACAGGAGATCGTGAACGAGCATTTCTCCGTTATCGATGAGACGAAGGACAGCCTGCGGTTATTCGGAAAGCTGGAAGAATCTCTTTCCGCCTCCTGGGAAACCATGTATGTCCACGCGAAGGACTACTATCAGACGCAGGGAAATCTGCAGGTGCCGAAGCGCTATCGCACGGAGGACGGATACCCGCTGGGCAGTTGGATCCATACCCAGCGGAAGGTGCGGCGGCAGGAGCAGTACGGACATCTGGATGAAAGACAAATCGCGCTGCTGGATGAGATCGGCATGATCTGGGAAAACGTAAAGGATCTGCAGTGGAACAAAAACTTTGCGGAAGCAAAACGTTACTATGAAATCAACGGCGACTTACTGGTTCCGGCAGGCTACGTGACGGCGGAGGGTACAGCCCTTGGCCGCTGGATTGCGAATCTTCGGATGTGTCGAAAGAACGGCATTGCCGTTCAGTCTTTGACGGAAGCCAGAATCCATCAGCTGGATCAGATCGGAATGGTCTGGAACGTAACGGATCATTTGTGGGAAAGCAATTTTCAGGCAGCAAAAGCCTACTACGAAGCCCACGAAAATCTGGCCGTCCCGGCAGACTATGTGGATGCAAATGGCGTCCGGCTGGGGGCATGGATAAGAAAGCTGCGGCAGAACAAAAAGACGGGAAGCGGTGCGCTGACGGAAGCGCAGATCGCAGCTCTGGACGGACTGCAGATGCAGTGGAACGGCATGCAGGAACAGCGGTGGCAGCGCGGATATGAAGCCGCCTGTCAATATCATAAATCTCATGGAAACTTAAACGTCCCTTCCGGCTACGCCACAGAAGATGGATTTTGCCTGGGGGCCTGGCTCAGGCGGCAAAGGACGGCCGCCCTTACCGGGGCGCAGAAAGAAAAACTGGACGCGCTGGGTATGGTCTGGGAGAAAGAAGACCCGTGGGAGAAGCGGTATGCGCTTCTGGAAAAGTACCAGGCCATCCATGGGGACATCAATACCATTCCCGCAGATTATGTCAGCGATGGCATCTGGCTGGGAAAATGGGTTTCGGAGCAGAAAGCCAAACTGGCAGGCAGTCATACTGCAGGCAAGGCTTTAAGGAAAGGACAAATGGAACGGCTGCAGGCGCTGGGGTTAAAGCCAACGGGCACCCGGGATCTGCAGTGGGAACGCAGTTACGCCCAGGCAAAGGCATACTACGGGCGGCAGGACAGCCGGCAGACGCCGATGGGACTGGCGCAGCCGGAACAGGCCAGCCTGCAGCTTTGGATCAAAAATCAGATCCGGAAAGGAAGAACCGGACGGCTGGAGCCGGAGAAGATGCAGAAGCTGGAAGCACTTGGCATCGTTCCGGCAGAGGAAGATGCCTGGGAAAAAGGCTATCGGTATGCGGCAGACTACGCAAGGCAGCACGGCAACTTAAACGCGTCAGTGACCTACGTTTGCGCGGACGGGTTCCGGCTGGGGAGCTGGCTGTCCAACCGGAGAAACGATCACAACCACCCCAACGGGTATCACCGGATGAGCCGGGAACAGGCGGCGGCGCTGGAAGCCCTGGGGATGATCTGGGATATCAACCAGAGCAAATGGGACCGCAGTTTTCAGGCGGTGGAACGGTTTTACCGGGCGACAGGAAATCTGGAAATACCGCCGGATTATCAGACGGAAGACGGTATTCGTTTAAGCACCTGGCTGGAGGAACAGCGCAGAGCCGAACGAGCCGGAAAGTTGAAGACGGAACGGGCGGCACGGCTGGAAAGCATCGGAATGGACTGGCGGAGCCCTTCGGAACGGCAGTGGGAAAAAGGACTGCAGGAAGCGGGGGTTTACTATCAGGAGCACGGCAACCTGCAGGTGCCGGTGACCTACCGAAGCGGCAGCGGCTTTTGTCTGGGACGCTGGGTGAAACGCCAGCGGGAAAACAAGGAGAAGCTGGATGAGAGAAGGATCGCGCTGCTGGATCGCTGCCGGATGGTATGGGACGAGACAGGCGCGTGATGGAGCAAAATGGAAAACAGAAATTTACTGATCTTAGGCGCCGGGCAATATGGCACAGTCGTGAAAGAAATTGCCCTGGCACTGCAATATTTTGAAAAAATCGATTTTCTGGATGACGGATATGGGGAGATGAATCCCAATTACCACGAAGAAGCTGTGGGCAAGTTCAAGGATTATGAAACTTTCGCCGGAACCTACGGTTATGCCATCGTGGCCATGGGAGATCCGAAACTGCGCCGGATGTGGACAGAACGGCTGAAAAGCACAGGCTACCGGATTCCGGTACTGGTGTCCCCCAGGGCTTACGTATCTCCATCGGCGCAGCTGCGGGAAGGCTGTGTGGTGGAGCCTCTGGCTGGGGTACAGGCCAATGCGCTGGTGGGTGCCGGAAGCTATGTTTCCATGGGTGCAATAATCAATCATAACAGTATCGTGATGGATTTCTGCCATGTGGACTGCGGCGCGGTTGTGGAAAGCGGGGCGGTTGTGGAAAGCGGACAGCATGTGCCCGCAGGAATGCGGATCGCAAAGATGGACGCTGCCGAGGCAGCGGAGAAAATCATGGCCGGACTGACGATGGAAGAAATTCATCCGGTAAGGGAGCAAATGTAAATGTATCAGCATGTTTTCAAGCGGGGCATGGATATCCTGCTATCGGTTGTGGCGATTCTTTTTCTGGCACTGCCCATGGGCATCATCGCCATTATCATAAAACTGGATTCTCCAGGACCCGCGCTGTTTAAGCAGAAACGGATTGCCATACATAAATCTTATTTTACTATATTGAAATTTCGCAGTATGCCGGTGACGGTTCCCCATGATACGCCGACGCATCAGTTTCAGGGAGAAACCATGCTGACGCCCTTTCAGAATCTGCTGCGCAAAACCTCCATGGACGAACTGCCGCAGCTGTTTTGCATCTTTCGGGGCACCATGAGTTTTGTGGGACCGCGTCCCGCCCTCTGGAATCAGGATGATCTGATTGCGGAACGGGATCGCTACGGCGCCAATGACGTGAAACCGGGGCTCACCGGCTGGGCGCAAATCAATGGCCGTGATGAACTGGAAATCCCTGTGAAAGCCAAACTGGATGGTGAATATGCCCGGAAACTGCAGCAGGGCGGATGGAAAGCCTTTGCCTTTGACTGCCGCTGTTTTTTCGGCACCTTTCTGGCGGTGCTGCGGCATGACGGGGTGGTGGAAGGCGGTACCGGGACACTGCATATGCAGGCATCTGCTTCCAGTCAATACCCGGAGCGAAGAGAGGCTGCAGGCAAATGAAACGAATCCTGATCACCGGAGCGGACAGCTACATCGGAACGTCCTTTGAAAGGTATATAAAGGAACATTACCCGGAACAGTATAAGATCGATACCGTGGATATGATCGACGGCAGCTGGCGGAAGAAAAGTTTTTCCGGGTATGACAGTGTGTTCCATGTGGCGGGGATCGCCCATTCCGACAGCGGCAGGATCAGCGCGGAAAAAGAAAAGCTCTATTATGCGGTGAACACGGATCTGACCATAGAAACAGCCAAGAAGGCCAAGACCGACGGCGCAGGCCAGTTTATCTTTATGAGCAGCGCCATCGTCTACGGCGACAGCGCGCCCATCGGAGAGGACAAGCTGATTACGAAGGATACGCCGGTTTCCCCGGCCAACTGCTATGGAGACAGCAAGGTGCAGGCGGAAAATGGCATACGCCCCCTGGCAGATGAGAGCTTTCAGGTAGTCATCCTGCGGCCGCCCATGATTTATGGTAAAGGAAGCAAAGGAAATTATCCCCTGCTTTCCAAAATCGCACAGAAAACCCCGGTCTTTCCCTATGTGAAAAACGAGCGCTCCATGCTGTATATCGAAAACCTGTGCGAATTCGTGCGGCTGATGGTTGAGGGGAAGAAAAGCGGCACCTTCTGGCCGCAGAACGACCAGTACAGCAATACCAGCGAGCTGGTGCAGATGATTGCGGCGGCGCACGGAAAGAAAGTGCGGCTGGTGAAAGGATTGGGCTGGGCGCTGAAGCTGCTGAGCCATGTGACGCCGGTGGTGAATAAAGCGTTTGGAAGTATGCGGTATGAGATGGGGATGAGTGAGGAGAAAGAGTTTAAAACGATATCTTTGATCAGATCCATAGAAAAAACGGAGTCACAGTGAGTATGGAGAAAAAACACATCCTGATTATATCGCAGTATTTTTATCCTGAGCAATTTCGAATCAATGATATTGCCGCAGAGTGGGTCAAACGCGGATATAAAGTGACGGTTTTGACGGGAATACCGAATTATCCGAAAGGAAAGTTTTTTGAAGGGTATGGATGGCGTAAGAAACGCCGTGAAGCCTGGAATGGAGTAGATATTATCCGTTTACCGATTACGGCACGGGGAAATTCATCCTTTGGACTGATTTGTAATTATTTATCATTTGTGGTTTCCGGATATATCTGGAAAATATTTACAAGGTTGAAGCCGGATACAATTTTTACATATGAGGTCTCGCCAATGACGCAGGCGCTGATCGGCGTTTGGCTTTCAAAGAAAAGAAAAATACCAAATCATTTATATGTTACGGATTTGTGGCCACAGAATGTGGAGATTATTACAGGAATACACAATAAGCTTATTATCGGACCGATCAGCAGGATGGTGAGCTATATATACAGACATTGCGACAGAATTTTTATTTCATCGAAAAGTTTCAGAAACGATATAAGCAGTCGTATTGGATGTAATGAAGAAGAGTCGGATGAAAAAATAGTTTACTGGCCGCAATATGCGGAGGATTTTTATAAACCCCTGAAGGATGCACCAAAAAATGAAATACCTTCAGATGGAATATTCAATATTGTTTTTGCGGGAAACATGGGTTATGCACAAGGTCTGGGAATACTGGCAGAGGTTGCTGAACAGCTTCGTGAAAAAGATTTATTGGTCAGATTTAATATGATCGGTGATGGTCGATATAAACCGGAACTGGAAGAAAAAATCAAGAAATCCGGAACCGGGCAATTCTTCATTTTTATTGACCGGAAACCGGCGGAAAAAATACCGGAATACTTTTTCTTTGCCGATGCTCTTTTGATTTGTCTGTCAAAGAGCGAGGTGTTTTCAATGACAATACCGGCGAAAACACAGTCGTGTATGGCATGTGGAAAACCAATCCTTGTTTCTGCTGATGGTGAGGTTCAGAGAATCATCAAAGATTCTTATTCAGGATTGGTCAGTGATGCCGAAGATGTGGATGGTTTGACACAAAACATTATTCAGATGATGCGTCTGACGCAGGAAGAAAGGGCAGAACTGGGCAGAAACGCATTGAGATATTCGCAGGAAAACTTTAATAAAAGCAGGCTTCTTGATCGTGCTGAAGAAGTATTGTTTGTACATAAGTAAAGAATTTACGACTGCAACGCAGGAGATTTGTTTATGAAAAATATTTTATATGCATTAAATGGCACTTTTCATAAAGGGGGCACCGAAGCAGTTGTTTTAAGTTACTACAATAATATTGATCATACAAAATATCATATTGATTTTCTGGTTCATGGCCATGAAGAAGATTGCCGGGACAATGATATACATAAGTATTTGTTATCTTGTGGAAGCCGCTTGTATTATGTCACACCCAGAGGAGAAAACTTTATAAAGAATCAGCGAGAGATGGCAAAGGTTTTGAGAGAGAACAAGTATGAAATTGTTCATTCCCATATGGATGCTGCCGGTTATTTTTTTCTGAAAGAAGCAAAAAAAGCCGGGGTTCCGGTTTGTGTTTCACACTCTCATAATACTGCAAGCCAGAATATCCAAAGTAATATCATAAAACGAACGGTATACAAAACTATTCATAATAGATCAATAAAAAAGCTGTCAGAGATAGCCGATGTTAAGATTGCCTGCTCTACAGAAGCCGGAAACTGGCTTTTTAATGGAACAAAGTTTGCAGTATTGAACAATGCAATAGACATTGAAAAGTATACTTTTGATTTATCGAAAAGAGAAGAAATAAGAAAACATTTGGGAATCAAAGATGAAATAACTATTGGACATGTCGGCAGATTTGCTGTGCAAAAAAATCATGAGCTTCTTATAAAAATTTTTGCAGAGTATTTAAACAATCACAAGAATTCCAAACTTGTGCTGGTTGGTACAGGTGAATTATTTGAGGTTGTCAGACAAAAGTGTACATCCTTAGGAATAGAGAAAAATATTGTCTTTCTTGGTACCCGAAACGATGTTAATGAACTTATGCAGGCGTTTGACATCTTTCTTTTGCCGAGTTTATATGAAGGACTTCCGGTGGTTGGGATAGAGGCACAGGCTTCCGGACTCCCTTGTGTTATCAGTTCGTCTGTTTCACCCGAGGTTAAACTTTCAGAAAATGTCAAACTTGTACCGTTAGATGCACCCATTTCATGTTGGTGCGACACGATAGATGCGCTTTATAACAAAAAAACAGATAGGACCAAAGGCTCCGATATAGTGAGAAATGCCGGATATGACATAAAACAGGTTGTCAATCAATTGATGAAAATATATGAAGACAGTTTATATGAAAAAGGAATAAAAATATGATTCACAATGACGAATTTTCCAATGCAACACTTATGATTACCGGCGGAACAGGCAGTTTTGGCAATACTGTCCTGAAACATTTTCTGCAGACGGACTTGGCTGAAATCCGAATATTCAGCCGTGATGAAAAGAAACAAGACGACATGCGGCATGAGCTGCAGGCGAAACATCCGGAACAGGCGCAAAAAGTCAAATTTTTCATTGGAGATGTACGCAACCTGCAATCGGTAAAGGACGCCATGCACGGAGTCGATTACATATTTCACGCTGCAGCGCTTAAACAGGTGCCTTCATGTGAATTCTTTCCCATGGAGGCTGTGCGCACCAATGTGATCGGTACGGATAATGTGCTTCACGCGGCGATTGAAGCGGGGGTCAAGCGCGTTGTTTGTTTATCAACTGACAAGGCAGCCTATCCGATTAATGCGATGGGCATATCAAAAGCAATGATGGAACACGTTATTTTCGCAAATGCACGAGTAGCGGCGGAACAGGGCGGAACCGTGATCTGCTGTACCCGCTACGGCAATGTCATGTGCAGCCGCGGAAGTGTGATACCGCTGTTTATTGACCAGATTAAATCGGGGAATCCCATTACTATTACGGATCCGAATATGACCCGGTTCCTGATGAATTTGGATGAAGCAGTAGATTTGGTGAAATTTGCTTTTCATCATGCGAATCCCGGAGATTTGTTTATTCAGAAAGCGGATGCCTCAACGATCGGTGATCTTGCGAAAGCAGTACAGAAACTGTTCGGTGATACGGGAACTAATATCATCGGTACACGTCATGGTGAGAAACTTTATGAGACGCTGATGACACGGGAAGAACGTCTTCGCTCCGAAGATATGGGAGGATATTTCCGTGTGGCTGCGGATAGCAGGGATCTGAACTATGACAAATTTTTTGTCAAAGGCGAAGTGCATACGATGGCAGATGATTCCTATACAAGCCATAACACAACGAGACTGGATATAGATGGCATTGTAAACAAACTCTTGACAACCGATTATGTCAGAGCGTGCTTGAATAAGTGACAGGGGTAAACGAATGAGCAAAAAAGTTTTGGTGATGGGATCCGCCGGCATGGCAGGACATCAGATAGCGCTTTATTTAATTGAAAAAGGTTACAGCGTGGTTGGATTCTCCTTAGAACCCAATCCGCTTGTAGATGGAATCGTCGGTGATGCAACGGATTTTGATTTCGTGAAAAAGGTCATTGAAGACGGAAAGTTTGATTATGTCATTAACTGTATAGGGGTGCTTAATCATTTCGCAGAAAATAATCATGCCGGTGCAGTTCTGCTGAATTCGTATCTTCCGCATTTTCTTGCGCAGGTAACAAAGAATATGGAAACACGGATCATACATATGAGTACGGATTGTGTTTTTTCAGGAAAGCAAGGTTCTTATAGAGTAAATGATTTACGGGATGGAGAGACGTTCTACGATCGGACAAAAGCACTCGGAGAACTGGAGGATGAAAAAAATACGACGCTTAGAAACTCCATTGTTGGCCCTGATATTAATGAAAACGGGATCGGACTTCTGAATTGGTTCATGAAGCAAAGCGGCAGCATCAACGGATATACGGGTGCCGTTTGGACAGGACAGACAACGCTCCAACTTGCCAGGACAATGGAGTATGTCATGGAGCATGAGATAACAGGAATATATAATTCTGTTCCACAGGAGAGCATTACCAAATATGAACTTTTAAAATTGTTTAATCACTATCTCAAAGGGGATGAACTTACAGTAAATCCCGTTGAAGGCGTTTCTCTCGACAAATCTCTGATTGCGTCAAAGATTGATGGCAGGTATTTGATTCCGGATTACAGAACTATGATAAAAGAGATGTCAGAGTGGATGTTTTCACATAAAGAACTTTATAAACACTATGATCTGTAAAGGATATTTCATATGAGTAAGCTGAGACTGATGACTATCGTCGGCACACGACCCGAGATAATAAAAATGTCAGCAATTATAAAGAAAGCTGACAAATATTTTGACCATATACTGGTGCATACCGGACAGAACTATGACTATGAACTCAATAAAGTTTTTTTTGAAGAGTTAGGTCTTAGAGAACCGGATTATTATCTTGGCGTAGTGGGTGAAAATCTTGGGCAGACCATGGGAAACGTGATTGCCAAATCATATGAACTCATGTCAAAGGTCATGCCGGATGCACTGATCGTTCTGGGCGATACAAATTCCTGCTTATGTGTTATCTCTGCAAAAAGGCTGAAAATACCGGTATTTCATATGGAAGCAGGAAACCGGTGCAAAGACGAAAATCTTCCGGAAGAAGTTATCAGGAGAATTGTGGATGTGACAAGTGATGTCAATCTTTGCTATTCGGAACATGCCAGACGATATATTCTCGACACGGGTGTTAAACCTGAATACACCTATGTTGTGGGGTCACCGATGGCAGAGGTATTGGCAGAGTATGGGAACAGGATAGAACATAGTGACGTACTTGAAAAATTAGGACTCGATCCGGAAAAGTATATTCTTCTTTCAGCCCATCGTGAGGAGAATATTGATATCGAAGATAACTTTTTCAGTCTGATGCATGCAGTTAATGCTATGGCTGAAAGATATGATATGCCCATCCTTTACAGCTGCCACCCGCGTTCAAAGAAATACATTGAAACCCGCGGGTTTAAGTTTGACAGTAGGGTCATTCAGCATAAGCCCTTAGGATTCTTTGATTACAACAAGCTTCAGAAAAATGCATTTTGTGTCGTTTCCGACAGTGGAACACTTCCCGAAGAAAGTGCGTTTTTTCAATATCCCGCTGTGTCTATAAGAACATCAACGGAGCGTCCCGAGGCGATGGACAAGGGCGTATTTACGATGGGAAGTATTACAACAGAGCAGATTCTTCAGGCAGTTGATCTCGCTGTTGCTATGCATAAAAACGGTGACGATGCTGCAGGGGTTCCGGCTTATATGGATACAAATGTGAGCACAAAAGTTGTGAAGATAATACAGAGTTATGTAGGCATCATAGATAAGATGGTATGGAAAAAATGGTGAACAAATTGCGGTCTGAAAATATAAGCGCAGCTGAATATATTAAAAGTGATTTCACAAAAATTTGTGCGGGGGGGGGTATAATCACTTTTTTAAAGACCATATTGATTCCTCGAGGAAATGCGCTGGTGTATCAAGTTTGGTTCCGGTTGCTTCAATCATGCAAGAAGTCTAAGTTAAAAAAATATACGATGGGGATTATCGTATATCTGATAGAGCGGCATTACGAATATAAATATGGGATTCATGCTAACACCAATATGTCTGTTGGAAAAGGATTGAACATAGTTCATGGTGATGGAATTTTTTTAAATTGTCAAAGTATTGGAGATGATTTCACTTGTTACCCTGGAGTAATGGTTGGTGCTGCAGGCGCTGATTCAAAAAGAAATGGGATTCCTATAATTGAAGATAACGTGACAATATATACCGGTGCCGTTGTAACCGGAAAGGTAACATTACATAGCGGATGCGTCATAGCGGCAAATGCTTATGTGAATAAAGATGTCCCCGCAGACACACTGGTTGGTGGTTTACCTGCAAAGATTATTATCAGAGAAGGAGATAACCATGAATAATTTTATGTTTTTTCATAGTTACAGAAGGTTATATGGCTAAAATTCTTATATTAAATCCATTTTATTATCCGGGGTTTCGCTCAGGCGGGCCTCAGCAGACAGTAATGAACCTCTGTGATGCTTTTGGATATAACAATGACATTTATATACTTACCCAAAATTGTGATATGGGTTGTTCAGACAGTTATGATGTTGAGACGGACAAATGGATTCGGGTTGGAAATGCTTATGTGATGTATCTGCCGCCGAAGGAATATAACATGAAGTCCATAAAAAGCTATTCACAGGATTTCGATACTTTATACGCCTGTGGGTTGTTTAATAAATGTACAATTCATGCAATTATTCTGCACAGATTTCATCAATCTCAGAAGCTGTATGTCGCACCAATGGGTGTATTTTCCAAGGGTGCAATTGAGACAAAAGCTTTGAAAAAACGAGTATTCCTGTTCGTGTTTAAATATCTGCGGATGTTTGAGAATATTACCTGGTCCTTTACTTCAGAAATAGAACTTGCGGAAGCAAGATACGCAATTGGCAATACGATTAAAGAGTATATTATCGCCGAGGATCTGCCGCGAAAAGTAGATTTTGATGCGTACCTTGCTGGAATTTCGACTCAGGAAGATCAGACGATGGAACCGCTTAAAATGATTTTTCTTTCCAGAATTTCTCCCAAAAAGAATCTGGAGTTTTGTGCGGAAGTATTGCGTGAAATCAAAGATATTCAGGTTTGTTTTGATATTTACGGAACAATCGAGAATAAAGAATACTGGGGAAAGTGCAGGAGACTCCTTGAGGGTTTACCGGATAATATTCATTACCGATACTGTGGTGCAGTAAATGCAGTGGATGTTGTCGATACGTTTGCAAAATATGATGCGTTTCTGTTCCCGACAAAAGGAGAAAATTATGGACATGTTATTTATGAAGCACTTGCAGCAGGGTGTGTTCCCATTATAAGTGATAAGACGCCATGGGTGGATTTGGAAGAAAATGATTGCGGATATGTTTTGCCTCTCAATAATCCATCCGGTTTTGAAAAGGCAATACATCATCTGGTGGGGACAAAGGAAAAGGGAAAGTTTAGGGACATAAAAATAAATGCTGTGAAATATGCGCGAAAAAAATATTGGAAGTCAGTAAACGGTTCAGGATATGAAAAGATATTCTGTTAATTTGATTTCTTGGAGGTATACATGGCTTTATCATATTTGGCTGTTCTTGCAGTCATGACGTTATTTGTTTCACCATTTCTAAAGAATGAAAATAGTGTCATTGGCGTATATAAACAGCGAAAACTTACAATATCTACGGAATCAATATTTGCTTTTGGAGCATATGCGATTTATATCGTTTTTGCAGTGTCAAAGTCAGTAGAATTCGGTGTAGGCGCTAATGATGCATATTCCTATTATCTTAATTTCACAAACGCTGATTGTTCACTTAAGACATTTTTAACAGAGGTATCAACATTTGAACCAGGTTTTTCGTTTGTTGTATGGATGATCAGACAATTCACTGTCAATTACAAATGGGTACTAGGGTTTTGGCATACATTGACATTTCTACTGACAATGGAATTTTATAAAAAAGTTTACCTGAAAAACAACTATTCATTGGTTGTTTTTATGGGTTTGACATTGTTAATGACGCAGTTCAACACATTGAGAATGTCAATCAGTATATCGATTGCGTTGCTTTCATTGCTGACTATGTACGAAAAACGCTGGATAAAAACCGTAATGATTATCTTGTGCGCAATAAGTATGCATACAAGTGCATTGATCATGATCCCGGTTTTTATAGTTGTATTTATAACGACAAACAGAAACCATTATAAAAAATCTCTGGTTGCTTTATTTTTGATAGTAGGAATTATACTCACTACTGCCATGCTTGGAGTGATAAATAAAATTGTACTTAGTACGGACAAAGGTTTGTATGTAGGACATTCTTCTATAGCATGGGGTACGGATTTAGCAATAATATTTTTTTCGGTGATAAGTTTTATAAAATTCAATCAGATAAAACAATTGGCCGGAATCAATGAGATTTTAATGATTGCATTGCCCGTTGGAATCATTTGTATTCCACTTCAGTTTAACATGTCGGTCATGTATAGAATGCTGTTGTTTTTCCGCCCGATCATGTTTGCGTTAATACCGTCTATCATTAAGAGTTATAAAGAAAATTCTCCCCAAATAGTGTCTTTAACTATAAGGATTCTCTCATATGGGTATTTGATATCGCAAATATATTCCTTCTGTACGGAAGAAGTCATTTACTTAAGAGATTATGTAATTTCCAGATGACCCAAGACATGTGGTAGGCCGGTACAGTGTTATTTTTTAGAATAATTGTTTCTGCTTTATCTCACTATGGAAATAATTCAAGCTATGGTGTTTGGAAGAATGATTTTATTAGTCCATATATGCGGTGGATTATTCAGGAATTGAAGCTGTCTATATGTTATCGGAATACATCCATATCATTTATAAATCTGTCGAAGACAGAGAATTTGATTATAGTGATGTGAGCGAAAGAGTTTTTTAATTTTGAAAAAATGAATATGTTTTGGGAAAAAGTTTAATTAGATTCTTAATGCAATTATAAACGGAGAAAGATTTTATGAGCGACGAATTTAGCACTGATGTAAAAGTGAGTGTTGTAGTTCCTGTATATAATGTTAAATCATATTTGCAACAGTGTGTTGACAGTGTTTTATCACAAACCTATTACAATCTTGAAATAATACTTGTTGATGATGGTAGCTCTGATGGAAGTGGGGAGATATGTGATCAATATACTGAAATAGACTCAAGAGTTAAGGTGTTGCATAAAGAAAATGGAGGACTTTCATCAGCAAGAAACGCCGGGCTTAGCGAATCTACTGGAGAATGGATCTCGTTTGTGGATAGTGACGATTATATAGATGAAAAAATGATACAGTTGCTATTGGAAGGCTGTATTAATAATCAGGTACTCCTTGCGGCTACAGGTTTTAGAACGTTTGAAGATACTACAAATAAAACATTATTAACTTATCTGCCTGATAAAGAGGAAATATTAAGTTCAAATAAATTTATAGAGCTTATGACTGCTCATAAAGGTCCAAAGTTTTTTGCATGGAATAAGTTATATCATAAAAGTTTGTGGAATCATTATTGCTTTCCAGAAGGCAGAAAATGGGAAGATATTGCGATTATTTATAAAATTGCAGATGAATCCAAAAAAGTCGTAATGATGAGAGACGTGTTATATCATTATCGACAAAGGAAGAATTCAATAACCCAAGCATCATCTCTCTACATATATACTGATTATGAAAAAAGCGCAAAGGAATTTTTGGATTGGTCTTTGTCAACACACCCTGAATTAAAAGATATAGCAAGTTCGTTTTATTGTAGGTCTTTATTAGATATTATGTATAAAGCAACAAGCTATTCAAATAAGAAGTTTTATAATTTGATATGCGACAAATTAATTAACTGTAAAAAGAATATTACAACGAGCAAGTATTTACCAATCAAAGATAAAATTAAAATAAGTCTTATATGTCACGACTTGTTTTATACTTTATATAGAATTTATTTTAAATTAACTAATAGAGGATAACGATAATGAATAAAGAAAGATTTATGTATAAGCTTATAAGAAAATTATACAGAATTTTTATTAAACCTGAGTATTATTATTTGTTGAAACGACAACACAATAGGCGTATTGAAAAATCTATTGCTCAAATTAAAAGATTGAAAAAAAGTAGTGAAGGAAAACGCTGCTTTATCGTAGGCAATGGACCGAGCTTATTGGTTTCAGATTTGGAAAAATTAAATGATGAGATTTGTTTTGGTAGTCATCGTATATACGAGATATATGATAAAACGACATGGAGACCAACGTATTATTGTGCACAAGATAGCCGATTGATTAAAAAAAGTGCAAAAGATATCAGTAAGATGCAGATACAAAATAAATTTATAGGTTTAGAAGAATTAACTTTATATCCTAAAATTAATGACGCAATATATCTAAATATGATATTTGAGGATTTTTATCCAAAACTGCCTAATTTCTCTGAAGATGTTTCGTCGTGCTTTTATCAGGGCTATACGGTGACTTATATGTGTCTTCAAATGGCGGTATATATGGGATTTAAAGAAATATATCTTTTAGGAGTGGATCATAATTATTCTGTTAGCAGAAATCCAGACGGTACGATTTCCAAACAGAATGTTTTGGATCACTTTTCAGAAAATGACAAAATTACAAATGTTCCGGAACTCTATAAATCTACACTTGCTTATCAGGCGGCAAAAGAATATGCCGAGGCTCATGGTATAAAAATTTACAATGCCACTCGAGGTGGAAAACTTGAGGTGTTCGAACGAATCAATTTTGAAGAAATTTTTCATTAATAACAAATATAGATGAGAAAAACAGGAGAAGTAAGAATACAGGAACATTTATATTGCAATTATGTGATTACATCAAAGTATATTTTATTAATCAAGGAGGAAAATTACAATGAAAGTTTACGCATTACTCACAGGACGTGGAAACAATACCTTAAAGGATAAAAATATCCTTGATTGTCTCGGACACCCTGTGCTTTATTACCCTGCAAATGCTGCTTTACAGGCAAAAACTGTGGACAAGTTGTTTTGTTCGAGCGATGATGAAAAAATTCTTGACGAAGCGCAAAGGTTGGAGCATATCCCAATTAAACGCCCTGCGGAACTTGCGCTGCCGACCAGTCAACACATTGATTGTATTTTGCACGCTCTTGGTGAGATTAAAAAGCAGTGTGAGCTGCCTGATGTGCTCGTTGTCACGCTCGCAAACAATGTGACAATTAAATCCGAATGGATCGATGACTGTGTGAAAATGATGGAAGAAAATTCTGATTTAACAGCGGTTGTTCCTGTATATGAGGACAACGATCATCACCCTTTGCGTGCAAAATCTGTCGGTGAAAACGGTCTTTTGCAGATGTACGAAAAAGGAATCACAGGCAGGGTTTCAACTAACCGTCAGGATTTGCCGAAGTGTTATTTCCTGTCGCATAACTTCTGGGCACTACGGGTTGATAATTTACTAAAAGATCCAGCAAATGGTCAGCAGCCGTGGGCTTTTATGGGGAGTAATATAGGCTATTATGAGATCGACGAGTCGATAGATATACATAAAGAGGTTGACCTGCTACTCGCAAAAGAGTGGATTAAAATGAATTTCCCACAACTCTCCACGGGGGCGAGTACAACTATAGGCTGATTCTATCTGCTGCCTTCCGAAGGGGTGTGTGGCATGCTTTATCCCGGCAAAATCCAACTCCAAGTGCGTACAATGTAAGAATTTTCATGTTTTTAATGAAAACTTCCTATAAAATATTAGAGAATACTTTCTTGGGGGCAGGTAGGTTGCCTTCTAACCATAGCACGCTTATAAAAGTTGCGTTACTGATGAAGAAATTGGCAAGAGTTAAGAAGATTGTTGTTAAAGTAAATTTTAAGAATTGAAGAACAAATGTACCCATTTTTCTGCTGTTATTGTGATGATTTATCCTTTTTTATCAGGTACATAGATGTAAAGCGAGGGTTGGAATCATTGAATGAACATTAAGAATCAGATAAAAAACATACCCCAAGGGGTAAAAGCGTCGGCTGCATTTTTTATTGCCAGCGTTATTTCAATGGGAATCTCCTACATCACAACTCCGCTTTATACAAGATTGCTAACTCCGGACGAATATGGCCAGGTGGCTATTTTTATGACTTGGGTTAGTATTTTTGGAATACCCGCTATGTTTAATCTTTCGTCGGGTGTTTTCAATAATGGTATGCTTGATTATCAGGATAAGCGTGACGAGTATTCTTTTTCAATGTTAATATTATCAAACATTATTACGGTAGGATTCTTCTGTATATTGCTTATCTTATATCCGTTTATTAAATCATGGGTTGGGATGGAACTTTCACTAATATTTCTTATGGGGGTGTTGTTTCTGTTTCAGCCTGCGTACAGTTTCTGGATCGCAAGGCAAAGATATGAGTTTAAGTATAAACTGACCTTTATGTGGTCGGTAATTTCTGCGATTCTTTCTCCAACTGTTGCTATTGTTTGTATTTTATTATTTAAGAACAATCGATTTTATGCACGTGTTTTTGGCTCGGAAATTACTCTTATACTTATCTATATAGGATTTTATTTATATTTAAGCATAAAGGGAAAATTCAAGCTGAAGACAAAATATTGGAAAGGTGCATTACTTTTTAATCTTCCTCTATTACCACACTACTTGTCCATGTATCTTTTAGGCAGTTCAGATAAGGTAATGATTTCTAAACTCGTAAGCGATTCCGCAACAGCATACTATAGCGTAGCATATACAGTTTCTTCGGTAGCTACAGTTCTTTGGAATGCAGCGAATGGATCACTTATTCCGTATACATACGAAAAATGCAGTAAAAAGGATTATAAATCTGTCTCATCGGTTGCTATGCCGATCTTGACTATATTTGCAGCTGCATGCATAGGCGTAATCATGCTTGCACCGGAAGTTGTAGCTATTGTTGCTACGCCTGACTACAGAGAGGCAATTTACGCAATTCCTCCGATTGTTGGAGGGGTTTTCTTCCAAGTGCATTACACATTATATGGTAACATTATTTTCTATTATAAAAAGCCTAAATATGTGACGATTGCGACTATTGTATCAGCTACAATAAACATTATATTAAATTACATTTTTATAAAAAAATTTGGGTATATTGCAGCAGGATATACAACACTTGTCTGTTATCTTGTACAAGCGGCGCTTGATTATGCTATTATGCGAAAGATAGTAGATGATAGAGTGTACAATATGAAGTATGTTGGTATACTCTCAGTTATAGTAATAACAGTATCACTTCTAAGTAATGCAATATATGATTTTGTGCTTGCTAGATATTCAGTGATTGTAATAATGCTTGCTGTATGTATTGTGTTTAACAGAAAAATTATAAAAGTATTTAAGCTAATAAAAAAATGACAATGATAGAAGTTATTTCTACAAACAGCGGTTCTCCTATTAGTTTCCATCATAACCCGAAAAGTAAGGAATTGTTCTATATACAAGTAAACGAAAATTATATGTATAATCGCCAAAATGATGGTTGATACGGCAGTGAAACTTAGTCGAAAGAGGAAGGAAATCACAAGCTTCAATGCGTTCGTTTGCTTGCAAGGTTTATATTTGACTCGTGAATCAGTTAGGATATTTTGAGCCATCATACTTTCAATAATTTCCAGGGCAACGCCGCGGTGAATTACACCGACCGGGAAACGCCATGGACGCGGATCATTGAACACAAGTGGTTCGAATTTGGCAAGGATGAGGACGGTAACGATCTGTCGAAGACGGTCATCAGCCGCGAGTACAGCAGCGAGTGGAAGCCGGGGGATGAGCCATATTATCCTGTCAATGACGAGAAAAACGGAAAACTTTATGAGCGGTACAAGGTGTTGGCCGATGCAGAGGAAAAGGTGATTTTTGGCGGCAGGCTGGCGGAGTACAGGTACTATGATATGGATCAGGTGGTGGCTCAGGCGCTTGGGAAAGCAAGAGAGATACTTGCGTAGTATATTTTTCTTGTAAAAACGGCTCTGGCGGAATTGCGTTGAAAATGGAAAATACAGAAAAAAGAGCTTGCCTCCGTTTGCGGAAGTGCTGCCGTGGCGGAGGCTGGTTTTGAAAGATAGGTTAGCATGTACTAACCAATAATATGCTTACAGCGTTCCAAAGATATGTCTCATCCCCGGAGATGCCGTAGTTGTGTTCGGCTGTGTACCTGCTGTGGTGTCGGCGTTGGAATCCCATTGCCGGAAGGGGTTGAAGACGTAATTGAACTACAAGTTCATTGACGTTGGGATTTTCCTCATGCTAAGATAATGGTGTAAATATACTTTTGTGTGACCTGATTACCACCTATAAAAAACAATATGTAACGATATTGACAATATGTAAAGAATATGATATTGTATATCCATCGCTTGAAGAATAAAAGAAAGTGTGGGTGGTAT
>CANRIM010000021.1 GCA_947630695.1 uncultured Lachnospiraceae bacterium
TCAGTATGTTACTTAAAATTTAATATTCTGCCATAGACCTGCTTTTTTGTGCTGTCTACACAATTTGGGGCGGTTCACTTAAATTGATGCTTTTTTGATGATGTTCTATTTTCTCGTAAATATTTGATGATTTTATTGCCGAGAGCCTCTCGGTATTTTTTATACTGATAATCCCGAAAAGCTATCGGCAAGCAGGTTAGTGAATCGCAACCCATATGCCAAAAGGATGTGAATGCATGTCAAAAAATGATATAGAGTAGACAATGAAAAAGACTTTCAAAAGTAATGACTTTTCCGTTGACAAGATGAAGGAAATCACCCAATTTTGTCATTAATGCAATTTGTTTTTTACTAAAGTAAGCAATCGAAAAAACTTTATACGCATGACACAGGCAATTTGTCCAGGTCAATTATGAGAACAAGAATGTAGTGGAAACAACTTGTTTTATATTATTAAATGCTTGTGTTTAATAATATAAATATCATATATACCAAACAGGTATTTGAAAAACATTTTCCCGTAACATTCCCGGCTGGGGACACATGCAAATCAGTCCGCCTGTTCCGCGTCTTTTTTCTACAACCTTATCGAGAACTGTAAATGCACTTGTTTCATCGGCTGTAACTTTTGCGCTTTGCTTAATTTCAATTGGATATAAGATACCATTTTCTTCTATAATTAAATCGATTTCGCTATCAACTTCTTTTTCTACACCGTTTTTACGAATTTTCTTTTTGTCTTTTCCTCTGTAATACGAAACGAAGTACTTATAGTCAATTCCTCTATTGGCGTATGACTTCAGTATTTCGGTTATAACATAGGTTTCAAACATGTGACCGCTCATTGCACCGTTTGCAAGAGTTTCAGGTGTAAGCCATCTGGTAAGGTATGCAGCCAAGCCGGTATCTCTAAAATAAATTTTAGGTGTTTTTATTGCTCTCTTCAGTACAGAAGGTGTATAAGGCTCTAAAATATAAATAATTCCGGATGCTTCTAATATGGAAATCCAGTTACGGATTGTTCCTGCATCTTTGCCTATTTCATCCGCAATATTTGCATAATTGAGCAACTGTCCTGTTCTTGCTGCTACAGCGACCATAAAACGTCTGAAATCATTTAAATCTTGTACAGCAGATAAGCTGCGTACATCACGCTCAAGATATGTTTTGATATAGCTTGAATAAAAAATTGACCAGCTTATGCTTTTGTCCTGTATTTCCGGGTAACTACCGTGATGAATGATTTCCCAAATGTTTTCAGGTTGTTTGGCTGATTCATTGCGCTTTTGTATATACTCTAAAGTTGGCAGAAAAGGATCTGTAAAAGTGCTTGATTGTATTTCACGTAATGACAGACCGGATAGTTCCAAGATACTGACACGTCCTGCCAGTGATTCGGATGCTTTTTCCATTAGTTCAAGAGGTTGTGAACCCGAAAGGCAGAACAGTCCCTTTTCATTCGTTTCATCACATTTAATTTTAATAAATCTAAACAAATCGGGAGCTCGCTGAACCTCATCATAAAAAGCCGGCGGAGGATTCAGCATCATAAATAGGTTTGGGTTTTCATTAGCCTGTTGTTCAATAAAAGTATCGTCTATAGGCACATACTTTTTTTCAGGGAACAGTTTTTTAAGTAATGTAGATTTGCCGTTTTGACGTGCGCCTGTAAGTAATACGCATTTGAATGTTTTTTCAGAGTCTCTAACTATATCTTCAATATGTCGATGCAAATACTCCATAACAGCCTCCTTTTGCGACCAATCAGGAATTTGATTCCGTATCTGTCGTAATTATATAATAAGCGAGATTTATTTGTCAAGAAAAGATTATAATTATTTCAAGACATAATATAACTATCTACAAGTATTATGCTATTTTTTGTTCATATACAATTACAAGAAGTAAAAGCATTCATTGGTTGTTTATGACCTGCATATAAGAAAAAAATGTTGACAAAACGAAGAGCAGGATTTAGACTATACTCAAATATTCTAGAAATCATAAAATGAATGTAATATAACTCGGTTTCAAACTATAAAAAATAGGAGAGATATATGAATAAGAATAATAATTATGGGCTTTCTGAGAATGATATGCGTACCGTGTTTGGTTCCAGGAATCAGTATTATAGTGGTTTAGTATTAGGAATAATCAAAATCATAATCCTTCTGGTTTTTGTTGTCAGTCTGATTGTAAGTGCTGTTTTTTATATTGATATAAAGTTTATCCTTTACGAAATTGCATTTATGTTATTTGGATTATTTGTTTTGTTTCTTTATGTCAAAGATACCGTTAAGGTGATAAGATTGCGTAAATTGTTTGAAGCAGGTAAAATAAAAGCACCAAAGGGTTATAAGTAAAAATTTGCTTTTTTGTTGGTGAAATCAAATAAAAAATGTTATCACAGCGTAAATTATAAGGATGATAGTGACTCAACAGGAGCGATAACGGGGAATATCCTCGGCGCTTTAGTCGGTTATGGAGCGATTGAGCAAAAATGGAAGAATAACCTTGAGATTTCAGATACAATTTTAAGTGTTGCCGATATGATATACGAGCGAAGTATTTAGTTGAACGAAGGTGAAATTATGCCGATTCAGATAGTGAGAAATGATATAACAAAAATGAACTGCGACGCTATAGTCAACGCCGCGAATCCGACATTACTTGGCGGCGGAGGCGTCGACGGCGCTATTCACAGAGCCGCAGGGCCGAATCTGTTAAGAGAATGTAAAAAGCTTGGCGGGTGCAAAACAGGCGAAGCTAAGATTACCAGTGCCTACAACTTGCCGTGTAAGTACGTTATTCATACGGTAGGACCTGTATGGAAAGATGGCAATAATAATGAGGAAGAAAAGCTGATTGCATGCTACAAAAACTCTCTTGAACTTGCTAAAAAGAATAGATGCGAGTCGGTAGCGTTTCCTCTGATTTCCGCGGGAGCTTACGGTTACCCCAAAGAACAGGCTTTGCGGATTGCAGTAAGTGAAATCAGCAGATTCTTGCTTGATAACGAAATGCTTGTCTATATTGTTGTGTTCGATAAGGAAGCTTTCCGTGTCAGCAAAAAGCTTGTGCATGATATTACGGAATACATAGACGAATGCTATGTTGAGGCGCATTTTCAGGGTAACAGTACCCGCTTGTTTACCTACCCGCTAGAGGATGTTTGGGAAGAAGCTGCGCCTGCGGTGACGGAGCATAAAACAGCGATGAACCTTTCCGAAGCTCTCGGACAGATGGATGAGAGCTTTTCCGAAATGTTGCTGCGTAAAATAGACGAAACGGGTATTACAGATGTTGAATGTTACAAAAAGGCTAATGTTGACCGCAAGCTATTCTCAAAAATCAGAACCAATCCGCAGTATAAGCCGAGAAAAACGACGGTAATTGCCTTTGCTGTTGCGCTTGAATTATCGCTTGACGAGACAAAGGAAATGCTGCAGAAAGCGGGCTACGCGCTTTCTCACAGCAATAAATTTGATATTATTATTGAGTTTTTTATCAAGAAACAGGAATATAATATTTTTACAATAAATGAAGCTCTATTCGAGTTCGACCAGGTGTTGTTAGGATAAAATGTCGCCGTAAAAGCGACCAAAAGATTAATCTCCAAGTTTATAATATAGTCAAAGATTAGAAATCTTAATAAACTTTAGGAGGTAAAAGTTATTATGAAAAACAACATCACAGAATTAGTATTCATTCTCGACAGAAGTGGCTCGATGTCCGGACTAGAAGGAGATACAATCGGCGGCTTTAATTCAATGATTGAAAAACAGCGCAGACAGGAAGGCGAATGTTATGTGTCAACGGTACTGTTTGACAATTTCAGCGAAGTAATACACGACAGAGTAAAGCTATCTGAAATCAAAAACATGACGGAGGATGATTATTATGTGCGCGGTTGTACTGCTCTTATAGACGCAATCGGATCAGCAATCCACCACATTGCTAATGTTCATAAATATGCCCGTCCCGAAGATGTACCCGAGCATACAATGTTTGTTATTATGACAGACGGAATGGAAAACGCAAGTCACCGTTATTCAAGTGATAAGGTCAAGAAAATGATAGAGTGCGAGAAAGAAAGGTACGGTTGGGAATTCCTGTTTATCGGAGCAAACATTGATTCTGTAGAAACTGCGCGTCACTTCGGAATCGGCGCGGACCGTTCTGTTAATTATCATGCGGATCATCAGGGAACAGCTGTAGTGTTTGAAACTGTATCTGAAACCGTCTGCAATTTTAGAGATAGAAGACCGTTATCTGCTTCATGGGGTGAGAAAATAAATAAGGATTATAACGATAGAAAATAATTAAAGCGGCATCACAAGAGTGGGTTGTGATACCGCTTTTTTGATATGGTGTTGACAATGAAGACTGTTTGGTTTTGAAATATAGGAATATATTATCTTCGATTCTTTATAATACTTTCTACATATTCAAGTACTGCATTTGCAACTTCTCTGCGATAAGGTCTTTTTTCCGAAACTATTCCATCGTATACAGGAGGTAAACTATTCTTTTCTGCCAGACGGTTTAAAAGATTTACATTTGCCAGTACAGAATTATGATTTACTGTACGCATTTTATCAAGCTTTGATACATTGTCTTTATATTCCTGTCCCGTTATGGAATTTGAATAAATCTTCATCCATAACTCCATTTTATAGATTGCGTTATGATAATCTTCAAAAGTTAAAATGCTTCTTTCTATAAT
Organism: uncultured Lachnospiraceae bacterium; assembly: GCA_947630695.1. Classification (GTDB taxonomy): domain Bacteria; phylum Bacillota; class Clostridia; order Lachnospirales; family Lachnospiraceae; genus CANRIM01. The sequence continues at coordinate 4,727 of CANRIM010000021.1, forward strand.
CTTCAGAAATTTATCATCGCCTTTGTATATTTCTATGAGTTTATTTATTGTGTTTTCGCAAAGCATATTATTATTCTTTTAACAAGTTGTATTATATGTTTTTATAAGAGAAGACTCAAAGAGGTTTTATTTCTCAAGATTAAATCTATCAATGGATTTTTGCTTTAAAAAAGAATAGATATAAAGAGTTAATTTATGAGCGAAGAAATACTGTTACACAGTAAGGCAGTCAATAGGCACAACGTATATGCCGTCTTTTCTCTGATAAGCAGGACCGTATGCTGTTAGAATCATTTGAAAAGCAAGTTTGTTTTCGTCAACTGTTTTCTTCAATTTTGTAAGATTTGCGGCACCTTCTTCGATTAGCTTTTCACCGCCCAACTTAATTTCTATAGATGCCCATTTACCGTTTCTCAGGTGTAAAACAGCGTCGCATTCAAGCCCCGAACTATCGCGATAATGCTTAACAACACCGTCAAGATATGAAGCGTAGATTCCAAGATCTCTGACAGCCATATCCTCAAAGAAAAAACCAAACGAATTTAAATCATTAATCAGATCAGCAGGTGAAACATCAAGAACTGCTGTTGCGATGGAGGTATCTACAAAGTGTCTTGTGGGTGTTGTTCTGATAGCTGATTTGCTTCTGATATTGGGATTCCATGCCTCAATATCTTCGATGATGAACAGGTCTTTCAATGCCTCTGTATAATCGTCCATTGTCTTTGAGTCAAGAGTGCGGTTGTTAGATTCAATTACATCGGTTCGGATTGTCTTTGCTGCGGCTTCTGTTGAAATATGTCTGGCGTAGCTTCGCATGATCATTCTCAGTACGTCAGGCTTTTTGTTCCTGAACTTCTCGTTTGCGCTGTATTCAAAATTAAACAGGCCTTCATAATAGTTTCGGGTGACGTCAAGACCGATTTCATCCCCTGCGCGAACAGAGAGTGGCCATCCTCCGCGGCAAAGCAGGAAAGCAGTCCGTTCCAGAGAGGAATCTTTGTTTTCATCGAATATTTCAGCATCGCTGTTATCGAACAATTCTTTTAACGAAACAGAACACGAGGATTCTTTTGATTCGGTCAGGCTCATTGGCTTCATAGTAATCGCGGCTATTCTGCCTGCTCCTGAATGATAAATTTTTGTTTTATCTGCAGGCGTTGAGCTTCCTGTCAAAATAAACTGACCAAAGTCCGGATTTTCATCAATCCACGATTTAACTTCGTTCCAGATATCAGGAACTGTCTGCCATTCATCTATTACCCTAGGTTTATCTCCCTTGAGAACATTTTTAGGTTGCATTTCGGCAAGTTCAATTCTTTGACGGGTGTTTAGACGAATATCGCTTTTAGCATATCTCATGGCTGTAGTTGTTTTACCGCAGAATTTCGGACCTTCGATGGCAACTGCCCCTGACGATTTCATTTTTTTCTCGATAATTCGTTCAATCAATCTGTCATAATACTCAGCCATAATAACCTCCGAATATAGTATTTACTATTTGAATAATAACATAAGCAGTAAAAAAATGCAAGTAATTCCTATGATTGCCGGATAAAAATTCCCAAGATTGTAGAAATAGTGCTAATTAGCAAGAAAAAATATTTTTACCTGTTGCAATGTCGGCGTTATTCTTCATCGCCTCATTTCCATGATGATTTATTTGACTTCTTCAGAAAAGTCTGGATATATCAGATTGTTTAGAGTATACTGTTTGTCTTGAAAAGAGGGGATACTCCTTGAAGCAAAAAGAGCTCATAAACAAGGGAACAGTACACAGACGAAACGACGGATATTGGGCAGGTATGGTTAGTTACAAGAATCGAAAGGGCGAATATTGCAAGAAGAATTTCTGTGGCTTAACTAAAAAATCTGTAAAACAAAAAATGAAAGATTATGTTATTAACTTTCAAAAGGAAGTTGAAGAGTCGGATGAGACTAAGAAAACAGTTCGAGTTAGTATGCAAAAATGGCTGGAAGTGTTTAAGCTTCAAACGGTTGAAAGAGCTACATACGACGGAAATATAAATACAGCACATAAGTATATTTACCCTGTAATAGGAGAGAAGTCTGTTGTTGATATTACATCATTCGAATTGAAAGATCTTTTAAGCCAAATGATGATTTCCGGATATGCACATTCGACTGTCAAGAAGACATATTGTCTTCTAAATCAGTTCTTTAAATACTTGTATTTCGAAGAAATCTTACCTAACAATCCTATGAAAAATGTGGATATGATTAAAAAAGCCAACTTCCTTTCAGTGCAAGGAAAAGAGGATTTACCGGAAAGAGATACTATAACAATCTTTACAGACGAAGAAATAGAGTTGCTAAAAGAAGAAGTGTTTGCCAGACGTAAAAACGGGAAGTATAAGCATCAGCAGGCGGCAGCATATATTCTAATGCTGAATACGGGATTGAGAGTTGGTGAAGTGCTTGGGCTTATCAACAGCGATATTGACATTGAAACTCGAATTCTTTATGTTAGGCGAGCGGTTAAAGAAGTAAACTCTTTAGTACAAAATGATAGCGAATCAAAGAGAGAACTGATAATAGGGAACCCAAAAACTAAAAGCAGTAAACGAGCTGTGCCATTGAATCAAAGAGCTATTGATATGATTAAGCTACTTCAAAAGGAGAGATACTTCGGAGATGAAGCTCCGCTTATTCCTAATGATAAAGGAGATTTCACAAGACCGAGTAGATTTAAAAGAAGATGGGAGAGGGTTTTAATAGGTGCAGGAGTTGAACAAAAAGGTTTGCATAGTTTACGCCATACATTTGCGACAATCTTGGTGAACGGGCGAAAGGATAAAAATGGAAATATTAAGTCCTTGCCTGTCCGCAAAGTAGCCGATATACTTGGTCATACCACAACAGCTATTACAGAAAAGTATTATGTGAAAAGAGATTTGAGAAACCTGAGCGGAATAACTGATGAATTTGAAATAGGAAGAAACTAAAACAAAGAATAAAGTAACGTATTATTTTGGATTCTGTTCTAATAGATCTCGTGCATAGGTAACTTGAATTCAATCGTTGTCATATTCATTGCGATAAACTTGGCACCCCATAATATTTTGTGTAAATTCTATTCCTTCAAGCAATAATAAGAATGTGGATTGCGGTTAATCGTAGTGATTGATTTGCCCCGTGTTAACTTCTGATTCCCGTTTGCGGAAGGTTATGCGCGCGTCAGCGTGAATAACCTTTCGCGGGCGGGAAATTCTATTTTCAGGGGCAAATCAGGCTGGTATTCTGCCCTCGAACATTATCGAAAGCTGGCTTAAAACAATGTCCCAATTTCGACATCTCTGCGTCCAGCGTTCGACAATCTTTTGCGACGCTAAATACAACATTTTGCGAAGGCTGTCATCGTTTGAGAACGACGGCTTGTTCTTTGTAATTTGTCTGAATTGGCGGTTCAAGCCCTCAATGATGTTCGTCGTATATATTATCTTCCGAACCTCGGGCGGATATGCGAAAAAGGTGGATAATATATCCCAATTTTCTTCCCAGCTTTTTACACAGGACGGGTAGGTTTTTGACCATTTATCTTTAAAAGCGGAGAGGTTGTTTCTCGCTTCTTCCTCGCTGATTGCCTGATACACTTTCTTGAGGTCTGCCATTAGCTCCTTGATATGCTTGTAGCTGACAAATCTTGTGCTTGAGCGAATCTGATGAATAATGCAGCGCTGAATATTAGCATTCGGAAACGCGGCTGAGATTGCCTCACGAAAGCCTGTCAGACCATCCACGCAGAACAGGAAAACATCCTTGATTCCACGAGTTTTGAGCTCATTCAACACGTTCAGCCAGAATTTGCTGCTTTCGTTCTCGCCAATCCAGATACCGAGAATATCTTTCTGACCGTCGAGGTTGATGCCCAAAACTACATACGCAGCCTTTGTGATATACTGATGATTTTCCTTTACCTTGTAGTGAATCGCGTCCATAAATACGAACGGATACACCGGCTCAAGAGGTCTGTTCTGCCACGCTGTTACCTAGGGCATAATCTTCTCGCTGATTTTGCTGACGAGCTCGGGAGAGATTTCGACGTCATATAGATTTTTGATTTGCTCGGCAATGTCGCGCTGGCTCATTCCGCAGGCGTATAGCGAGAGAATTTTCTCCTCCATGCCGTCTGCGTTGCGGTTGTATTTGCTGATGATTTTCGGTTCATACTCGCCGTTACGGTCGCGCGGAACATTGATTTCCATCTCGCCGAGCTGAGTTTTGACGGTCTTTTTGGAGTAGCCGTTACGGTAATTTTTCGACTTTTTGCTACAGTCATCATTCGACGTTCTTTCGCTCTTTTCGTAGCCGAGCTCCTCAGCGAGCTCGCATTCCATAACCTGCTGAAGTACGTCCTTGAACATATCCTTCATCGCTGCCATGATTTCGTCTGTCGATGTGAAATTCTGGCTCTTTACATATTCTCTCATCATTTCTGCCGGTGCTTTTGTCATAAAAAATACTTCCTTTCAAGCTTTGTCTTTCTGTCCTCATTATTGCTTGAAAGGAAGTCTTCTATTCACTTTTACACAAAATTTTCAGCGGTCTCTCATCTGCTGGCTGCTCATCACCGGTTGTTATACTGCTTATAATCATTATTGCGTTGTCGTTTTTCGGTGCGTTAGGCTCTTGCAATAAGAAGAAACACTACAGTTATACACCAAGCCGTTCTTATAACCATAGCTATTCTTCGAGGTCGTATTCATCGAGTAATACATATTCCTCGAGGTCGAGCAGTAACTATAGCTCCCACTCTTATAGCACATACAGCCGAAAGAATAAATCCTCAAGCAATAAAAGCGATCCTTATAATGCACGAGATTATTATGATGCCGAGGATTTCTATGAGGATAATTATGACGATTTTTGGGATTATGAGGATGCTGAAGATTATTATGATGAGCATTATGATGACTAAATAGGATAAATGGTGGCTTTTATAGAATCTCCTTTGCATAGACAACGCTTACAGATGAATTATCGAAAAAAAGGTTGAAATTTCGTACTTTGTATTGATATTTACACAAAAATATGTTAATATAATTCTTGTTTATTATGCTATTTGTTTATCGGATTAGGAGGCGAGCTGTCGATGAAGGAAAAAACTAATATTAGCTACAGAAAACTCTGGCATATTCTTATCGACGAGGGAATGAAAAAGAAGGATTTGGCAGAAGCCGCTCAATTAACTCATTACCAAATGACAAAGCTCGCGAATAATCAAGATATAACTACAGATGTTTTAAGGCGCATATGTAAAGTGTTAGACTGTGAAGCTGACGATATAATTGAATTTGTAGATTGATTATGGCCTTAAGAATAGATTGGGATATATATGAGGTTGCTCTACTTATAGAGGCATGCGAAAAGGTCATAGCAAATAATAAAGCAAAGCCTGAAATAGTAGCTGAGTTATCTGAAGCATTAAGAAAGAGAGCAATAAAAAACGGAATAGTAATAGATAGTAAATTCCGGAATAAAAATGGTATCAACCTTCAAATGACAAAAATGGCATATTTGCTTACTGACGGAGCGTATGGACTCCCCGGAGCAAGTAAGCTGTATGTTGACATGGCTGATATAAAAAAGAAGAACCCAGAAAAGTATCAAGAAATATTACTAACAGCTAAACAGCAAATTTTAGATTTAGAAGAGAATATGTGTAATAATAAAGAGAAATTTATTGATTGGATAAATTCTTTGCCGAACAAAAAGTTTAATACTACTATTATTCTCAAAGCATTAGAGATTAGCTCTGAGTTTTGCGTTTCACGCAAATATTCAAAAAATAGTTTTTGGGAAATATCTGACCCCGTATTGTTTTCTGCAGTGGCAACTAAGCTAAAAAGCATGAGGTTTTTTCGCTTGACCCACCGCAACATTGCTTCAGCCCTCGATAAAGCTCTGGAATTATACAAAGAATTCTTACTTAAAGAATCACAAAAAAATGAATATAATATGTCAGATGAATCAGCACCGATTGAAACACCTGATAATTCTGACGAAAGTGTTATTGAGGTTCAAAATGGTCTTTCTGAACAACAGAGCGTTAAGTTGCCGCGTTCTGTACAAAAATCGGATGAATTATATGACGATGAATCGTTGGCGGATAAGCTCTATGTTGCATTGAAAAAAGAATGTGATATTAATCCTTATGGAGCGACAGTTTCTTTTTTGTCAGGACAAGTAGGTGCATCTGAAAAAACAATCAAAGCAGTTTTAGATGATGTTGATTGGGCGGTTTTTAAATATGGTCGATATTCAATTGTTGACAATAATGAAAATGAGCAATTGACTTTGAATTTGACTAAGCTCGCTTCATTGAGCTATACAAGACCTGTTTCAGCTTCATACTTTGATGAAGTTGTTTCTAATGCTTCTACTTGGAAGCAGATGTATCTTGATTTATTGAAGACTTTGCAGAATGATTATCCAAAAGTATTTGATGAAATCAAAGGGAAAGTATATCCTTCGTATTCATCCCCGTTATTAGGAACAGAATCAAATCTCGTTCAATTCAGGATACCCAAAGAGGTTGTCCCCGGATTATTTGTGGAGACCAATGTTTCAGCACGAGATATAATTTCCAACCTAAAAAAATTCTTGGATGCTTGTAATGTGGATTATGAAAATGTAGTTATAATCTACGAAAGAAAGGATACAAATAATCAACCCGTTCGTAAATTAATAAACGACAATTCTTATGGCGTAATGATGAACTCCTTAGATAAAACATTGGAGATTCTCAGAAAAAGATATAGTGTTAGGCTGATATACAATCATTTTGATGATGCAAACAGCAAACAAAATGATTTATTATATAAAGCTAATAACGGGATAAAAGATATTATATGGATTTATTTTGTGTATTCCAGAAGATCTCAGTATATTAGTATTGAAACAGAGCCGAAGTATCTTAATGGAGTAAATGAATATACAAAAGGGTTTATAAAAACTGCGTTACGAACATCGCATCCGTGCTTGAAAATGTTTTTTATCAACTATAATGATATTGGCAATTCGTTAATGACAATTTGCGATGATATTGATTTGTATTTTCAGAAGAACGGAGCAAGAAAAAAAGAAAAAAATATCACTAAAGTTTATCAGAAACTATACTATCTTTCTAAGGTATATGATGATCCCAATGGGCTTTCATTAGAAAGAATTATTCAGCTTATAAAACTTGACGTTGAAGAATCAGTTGTTGAAGATGTTTTAGATGGAGTATCTTGGGCAACAAAAATCGGCAAGAGAACATATTGCTTCTCAAGAAAATCATCAACGGCGAGTAGGTCAAATGATTTGGATTCAGGACATGGAAGTGGTTCTTCATTTGATGCAGCTTTTGTAAATTGGATGATAAGCAAAGGAATTGCCGAGAGAACTGCTCACAATTATCTTAACGCTGTTAAGCAGGCTGAGAGATTTGCAAGAGAGCATTCTCTCGAACGACAAATATTAATATCTATTAATCATAAATTAACAATAAGAACTACTAAAGCACTTTTTGAGAATTTGGAATTTATAGAGCTTAACGATGCCCAACACAGAAGATTTTCAGCTGCAATTGCTAAGCTTTTTGAGTTCTATGGGATTTTATCTGAACTTCCGAAATTGCCCTCAAAGAAGGCTGAGCCTAAACAAACTCATATTCAGCCTGAAAAGTGTCCAGATGATTTCAGTAAAGAGAGATACATTTCTGTACTAATGACACGTTATCGTGGAGGAATGCAATTTGACTCTATAGATTTTGAGATATTCAAGGATACTTATTCGGATTTATACGATGAAAAGATTGAGTTTGATGATAGCGAACTAAAAAGACGTCTGCTTTTCTGTGGAGTGTATTTTAATGATAGATTGTTCCCTGCGGAGGGAATTATTGACGCTGTTACAGGAGAGAAACTTCAAAAATACATTGAGAATACTTTTGAATCAGGTAAAAAGGTTATTTATTATAAGGCGATTATGACAGATATGGCAGATGCTTTCGCCTGTTGTTTCAGCCTTACAGGTGAGGATATGTTAAAGGCTTATTTAGAGTTTGCATCTCCGAACGGTAAGTATTATTTCTATCCTGATTATATGTCAATCGAGAAAGCGATTAAGGTTGACCATTCAGATGAGATAAAAGAATTTGTCCTGTCAGCCGGTAAGCCAATATCTGTAGAAGAAATCTGTGCCGGGTTGCCGCATGTATCCGATGAAATAATAAAACGTGAAATTCATAGCAATGGTTGTTTCCTTCGTAATTCAAAGGGATGTTATTTTCATATCGATATATTTGAAATTTCTGACGATGAATTGAAAAAAATATCCCGATTCATTATAGGCGATATAATGGAAGATGGCTATGCGATTTGGACGCATATTTATGAGCGAGTTAAGAGCGATATGCCAATCTTCTTGGAGAATAACATATATCTTTCTTCGCTTGGATTGCGTAAAGCGATTGAAAGAAGTCTTTCTGCAGAATATCACTTTGAAGGCGCGGTTATCAGCTTAAAGTCTAAACCACTTGATATGGCTGGTGTATACAGAGCATTTGCAACACATCATCACACTTTTTCTTTGGAGGATATTGCATATTTTTCAAAAGAAATCGAAGAGCCTCTCATATATTTTTGGGCAATTGCAGATGTTTCTGTTCGTGTAAGCAGAGACTTGTTTGTATCCAAAGATATGATAGAATTTGATATTGCTGCAGTGGATTCGGCAATTTCTACATATCTTGCAGGTGATTATATTCCTGTAAAATATGTTGACTCTTTCCTCGTGTTCCCGAATGTAGGATATGAGTGGAATGAATTCTTGCTCGAAAGCTTCCTTAACAGTTATAGCGAAAAATTCAAGCTCATGAATCTTAGCTATTCGAGAAAAACAGTTGCGGGAGCGATAGTTAAAACAGACTCATCATATAAAGAGTTTGTTGATTTGGTAGCGGATATCCTTGCAAACAGCGACATTGAGTTAAAGCAGACTGTAGCCTTGGAGTATTTAGCTGATTTGAATATTATTATAAACAAACGTTACAGTGATGTCGGCGTTGCGTTAGATAAAGCGCGTCGTATCCGTAACAGGAGGGGGTAAACAAAATGTACTCATACGAATGGGACGCGTCAACGGGTGGATATATTCTTAACCCCAAACCGTTGACCTTCTCAAAGGAGCCGCGCCCCGTTTATTATAAAGAGCTTGATATTTTAGGTTTCGATAAATACTGGACTTATGATAAGAATGACAGCTATCCATATATGTGGGCTGAAGCAAATAATTATTATTACCGTGGTAGATTAGTTGCTAAAACAAAAGGCGGTTCTTTATACGCAAAACCAGAAATCGTTCTTATTGAAAGTCCAGAACCAGATGGATATCCTTTGCGTTTTGTAGATATCCCTGCAATGGTGGAAAAAACCCGTGGTATTCTTGAGCAGCTATCTCAAGAAACCATAAAAAAGATCTATAATTCGTTTATCAAGTACAAGAAAAAAGTGGACGTTTTTTATGTTGCTTACTCAGGTGGGAAAGACAGCGAGGTGACTCTTGATTTAGTTCAAAGAGCTTTGCCCCATAACTTTTTTAAAGTTCTCTTTGGGGATACTGGAATGGAATTTCCAGATACTTACCAAGCGGTAGAGGATACAAAAGTATTTTGTGCATTAAATGATATTGAATTTATTACAGCGAAATCGCATTTTACACCAGATTATTCGTGGTCTCAATTTGGACCGCCGGCAACAGTTAACAGATGGTGTTGTAGCGTTCATAAAACATCTCCACAGATTATCGCATTACGCAACACATTGAATCGAACGGATTTTACTGGAATGGCTTTCATAGGGGTGCGTGCCAGTGAAAGTTTATCAAGAAATGATTATGATGATATTAGTTTAGGGAAAAAGCATAAAGGACAATATAGCTTTAATCCTATATTAGAATGGAATTCTGCTGAATTGTATGCTTATATATTTCTTCGAGGTTTGAAGCTTAACGAAACATATAAGAAAGGAAATCGTCGAGCGGGATGTTTAGTTTGCCCGAGAGCAGCTGAACGAAATGAATATATGGCTAAAGTTTGTTATCCTCAAGAGTTTAATAAACTCATGGATAAAATAAGCGAAATGTATGCACACAATTTCAATTCCGAAAGCAAGTTGGACGAATTTATGCGAAACGGAGGATGGAAAGCGCGAAAGAATGGCCGAGACTTATCTATTAAAATAGGTTATAGCGAGAAAAGTGACAATCAATTCTCTTATATTTCAGTAAATTCTCCAAGAACCGATTGGAAAGAATGGATAAAAACTATTGGTGTTCTTAAAAACGAATCTTCACCATATTTGATTGAGTTTAAAGGCAATGTATATCAATTTGAAGTTATAGAGAATGACGATAATTTTACTGTAAAATACGATAAATCTTTAGCAAGGAAATCTCCTTTGTTTACTAAGTTATTAAAAAGCGTGTTTAGAAAATCTGCTTGTTGTATTGGTTGCAAAGAATGTGAGGCAGATTGCCATAACGGAACGCTGCGTATGGAAGATGGGAAAATAAAGATAGGAGAAAATTGTATTCATTGCGCGCAATGTCATAAAACAGATAAAGGCTGTTTATTATATCATTCATTAGAGTTACCAACAGGAGGAATAAAAATGGGAAAAACACAAAGCTTAAACTGTTTCTCGCATCATGCACCCAAGATGGATTGGATACAGCAATATTTTATTTACAAAAATGATTTTAAAGACAACAATACTCTCGGTTCTCAAATGTTTAATTTTTTCAAGAGATTTTTAAGAGATGCAGATTTATTGAATAAAGATGGGTTTACAAGATTTGCAAGTGTAGTTGATGATATAGGAATAGATAATGATTTGGCGTGGGCTCTCATGCTTGCAAATATATCATATAATATTCAGATTGCTTGGTTTATAAAAAATGTTCCGTTTAACGATACATTGAGCAGAGAATATATTTGTAGTATGCTTGTTGATAGTGGTGCAGACGAGAAGTGGGTTAATGACGTTTGGGGATCTTTTGTTAGATTCCTTGACCTACCATTTTCGCGTGTTGGACTTGGTGAAATGATTAAAGAAAACAAAAAAGCTGTTGCAATATATAGAACTGTATGGCAAACACCCGACGAAAGAGTTATTCTTTACTCTCTTTACAAATTTGCCGAAGCATGTGGCAATTACAAACAGTTTACACTTACTCGTCTTCTTGACCATGAAGTTGAAAGTGCAGGAATCAGTCCTACACAGATTTTCGGCTTAGATCGTGATGCTATGGAAAAGATTCTGAACGGACTTACATTTAATTATCCAGATTTAATTGAAGCTCGATTTACATTAGGACTTGACAACATCACATTGAAATCCGAAAAAACAGCAACAGAAATTTTGGATGAGCTTTTTTAAGGAGTTTGCATTATGATGAAATATCGTGATTTTTTTGATATCGATCCGGAATACTTTCCGCAAGTAGATAAAGAGATTATTGATACACAGCCTGATTTATGGAAGAAATTCTATCCGCACCCATCTTTTGTTAATTTGCTAAAATCTACTGTAGATGTATTGAAAAGAAAACAAAAGTTATCAATTTGGGTGGATGGTGCCTACGGTACAGGTAAATCACACGCCGTTCTTACTCTGAAAAAGCTTATTGAAGCAAGCGAAGAAGATACCAAAGCTTACTTTGCGAAATACGGACTCGATAACTTCCTCTGTAAATCTCTCTCGTCGGAGAAAAATAGTGGAAAAATTCTTGTATGTCATCGTTACGGTTCTTCCGACATTTCTAATGATACTGACCTTATTGTTGCGATTCAGGAAGGTATTGAGAAAGAGCTGAAGTTAGCAGGAATAGAAAATAAAGCGAGAACTTCACTAAAAGATTCTTTGATTCGTTACTTTGAAAACAGTGAGAATAGTCAGAGCTTCGATATTTACGCATCAGGAACATACAAGGATGTGTTGGGCGGAGATAAGTCGGAAGATATTCTTAAAAAACTAAGAACTTATGACGACGATGCTCTGCGTGCTTTAATCAATAAAATATTTAAAGTTCAGCCTGTAAGAGGTTCATTCTCCATGAATACGGGAGAACTCTGCAATTGGATACGAGAGGTAATAGAAAAGAATAACCTTAAAGAGATTATTTTCATTTGGGATGAGTTTTCCGAGTATTTTGAAAATAATATGCATCACCTTACAGGATTCCAGCAGATTGTGGAATTGGCAGCTACAGCTCCGTTCTGCCTTATGATTGTAACGCATAAATCGGAAGGATACTTTTCCGAAGGTGATCCCGATAAAAAGAAAATCCTTGACAGATTCGTTTCGCCAATAGTACATATTTCTCTTCCTGAAAACATAGCATTTGAGTTGATGGCTCAAGCTATGAAAGTTACAGAGGATGAGGATTTGGCAGCGAAATGGGCAAAACATAAAGCAAGCTTAAATAGCAGAACGATGCAAAGCCGTACTCAGGTTAAGAATAAGATAAACCTATCAGATCAGGATTTATCAAACGTTTTACCGATTCACCCGTTCGCTGCATTATTATTACAACACATTTCAATTTACTATACTTCTACAGCCAGAAGTATGTTTAATTTTATCAAGAACGATGAAGGCGATGATGTAAAGGCGTTTCAGTGGTTTATTGATAAATATGGATTCAACTCTGAAAACCCATTTTTAACAGTTGATATGCTTTGGAGTTTCTTTTATGAAGGCGGAAAAGATAAACTCGCGTCCGGGATAAAAGAAGTTCTCAGTAGCTATACACCTCGACTTGAAAAAGAGTTATTGGAACCTGAAAAGAAGGTTTTGAAAACTATACTGTTATTACAGGCTGTTTCAGACCGAATGACCGGTAATAGAGATATTTTCTTACCAAATGATAGAAATCTTACACTGGCATTTGAGGGAACAGATTTAGAGATGCAGGCAAAGAATATTGCCGGAAAACTCTTGAGAGATCACGTCGTTACCCGTACTCCGCTTACTGGTGATGTGTTCTCCTATTGCTGCAAAAATCTTGGCCCATCAGTTGATCCTGTTCCGTTTATGAAGGATGCAAAAGCAAAGAGTTCCAAGGATATGACATTTATGACTTGGGAAAACGGTAAAAGCTTACGCAGTACAATCGAGTTGACCGGAGCGCTTAAACTGCGTTATGCGCTTTCATATGCTACATTATCCGATTTAGATAGTGAACTAAAGAAAGCGAATAATCCTTCAGAGGTTAATAACAAAATCTACGCTATTGTTGCTATAGGCAGAGATTCTAAAGAAACCGCAGCAATCAAAAAGAAAATACAGAAATTCTATGATGATAATAGTGACTCGAACGTTATTGTCATCGATACATCTGATACTACATTAGGTGACAATTCTTATGATGAATTCGTAGAAAACTATGCTATGTCTTTAGCCATAGGGCAAAGTGACTTGACACAGCGAAAGACATACGAGGGTTATGCTGTTGATGTTCTAAAGAATTGGGGCAAACGTATAAAAACAGGACCGTTCTATGTATATTCACGTTATGTTAACTCCGGCGAGAGAGTAACAGATATGAACGATTTATTCCTTAAGTTAATGGAAATAAACAAGTATCGTTTTCCAAGCTGCCTTGAGGGATTCTTTACAAGCGTTTTAAATACTATGTATGACGCGAATTCGCTCGGAGCAGGCGCCAATTGTGGTATTGCCGAAGAGACAAAGGGAACATTCCGTTCAGGAAATGAAGCTACCAAACTCGAAAATGCATTGAAGGGAGCTTGGCGCGTTGATAAGTATTGGGAAACTTCACATTCTTATATTGCCGAGTTGAAAAAGTCCGTTAAGAGCATAATTGATGATAAGTTTGAAAAAAGCGATAGAATTGCAATCGCAGAGATTTACAATACTCTAAAAGCTGAACCGTATGGTTTTATGCCGTGTAATCTAACTGCATTTGTTCTCGGATTCTTACTTAAAGAATATACTGATGGTACTTATTCATATAGCGATAATCTTACAACTGTTCCTCTTGATAAAGATAGATTAGCTACTATGATATCCGAGATAATCAAATATCAAAACACTTTTGATAAGAGATACAAAGATAAATATATTGTTACTCTTACAGAGGAAGAAAGGTCATTTAACAGAGTAACTTCTGAAGCGTTTAATATTCCGGAAAGTTACTGTGTTTCTATAACGGATACCCGATCAAGAATTAGAGAGCAGATGAAGACGTTTTCTTTCCCCATTTGGGTTATTGAATATAATCTTGATGGTGAATCGTTTAAAACGAGCAAGGAAATTGTATGTTCTTTAATTGAAAACTATTGTGGAATTGCAAACAATCAAAATGTTGATGGTGGGAAGTCTGATAATGATATTGCCATTGAAATAGGTAGAATCTGTATCGAGCATAAAGATGCCATTGAAGATTTGAAGAGAATTCTTACAAAAGACAATTGTAAAAAGGGAATGCTTGAATATCTCAAGGTGTATAGAGGTGGTTTGTTACCTTCTATAGCTGAGAGAATAGGTGATGGTGGTCATTATATTAACCACTTAGAATACAAATTCAGTTCCGATGCGGCAAATTGGGTATGGAATAAAGACACAGTTAACGCGAAAATTGATGAGTTAATTGTTGAATATGAGACTATAGAAATCAGCAACAAAGTTTTAGCTAAAAACACATCTTATCAAGATACATTGAGAGCATGGATTAGTAAACTGGGACAGATAAAAATTGCATTTTCTATAATAAAAAATGATCTCGGTGAAGAAAAAGCATTCTTTGAAATGTTATATAACCTTAAGAAGAACAATACTCTTCTTGATTCTCAGAAAAAGCCATTCTTGAATTTGTTGCGAGATAACGTTGACAGTTTCAAAAGCTTTATGGCATCTCAAAGCTCAATGCTTTATGATGCATGTGAGTATTATTTCGATGACCTTAAAGAAGATGACGTAAAGTCTATTTTGGATAACGACAAATATGGCTTTGCAGGAACATTTACTGTTGAGCCGAATGTATATACGTCTAAAATTCAAACAGCAGTAAAGACGTATAAAAGTACGCTCGGTTACATAAAACTACGCAACCATTGGAAAGATTTAACGGGAACAGAATCGCCGTATGAATGGTCAAACAAGTATAGTATGCCAATTTTTGTTATGGTGCCGGATGATGAAGTGGTTACTGCAAGAAAAGCATTCAGTACTATAAATAACAAAAGTACTGATGATAATGCTATTAATTCTGCGGAAGATTACATTAGCAAAATGAATTATTTAAATAAGCTGAATAGTAGTAGCGATCGTGATTTGGCATTTAGGGCAGCTTTTTTGAGTGATTATTCTGTTCTTTTTGACGATGTGGAAGAAGTAAAGAATTATCTTAAACGCCACATTCCTGATAGTCCGTATCATTGGCTTGGTAGTACGGCTGTTATATCCAGAATAAGACGTATGGCTAAAGCAAGATATTCTGAATCAGGTTATGGAAAAGCAAAACGAATAATTGATGATATGCCTGCCGATCAAGTTAAAGAATACTTGAAACAACTAATACAGGATAATATCGTTGTTGGTGTTGAAATAATGAAGGGTAATAAATAATAGCGAGGTTTACAATGACTCTGAGCCGCGAAAAAAATCGAATCAACAATTATTTGAGAACTAAAAAGACTTGGCCCATTATTGTTGATGTACAGACAAAAGAAGATTTATCCGATATTAAAGAGTTTTTTAATATTGGAAATAACAAATTCCTTTATGCAAATAGGTTCTGCAGACAAGATGGTGCATTTAGGTTAGAGGATTTTTATAATTCTGTATCTAACAATACTGATGATACGTTTGTCATCGGACTTACTGCGTTTCTAAAGATTCAGGGAGAATCATTTTTAAAAAAGGTATTAAAAGAACTTCTTTCCAAGAGTATTTCCGGGCATATCGTTATTGTAACGTATCAATGTAGAGAATATCTGTGTTTTTCTGATACTCGTTTTTCAGAACGTGGGCAAATTGTCATCGCTTCAGGCGAGCAGGATAGTGCCCCCAATATATGTTTAATTTCACCCGATTTAGCGGATGCTTTTCCGAATAGTTATCAAGGTATCGAAGAAATTTCTTGTGCAGTAGAAAAGGATACAAAGGATACTATATATATTGCTACCGCTATTGGTGACCAGACTTTTGCAAATTCAATATACAGCATTTCTCGAATGAGTAACGGTTACGATATCCTATGTAATCGCGATAGCAGGACGAAAAGTATTCCTGTATCTTTCGGAACAGCAGAACAATGGAATTATGCATTGAAAATAATGGGTTTGGATAGGGACTGGATGACACTTGTTCTACAAGAGTTTGGCTCTCTTTCTAATCTGAGCCGCGCAATTGTATCTTTTTCGCAATTTGAAGAGAAAAAGCAATGGTTGTATTTTATCCTTTTGTCGATATTCGGTTCTAAAGATAATCGGTATTTACAGCTTGCAGTTCAAAATACTTACAGTTATGCAGACTTAATTAAATCTGTATATCGTACTATACTATCAATAGACATTAATCGCTCTGAGTTTAAAAAGCTGTATTCTCAACGAAAAAGTATTCTAAATGAATTGCCAGAGTTCAATTCAGAGATTGTTGAGTTTTGCAAAGTTGTGTCTGTTAAGGAGAAAGATGCTATTTATTATTTGACTGACTTAACACAACCTGAAAAAGAGCGCATTATTGAATGGCTTGATGTTTATGGATTTGAATATAACAATAAAGAATTAATATCTATTCTAAACATAGTTTATCCTGACCTTGCAAAGTATCTTTCACCTTATAGATATAAAAATGAATTTCTGGACCAGTATTTTTCCAACTATAAATATCAAAAAGTAATTAATAGGATTATGCCGAGCTTTGAAGCAATTGTTGATGAGCAGTCATATCAGCTCGACTTTATGGATATTTTGCCTGCACGTACAACCTTGATTGACAAAATTGATGTAACAGATTCTCAGGCGTATTTTTTTGATGCTCTGGGGGTTGAATATCTGTCGTTTATTCAAGATAAATGTAATGAATATGGGTTAGCATCTAACATTTCATGTGCTCGCTGTGAACTTCCATCGTTAACATCATTTAACAAGGAATTTGTTTCAACTTTTAACGATAAAGGCTGTAGTGTTGCAAATATAAAAAGTCTTGATGAAATCAAGCATCACGGAGAGAATAATTTTGATTATGAAAAAGTAAAAATGCCTATCTATCTTATTACAGAATTAGAAATAATTGATTCGCTGCTAAAAAAAGTCAAAGCGAAAATTGATAGTGGTATATATAAAAAGGCTATTATTGTCTCTGATCATGGTGCGAGCCGTTTAGCAGTTCTTCACAATACTGAAAACAGTTGGAGCATGGCAACTAAAGGCGTTCATTCAGGAAGATGTTGTCCGATGAACGAGATTGATACAAAACCTGAATTTGCGATTGAGGAAGAGGGCTTTTGGGTGCTTGCAAATTACGACAGATTCCAAGGGAGTAGAAAATCAAATTGTGAGGTTCACGGTGGAGCAACAATAGAGGAAGTTGCTGTACCGATAATTGAAATCACTCAAAAGCAATTAGCTGTTGAGGCATTTATCGTTGACTCTTCTAAAGTAATTCATCTTGGAGCCAAAGAACATGCGGTTATAAAGCTTTATGTTGGGGTGAAGAGTAATAATATTGCAATAAGAGTAAATGGAATTTATTACGATGCTGAGCCAACATCGGAAAACTACATTTATAAAGTTGACTTAATAGACTTAACAAAGAAAGGAAAGTATTCTTGTGATATATTGAACGGTAATGATGAAATTGCTTTGAATCAGACTTTTGAAATAAAGAAGAAAGGATTTTCTGAGACTAATCTATTCGGATAAGGTGAGCAAAATGACAGAAAAGCTGAGAGAATATTTTGACGAAATGGTTGTTTATAAAGATTTGAAAAACAACAATTATTTCTCTTCATTAGGACTTCCTGCGTTTTTGAGGGACTATTTGCTAAAAACTTTTAGCGATGATTATGGTCACTTTGATATTGATGAAGTATCAGATTTTGTCAATAAATACATCCCTAAAAAAGAAGATTGGATGAGTATAAAGAACAAAATCATCTATGAGAACGAAAATGTTCAGATTTTAACCAAGATATCCACAGATATTAATATAAAAACCGGAGAAATATCTTTTGCTCTTCCTAATTTTGGAGTAAGTGAAAAAGAAACCATGATTGAACCCGCTATCTGGGAATTATATAAAAACGACCTTATAAGCGGAGGAGAAATATGGGGGATAATTAAACTGGGATACAGACCACCTAATGACACAGCAAAACCTAAAATACCCGGGAAAATAAAGCTTACAGGCTTTAAGAACTTTTGCCCATATACGGTAGATTTAGATTACTTTAAGGAGATGCGTTCCAATTTTAGTATAAATGAGTGGATAGATATTTTACTTGGAGCTATCGACTATAATGCAGATGGTTATGAAACCGAATTACAAAAACGATCCATGCTTACAAGATTGCTGCCGTTTGTAGAAAAGAGGGTAAATATTATCGAGTTAGCGCCAAAAGGCACAGGAAAAAGCTATGTTTTTGGACACATAAGCAAAAATGGTATTTTAACTGATGGTGGAAAGGTTACTCGTGCAAAAATGTTTTATGACGCAGTAAGAAGAAAGCCGGGTTTTATTTGCGGTCCGGATTATGTAGCAATTGATGAGGTTAAATTAGTAAGTTTTGGTGATGAAAATGAGATGAGGTCAATTCTTCAAGGATATTTGGAGTACGGTAAATTTAATGCAAACGGATATAATGGAGAATCGGATGCAGGTGTTGTTTTCCTTGGGAATATTATGGAACAGAATATGGATGAGTATAGTTATATGCTTGGAGAACTACCAAACTTGTTTCAGGAAACAGCACTCCTTGATAGAATTCACGGTTTTGTTAAAGGTTGGGATATTCCCAGAATGAACGATAATTTAAAGATTACCGGTTGGGCACTAAACTCTGAATACTTTTGTTCTATTATGCATGAATTACGCAACGACGTAAGTTATAGAGCTATAGTAGAAAAAATTATTGACGTTCCAAGTCACGCGGATACCAGAGATACTGAAGCGATTAAGAGATTATCAACGGCATTTTTAAAGCTGCTGTTTCCTAATGTCAAAAGCGAGTATGACGTAGATAAACAAGAGTTTAATGATTATTGTTTGATTCCTTCCATGAGGATGAGAAGAATAATAAAGTTACAACAAGGAATGATTGATACAGAGTACAAAGGGAAAGACGTACCTTTGTTAACGGTGAAAGATTGATATGAATAAAGAATGTGTTGCATGCGGAAAAACTCCGTTAGATAAAGATACAATAGGAATAAACAAAAAGATGTTGGGAAAAGATATAACAAATTTCTATTGTATGGATTGTCTTGCTGATTACCTTGAATGTACCGTAGAAGATTTGTTGGAAAAAATTGAAGAGTTTAAAGAAGAGGGTTGTGTTCTCTTTAAATAAAGAAGGAAAGAATATGATATACGCTGATAATGCAGCAACCACAAAACTTAACAATAAAGCTTTTAAAGCTATGAAGCCTTATTTTCTCGAAGAATATGGTAACCCTTCACAACCTTATTCGTTTTCCAGAACAACAAAAAAAGCGCTTAAAGAATCACGAGAGATAATTGCATCTTGTATCGGCGCATCACCTGAAGAGATATTTTTTACCTCTGGCGGTACAGAAAGCGATAATTGGGTTATAAAAGGAAACGTTATAGGGAATAAAGAGAAAAAACCTGTTATTACTTCAGCGATAGAACACCATGCAATTCTTCGCCCTTGTAAGGTAATTTCAGATATGGGATGCCCTGTTACATATATGACGCCAACTGAATTTGGTGAGATCACTCCTGAAGTTTTAAGAAAACACATTACTAATTTATCTCAATTAGTGTCTATAATGTTTGTTAATAATGAAATAGGGACGATTCAACCAATAAAAGAGTTATGTGAAATAACACATTCTCACGGTGGGTTGTTCCATACAGATGCGGTTCAGGCAGTAGGTCATATAAACATAAATGTACGGGATCTTGGAGTTGACTTTCTATCTGCATCGGCTCATAAGTTTAATGGCCCGCGAGGTGTTGGGTTTTTGTATATAAGTAATTGTGCTTATATTGCACCTTTTATGCACGGAGGACTACAGGAGAGTGGTTTGAGAGCAGGCACAGAAAACGTAGCACTGATAGTTGGTATGGCTACTGCACTTAAAGAAAATATTGATTGTTTAGAAGAAAATCGACAATTTATTAATGATTTAGAAAAGGAGTTCTTTGATGTTTTAGACTCATCGGGTGTGGTCTATTATAGAAACGGTGTTAATCAAATGCCCGGTATTATTAGTCTTTCGTTTCCTTCTCAAAACGGTGAAGCTATATTGCATCGTTTAGATTTAAAAGGAATATGTATTTCTACAGGGTCTGCTTGTGATAGTCAAAATACTGAAACGTCTCATGTGCTGAAAGCTATTCATTTAAATAATGATTTAGCAGAAGGAACAATACGAATTTCATTCGGTTGTAATAATACAAAAGATGAAGCTCGAATTGTTGCTAAAGAGCTAATAAAGGTTGTTAAGTAAGATATTTGTTTATTATTCTGTGATGAGGATGGTTTTTTATATTGGCTAAAAGATTTTCTAGAGTTTTATTCTCAAGGTTTTGTAGAGATTTATTAGAAACAGTACAAACTATCGTTAGATAAGGAAAGGCGATGAAGAATAAACACTCAAAACAAATAGTAGATGTGGATAAGCACTTTACGCTTATTAAAACTTGATACAGAGTAAACAATGAAAAGTCCTTTGGAATTATTTTCGGAATAAAACCAAAGGACTAAATTTATTAAGAATTTGATACACCGTACTGGATTAAAAATGATGCTATTTTGATGATGTACCAGACGAGAGAGATAGCAAAATAGGTACTAAATAGTACTAAATGAACACCAAATAAGCCTCAAAACACGGAACGTTAGTGCGTATGCCGAGCTTAAACAGACAAGAAAAACCCGCATAAACACAGTGTTTATGCGGGTTTTCGGTTTGGCAGGGGCAGAAGGACTCGAACCCTCGGCACGCGGTTTTGGAGACCGCTGCTCTACCAACTGAGCTATACCCCTATATGTATTATTTTAAGTTAACCTATGTAAAATCAGTCATTTTGACACAGATATTATTTTATCACGCAAACAGTTTTATGTCAAGTTAAATATGCTTTTAATTTTTTATGTTTTGCAGAATTACAATAGATGTGTTACAAAAAATATGAGAAGTACTTCTTTATTTGGTAAAATGTTTTTTAATCTCATTATACCAAATTTTGAAGTTACTTCTCTTTTTTATCAGGTCATATCATTTTAAAAAATTTCATCTTTTTGCTTTTAACAGCTTACTCAAATTCTATACTCTTTAGTCATCCAAATAAACCTGAATAGTTATCTTTATCCAATCATTTATGATTTCCTTTTTTCCGAATTTTCCAAATATCCAAATTATCCAAATATTTTTCTCTTGTGTCACTATTTAATAGAGCTGAAGGATGATATGCGTAAATAATTTTCATTTTTTTGCATTTATAAGTATTAAAATATTCTTCGTCTGCAAAATAATCCTTTATTCCAAAATAATCCTCAATATCTTCTTCACCAAGCTCTACAACTTTTGAAGTTGGCCTTTCTTTGATTTTAAGCTCTTCTATCATTCCTTTAATAATTTTTTTATAGAATTCATCCGAGAAATCACGTTTGATATGTCTTTCATAGCCTTTACCACTGATAAACAACAAGTGAGTCGGTCTCAGAATATTAATCTCGTGCCAATAGATATTTCTCTTCTCGCTTTTTTTACCATTGTATTCATATGTAAATGTATCGTACAGTTTATCAATATCTCCGTTACAAGGAGTATAATTGCCGTTTACGGAAGATTTGTTGAGATTATTGTTGAGGATTGAAAGCACCTTTGCTTCAAGCTCCTCTGCTTTATTGGCATCTTTGCAGTCTTTTTTTATTCCGCTTATAACTCTCCTGGTTTTAAGATATTGCGTTTCCCGACAATCCGATTTAGGAATATTACTGTTTTTATCATCTCGATGCACAATTGCATAATCATATCTGTAGTATTCATCTTTCTGATAGCAATCACTCTTTTTTAGCAATTGCCCGTCTTTGGTATGCGCTTCCTTACCATACACCATAATCTTGTGTTTTGCGTTGATATATGAATCAAAACAGGTCAGTAATTGTACTCCGTTATAACCATCCGGCTTAATATCGGAATTTCTTGCCTTTTCTTCCATCGATTTATAAAATGCCTCATACATCGCATTGAGTTCGGCATTCTTCTCTTCAGTTCTTTTTTTACGAGTATTGTTTTCAAATATTTTTGTGTTTGAGTAATTTTTGCATGCCATTGAAATCCCCCCCTAAATTGATATGCACCCCAAAGATTATGATCACAAAGTTATAGCCAAAAGCCACCCCGATTTTAAAAATACAGGGTGGCTTTTAGTGATTTTTTCAGTTTTAATCTACCGAATTTCTAATAATTTATTTTACTTTTACTTTAATTTTAAGAACCTTTGCGTGGTTTACTGTAATTTTGAGTGTGGTTTTGCCCTTTTTCAGACCTACAATCTTAATTTTAGAGGATTTTGCCTTGCCCTTAATTTTAGCAATTTTTGTACTATTGTACTTATTATTAAGAGCAGACGCTTTACCCTTAATCTTTATTGTAAGGGTATTTCCCTTTTTGACTTTATAGACCTTTGACGCCTTTACTGCTTTGTTTTTGTAAATAAGCTTTGGGTCTGAGGTTACTGTTCCTTTAAACGTCAGCTTTTTTGAGCCTACTTTTACAGTTACCGTACCCGAACCCTTTTTCAGGAAGGTTACCTTGCCCTTTGAAGATACCCTTAGAATTTTCTTGTTATCTAAACTATAAGTTATCTTCTTTCCGCCCGCGTTATTTACAACAATTCTGTATGTGCTGCCCGCGGATTTTTTTACGCTTTTATTTGCAAGGGAAGGAGAAGATGTTGTTGGTTTTGCGGAAGTCGGGTCAGTCGGCTCTGTCGTCGGATTTGTTACCGTGGGGTCGGTCGGCTCTGTGGTCGGATTGGTTG
The DNA here is from genome assembly GCA_947630695.1 of uncultured Lachnospiraceae bacterium. Lineage (GTDB taxonomy): Bacteria > Bacillota > Clostridia > Lachnospirales > Lachnospiraceae > CANRIM01. The sequence continues at coordinate 27,997 of CANRIM010000021.1, forward strand.
CTTCTGTTGAGGACGGGTCGGTGGAAGTATCTGTCGTTGAGGGAGTTGTTTCAACAGCTTTAACATTCCATACCTGTGTGCCGTAGAAAGGATTAGCTGTACCTAAAATAAGGCCTGAATTATTAACAGCAAAAACTCTGCAACCGTGGTTATACGGGTTGCCAAATCCGTTTGTTGTTATCGTTTCAACATTCATATCCTTATCAATTGTATAAAGGTCAAAGCCTCTCTCCGCCCTTGATAAGTAAGCGCTGCAGGTGATAATTGATTTCATTTTATTAAGAGTTTCACTTGAAAGCACTTTCTCAAACCTGGACTGTATATAAGAGGAGAAACGGTCGGATAAATTTTTAAAACCGTCAAAAGCCTTTTTATACTCCTCGTATACATTAACACTAATTCCTTTATCTATATTATCCTCCACTTTCTCAAGTGAATCCGCGAGAGAAAGCGCCTGATTTTTCGTATTCGTTTCTGCGAACGCGGTAATTCCATTGCTGTCGGTAACAGCCTGAGAATCCCCTGTGCTCGGCTCCGTCTGAATACTTCTTAAGAAATCAATAAGATATTCTATCTGTCTTTCCCACTCTTCGGGCGTCATTTCAAGTAAATCACCGTTTGTAAACTGTCCGATTGTTTCAAGCAAGCTGCTTGTATCGAACGTACCTACATACAGTTTTCCGTCAAACTCCTGCATTCTCCAGATGTACTGATTCTCTTTTTTGCCAAAGCCCGAACCGTAACCTGTAATACTGCCGTCAGGGAACATTTTGTCAGCGTCGCCCATTACAAGCTCAACATTTTCTTTCTTGTCCATTCTGTAAAGGTTGACGGATTGTTTAAGATTCGCGTTTATAAAATCGCAATCTGTATTAAAGAGGATTTTTTCAAGAGCTATTTCCTCATCATTATATTCACCTATATAAAGGTAGTCATTGTAAACATAAAGATTTGCGGCTCCGCTTCTTGTTCTTTCGGGGTCAATACCGAAAGTATACTTAGCCCCGTCTTTTTCCTGGTCGCCCGCAACAGACGTCCACTTCCACTGTCCTTTTGAATCCGTGTCTCCACGTACTATAGCAAATGACTGCATTGAATTTTCGTCGGGCTTATTATCGGATGTACCCGTACAAAGCACAACATAGAGAGAATCGTTATATTCAATCATATCCCAAATTGAACCGCCGTAAATGCTGTCAGGATAATGATACGCGGGATAATTGTATAAATCATCCATATCGGCTATTACCTTAAATGAGTCGGCGTCGGAAGGATTATCAGTTTCGCAGATATATGCCCCGTCAAGTCCGACAAGGCTTATCATAAGCTTGCCCTTATATGTGCAAATACCGCGGATACCTACACAAATACCCTGCTGATAAGCTTTGTAATAATCCGCCTGTGAAATACTCTGATAAACAAGTGTCATTTCATCATTTTCGGGATTAAGCTGATAAATGCTCGGCAAACCGTTTACGGAACCGCAGAAATAGAACTTTCCGTTATATTCAACAGCGTTTCTGAACAGTACGTTTGTTCCTGTGGTTGCTTTTGACATAAGGAGCTTTACATCTCCTGTTTTTGTGTTAAGCTTAACAAAAATACCCTGCGGATCTCCTCCGTCTTCCTCACCGTAAAAGAAGGTGCCGTTAAACATAGTGTCAAAAACTTTTTTAATAGCCTCTTCGTCATACTGATGTCCAAGAACAGACTTCATAAATGAAAGCGTCTGCAACATAGCATTGGCGCAGGTGCCGATATAAACATAGTCGCCGTATCCTACAGCTGACCACGAATAGTTTTGCGCGCGGTCGCCTACACCTGTAATATTGTCGGTAACCGTTCCGTTGCCTGCATAATCCACAATACCGTCAGGGCTTTTTATGCCGTTATCTTTATGCGACAACTTATCCGCCGTGTATTTGCCGTCGGAAGAATAATATGATGAACCCTTATTATCCTCAACAGCAAATGCAGTACTAACGGAAATTACAGATGAAATAAGGGTTACTGCCAACAAGATTGACAAAATTTTTGTTTTCATAAATAATCGCCTTTCTTATAATATTATGGTTGTAAATACCAGTAAAATAAGGCTCTATAATAAACGTCGGGGTAACAAATAGAGCCTGAAAAACTTACTCAACTATTATATTGGGAGATACCATTACAACACTTTTGCACTTATTACAACGAAATTCACGGGATAAACTCACATCACTTGCAGGCGTTGTATAATAACCCTCTTCACAGTCCATACAAGCTATTTTTTCGCCCTTTTGCAATCTATTGATTATGCCTATAATGCTTTTTGGCGTTTTTGTGTCCATATCCGCCTTTCTTCCAATTTAGTTCAGGGTAATTATCCGATTATCTGAAATTAATCTTCTATATTCAAAACAGACGACAGATTAGTAATTTTCAAAATTTCCATAACATTTTTATTGGCGGACCTGACTGTAAATCCGCCCTTTTCAGACATAAGCTTATGCGCCATAACAAGAACCCTCAAGCCTGCCGAGGAAATATATTCAAGCTTTGATAAATCAAGAGTTAGTTTTTCACATTCGTCAGCCTGAAGTTTTATTTCTTTCTCAAGCTCGGGGGCGGTAAGCGTATCCAATCTTCCGTCTATAGAAATAATTACCGTCTTATCTTCCTTGATTGTATTAATATTCATACTCTTCCTCCAAAAGCCATTAATATAAATATATTTTATTACAAGTAATCCGGACTGTCAACTTTAAAATAAAATTAAATAAAATATGAGATATTTAGTTGCTTTTTATTGTAAAAACAGAGAAAATATGATATATTAAATAAATGCAAAATATACTAATGTATAAAAATACGGAGTAAAGAATGACGCACACTTTATTAAAGCGAAACTCAAATATAATCAACAAAAAATATATGGAATACTTTTTGCCCACGGTACTTACCGCAATGGCGAACAATATTGCGATTATGGTGGACTCCGTGCTTGTGGGCCAGCTGGTGGGAAGCGCCTCAATGGCGGCGATTAACCTGTTGTCCCCTGTTACACAGCTTTACTTTTCACTTACCATTCTTTTCGGACTCGGAGCGTCGACAATAATTTCATACGCAAAGGGAGTAAACGACAAGAAAACGGCGGACAAAACCTTTACCGCCGTAATTGTGTCGCTTTTGCTGTTCAGCGCCCTGCTTATGGCGTTGCAGTTTATATTTTTAAACGATATAGCGTCTGTTCTGACGTCTATACCCAAATTAAAGCAACAGCTTATACTCTATTACGTTCCGTTTATAATCGGCACTCCTTTTTCAATGTTTCTACCAAGTATTGTTCATTGTATAAGAAGTGACGGCAGACCAACATTCGCGTCTAATCTCATAATAATTTCAAACGCGATAAATCTTACGATGGATATAGTTCTTATGGGACCGTTCAAAACGGGGATTATCGGCTCCTCAATCGCGACGGTTATAGGAAACGCGGTCGCCTTTGTGATTATGTTGAGCCATTTTAAAAATCCGAACAACACTCTTCATTTTGATTTTTCGGCTGTCAGAAATCCGAGAGAGCTTTTTAAAAGCTTTTGTTCTATGTTTACCACGGGTCTTTCGGGAGCGCTTGGAACGCTTCTCATCGTGGTAAGAATGTTTTTCTTAAACAGTATGATACAAAATTCAGCCGGCGCGGAGGGTATGGTGGCAATGTCCGTTATATCATCAAGCCAAATATTTATATCCGCGTTTATAACGGGCGCGTCGCAGACTATGATACCCATTGTAAGCGTGCTTTTGGGAGAAAAAGACTTTACGGGTATTAAATTCGCTTTCAGAAAGGCAATGTACATTCTTTTAATCGCGAGTACCGCTATTGTGCTTGTAATTGAGATGTTCCCCGAATTTGTCGCCCGCCTTTTCGGAAATATGACTCAAACGGAAATGCAGGTCATTGTTCCCGCTTTGAGAATCAGTTCCTTATCCTTCCACGGACTTGCGCTGTCCTTCCTCATAATGTATTACTATATGGCTACAACGAGAAAAGGCTTTTCCGTTACAATATCCGTATTAAACGGAATTGCGCTTATTATTCCCTGCGTATATTTTATGGATTTGCTCTGGGGAGTTAACGGAATTTGGACAGCGATGACGGTCGCTCAATACGGAACCCTGCTTGTGCTTGCTGTAATGTTGATAGTCACCATAAAAAAATCCGACGGAAGATACAAAAACTTTTATTTGCTTGATGAAAAAAGCAAGAACGAAATTATGTCCGTTTCCGTAAGCACTGATTTTTCGGAAAATACGGTTGAGGAATATTTATCCGAAAACCTCACTGCCGACAACGAAACAAAGCTTAGCGTAACATCGGCGATAACTCATATATTTTCTGAAATAAAGTCGTCGGGCTCAAAGAAAAACAAGGCTGTTGATATTGACATAAGAATAAGATACGAGAACAACAGCTATATTATTCTTATGCTCAGCAACGGAAACGAGCTGAACAGCCCCCATCTTATTTCTGAAAACAATACATACAAAAGCTTTGAATGTACAACAGTTTTGGGAATGAATCAAATCAAAGTAATTATATAAACCATAGTCCGCTTGCATAAAACATAGATTACTGCCACTGCGTGAAAGAAGTTTTGTTAAATGAACACAAAAAAATATCCATTGTCAAAAACAGAATACGGAATGTATTTCTGCTTTGTATCCGAGCCTCAGGGACTGGAGTATAATCTGCCGTTTACCTTGAAGTTCAAAAAGCCTTTTGACATTGAAAGGCTGAAAACGGCGTTTTTGAAGGTTATATCAAATCATCCGAATTTAAAAAGCTATTTTGAAACGGACGAGGACGGAAAGGTATGGCGGAAAATTTCCGATAAACCGATTGAAGTTGAAATAATTAAAACCGATAATGAGGATATTACCCCTTATGTAAAGCCGTTTGACCTCTCGACCGGCCCCTGTATGAGAGCGTACATATTCGACCGTTCTGACAGCGTAGAGCTCCTTTTTGACGTTCACCATATTATATTTGACGGCACATCCTCCGAAATCTTTGTAAAAGAGCTTGATTCGGCATTTCGCGGAGAGAAACTGATTGCGGAAAAATACTCCGCCGTTGATTTCGCTGTTGACGAGCAAAAGCGCCTTGAAACAGACGAGTTTGAAAAAGGACGCCGATATTACGGGGCGCTCCTTGACGAGGCGGAAACCGATATGATTCCTCTGCCCGACAAGGATTCAAAAGAAAAAATCCCGAAAAGCGTAAAATACATATTAAAACAAACAACTCCTGATGAAATACGCGCATTTTCCCATAAAAATCAAATCAGAACAAGCGCGTTGTTTTATTCGGCGTTCGGTTATGTACTGTCTAAATACGCAGGTAGCGAGAACAGCGTGTTCTCAACTGTATTTAACGGACGAAACGGGGAAATTGCGGACTCAATAGGTATGTTTGTAAAGACCTTTCCCGTTGTCTGTAAAACAGGCGGCGGTAAAATTATTGATTACATAAGAGAAATTGACGAGCAGATAGGCCAAAGCCGAAGTCACAGCCTGTTCTCTTATGCCGACATATGCGCCGAAATGGATATAAATCCGCAGGTTTATTTCGCTTATCAGGGAGATTTCGCGAATACGAATCCTGTTTCCGTGTGCGGACAGGACACATACTGCGTACTCAATTTCACAAATGAACTTAAAGTTGAGCTTAACTTTATACTTTACCGCAAAGAGGGAAAGTTTGAAATTGAATGTGAATACAACTCAGGCGCATACACAGAGGGATTTATCAACGGTATTCTTGAGGCTTTGGACAAAGCCGTAAACGAATTTACCGTAAAGGACGAGCTTAATGAGGTTGACATTTTAAGCCAAAGCCAGCTTGAAATACTAAATTCTTTTAACGATACCGATGTCCCCTATGACGATACAAAAACATTTATTGACTTATTCCGAGAGCAGGTAAGGCTCCGCCCCGATAAGACCGCCCTTGTTTTCAAGGAAAACAGATATACATACAGACAGCTTGACGAAATCACAGACAAAATCGCTTTTTATCTCAGAGGTAAAGACTGCGGTACGGAGGACGCCGTCGCTGTCTTGACAGGACGCAGCGAATATATGACTATCTGTTCAATCGGCGTTTTGAAATCGGGCGCGGCATACGAACCCCTTGACCCCACGCATCCCGCCGAACGCCTGCAGTTTATGATAAAGGACGCGAACGCAAAAGCGCTTATCGCGGACGAAAATTTCCTGCACCTTGTGCCTGACTTTTCAGGCGATATACTTAAAATCAGCGATATAAAAGATTTGCCCGCCTGCGCGACTTCTCTGCCCAAACCTGCTCCAAAGGATTTATTCGTACTGCTCTACACTTCGGGTTCAACAGGAACGCCGAAGGGCTGTATGATTACCCACGGAAACCTGACAAACTTTATACACTGGTCGCACAGAATTAATGAAATTACAGAAAAAAGCTCCTCCGCCGCGTACGCAAGCTACGGCTTTGACGCTCATATGATGGATATTTACCCCTACTTATCATTCGGCGGAACAGAGTATATCATTCCCGAAGAAAACCGTCTTGACTTAATGTGGATAAACGATTACTGCAGGGAAAACGGTATTACAAATATATTTATGACAACACAGGTCGGCAGGGCTTTTATGACCTCAATAGACAACATCGCGCCTAAGATTATCAGTACGGGCGGAGAAACCCTTGTACCCTTTGAACCGGTCGGCGGAGTTAAATTCTACAACCTTTACGGTCCTACCGAATGTACTATTATTTCTACTTACTTCCTCGCGGATAAATATTACGACCCGTTCCCTATAGGAAAACCCGTCAACAACGCCCATATGTATATCGTTGACAAAAATCTCAAAAGGCTTCCCGTGGGAGCGGTGGGCGAGCTGTGCATTTCAGGCCCGCTTGTATCGAGGGGCTATCTTAACCGTCCCGAACAGACGGAGAAAACCTATGTTAAAAACCCGTTTGACAGCGACAAAGCCCACAGCGTTCTTTACCATACGGGTGATATTGTTAAATTTATGAACGACGGAAACATCTCCTATGTAGGCAGACGCGACGGAATGGTGAAAATCAGAGGTTACCGCATAGAGCTTTCCGAGGTTGAGGCCGTTATAAGAGAATACGGCGGTATAAAAGACGCGACCGTTGTGGCAAAGGATTTGCCGACGGGCGGAAAGTGTATCGTTGCGTATATAGTTTCCGACGAAAAAACGGACATTGACAAGCTAAAGGACTTTATCGGGGAGAAAAAGCCGTACTTTATGATACCCGAGGCGATAATGCAGATAGACAGTATTCCGCTTAACGTAAACGGCAAGGTGGATAAACGCAAGCTTCCCGAAATCAAGGCGGGGGATGCGGAAAAAACGGAGGAAACTCCCAACCGCCCGCTCAACTCTCTTGAAACAAAAATTGTTGATATTATAAAGGGCATAACGGGAAACGATGATGATATAAACGTTTCCGCCGACTTAATGCGCGCGGGTATGACCTCTCTGTCAATAATCAAGCTCGCCGTGGAGCTTAATAAAACATTCGGCTATGACGCGGAAATAAAGCGCCTTATGAGCGGATGCACCGTATTATCGCTTGAGGATGATATTGTTGAGTATCTTTTGGAAAATATAGGAAATGAAAAAAATCCGTCCGATGAAAGCGATTCCGTCAAAGTCGTTAAAAAGGATTATGCTCCCCTCTCCTACACCCAATACGGCGTTTACTCGGAATGTATGAAGCGCCCCGGAGATACATTCTACAATATCCCGTTTTTCTATAAATTTCCTCTCTCATTTGATGAGAAAAAGCTGGCGTCGGCGGTTGAAAGGGTTCTCTCCTCTCACCCGTATATCTTCACACGTCTGACTATAAAAGACGATGACGTGGTACAGATTAAACATAGCTCCGAAAACTATTGCGTTCCTGTCAAAAATATGGACGAAAAAGAACTCGAAAGCTACAAAAAAGGCTTTGTAAAGCCATATAAACTGATGGACTCACAACTGTTTAAAATAGAAATAATTAAAACGGAAAAGGGAATTTATCTCCTTTCCGACTTTCACCATATTATTTTTGACGGCGGTTCAATGGGACTGTTTATTGACGACTTAAAGAGCTGTTACGAGGGCAGAGAAATTTCCGCTGAAGCATACGACTACTTTGACTACGTTAATGAGGAAATCAAAAACAAGTCGGGCGAGAATTTTAAAAATGCGGAAAAATATGTTTCGGATATGCTCTCCGGGTGCGAAAGCGCGGACGAGCTCACCCCTGATTTGGGAGGACTTCCCGAAAACGGAAGCTCCGATATGGTATCGGTACCGTTCGATATGGAGTCTATATCGAAGTTCTGCGCGGAAAACGACGTTACGCCCGCGCATCTGTTCCTCGCCTCCGTTATGTACGTCGTTTCAAGGTTTACAAACAGCCGTAACGCGTATATCAACACAATCAGTAACGGCCGTTCCGATATGAGACTGAACAACTGCTTCGGTATGTTTGTAAAAACTCTTCCATTAGGCTTGGAAATTGAGGATATTTCCGCTATTGAACTCGTTAAATCCGCAAAGGATTTGCTTATCAATTCAATTTCCAATGAGATTTATCCTTACGCGGACGTATGCCGAAAATATAATTACGCTCCGAATATTATGTACGCTTACCAGCTCGGTGTTTCCGACGATGTTTACATCGACAACGAGCTGATTGAAAATGATATGATAGGCGAACGAAAGGTTAAATTTAAAACGGGCGTTTATATCGAGGACAATAACGGTCAGGAATGTATCGACGTATTGTATAACAACGCTGTATACAGCAAGGAGCTTATGGAAACGTTCGCAAACGCCGTAAAGACCGTTACCGAAAAAATTATAAAAGCTCCCGAGCAAAAGGTTCGTAAAATCTCAATGCTCGATAAAACTAATGCTGAAAAAATCGAGAGCTTTTCACAAACTGAAATTAAAGAACCCGAAATTAAACTTTTACACGAGCTTTTTGAAAAGCAGGCAGCTTTACGTCCCGACAAAACGGCGCTTGTCGCGTGCGACGGAAAATACACATATTCACAGCTTGATAAACGAGCTAATATAATCGCCAACAACCTGATTTCAAAGGGCGTTAAAAAGGGCTGTAGAGTAGTTATTCTTCTTGAAAGAACCTCGCGGTTCTTCGCCTCTATGCTCGGTATTCTTAAGGCGGGAGCGGCGTTTATTCCGACCTGTCCCGAATATCCGAAAGAGCGTATTGAAAATATAATTGAGGACAGCGGCGCTGATTTTGTTATAACCTTCGGCGAGCTTCTTAACCGTTATGAAAAAACGGTCGATATTGCAGAGCTTGAAAAGGGAGGTAATGACGAAAAACCCGCAGTTGACATTTCCCCCGAGGATCTCGCGTATCTTATCTACACCTCTGGCTCGACAGGAAAGCCAAAGGGCGTAATGTTAAGGCACATAGGTATCGCAAGCTTTCTTACAGACAACAAACATAATCTTCCGATAAGCTACATTACCGAAAACTGCAAATGCTACGGTTCGGTTACAACAATTTCGTTTGACTTGTCGCTGAAGGAAACTATGGGTTCTCTGTGCAACGGAATTACTCTTGCTTTTGCAAGTGATGACCAGACAATGAATCCTGTGTCGCTCGCTCAGTTCTTCAAGGAAAACAACGTGGACGCGTTTAACTCCACCCCGTCAAGATTATTAGTTTATATGGAGCTCCCCGAATTTGAGCAGGCAATGAAAAACTGCAAGGTAATCCTTTCAGGCGGAGAAAAATACCCCTACAAGCTTTTACAGGTTCTCAAAGAAAAAACCGACGCAAAAATCATCAACACCTACGGTCCTACCGAAGTTACGGTTTCGTCAAACGCGAAGGATCTTACCTTCGCCGACGAAATTTCCGTCGGTAAACCGCTGTTGAATTATAAGGAGTACATAGTTGACCTCGACGATAACAAACTGCCCGCAGGCGTAACAGGCGAATTAATTATCGGAGGTCTGGGCGTTGCTTCAGGCTATAATAATCTGCCACAACAAACAGAGAAATCCTTTATAGAATATGAGGGACAGAGATTTTACCGTTCGGGCGACTACGCAAAATGGAGCGAAAACGGCGACGTAATTATCCTTGGAAGAAAAGACAATCAGGTAAAATTAAGAGGTCTGCGTATCGAGCTTGGGGAAGTTGAAAAATGCCTTACAAATATTGAGGGCGTCCGCTCGGCCGTAGTAGTTATTAAAAAGCTCGGAAATGAGGACAACCTCTGCGCCTACTATACCGCTGACAGGCAAATGGATATAGATTTTCTAAAGGATGAGCTGAAGAAAACCCTTACCGAATATATGATTCCCGCCTCCTTTAATCAGCTTGAAGAGCTTCCCCTCACTCCAAACGGAAAGGTAAATCTCAAGGCTTTGAGCGAGCCTGTTATCGCGGAAAAAAGCAAAAAGAATATCGAAAAGCCCGCTAATACCGTGGAAAAACAGTTCTGCAAAATTTTCGCCGATATTTTAAATATTGACGAGGTATCCGCAACCGACAGCTTCTTTGATTTAGGCGGTACGTCGCTTACCGTAACAAGAGTTGTAATTGAGGCGAGCAAAATTGATTACGACATAGCCTACGGCGACGTGTTCTCATACCCGACTCCGAGAATGCTCGCAAAGCTTGTAATGGGTTCAAAGAAAGGCGAGGACGGCTTTGATAATCTTGCAAACTACGATTACGGCAATATTGAGAACGTCCTTGCAAAAAATACCGTTGACAGCTTCTTAAAAGGAGAAAAGCAGATAATCGGCGATGTAATTCTTACAGGCGCAACGGGATTTCTCGGAATTCATATTCTTTATGAACTCCTTAAAAACTATAACGGAAACGTATACTGTATGCTCCGAGGAAGGGGCGATACCTCCGCTCGGGAAAGACTTCAAAATATGTTCTATTATTATTTCGAGGAAAACATATTGGAAGCATACGGCAAGAGAGTACGTATTGTTGACGGCGATATTGTAAGAAAAGAATCATTTGACGCTTTATCTGAATTTAAAGCCGACACATTCATAAATTGCGCGGCAAATGTTAAGCACTTTTCAAAGGGTACTGATATTGAGGACGTAAACTATCACGGCGTACAGAATATACTCGAATTTTGTAAAAACACGGGAATAAGACTTGTCCACGTTTCTACAATGAGCGTAGGCGGTATGTTTATAGGCGAACCGGGAGAGGTTACGCACCTTAAAGAAAATCAGCTGTACTTCGGTCAGACTCTGAACTCTAAATACACAAACGCGAAATTCCTCGCGGAGCGTGAAATTCTGGAGAACGCCTCAAAGGGTATGAATGTAAAGATAATGAGAGTGGGAACACTGGCGCCGAGAGAACGCGACGGAGAATATCAGATAAACTTCACCACCAACAGCTTTATGGGCAGACTTAAATCCACATTTCTTATCGGCTCTTATCCCTACGAGAGTATGGACGCGCCCTTTGAGCTTTCGCCTATCGACTACACTGCAAAGGCTGTTTTACTTCTTGCGCAAACTCCGAAAGAGTGTACCGTATTCCACCCGTATAACAATCATTCGCTTCTTATGAACGATTTGTATCTTGAGATGGGTATGACAGGACTTAACGCCCGCCCCGTTGAAAATGACGAGTACGAAAAAGCTTTGGACGAGGCAAAGAAAGATTCTGAAAAAGCTAAGGTTTTGTCAAGCTTTATTGCCTATGAAAATATGGGCCACGGCAAAAAAACCTACTCCGTCGGCAAAAGCAACGCCTTTACAATGCAGATACTTTACAGGCTCGGATTCAGATGGCCCGTTACCTCGCTTGATTATATGAAAAGATTTCTTGTAGCCTTAAAAGGACTTGATTTTTTCGAGTAAATATTTTATAAACAGGTTTGTTAAAAAATAAAGGAACAATAAGTGAAAAAATGAAAATACGGCTTAAAGCAACCACGGAAAATTTAACAAAACTTATATCTGCCTGCGAGAATTATCTCATATCGGAGTTTTCATCTGACGACGGCTTTAATCTGTTGATTACAGCCGTCGAGGAAGCCTTTGTAAACATAGCAAGCTATGCCTACAAAAATGAAACGGGCTATGTGGATTTTGAAATTTTTCGTATGGATAACAACCGTGTAAAAGTAATTTTTTCAGATAGAGGAATACCCTTTAACCCGATTATGTTTAACAGCGGGAAAAATGTAGAAAACAACCTTGACATACTTATTCCCGGAGGACTCGGAATCGAATTGATTAAGCGTTCAATGAAAAATCTGCGGTACAAATACATAAACGAAAAAAACATTTTTTCATTTGAGGCAATACGGGAGAAAAGTAAATGAAAACAAAAGCTGTTATTATAAAAAGACAAATTATCGGTTTTATCATATGTACTTTTATACTCGCCGGCTTAAATATAATGACCAGAACTATTCCCTTGCTTAATGATTACGGAGAATTTAGAGTATCAGGCTTTTTCTCGGTATTTGCCGGAATGTTCTTCGGCCCCTCGGGCGCTTTAGGATGCGCGGTCGGAAATTTTTTATCGGACTTGTACAGTGATTTAAACTTTGCAAATGTATGCGGATTTTTAGCTAACTTTCTTTTTGCCTGGCTTCCCTATCGTCTGTGGCATACTCTGTTTCCCGTTGAAAATCACAAATTACAATATATAACCTCGAACACTACTCTGCTAAAATATATCTTTATAATCGTTTTTTCAACCGTAGCTTCAATGTCTCTGCTTTCATCTTCATTTGATATTTTAGGCATATGCAAATTTAATGTTTTTTTTACACCTGTCGCTCTTTATGATATTTACTTTGCCCTTTTCTGGGGAACAACAACTTTTCTTATTGTTTACAGACTGTTCCCGCAATATATTCACATTCCCTATAAGGTGTATAATTACACTTACAATCATAAAAGATACCTGCCCGACTACATAATGTGTCTTGTTATAATTATTGCCGTTATATTTAGAATTTTACTTTCAGAACCCGATGGAAACAGGTCGCTTTCAGAAGATGTTCTGGACGCTGTTATTATTTCATTTACAATCGTTCTTGCTTTTCTTCCGATCAGAAGAAGCGGGAAAAAAGAACCGAACGAGCAAACCGCGTTTAAAAAAAGCAAAGGAATGCAATCCCAAATAATAACGGTATTTTTTCTGTTTATTACATTCAGCACAAGCGTTTTCGCGTTGATTCTTTCATTTGACACCTTTAATTATATAAACAAATACGTAGGCGTAAAATATTATCTTGAAACCTTGCTTGTCAATATTTTCAAACAGGTTAACCTCTGCGGATTGTTGTTTATCCTTTTACTTATGATTCTACTTAATTGGATAGAAAAAAGAATAACACGGTATGTAATAAAAATAGCCGATACCGCGAATAACTTTGTTGAAAACGGACTTAAAACAGATTTTCCCGAATTAAATAAGGACAAGATAAGCGATGAAATTCTGACGCTGGCAAGCTCCTATAAAAAAATGTCGTCGGACATTGCGGGCTACATTAAAAAGGTCGAGGAGCATACAAAACGCGAGGAAAACATAAGACTTACCATAGATATGGCGGCAAAAATACAATCAGGTATTCTGCCCAAGCCTCTTAACGACAAAAGGTTTTCACTTTCCGCTTATATAAAACCCGCAAGAATTGTCGGCGGTGATTTTTACGACTACATAAAGCTCGACGACGACAGACTGCTTTTATGTATAGCGGACGTGTCGTCAAAGGGAATCCCCGCGGCTATGTTTATGGCATTGGCAGGTATACTGGTAAAATGCAACAGAAATCTTTCTCCCGAAAAAATCCTTTACAATGTAAACAAGTATCTCTGTGAAACAAACAGCGAGAATATGTTTGTAACAATGTTCGTAGGAATTATCGACCGCAAAAAAAGAGTTTTTGAATTTGCAAACGCAGGTCATAATTACCCCATTATCAAAAACGGGGGCGAAATTAAATGGCTTAAAGCACAGCCCGACCTTATGGCGGGGGTATTTCCCGAAATCACCTATCATCTTAACAGTATCGACATTAAAAGTGATTTTGAGGTTTTCGTTTATACCGACGGCATAAACGAGGCGGAGGACGTAAACGGTAGCTTTTTCGGAAATGAACGGCTTGAAAAGCTTTTTAAAACGGTCAGTATGTTAAACGCAGACACAGACGAACAGCTCAAGCTTATAATAAAAGAAATTGAGAGCTTTACAAAAGGCGCGAAACAATCTGACGATATTACCGCGATGATTATAAAAATCAATGAATAATTAAAATTTCCCGTTCATTCACATTTAATGAACGGTTCGCGCAGCGCCGCTAAAGTTGTTTATTGGGATGGTAGCGAAATGTTACACTCGGCAATTGTAACTTCAAGTAAAAAATTTACTTCAAAA
>CANRIM010000022.1 GCA_947630695.1 uncultured Lachnospiraceae bacterium
CGTACCATCGATAAAACCAGACTGAAAGATAAGGTCTGCCATCTGGATCCTAAAATTTTGCTCCGGGTGGAAAATGCATTGAAGGTCAGTTTGCAGTTGTAAAAGAGGTGAAGTGAAAAGTTAACTTCCACTTCTAAAGCCTCCGGCAAAAAAGTTGCTGTTAGTGTTGCAGGAAAGGATATTTAAGGAAAAACAATAAACAGAAGTAGAAACTACTTTTACAATTGATGTCAGGATGGTGCTTCGCCGTCGAAAAAGAGCCTGTTTCTGGGCATACAATATCGTGCGGAATTTAGACACTTTTTTGAAGTGCAAGACTAACTTCCACATAGAAACGATCAGATCGATTTACCGGCAGATACCTGACATCTCTATGTATTTATCGGTTCTTTAAAAGATATGGTTTTAGTATGACACGGTCGCTCTCAATCTTACGGATGCCAAAGGCCTGAAGCCTTTCGTAAAGATCCGGGTAGAGAAACGCGGTCAATTCCAGAGGACTTTTCCCACCCAGAGATTCCACAGGGGCGGAGTCCACATGGCTCAGCACGAGGTTGAGAGCGTCCTGGTCAACCAGTCCGAGACCCCGAAGATCAGTCTGCTTCGGGAGAATATAGCGCAATTCAATGTGTTTGTTCTCCAAAGTACCCTTCTGACCGGACTGCATGGGATCACAAAAGAATACCCTTGTACGGCGGGAGCCGTCTGCAGCGGTCTCCATGTCCTGAGCAGCACTGAATTCACTTCCCCGGTCGGTCAGCAGGACATGTACGTACTTGCGGAAGAGTTGGGAGCCGAGAACCTCTTCGAGGAGACTGACACCGGAGAGCATGGCAGCGGCAGTTTTTTCTTTCTGCAGGAAAGCAAAAAGCAGACCGGCATTCACAAACTTGAAGGTTTGGATGAAAGGGCCGTGCAGTTCATCATTGTAGACGGTGTCCATCTGCGTTACGAAGACGCCGGGATTCTGGTCAAGGTAAGAGCGGTAATCCTTGTAGGTACGTCCCTGCAGGTAGCGCCTGTCCTGCCGTTTCTTATAAGCAACGGCCTTGGCTTTGGGAAGCTTCCTGGAGACCTGCCTGCGCAGATCCATGACCGTTATACCGGCCACCTCATGGAACACATCGGATTCGATGTAGTTGTAGATGGTTTTCTCACAGACGCCGAGTTCAGGATGTGCCTGAAGGATCTGGTAGGGAGAGAGACCCTGCCGGAGGAGAGGGCCGATGATGTCAGCCATGGCTCTGGCTTCCGAGGAAGTCAGATTGACGCCGACTCTGGAGTCAACAAGAGTCTCCCGGTAGTCGGCCTGCGCCTTTTCAGGGTTGTAGTCGTACTTGTCGAAGCGGCATCTGCTGCGGTTTGAACAGCCATTGCAGGCGCCGGGGGAGCGATCACGCCGGGAACAGTGGAAAGGCAGGTAATTCGGGCAGTCAGGAGTGCACTGCCTGTTAAAAACACATTTATTATAAGCAGAGCATTCGAGGGGCAAAGAGCATTTTTTCACCAGGATCCGGTGAGCCTTGATTTCCTTACCGATGGTGGATTTGTCTTTACCGATGGTTTGGGCGATGGCAGTTTTGGTGGAACCATTGATGATACCTTTGAGGATGATGCGACGTTCTTCCAGAGTCAGGTGGAAATAAGAATTCGTATTATTCATGGTGTTACCTCCAATCAGGGAAGGCATCTGCCGATAAGAAAAGAGTAAGACAAAGTGCCACATGATTTCAAGTGGAGGTTGGAGAAAGACTAATTTCTACTTGAACCCCTTAGAAGTGGAAGTTAACTTTTCACTTCACCCCCATGAAAAAAATCTTTCGTTCTGCCCCACTCTTTATTGCCATTTGTCGAAATCAGGCGTATAATTTCTTTATATATTAAATAAATTCCGGAGGAACAAGCCATGAAAATTTGTCCAAAGTGCCAGACACAGGCAGACGATTCTGCAAAATTCTGCACCAACTGCGGCACGCCGTTTCCGGCGCAGAACATGTCGCAGCAAACCGAAAATCCAAATTTCAACAACGCCTATCAGGCGCAGTACACGCCGCCCGTTGACCCTTTCGATCACACGGCGGAATTTGATGCCAAAGATATCTCCGACAATAAGGTCATATCCATGCTGGTATACCTGATGGGCTGGCTCGGCATCGTGATTGCCCTGCTGGGAAGCCACTCTTCTCCCTACGCGGCATTTCACGTTCGTCAGGCGCTGAAATTTACCGTCGTCAGCACGCTGATGCTGATCTGCGCCGCCCTGCTTTTCTGGACCATTATCGTCCCGATTGCCGTTTGTGTGATGGAAGTCATCTTTTTCGTCATTAAAATCATCTGCTTTTTCCAGATTTGCAACGGAAAAGCAAAAGAGCCTGCGATTATCCGCAATCTGGGATTTTTGAAATAGGCGTAATGCCTTCCGACGACCTGGCAGGTGCACCTCGGGTGCGCGTGCCGCTACCTTAATTGTAGGAGGATAAATAGATGTTTTGTCCGAATTGTGGATATCAAAATGCCGACGAAGACCGTTTTTGTCAGAACTGCGGCGCCGCTTTGCCGGATACCGGCCGTTTTCAATCGGTCCAACCCGAAACCGCACAACAGCAGACCACGCAGCAGGCATTTCAACAACAACCCGATGCACAGCCTTCTTCCGGCGGCGCCGTCTGGATGCTGCTGAAGCAGTGCTGTTCCATGCCCGCCGCCCTGGTGGCTGTCATTGCCTTTTCGGCGTCGCTGCTGTTTCGGCTTCTGCTGGCACTCCAGCAGCCCGGTTCCATTGTGATGCCCGGCCACATGGTTTTGCCGCCTTTCTACATCGAAGAGGGATTGGAGGATCTGTCCCCGCTTTTTGATCAGCTGTCCTATTATCTCAGCCAAATGTCTGTGGGCGCCTCGCTGGTCGGCCTGATTCCGGGCATTCTGATCGCTGTCGGTCTCTGGATGGTTTACGCATCCGCCGCCGATAAAGCAAAACCCGGCATCAATACCAGTGGCCTGATGCTGATCAAAGTGATTTTGCTCATTGATCTGGTTTGTACCTGCATTCTGGCGGCGGTTCTGGAAATCGGATTGCTGCTGATCATCGCCGGAGTTGCCAGCAGTTATTACTACGGATCGATGGCAGGCGCACTGCTTGCCGTCTGGTTTATCCTTGCCGTTGTTTTTACACTGATGATTCTCTTCTACGCAAAAGCCGTCCGGACGACCACGGTGATCCGGGATGCCGCCCGCTTCGGCAAGCTGTCGGACCGCGTTTCTCTGTATGTTGCGGTGATGTCTTATATTATCGGCGGCATGACGGTACTGGGTCTGTTTTCAAACCATGGCATCTTTTCCATCATGCAGCGCCTCTGCTCTGCAACGGCGTCCATTGCCTTCGGCATTTTCCTGTTTTCGTACAGAAATCGTATCAGAGCCGCTTTTAAGCCGCAGTCCGGCAATTGAAAGTAAATTATTGAGGAAACATCAGATATGAATAGAAAAGTGAAAAACCTGATTTCGATTATAGCTGTTGTGGTTTTGTTTCTGGCGCTGTTTATGATTGCAGACTGGTTCGTGGCGCAGCGAAATGCACAGGCCACCGGCCAGCCGGCAAAAACGGAAGCCTCTGATGAAAACGATCCGGCTGCAAACACATCACAGCCGGATGCGCCGGAAGCGACGGACGACCCTGCAGCCGCAGAAGATCCTGTGCTGCAGCAGGCAAATGCCATACTGGCCTCCATGACACAGGAAGAGAAGGTTTATCAACTGTTTATGGTAAAGCCGGAACAACTGACCGGCGTATCTCCCGTAACCCAGTCGGGAGAAACCAGCAAAACGGCCATCACCGCAAAACCGGTGGGCGGCATCATTTATTTTGCCGATAATCTCCGCGCCAGAGCGCAGTGTACGGCCATGATACAAAATCTCCAGTCCTACAGCAAGCTGGGACTTTTTATCGGCGTTGACGAGGAAGGCGGCACTGTCGCCCGTCTGGGGAACAATTCGGCTATGGGTACCACACGGTTTCCCGCCATGGGAGACATCGGCCGGACAGGTGATACGACACAGGCCTATCAGGTGGGTATGACCATCGGTACAGACCTGAAAGCACTGGGCTTCAATCTGGATTTTGCCCCCATCGCGGATGTCAATTCCAACCCGGACAATCCGGTCATCGGCACCAGGGCTTTCAGCAGCGACCCCACGGCAGCCTCGGCCATGGTGGCAGCCTGCGTCAACGGCTTTCAGGACAGCGGCATCTTATGCACCTTAAAACATTTTCCCGGTCACGGTGATACGGCTACAGACAGCCATGTGGCGGATGCCGTCACCAACAAAACCGCGGATGAACTGCGGGCCTGCGAACTGCTGCCCTTCTCCGCCGGTATTCAGAGCGGCGCGCCTGTGGTCATGGTAGGCCATATCCATACCCCTGCGGTGACACAGGAAGACCTTCCTGCCACCCTGTCCGCCGAAATCATCGGCGGCCTGCTGCGGGGAGAACTGGGATTTCAGGGTCTGGTCATTACGGACTCCTTGTCCATGGCGTCCATTACGGACCATTATACCCCGGAAGATGCGGCAGTCAAAGCCATGCAGGCCGGCGCAGATATTTTGCTGATGCCCCAGGATCTGGACGGCGCCGTGACGGGAATCACCCGGGCACTGCAAAACGGCGCCCTTTCCGAAGAGCGCCTGAACGAAAGTATTCTGCGGATTCTGGAAGCCAAAATCCGCTACGGTATTATTGCACAATGAGAAATTCCAAGCAGCGGTCCTGCTGTTTTCATCCATTCCATAGCAATCAGCCCGTGGCCGTTTTCGGTGGGATGTACGCCATCCCACGACCAGTATTCGGCGGGGGTCTGGGCGCATTTCTGGTTGAAAACCTGCTGCAGCGGTACAAACAACGTCTGGTAGTCTTCTGCCAGACGTTTTACTGTCTGCCCGTACCCTGTGATGCAGTCCCGCCAGAGGGCGTATTCCGACCGCATATTTCCCGCATTGCATACGAAGGGTTCCATTAAAATCAGCTTGCAGTCCGGCAGTTCTTTCCGGATCTCATCCAGAAACATCCGGTACAGCCGTTCATATTTTTCCCGGGGCGTGGGCTGATTGTTGTTTTTTCCACCGGGACCGTCATTGATGCCCACCAGGATGCTTACAATATCCGGTTTCAGCGGCAGCAGATCGGTTTCGATCCGCGCGTACAAATCGATGATCCTGTCGCCGGATACCCCTTTGTTCCGGAAATGAAAGTGTTTTTGCGGATACAGCGCGCCCAGCAGGCCGTTGATGATATATGCGTAACTGTGACCCATCTGATGATTCAGGTCCCATTCCTGTTCTTTTTTCTTATACCGGTTTCCGTCGGTAATACTGTCTCCCGTAAAAAGGATGACGGTTTCTTTTTCGTCCATGTCATTCCATCCTCCGAAATCCTACTGTGTTTTCTCCGGCGCAAGCCATTTTTCCAGTATTTCCAGCAATTTGTTCACTTCTACCGGTTTCGCCACATGATCGTTCATTCCCGCATCATGGGCGTGCATGATATCGTCCGAAAATGCATTGGCAGTCATGGCAATGATGGGAATCTGCGCCGCGTCCGCCCGATCCAGGTGCCGGATTTGCCGCGTCGCCTCATATCCGTCCATCACAGGCATCTGAATATCCATGAAAATCAGATCGTAATATCCTGCCGGATGCTGTGTAAACAGTTCCACCGCCTCTTTGCCGTTCTCTGCTTTTTCCACCTGGATCCCGATATAAGAAAGCAGTTCCTCCGCAATTTCCAGATTCAGTTCATTATCCTCTACCAGCAGCACCCGCTGATTCTGATACCGGACTTCCTCCATCTGGGCGGAAACCACCTGTTTGCCTTCGGCGCCCAGAGACAGGACAGACTTCAGGGCATACACCAGCCGTGAACGGAACAGCGGTTTTTCAATAAAGGCCTGAATCCCGGCTTCTCTGGCTTCCGTCTCAATTTCCGACCAGTCATAAGCCGACAGAATGATGATCGGCAGATCTTCCCCGGCCAGCGCCCGGATTTCCCGGGCTGTTTCCACGCCGTCCTTGTCCGGCATCTTCCAGTCTAAAATCACCGCGGCATAGCTTTCCGCTGTTTTCTGCTTTTCCTCGATCCGCGCAATGGCTTCGACGCCGCCAAATACGCCGTCTGCTTTCATACCGATACTGTCCAGAATCTCACAGGCCGCATCGCAGGCGTCCGCATCGTCGTCCGCCACAAGTACCCGCAGATCCGCCAGCCCTTCCACATTTTCCGCTTCTTCCTCCTGCAGCTTCAGATGAATCTGCACCGTAAACACGGAACCGACGCCCAGTTCGCTTTCCACCTTGATGTCGCCTTCCATCATCCGGACAATGTTCCGGGTAATGGACATGCCCAGGCCCGTGCCTTCGATATTTTTACGCATGGATTCTTCCGAACGGCTGAAGGGGGTGAATATATTCTGAATAAATTCCTGATCCATACCGATGCCGGTATCCTCACATCGAAATTCATAACAGGCCATACCGTGGATCAGGGACTCGCACTCCCGGATCGTGAAAGTGATCACGCCTTCTTCCGGGGTAAACTTGACGGCATTTCCCAAAATGTTGACAAATACCTGCCGCAGCCGCAGCAAATCGCCGATGACATTTTCATGGGCAATATCCGAGATGTGCACCCGCAGCTCCTGATGCCGGCTGTTGGCCTGGGGCCGGATAATTGTTACGATGCTGTCTACCATATCCGCCATGCCGAAGGGTTCCTCGCTCAAGGTCACCTTACCGCTTTCGATCTTGGACATATCCAGCACGTCATTGATCAGCGCCAGCAGATGGCGGCTGGATACCGTGATCTTGCTCAGGCAGTCCGTCAGCCGCTCCGGATCATCCATATGCATGGCGGCAACTGCCGTCATCCCCATGATAGCGTTCATAGGCGTCCGGATATCATGGGACATCCGGGCAAGGAAATCCGTCTTGGCCTGATTGGCAGCCTCCGCCGCTTCCGTACTGTTTTTCAACGCCAGCCGTATTTCCTGCTCCCGCTCCTTCAGCGCGGTCACATCCTGAATGGCAAACAGTACGTTGACCGGCCGGCCGGCCTTGCGGGTCAGGCACAGGATCGATATGTTTTCCCAGTGCCGCCCGTCCATATCAATTTCATATTCATACTGCAGATAGGGCACATCCTCGGTCAGATGTGTGCTGATATAGTCATAGGAAATGACTGTACCGATATCTTCCCCGTTTTTGTCTTCCGTAATATAACAGGACTGCAGATATTGGATCAGATCCTCATAGCGGCCTTCCGCAGGCATACTGCTCTTTACATTTCCCAGATACTGGTAGGTATTCTGTTCGAAATTCACCAGCGCAAACCGCGTAAACAGCCGCGGTACCGCGCCTACGATATCGGACATCTCCTTCTTTTCCGAGATCAGCCGCTTTCTCTGCCGCCAGTTCCGGATCAGCAGATACAGCAGATACAACAAAAATGCGGCAATCAGTTTGATTTCCAGACGGATACCGGCGGAATCCGCCTGCCGCGCCATGGTCCGTGTAATAGAGGAAGGAAAGCTCTGTACCAGCACCCAGTCGCTGCTTTCCAGCGCAATGATATAAGCGCTTCCGGTGCCGTTGAATCCCTCATAGTTAAAATTGTTGAAATTGACAGAATTGCTTACATCCAGCGCTTCCTCCAGTTTTTGCTCGTCTTTCTGAGACAGGCTGTCGCTGCTCTTTAAAAATTCCAGCAGATTGTCCGGTTTGGATTTGACGCCCACGCACAGCAGCACGTTGCCGTCCCGGTCCAGCAGATAGGTACTGCCCTGCATTCCGAAATAATCGGTCTGCAGCCGCTGCTCCATGGTTTCTTCCCGCATGATACAGCTTAAGACCCCCAGAATCTGATCTTCATAATAAAACGGCGTGTAAAAACTGATCAGCGTTTCGTTGGTGATTCTGGAATTAAAAATCACGCTGATTCCGCTTTCCCCCTGCATTCCCTTCTGGAAATACGGGCGGTCGGACAAATCCGCCGTCTGTCCCTCTGCAGTCAGATCAATGCCGTCCGCAGAGATAAATTCCACGTAGTCAAACTCTGACCGGGAAATCATATCCTGCAGCATCTCGCTGTCCACTTCCGGTTTGTCCATCACAGATTCATACAAATGGGCCAGCAACTGCGCGCTCTGCATGGAGGAATCAACCATTTCATTGAGACGGTCGGCCGTCTGCCGTGTGGCTGTTTCAATAAATCTGTCGTTCTGATCCAGAATCCGGTTGTGATTTTCTCCGGTAAACGAAAGAAAGGAAAATCCGATAAATCCCAGAAGAACCACCACTGCCGTGATTTTTATAATAATGCTTTTATTGTTTTTTTTGCCTGTTTCAGCCATTTGCCGTCTCCTGCCTTTTCAGCTTTTTTCAATCATAGCACTTTTTATATTACCATTCAGCGTATCAAAAATCAACGAAAAAGGCGGGGTATGCCGCGCACACCCCGCTGTTTTTATATGCCGTTTCAGCCCAGCGCCACATCCAGCGCCATCATGACGGTAAATCCGAAGGTAAAGGCAAACAGTCCAGCCTTCCGGATGGCGCCGTCCTTCATTTCCGGGATCAGCTCGTTTGCTGCCACATAGATCATCGCCCCGGCAGCAAAACTCAGCAGATACGGCAGCAGCACCGAAAGCAGCGACGAAATCCAGAGTGCTGCCAGCGCAGCAAGCGGTTCCACCGCGCCGGACAAAACCCCCCAGCCGAAAGCCCCGCCGCGCCGCGTCCTGGTACCCAGCAGCGGCATGGAAATGATGGCGCCCTCCGGCACATTCTGTATCGCGATGCCGGCGGATACGGCCAGCACCTCCGGAAAGGTAATCAGCCGGCTGCCGGTGAGCCATGCCGCCAGTACCACGCCTACGGCGATACCCTCCGGAATATTGTGCAGTGTCACCGCGGTAAACAGAACCGTCTGTTTTTTTTGCTCTTTCCGGCTGCGCCGGCCGCTGCAGAGGCGGGAAATGCCCTCATCAAACGCCAGCAGGAACAAAATGCCGGCCCAAAATCCGGCCGCTGCCGGCAGAAAAGCCAGGCCGCCCATGGCTTCTGACTGTTCGATGGCGGGCAGCAGCAGGCTCCACACGGAGGCGGCCAGCATGACCCCTGCCGCAAATCCGTTCAGCATCTTTTCCAGCGCTTTTCCCGGCGTGCTTTTCATCAGATATACGCAGGCTGCCCCGATGGAGGTGCCCGCAAACGGCAGAAGAAGGACCAGCAGGGTCTCTTTCATGCGATACTTTTAGCCTCGCTTCTTTCGGTTCTGTCTTACTATATGCAGATACCGGGCGCAAAGGGCCTGTTTTTATTCTGTTGTTTTTGTTTTTTGGGCCGCGGGTCCTTACGCTTCTGCCCCGTATTCACAGATCTGATGCTGCACCAGCCGGTCCCCCTCATAGCAGCATTTCAGCGTAAAAAAGGGACCGGGCCGCGCGATCCGTTCCAGAAAATACCGGTCCCCTTCCCAGAGATTGAGCTCCGGGATTTTATCTTTTGCGATCCAGGCCAGTTCCCCTTCCGAACAGGTTTTCAGCGTTCCCGTAAAGTCATCTGCGGTAAAGACATGCATATATTCGGTGTCGTGCCCCGCAGACACATAGGTGACGATACACCGCAGCCGGGGATGGTGTAAAACCAGCCCCGTTTCTTCTTCTGTTTCCCGCAGGATACATTCCTCCGGGCTCTCGTCCTTTTCAAACTTTCCGCCGATGCCCAGCCATTTGCCCTCGTTGATATCGTTTTTCTTTTTGGTTCTGTGGAGCATCAGGTATTTTCCGTCTTTTTCAATATAACACAGGCTTGTCAACAGCATTTTTCTCTTCCTTTTAGTTTCTCCAATTTAAAACAGTTCATCCAACAGGATATAATACCGGATCTTTTCCCAGTCCGGCGTGATTTCCAGCATCTCAAACAGGCTGTCCGGATCAAAATCCTCCGGGAAATGTTTGCAGTTCTGCCGCAGACTGCGATAGCACAGCGCGATATCCTGATACTTATCCGCAATGCCGGCTCTGCCCAGATCCACAAACCCACTGACCTTTCCATTCTGAATGAAAATATTGGGCAGACAGAAATCACCGTGGGAAAGCACCGGTTCCTCTTCGGGCCGGTGTTCCAGCAGCCAGTTGAACAAATGCTCCGGACTGACAAAACGCTTCTCTCCCAACATGGCAAACACCCGGCTGTCCAGATCCACCTTGTCATGCCGCACATTGTGATGGGCCATCCGCAGCTTTTTGTACAGATTGCAGTTATAGCCGCAGCCGGTGTCTTTCACCGCCCAGAGCATTTTCAGGCCCTCCGCCAGAATGGCCGTCAGTTCTTTCGGCCGGGCCAGATAATAGGCGTCGCAGGCCATCACCCCCGGCAGCCGGGTCATCAAAAGATAGTCCAGCCGGTGGTATTTTTCCGTGCACAGCACATCGGGCACCGGTATTTTTCCGGAAAGCCACTGCATCATATGCATTTCCTGCCAGGATTCCACGCTTTCCCTTGAAATCTTCAGTACCTTGTCGCCAAAAAATATCACCGTGGAATCGGACTGCCCGATCTGATCATAGCAGCGCTGCGTCAGATCGATCATAGCCTTCATTCTTTCGGGTATCGGTAACAAAAGCAAATACCCCCTTTTTATTACAAACCCCTCAGACAAAAATTGCCCAAAGCATAACCTTGCTTCGGGCAATCCGTTATTTCTCGTATTCTCCTCTGATATCCTCCTTCGGCGGCTCCACCGGATATTCTCCGGTAAAACAGCCTTTGCAGATGGACAGGCCTTCCACGATCTGTTCCAGCCTGTCTTTGCGAAGATAAGCAAGGGAATCCGCACCTATCACCTGCCGTATTTCCTCGATGGAACGCTCATAAGCCAGCAGCTGTTCCCGCGCGGGCACATCGGTGCCGAAATAGCAGGGATATAAAAACGGCGGGGATCCGACGCGCATATGCACTTCCTTCGCGCCGGCTTCCCGTAGCATATGCACGATTCGATCGCTTGTTGTTCCCCGTACAATCGAATCGTCTATCATGATCACGCGTTTGCCGCAGACCACATCTTTTAAAACATTCAGCTTGACCTGTACGCTGGATTCCCGGCTGCTCTGCTTCGGTTTGATGAAAGTGCGCCCCACATAGCTGTTTTTGACAAAAGCCATGGCATAGGGAATGCCTGACTCCAGGGAATATCCCAGGGCCGCCGCATTGCCCGATTCCGGTACGCCCACCACCAAATCCGCCTCCACCGGCGAATCCATTGCCAGATACCGTCCGGATAATATTCTGGAATGGTATACGCTCATTCCGTCCAGACGGCTGTCCGGTCTTCCAAAATAAATATACTCAAAAATACATCTGGCCGGCTTTTTTCCGGAGGCCGGCGTAAAACACATGCTTCGATCGGATACGATACCGTGTTCCGGTGTGATGGTCACAATCTCCCCCGGTTCCACGTCCCGGACAAAGGTTGCGCCGATGGTATCTAAGGCGCAGGTTTCCGACGCTAAAATATATGCCTGATCCCGTTTGCCGATGCAAAGTGGCCGGAATCCGAAGGGATCCCGCGCGCCGATCAGTTTCCGGGGTGACATCACAATCAGGGAATAGGAACCCACCAGCTTGCGCATGGCCACCCCAATGGCTTCTTCCACACTGGCCGTTTTGGTTCTGGCTCTGGCGATATGATAAGCGATGACTTCCGAGTCAATGGTGGTCTGGAAAATCGCGCCGTCATACTCTAACTCCCGGCGCAGTTCGTTTGCGTTGATCAGATTTCCGTTGTGGGCCAGTCCCAGTGTCCCCTTGATATAGTTCAGAACCAGGGGCTGGGCATTTTCCCGGGTGCTGCTGCCTGCCGTGGAATAACGGACGTGGCCGACGCCGATATCGCCTTTGAGCTTTTCCAGATGATCTCCGGAAAATACCTCGTTGACCAGTCCCATGCCTTTGTGGGAAAGCATTTTCCGCTTCGGTCCGTTGGTATCGCTCACCGCGATGCCGCAGCTTTCCTGTCCCCGGTGCTGCAGCGCAAACAAGCCGTAATAGATGGTAGACGCAACGTCTTCGCCGGAAAAATCATAAATGCCGAAAACGCCGCATTCTTCCTTCAGCTTATCTTCCAGTTCCGTTTGCTCGTGAATCTCCTCTGTCATCTGCCGTTTTCCCTTTCTCCCGCATGTACCTTAAAGCGCCTGTCCCGTATATCTTATGCAAGTCCCAGACGGCGGAACACTTCGATATAAGCCTCTTCTACATTTCCCAGGTCTCGGCGGAAACGGTCTTTATCCAGTTTTTCATGGGTATCGGCATCCCAGAGTCTGCAGGTATCGGGAGAAATCTCATCTGCCAGAAGGATCTGTCCGTGATACCGGCCGAACTCAATTTTGAAATCCACCAGTTCGATGTTGGCCTGCAGGAAATATTTCTTCAGAACTTCGTTGACTTTGAATGCATATCCGGTAATCGTGTCGATTTCTTCTCTGGTGGCGATGCCCAGCGCAATGGCAAAATAATCATTGATCAAAGGATCTCCCAGATCGTCGTTTTTATAGCTGAATTCCAGTGTGGGCTCTTTGAAGGGGGTTCCCTCTTCTACCCCGAGGCGCTTGGAAAAGCTGCCTGCCGCAATATTTCTGACAATGACTTCCAGCTGCACGATCTCCACCTTTTTCACCGCGGTTTCTCTGTCGCTTAATTCCTCGATCAGATGCGTCGGCACGCCTTCCTTCTCCAGAATCCCGAAAACGTGGTTGCTCATCCGATTGTTGATCACACCTTTGCCGGCGATGGTTCCTTTTTTTAATCCGTTAAATGCGGTGGCATCGTCCTTGTAATCTACGATCACCACATCCGCATCTTCCGTGCTGTATACTTTTTTTGCTTTTCCTTCGTAAAGCAGTTCTTTTTTCTCCATGCCCCTTACCGTCCTTTTCTCCTGTGGATTGTTCGCTGCTTTGCCGGATACCATTGGATCCGACTGGTTTTACATGTGAATTATATCCTATTCATTTTCGGAAAGCAATATGAATCCTGCCCTGTTTTTGCGCGGATCTGCCCTTTCCTTCGGCATTTTACCGGCTTTTTTTAGCTAAGGCGCGCTTGTAAAATCAGGCGCCCAGCAGCATACAGAACAGGCGCACCAGCAGGGCGCAGATCCAGGCAATGCCGCACTGCAGGCACACTATGCCGGCTGCCCATTTTCCGCCCAGCTCCCGCCGGACAGAGGCAATGGCCGCCACACAGGGGGTATACAGCAGGCAGAATACCAGCAGCGCCATCACGCTGCCGGAGCCCAAAACCGTCCCCAGGCTTCCTACGGAGCCAAACAACACCGAAAGGGTGGCAACCACGCTTTCCTTGGCGATAAATCCGGAGATCAGCGCGGTGGAGATCCGCCAGTCCCCGAAGCCCAGCGGCGCAAAGATCGGCGCGATGACGCCGGCCACCATGGCCAGAATACTGTCTTTGGAATCCGCTACAATATTCAGCCGCAGATCGAAGGTCTGCAAAAACCAGATCACGATGGAAGCGATAAAGATGATCGTAAATGCGCGCTGCAGGAAATCCTTTGCCTTATCCCACAGCAGGCGCGCCACATTTTTTACCCCGGGCATACGGTAATTGGGCAGTTCCATGACAAAGGGCACCGCCTCTCCTTTGAATACCGTATTCTTGGACACCAGCGCCGTTAAAATGCCCACCGCAATACCGATAAAATACAGCAGCACCATTACAAGCCCGCCGTAATGGGGGAAAAATGCGCTGGTAAAAAACGCATAGACCGGCAGCTTGGCGGTACAGCTCATAAAGGGAATCAGCATCACCGTCATTTTGCGGTCCCGCTCCGAAGGCAGTGTCCGGCTGGCCATGACCCCCGGCACCGAACAGCCGAAGCCGATCAGCATTGGCACGATGCTGCGGCCGGAGAGGCCGATTTTTCGCAGCAGCTTGTCCATGACAAAGGCCACCCGGGCCATGTATCCGGTATCTTCCAGCAGAGACAGGAAGAAAAACAGGGTCACGATAATCGGCAGGAAGCTCAGTACGCTGCCCACGCCGCCGAAAATGCCGTCGATCACCAGGGAACGGATCACCTGATTCACATGGATGGCTTCCAGTCCCTGTTCCGTCAGCACCGTCAGCGCGTCGATTCCTTTTTCCAGCAGTTCCTGCAGCCACAATCCGATGACGTTGAAGGTCAGGAAAAAGATCAGCGCCATGATTCCGATAAAACAGGGAATCGCCGTATATTTTCCCGTGAGGATCCGGTCGATTTTGTTGCTGCGTTCCTGCTCCTTGCTGACTCTCGGCTTCACCACGCAGGCATCCACCAGCTTGCGGATAAAGGAAAACCGCATATCCGCAATGGCCGCAGCCCGGTCCATGCCCCGCTCCTCTTCCATCTGGCAGATGATATGCTCGATCATTTCTTCTTCATTGGGTTCCAGCTGCAGTTTCTGCAGCATCCGCATATCGCCTTCTGCCAGCTTGGTGGCGGCAAACCGCACCGGGATCTCCGCTTTTTCGGCATGATCTTCGATGAGATGCATAATGCCGTGGAGGCAGCGGTGTACCGCGCCGTTGTGGTCTGCCTCATCGCAGAAATCCAGCCGGCCCGGCCGCTCCTGATATTTCGCCACATGCACCGCGTGGCGCACCAGCTCGTCTACGCCCTCATTTTTTGCCGCGGAAATGGGAATGACCGGAATGCCCAGCATTTCCTCCATGGCGTTGATATACACCGCGCCGCCGTTGCCCCGCAGTTCGTCCATCATATTCAGGGCCAGCACCATAGGCACATTCAGCTCCATCAGCTGCATGGTCAGGTACAGGTTGCGCTCGATATTGGTGGCGTCCGCAATATTAATGATCCCTTTTGGTTTTTCATTGAGAATGAATTGTCTGGAAACGATTTCCTCGCTGGTATACGGGGAAAGGGAGTAAATCCCCGGCAAATCCGTCACCAACGTTTCCGGATCGCCTTTGATCATGCCGCTTTTCTGATCCACCGTTACTCCGGGGAAATTGCCCACATGCTGGTTGGCGCCGGTGAGCTGATTAAACAGAGTGGTCTTTCCGCAGTTCTGATTGCCCGCCAGTGCAAAGGTCAGCACCGTATTTTCCGGCAGAGGATTTTCATCCGCCTTCACATGGTATTTTCCGCCTTCTCCCAGTCCCGGGTGCGGCCGCGCCTGTTTTCTCTGTTTGCTGTTCTGCGCGGGCTGCGCTGCGGTCTCAATCGGGTGCACCGCAATCTGCGCCGCATCCGCCAGACGTAAGGTCAGCAGATATCCGTGAATCCGAAGCTCCATAGGGTCTCCCATGGGCGCATACTTTTCCAGGGTCACTTCCGCACCGGGAATAATGCCCATGTCCAGAAAATGCTGCCGCAGCTCGCCTTCTCCGCCCACCGTATCAATGACGGCAGATGCGCCGATTTCCAGATCTCTTAATGTCATCTGTTTATCCTTTCTGTACCATTATCATTTATCTCTCATCACAGGAACAGCCCGATCATCTGGCAGCAAAGCACCACCATCACCAGCGCAATGGGGTAGGTCGCCGCGTAAGCAGAAGCCACGTCGTCGGTTTCCGTAACACGAATCAGGGTTCCCAAAGCCGGCGTACTGGTCATGCCGCCGCAAATGGACCCCAGGGTATTGAACAGGCTCAGTTTCAGTACCTTCGCCGCAAACACATAGCCCAGCAGCATCGGTATCAGGGTCATCAGCGCGCCGTAGACAAACAGCAGCACGCCGTGTTCCTTCAGAATATCAATAAATCCGGCGCCGGCCTGGGTGCCCGCACCCAGCAGAAACAGCGCCAGTCCGAATTCCCGCAGACATTCTAAGACATGCTTTTCCACCTTGACGCTGAGCTTTCCGAAATGCCCGAAGTGCCCCAGAATCAGGCCCGCAATCAATGGCCCGCCGGAGGTGCCCAGTGCAAATACGCCGCCGCCCGGCAGCTTGATTTCGATTTTCGCCAGAATAATGCCCAGCACGATGGCCAGGGAGAAAGGGAAAAATCCCATACTGTCCGCATAAAACAGCTTTTCTTTTTTATTCTTGTGAAACTCTTTTGCCTGCACCAGCGTCGCCGCTTCAAAGCTTTCCCGTTCTTTGCGCATGTCGGTTTTTAAAATTTTGGGAATCAGCTGTACAAACAGCACCACCCCGATGACGCCGAAGGGATAGGCAATGCCGTACCCGACGGAAGCCGCCTCGGATCCGGTGGATTCCAGTGCCGCCGCAAGGCCGGGGGTACTGGTCAGGGCCCCCGCCATCATGCCCACGCTGAGATCCGTGGGGATTTTGAAAGCCTTGATGACCAGCGCGCACACCAGCGCGCCGGATATAATAATCAGAATACCCAATAAGATATAAGATTTTGCATTTTGTTTAAAATTCCGGAAAAAATTCGGCCCGGCGATAAAGCCCACCGCCGTCACAAAGCAGATCAGGCCGAATTCCCGCACCAGCGACGGAATCTCCACGCCGAAATGTCCGAAGACCAGACCCACCAGCAGGATGCCCGCCGTGCCCAGCTCCAGGCCGCAGATCCGGATGCTGCCTACCAGATAGCCGATGACCGCGATCAGAAAGACCATCATCAGCGTATTGGACAGAATATTTTGCTGAAACCACGCAATCATTGTGCTCCTCCCCGCGCATGCCGCGCGTATGCCGGCAGCAGAAGCGGTGAAACCGCCTCCGAATGTATGCCCGCTGCTTCCAGTGCTTTTGCATATGCCGCTACATGATCCAGGGACAGTTTTCCCGGCACCGTTTCCTTCGCCGCGGCCGCCGCCGCTTTCCCCGCGTTTCTGCCGAATACGATGATATCCAGCAGCGAGTTGCCCATGAGACGATTTCTGCCGTGGATGCCGCCCACCACTTCACCGGCGGCAAAGAGATTCCGCACGCCGTTCACGGAGCTGTCTTCGGCAATATCCAGGCCGCCGTTCTGATAATGCAGCGTAGGATAAACCAAAATCGGCTGTGTGCGCATATCAATATCATAATTTAAATACATCCGCAACATGGCCGGAATCCGCTTTTCGATGGTCCCCGGCCCGCCGATTTGTTCGATCATTGGCGTATCCAGCCAGACGCCGCTGCCGAAACCGGTATCTACGCCCTTGTTCCGGTCGCCGCATTCACGGATAATGGCCGCCGCCGACACATCTCTGGTTTCCAGCGGATGCATGAACGCCTCGCCGTCCCGGTTCACCAGCATGGCCCCCAGTGAACGAACTTTTTCCGTTACCAGCGCGCCGTGCAGCTGTGACGGCCAGGCCGCGCCCGTGGGATGGTACTGGATCGTATCCTGATACAGCAGCCTTGCCCCCGCCCGGTAGCCCAAAATCAAACCATCCGCCGTAGCGCCGTAGTGATTGGACGTGGGAAAGTTCTGATAATGCAGCCGGCCTGCGCCGCCGGTGGCCAGAATCACGGTTTTTGCCCGGGCCACCAGATAGTCGTCCGTTTCCATGTTTAAAAGTACCGCACCGGTGACACGGTCATGCCCGTCTTTGAGCAGTTCCACCGCAGAAGTAAATTCCATCACCGGGATCCCGCGGTTCAGCACTTCGTCCCGCAAGGTCCGCATGATCTCCGCCCCGGAATAGTCCTTACAGGCGTGCATCCGCTTTCTGGAGGTGCCGCCGCCGTGGGTGGTGATCATCCGGCCGTTTTCATCCTTGTCAAACATCACGCCCAGTTCATTCAGCCAGAGGATGGCTTCCGGCGCTTCCATGACCAGTTTGCGCAGCAGTTCCGGCTTGGCTGCAAAATGGCCGCCGCCAAAGGCGTCCAGATAATGCTGCATGGGAGAATCATTTTCCTGATCCGCCGCCTGAATGCCGCCTTCCGCCATCATCGTATTGGCGTCCCCGATGCGCAGCTTGGTCACGATCATGACCTTCGCCCCCGCCCGGTGGGCTTCGATGGCCGCCGCAGCGCCTGCGCCGCCGCCGCCGATAATCAGCACGTCTACGTCGATGTCGATCTGTTCCGGATCCGGCGCATGCTGCTTCAACCGGCTGCGTGCATGGAGCAGCGCCCCCAGCTCTGCAGGCACCTTCTGCCCCCGGTTGGGGCCCACTGCGATTTCCGTAAATCCCCTGTCCCGGTAATCCGGATGATATTGTTTCAAAAGGGCGTCTTTTTCCGTCGCGCTCATACGCGCAGGCCCGTACTGCATACGCTGCGCCCTTGTTTCTTCCACTTTTTTGATGGACTCTGTCATTTCCGGTGTAAGCATGGCCCGCCTCCTTATTTTTCAATTTCTCTGCTGTTGTAAAGCTCCTGCATTTCCGTGATGGGTTTCTGCATGATCTGTTCGATCAGCGCGTCGTACTGCCCTTCCCGGATTTCCTGCACCCTCTTTTCCAGATGCTTCGATTTGGGCGCAATGTATTTTCCGGTGAGCCGCCTTGCCAGCAGGCCCACATGGGGATGGGAAATCCCGGCGGGACACCGCACGCTGCAGCAGCCGCAGCCCACGCAGTCAAAGGAAAGGGCCGCGCAGCCCTCAAAATCCCCCCGCTGGGCGCAGGCAATGTACTGCATCACGTTCAGGTTCTGGGGGCAGGCCTTGGTACAGGCGTTGCAGCCGATACAGCTGTATATTTCCGGGTACAGCTGCGCCATCACCTGCTGGTCCGCCTGCAGGGTCTCAATATCATATCTTCGTTTATCCGTAGGAAAGAAGGGAATGCTGGCCACATACATGCCGTCTTCCACCCGGGTCTGGCAGGCCAGACAGGTTTTCAGTTCATTTTTCCCTTTGATGCGGTAAATGGTGGCGCAGGCGCCGCAAAAACCGTGGCGGCAGCCGCAGCCGCGCTTCAGGGTGTACCCGGCATACTCCATGGCGGCCATGATCGTAAGGGAAGCGGGTACGCTGTATTTCTTTCCGAAAAAATAGACGTCTACTGTTTTTTCCATACCGTTATATCCTCTTTTTTCTTTGATTCGGCACATTACATGATTCGGGCGTTGGAAATGATTACGGATTGTTACGCTGCTTCGCAGCTCCCACAATCCTACCCAACATTCGGAATCCATGGGGCCCCTGCCCCACTTCTTCCTCATGTTGGGGGCGCGTCATAAAGCTTCTCACCCAACGGTATGCAAGCATACCGTGGATTCGAGCTTTTGACGCTGTAATCATTACATTACCATATTTCATCCGGCATTTCGTCGATCTCATCAAAACGAAAGACCGGGCCGTCTTTGCAGACATATTTTGTGCCGATATTGCAGCGGCCGCATTTGCCGATGCCGCATTTCATCCGAAGTTCCAGGGTGGTGTACACCTGATCCTTGGTATATCCCATTTCCTCCAGCGCCGCCAGCACAAATTTAATCATCACCGGCGGTCCGCAGACCAGCGCCGTTTTGTCCGGTGCAAAGTCCAGCTCTTTCAGGTATGCGGGCACAAATCCCACATGACCCTCCCAGCCTTCCTGAGGGCGGTCAATGGTCAGATGCACATGCACATCCGGCGCCTGCATCCAGACCTCCCGGATTTCTTTCATCTGCACCAGATCGTCTGCCGACCGGGCGCCGTATAAGATATCCACCGTGCCGTAATCCGCCCTGTGATCCAGTACATAGTTGATCACGGAGCGCAGCGGCGCCAGTCCGATGCCTCCGGCAATAAACAGCAGGTCTTTTCCTTTCAGTTCACTGTCCACCGGAAAATAATTGCCGTAAGGCCCCCGCACCGCAATCTGGCTGCCCGGCTCCAGACTGTGCAGATATTCCGTAAGTTCTCCGCAGCATTTGATACTGAACTCCTGATACGCCTGATTGGTGGGGGAAGAAGTAATAGAAAACATGGCCTCTCCCACCCCCGGCGCGCACAGCATGGCGCACTGTCCGGGCATATGGTCAAACAGCTTGCCGCCTTCCGGCGCATTGACCCGGAAGGTCTTCACGTCCGGCGTTTCCTGCCGGATATCCGTAATCACGCCTACCTGTGGGATCAGCGCGTCTGTGGTTCTATTCATTGGCTGCACCTTCCTTTGCAAAGGCTTTGATCACTTTGACGATATTGAGGGAAACCGGACATTTTTCCACGCAGCGGCCGCAGCCGGTGCAGGAATACATCCCGTCGTTATTGGCGGGAAAATAGACCAGCTTATGCATAAAGCGCTGACGAAAGCGCTGCATCTGAGTCGTCCGGTTATTCCCGGCGGCCATCAGCGTAAAATCGGAATACATACAGGAATCCCAGCAGCGGTACCGCTGTACGCCGTCTGCTGTTTTGTAATCCCGGATATCATAGCACTGACAGGCGGGACAGACAAAGGTACAGGTGCCGCAGGCCAGACAGGGCCGATACAGCTGTTCCCAGAGCGGGGATTCAAATTTTTCGTTCATATGCGCCCCGTCCCAGCCCTCTAAGGAAAGGGATGCATAGGGCAGCTTCTTTACCATCGAACGGATCCGCGCCTGCTCTTTTTCCACGGCAGCACTGTCTTCTGCGGCTTCCAGCAGCGGCTCCACCGATTTGGTCAGGGCCGCGCCCTTTTCCGTGTAAGACTTCCAGTAAAATTCTTCGCCGATCTTCCAAAGGCATACATCCGCCGCCGGCGCAGCCGGGTCAATACCGAAAACAGAGCAGAAACAGCTGGTCTCCGGCGCAGCGCAGGCCAGGGCTACAATGGTGCCCTTTTCCCGGCGGGCGGCGTAACAGCTGTCTGCCGGTTCTTTTAAGAATACCTGATCCAGCACCTGTATGCCTTTCAGGTCGCAGGCCTTCATGCCGAATACCACAAAGGGCCGGTCCTTCCTTTTTCCTGCCTCGATGGTCAGCTTTCCTTCCTGCGTCCGGCAGGTATAGAGGCTTTCAAACTGCGGAAAAAAGGCGTCCTTGGGGGACTTCACCGTTTTTAAGGTCTCTAACGATACCTCCGCATCCGGCGTCCACGCCGCAA
The DNA here is from genome assembly GCA_947630695.1 of uncultured Lachnospiraceae bacterium. Lineage (GTDB taxonomy): Bacteria > Bacillota > Clostridia > Lachnospirales > Lachnospiraceae > CANRIM01. The sequence continues at coordinate 21,002 of CANRIM010000022.1, forward strand.
AATTCACCTGTCCGCCGGCCTTTACCGGCAGATACAGTTCTCTTTCTTCTGTTATTTTTTGAAACAGCGCCGCTGTCTGTTTGCTGTGAATCCGATACATTACCGTTTGCCTCCTGCTGTTTGCGGCTCCGCGTCTTCCGGACGATACTCCGTCAGGGGCGTTTTTCCTTCCACCGAACTGCCCGCCTGATATGTTCCGTACAATGTGTTAATATCCTGAATCAGTTTCCGGTTGAATAAATGCAGCGGTATTTTCTGCGGACAGACTCTGCTGCATTCTCCGCAGTCTGTACACCGGCCTGCCACATGGAAGGCCCGGATGATATGAAACATGCGCTCTTCGAAACTGTCTGCATTGACCTTCTGCACGCTGTCAAACTTTGTGCTGTCAAAGACGCATTTCCGGCAGTTACAGACCGGACAGACATTTCTGCAGGCGTTGCAGCGGATGCATTTGCGCAGTTCTTCCTGAAAATAAGCGAAGCGCGCCTCCGACGCCATGGCTTCGATTTCCCGCACTGCCGCGAAACGGTCCCCGTCCGTGGTATCCCGAGAGCTTCCGATCTGCTCGTCAAAAATCACATGGTCTTTCCCCTTGCAGACGTGGCAGCGTTCCAGCAGCACGTCCTTCCGGCGGCAGCTTTTTTCTCCCTCCAGGGTTTCGATCCGCAGCGTATCATTTTCCGTTTCCGAAATGCCTAAGATCCCTTGGATGCCCGCTGCCCGGATTTTGTCAATATCCAGTTTGCCGCTGCAGCCCACGCCGATGATATAGGCTTTTTCCCGATCCAACCGGTGTTCTTTCAGCAGCTGATTAAAACTGTAGCTGTCGCAGGGTTTCAAACAGACCAGGGTCTTTCCCGGCAGTTTTGCTGCCTCAATCATATATTTGCTTAAATTTGCCGCACAAAATCCATGATAGACAAAGGCGTCCAACGACGCTTTTGTTTCGAAAAACGCAGGCTCCGCGTCGTAATCCATTTCCCCTTTTTTCCAGCCGAGGATCCGCTGTACGCTTCCGTCTGCCAGCAGCTGTGCAATCCGGTTTTTCAGTTCCTGCATCGAAGATCCCCCAATCTGATATTTCTGCCCAGAGACCCCACGGTTTTTACAAAATCATTCATGGTCTCGGAAAACTTCGCGCCTTCCGCGGCGGAAACCCATTCCACCCGGACTCTTTCTTTTTCTATGCCGATAAATTCCAGCAGGGAAAACAGCAGCGTCATTCTTCTTCTCGTATAATAATTTCCGGTGCTGTAATGGCAATCTCCCGGGTGACAGCCGCAGAGAATCACGCCGTCCGCACCCCGCTCAAAGGCGCGCAGAAGAAACATGGGATTGACGCGGCAGGAACAGGGCACCCGGATAATTTTCACATCCGCAGGATAGGAAAGCCGGCTGCTGCCGGCCAGATCCGCACCGGCGTAGCTGCACCAGTTGCAGCAGAACGCCACGATTTTCGGTCGAAATTCTTCTTTATGATCTATCTGCATATCGCGTCTACCTCCGCTATGATCTGTCTGTTGGAAAAGCCCTGCAGATCCATTGCGCCGGACGGACAGGCCACCGTGCAGGCGCCGCAGCCCTGACAAAGCGCGGAATTGACCACGGCCACCCGCCGCGTCTCTCTGCCGCCCGGCGCCGCCACTTCTTTTTCTTCATATGTAATGGCGCCATAAGGACATACATTGGCACAGGCCGAACAGCCGTTGCAGGCCAGCACATCCGGCATGGCCGTGCAGGGATTGGTCCGCAGCCGGTCCTTTGCCAGCAGGCCGATGACCTTTACGGCAGCAGCGCCGGCCTGGGACACGGTCTCGGGAATATCCTTCGGCCCCTGACAGGTCCCCGACAGGAAAATGCCCGCCGTGGCGGATTCCACCGGCCGCAGCTTCGGATGGGCTTCCGTCAGAAAATCGTTGGTATCAATGCCCGCTGTCAGCATACCCGCCAGGGGCCTCACCCCTTCGCTGGGCTCGATAGCCGCCGCCAGCACCACCAGATCCGCTTCGATCTGCAGCTGCCGTGCATCCAGCAGATCCACACCCTGCACCAGCAGCCGTCCGTCCGGCTGCGGCGCTACCTTGCCGACCTGCCCTTTGATATAATCCACATGATATTCTTCCACGGCCCGCCGGTAAAACTCGTCGAAATTCTTCCCCGGCGTCCGCACGTCAATGTAAAAGACCGTCACCTTCGTATCCGGATATTTTTCCCGGATCAGCATGGCGTGTTTTGCCGTATACATACAGCAGATTTTGGAACAATAGCTCTTTCCGCGGTCGTCCGCGCAACGGCTGCCCACGCACTGAATGAATACGATTTCCTTCGGCTGCCTGTGATCCGACAGGCGCTCCAGGTGGCCGCCTGTAGGGCCGGCCGCATTCATCAGCCGTTCCAGCTCCAGCGACGTGATCACGTCCGGGCTCTGGCTGTAGGCATATTCGTCATAGTGATCCAGCTTGATCATATCAAAACCGGTGGCTGCCACGATGGCGCCGTATTTCCGGGTAATGATCGCGTCCTCCTGTGTATAGTCAATGGCCTGCGCCTGACAGACTTTGGCACAGAGGCCGCATTTTCCCGTCTGAAAATGGATACAGGTTTCCCGGTCGATCACCGGCACATTGGGCACGGCCTGGGCGAAGGGCGTGTAAATGGCGCTTCGCATTTTAAGTCCCCGGTTAAATGCGTCCGGCGCTTTTTTCGACGGACATTTTTCCTGGCAGGCGCCGCAGCCGGTACATTTGTCTGCGTCTACGCTTCTGGCTTTTTTCCGGATATCCACCGTGAAATCGCCCACAAATCCGCTGACCTTCTCCACTTCGCTGTAGGTATACAGGGTGATCTTTTCATGGGCTGCAGCTTCCACCATCTTGGGCGTTAAGATACAGGCCGAACAGTCCAGCGTCGGGAAGGTCTTGTCCAGCTGGGCCATTCTGCCGCCGATGCTGGGCGTCCGCTCCACAATATCCACTTCATACCCGGCTTCCGCAATGTCCAGCGCCGTCTGGATCCCCGCGATGCCGCCGCCAATGACCAGCGCCCGTTTGGTGACAGGACTTTCACCTTCCTGCAGCGGCGTGCTCAGATTCACCTTGGCAATGGCGGCTCTGGCCAATACCAGCGCCTTCTGCGTAGCCGTTTCCATATCTTTATGTATCCAGGAACACTGCTCCCGGATATTCGCAATTTCCACCATATAGGGATTGAGCCCCGCGCCCGCAGCGCATTTGCGGAAGGTGGCTTCGTGCATCCGCGGCGAACAGGAGCACACCACAATCCCGGACAGTCGTTCATTTTGAATGGCCTCCGCGATCATGGCCTGTCCGGCTTCCGAACACATATAGGGATAATCATTCGCATACACCACGCCTGGCTCGGACTTGACATATGCGACCAATTGTTTCACATCCACCGTCGCGGCAATATTGCTTCCGCAATGGCATACAAATACACCGATTCTCTGCATGTCTTATCTCCTTGATCGCGGCAGGGACGCCCCTGCCATTTCATCGGAAAGCATTTACGATTTGCCTTACCATCTCCGGAAGGCACTGACCAGCAGCTGGGGCGGCAGATCCGCTTCCATTTTGCTGATTTCATCTGCTGACAGATAACTGTTTCCTCTTTGCCGGAGCACCAGCTGTCTGGCGGCGTCGATGATCCTGCCCGGCTTTACGTCTCTCGGGCAGCGCTCCACGCAGGCAAAGCAGCCCAGGCATTTCCATAAGGATTTTGATGCTGCCAGCGTTTCCACGTCATCATGCAGCACATAGGATACAAACTGATGGGGTTTGATGTCCATTTCCGAAAAGGTCGGGCAGGATGCGGAACATTTGCCGCATTTCATACAGCGATAGGGATTGGTGCTGCTGATCTCTTCGATCCGGGCCGCGGCGTATTCTGATTTTGTCATGAATTTTTTCCCTCCTGTTTTTCGGAAACGGCCGGGCCTTCCTTTACCCCCAGCGCCTCCGCCAGCAGTTCCGTAAAATAATACACCGGCAGCGTTTCTTTCGTTTCGTTTCGATTCAGGTTGTACATACACAGCGGGCAGGACGTCACCAGCAGATCCGCGCCGAATCCGGCGGCGCTGCCTTTGATTTTCTCGCACATTGCCGCGGGCAGAGCCGGATCCTTCAAAGACAGGTAGGCGCCACAGCATTCATTTCGATAGGGATAGATCACCGGTTCCGCGCCGATGGCCCGGATAAAATCCTCCAGAATCTTCGGATTTTCCGGATCGTCAAACTGCAGGATCTTTCCGGGACGCAGCAGCAGACAGCCATAGTAGGCGCCGATGCGTCTGCCGGTCAGGGGGTGGGTCACTTTTTCCCGCAGGGTTTCAAATCCCACCACGTCCCGCAGCACTTCCAGAAAATGCAGCACCTTTGTTTCCCCCTGATAGGGCGGCTCCAATTCCAGATAACGGTTCGCCTTGTCCCGGATCTCCGGGACATGCCGCATATCGTCATTGACCCGTTTGAGCACATGGTGGCAGGCAGAGCATAAAGTCACCAAATCCTGATTCTTTTCCTTCGCCTCCTGCAGCGCCCGGACGGCAGAGAGCTTTCTGGCGGTTTCATCCTTGCCAAGCGGATAGACGCCGCCGCAGCACTGCCAGTTGTCCAGTTCTTCCAGTTCTATATTCAAAGCATTTGCACAGGCTCTGGCATACTGATCCAGGGCCCGGGCCTTATTTTTCAGCGTACATCCGGGATAATAACTGAATTTCATATGTAGTTCCCCTTATTTGGATCTTTTTGTCTTTTTCCTCTATGATTCAATGATTACGGATTGTTACGCTGCTTCGCAGCTCTCACAATCCTACCCAACATTCGGAATCCATGGGGCCCCTGCCCCACTTCTTCCTCATGTTGGGACGCGTCATAAAGCTTCTCGCCCAACGGTATGCAAGCATACCGTGGATTCGCAGCTTTCGACGCTGTAATCATTATATAACCTGTTTGCATTTCTAACAATAGATTTTATGCATTTCGGCAGATATTTCCGGATTGCCGGATATTTTACAGGCACCTGCCCTGCCGAAATTTTCCCGGCGGGTCTTTCAGCCAAAAAAAAACGGAGCTTGGGCTCCGCTGTTGCTTAAAAATTTTCTGTTTTCCATTATGATGTCTTAGGGGTATTTGGCTTTCAACGTCTTGCTTCTATGATTTCTCTAATTTTTTATGTTTACTTTTAATTGTTTTTTGAATTATAATATTTATACAGAATATCAAATTGCTTGTAAATATATGCTTACCCGGGCAGCCGGGAGGGCGACTTACTAAGTTAACCATTATTCGCCGGGACGGATAGGCTTTATCTATCTTCCGGCTGTCTTGTTAAGCATATTATATGCGAATCATTTTGATTTTGCAACTATAAATTAAATTTCCCCTGCGCCAACAGAAATGGCTTAAACAAGCCATTTCTCAGGGCATAAAAAAATGGAGCATACGGGACTTGAACCCACACTCAAGTCCTGTTTTTTGGCTTAAATAAAGGATTTTTTATAACTTTCGTTGATTTATTTTGATTTAAAGTAAATCAAATCACACATTTTTTTGCAAACTCAGGTATTGCGCTAAGTTGCAGTGTTTTATTTTCTATGCTTCTCCTGTTCCGGTGGTAATGATTTTCTGTACACGTGATGCTTGTATGCCCCATCTGTCCCTCAATCAGTTTCTTGTCCATATTGTTGTCCAGTAATATGGTTCCATATGTTTTTCTGATCTTGTGGGGGGATTTTTTGTATATACCAAGTATCGCACATATCCGATACTGCCGTTTTCTGATATAGGATGTGTCCATTCTCCTTCCGGTTCTGGATGTAAACAGATAATCTTTTCCTTTCTGAATTGCCAGAATCTTTTCACACACCCATTCGTACTCTTTCGGAATTACAACGTCCCTTACTCCGGCTGCAGACTTTGGAAACTCTTTTACGCAGAAAACTACTTCCCCGTTCGAATTCTTGTACTTCGTTTCGGTTTTCCGTATCCTTATGACATTTCCCGTTATGTCTTCTGGTCTTAATGCTACAAGTTCACCAACCCTTATTCCGCTGACGAACATCAGCAGTATTCCAAGATTCTTTATATCCTGATTGTTTTCAAGATATTCAATGAACCTGTCCATTTCATCCTCGTTAAACACTTCTTCATAGTCTTCTTTGATAACTTTCCTGAAATTCGTATCAGACATATCCAACTCCTGAAATATTTCTTCCACGTTAAACTGAATCAGCTTCCTTCGCTTTGCACGTTTCAGCAATCCCTTTGTAATCGTCTTCAGGTTCGAAAAAGCCTTTGCCGTCAAGTCGTATTCTGCAACCTGTCTTTCAAGAAAATCACCAATTTCATCCGGCGTAATTTTTTTAATCCGCTTTAATCCCATTTCACGGTAGTGCCGCTCAAAGATTTGTACGTTTCTAGTATGTGTGGCCGGGGATATTTTTTTCAGTTCCAACTTCCGGTTGTTCCATTCTTCGAATACTTCTTTGATTGTCGGATTTTCTTCCTGCTGTTTCCAGTATTCGATAATCAAATCCTGAATTTCTCTTTCGGAAGTCCGTACCCTCTGTATTCGTCCTTTTGTATCATCCGGCAAGTATGTGTACCACTTTCCGTTTTCTCCTCTCCATACCTTGTATGGATGTTTCTTGAGAATTTCCTCCCTTTTGTTCATTTCCACTTGCTTACGCAAGTATGACAGGTCAATCATACCATTCTCAATAGCGTATTTCAACGCTTCATTTACATTTTCCATCGTTCCCACCACCCTTTTAAAACCTCGTTTTTGAACGTGAAAACATATGTTCGACTGGGGGATTTCGTTTGTGAAGCCCCTGTACTCTCATCTATGGCATGGTTCGCCCTCAAATCTGCTGCAATAAATTCAATTTCCCTTTTCCGATGATTTTCGGATTGTATGCTTTGATCCGCTTCGGTATGCGCATACACTATACTGATGGATGGGGCCTTCATCATCCCTTCGACTGATAACAGACATATGCCTATGCTTAATAAAGTAATCCCCAACATGGCAAACAGCTTTCTACCGCATGTCATTATCCACTCTTTTCTTGTTATTCCGTTCATTTGTATCACCCTCTCATTGTAAAAAGCGGCGCAGGATCATTTCGCTTTTTACCAATCTCGCACCGCTTTGTCTGTTTTTTTCACTTTTTTCTTAAAATACTGCTACGATTTTTCCGTTGGAAACTTCTGTTTTTTGGCATAAAAAAGAGCAGTTAAAAAATCAACTACTCTCTTTTACACAAACATTATTCATTTTTTTCAGGTAAAGCCTCAAGAAATCACATGATGATTACACATCGTATCTACCTTCCTGACTGCATGGTTTTTACCTTACTTACAGGAAGTTCCAATAAATTAGCAATCTCATCAATCGCATAATTTCCAGCCTTTAACATTTTTATGCTGTTTCAATCTTATTGCTCTCACGACCTTCTTCTACCAAAGATTACAACTCGCGATTAGCAACCGCACATTAGCAAGAAGCAATCGTCAAAGCCATTTCCTTGATCTTTTCTACATCCATTCCAGAACATTTTGATATCGTTTCAAACGGAATGTGTTCTTTAATCATGTTGATTATGATCGTTTTCTTCCCTTTGTCAATGCTTTTTTCTACTAAAGATTCCGAAAGATTACACATCGTATTTACCTCCTGTTCCATCTTCCTTGTCATAGGAATGTTATACTTTTCTTTGAGCGTTGTTTTTTTCTCCGTTTTGTCTAATTTTTCGGAAAGCAACACACCCAGCATACCGAGTAAACGATTGTCGGTTGGCTTATCGTCTTTTAGACAGATAATCACAACCCGCATTTTATCATACTCCTCCGGCTTATCAGGAATACCTTTTATGATATCCGTTTTATGCATGGAGTATACGGAAATTGCATTGCCGATGTAATCCGGTGCATTCGTACAAATCCATATACTGTAGACTTTTTTAATGCCGTCGTAATCCGAAGCATCAAATTCTCGCCCCATCTGTGAGGATATCATCCTTGCATCATAAAAAATGCCTCTGGTAGGTATACTGTAACCGGGATTGAAGTTTTTCTGCGCTTCCACGTTAATAATCAGGGTAACGTACTCATTGCCTTTCGGGGCAACTGCTCGAAATCGAATATCAAAAGTGACCGTTCCTTCATTCACGGTTTTACTTTCGGTTGATAATCCGGTAATCACCGGCATATCCTCTTTTACAGGAATCGTTGATATCGCCGGTTCTCCTTCAATACACTTTACGATATCATCAATCTCCATACCGGCAAATTCTGATGTTACATCACGCATGATCCAGGCAAGATTTATCTTATTTGAAAGGATCTTTTTGACCTGTGCATCGTATTTTGCCTTATACTCCGTAATGGTGATATCATCAGCGTTATTCGTAGGTATCGTACTCATATAAACTCCTTTTCTATAGTATATTTCAGATTGAAGCGATTGTCAAACGTTAAGGGCACTTCCGTGGGTAATGCTTCCTGTTATGATCTCACTGACCTTACCGCTATTTTTCCATGACATTTATTATCCTTTCTTCTTCAAGCGCATAAATCTTTGCCTCCTTCCTGCACTTTTCAAATGCTTCCTCAATTACATCCCTTTGCCAGTCGAAACAATAGATGATTGGTTGTGCTGCCTTTAAACTGCTTCGCACTTTCTTTAAATTGAAATCCAGAAGATTATAGATGGTTGCACCGTCTTCTGTTCTGCCGAGTACAGTGGTACTCTCTACTCGCTCACCTCCTGCGTGTGCCAGTATCTGCCCATCCATTTCACCTTTAAATCTTGCGTTTGACAGATATTCAATCTGCCTCGTCTTTACTCGTTTCCCCCCTCGCTCAATCTCTGACGGAATGTAATAAAGACCACCTACCCCACAATTATCAATGGTCACGCCATACTCCTGTGGTGTACCAGTCCGTGCCTCTTTGTCTTTTTCAATAAATTCACGGGCAATTTCCATATTCTGCCCTATGTAGATCGTTCCGATTCTCATTGGAATACCCAAACAGTTGGATAACCTACGCAGCATCATGTACAGCGGCTCATCCGTTTTCTTTGTCCATTTCAGATTCAATGACTGTGCCAGTGGAAACGAATAGACATTACACACTGCGTCCTGCATTAAAAGAATTCCTGAACTTCGATTCCTCTTTAGAACATCATCGGATTCTATTCCCCCTGTTGCTCTCGGACGCTTCTTTAACTCTGCTATGCTGTAAAACAACGCTCCTGCCTCCAGTGCCTCCCTGATCTCTCCAGCGTTGAAGTTTTCTTCTACTGCCTGTGTATATGGAAATTTTCTGCTTAACACCGGTTTTTCTTCTATGCGATATCTGATCCCAGCGGCATTGTATAGCTGCCTGTAGACCTCACAACGGTTGTACTGCACAGTGCGATTCTGGTCTCTTTTTTTGACCCTCTGCTCTGCTACGCCTCCGTTTTCTTCAAATCGCCGCTTTTCTTCTTGCAGAACTTTACTTCCACGTCCTGATTTCCAGTTGATCCTATACCCATATCTTCCTTCCTCATAGATACGGTAAAATCCACACTGCTTTAATTCATTCATCAGCTTATATCTCCTGCGGTCATTGGGTTCGATTTCCTTCAGCAACTCCAGTGAAATTTCCCCTACCTGACTGGTGATCCTTATCACATCTTCCTTTACCTGTCCTATCATATTTTCCCTCCTTTCATCGTTGGACACATCTGCGACTGGTTCATAACCTCTTGTATTTTGGCTGTATAAAAACTGCTTATGCCGTAGAAAGGAATAAAACAAGGACGTCGCCCAGATATTTAATCTGAACGTCGCCTTCTCCTTTCTACTTGTCCACATTAAGTTGGCGCATTTGAACCTACTGAAATTCATTTAAAACCTTTTACTTCGGTCATTTTTTTGGATTTAAAGAGGGGGAAATCTTCCTATTTAAAAAACAAGAAGATGAGAGAATCCAAAACCCCCCTCAATCTTCCCCCCTGATCTTGCCGGAATTTTCCCCACTTTTCGGGCTAAAATCCCATGAAAAAACATCAAAAAGATGCTCTTTCGCAGTTGTCTCACTCATAACGTAAATATCCGTTTTCGGCTTTTTGCCTATCGCAGATTTTTGATACAGCTGACAGTTAAAAGGATGATCGGAAGAAGCAAAACACTGTGTGATCCGATCAATACAATGCTTCGTTTCTATATTGTCATGATCTTTGATTTTCCGATCATCCTCACTGTCGTACACATGACAAAAGGCGATCACAATATCCTTTTCAAAATCATAGGTTCTCGGATGTCGGTTGGAATATTCCATTAATCCACACCAGATGATCGAATCGATATAGTTGCTATGGTATGACTGATTGATGTGCGGCATAAGAAGCGGCAGAGAAATTTTCAAAACATGATCCCTTTCTGCAAAAGCGATATTCGCCAAAAACCATTTCATGTCATCATCTGAAACACTTACTGGGTAAAACGGTTCTTCATCGGCATATGGATCTTTGGAATGATTCAACTCGTAGGTGATAGCGTTTCTGCACTTCTCCACGCATTGCATCAGTTCCCGGTAGAGATCGGATAATTTCTCTGTGCCACTCCAATCAGTCTGATCTACAATGGAAAGCACACGTTTTGATTCCAGAGAAGAAATCATCCGGCAGATTTCCTGAACCTTTCCATCCAGTTCTGTGTAAAGTTTCAGAAATCGATCATCTAAAATCTTTTGCGTATTCTCTTCTTTCAATTTTTTCACCTCCTTTACTATTCATATGTCTAATATTTTACTTCTCTTAATGTTTTTCCCGTATGTCAGTATTTGTTCATCCAAACCCACTTTTCCAGACTCGATATCGATACCTCATAGACCATTTTCAACCCCCTTTCTGATTTTTTGCATAAAAATAGCCCGGATATCGAATATATCCGAGCACCTTGACCTGGCTTATACAAATATCATTGGACAAGCCCTTCCTGCATTGAAACGATTCTATCTGAGAAACGGTTTCTACAGGTCGTTATGAAGTTTTTCTGATTTATGCACATTATCATTATAAAATGTCGGTTTTTCATTGTCAAGTACCAACGGCTAGCCAATTTTTGGTCAATTATTGCTCATTTACTTGCCATGTATGTACCCATTCACTATGCCATTGCTATACCATGTACATACCATTTACCGTGCCATTGCTATACCATTTGCCGTCCATTCTCACTTCTCATAAAGACGTCCGCATGATTTTTTCCACAATGGAATCCTTTAATTTGCACCAGTGCGGATTCCCTAACTCCGTAATCATTCCTGCAGTCACAGCCAACGAGGAAAGACCATAAAACATGACCACCCTTGGATTTTGTCTTTTCATTAGCAGATTTAGTTTTTACTATACGCTTATTTAAAATGAAGAAAATAAGATTCCTTATTTTATCTCTGTTCCTTCTTTGGTAAAACTCTACTTTAAATATCAGTACCTCCTACTTTTCCTGTTCAAATATTATATTAACGTATATGTGAATTTTTTTCAATTCAATTTTGAGGACATCACAGGCGATAATTCCTATTACAGTGTTAAGGGTGCAGAATTCATGCTGTACTATGGAGATGGACACAATAGACATTCCAAAGGTGATGAAGTCGGGACTGCAACTACTAATGCATCCGGAGACGCTGTTTGGAGCGATCTGGAACTTGGCGAATACTATGCCGTTGAGCAAAAAGCGCCGCCCGGATATATCCTCAATGATGCACCAATCTACATTGTATTGGAAGATACTGCACGCCGTTGGGCATTTGAAGACATCGATAATGTTCATGCGAAGGAAGTCTTCGAAGATGCACCGGCATACGGAAGAATCTCACTGAATAAGGTTCCGAAAAACATGGCATTTACCGCAGGAAATACTTCCTACAGTCTGGAAGGTGCGCAGTATGGATTGTACTATGCCGATACAAAAGACGGTCATGATGAAGACGATCTTGTATTCATTGATTATGTTCCGGCTATTGTAACCACAGACAAGAGCGGCAGTGCGGCATGGGATCGCGTTCCGCTTGGATCATATTATGCGAAAGAAATAAAACCCTCCAAGGGATTCATTCTGGATACGACAGAACATCCAGTTACTATTTCTGCTGATGACGTTGATCCGCATAATGTTCAGGTAATGCCGATTCCGATGTACTGCACTTCCTTTGAAAGCGAGAAATACGGCACGTATACTATCCAGAAGGAATCTGATGATTCTTCATTGACGGATGGCAACTCCTATTACAGCTACGAGGGTGCAGAATACACAATGTACTATGATGAAGGATGGAGCACACAGAGTGGACATGTAAAAGGTGAAGTCTACGAAGTACAGACTACGAATGCAGACGGTGCTGCTACATGGGGACGTATACCATTGGGTAAATACTATGTCAAAGAAACTGTAGCGCCGCCCGGATATCTGCTGGATGAAACGGAATACCATTTTGAAGTCAAGGACAACGGAAGCACAACCAATCCTATAATCAGTGTGCCGGGAGATACTTCCTTTGAAAAACCGGTATATGCGAAACTTGCATTGACCAAGAAGTCTTCCAACCCGGAGATCACTGCCAAATATCCTGAAAAATTCAGTCTGGCAGGAGCGAAGTACGGTCTGTACTATGCAAAGACGGAAGATGGCCATACGAAAGATACGCTTGTTCGGTCTCGAAGCCATCCGGACGGTCTGATGGTAACGGACAAAGACGGTAAGGCGGAATGGAAAGACAATCTTCCACTTGGTGAATACTATGTGAAGGAAGTTGAAGCACCGCAGTATTACGAGTTGGACGAAACGCCGCATCCGGTAAGTCTGACAGACTTTGACGGAGAATACCGTGAAGACGGACCGCAGGTGATCGAAATCAGAGTAAACTCTACGGATCAGCTGCAGGCGTACATCATGCTGCGGAAGGTATCGTCGAATCCGGATATGACGGATGGAAATGACATGTACAATTTCGATGGCGTTTCATTCACGCTGTATGAAGATCGTGGATGTACCATTCCGGTAGGAGATGCACAGACACTGAACGAAGACAATGAGATCAAGTGGGAAAACCTTGCACCCGATACGTATTACTACATCCGTGAGACCTCTACTTCTGAAAGCTATCAGAAAAATACCAGAGTTTACAGAGTAAAAGCGATTCCGGAAGGTGATCCGGTCGATTTCACTGATACAACCGGGGAATCTGGTGCAGTCGTTGTTGAAAACACTCCTAAGAGTGATCCGGCAAGCATAGAGATAACAAAAGTTTGGAACGGTGAGACTACACCCACGATTCCTACACTGGCTGGGACGGAGTTTACGATTAACTACTACGACATTTTAAAGGATAATGACGGTGATGGGCAAACAGATTTTACAAAAGAAACATTGCCAGATACTCCTGTTCGTAGTTGGGTGATTGAGGTTCACAAAGAAACAATTGGTGGCAAAACAAGATATCTCACAGCCTTGGATAAAATGTACATTGTTCAGGATCAAAGCGATGAACCATATTTGGATTTATCAGGAAATGTAACCCTTCCAATTGGTACATATACTATTCAGGAAACCAAAACTGCAGCGGATTATCAGATCGAAGGCGGATCCTTTGAAGATTCAAATGGTAAATCTATTGCCTCTGACGAAATATATATTTCCCAGATTAACGCAGATAATCATAATAATGATGTCCATCTGCAAGGTGGCAACATCTTTACCGGAAAGAACGAACCTACACACGATGCCAGCATCAAGATCAAGAAACTTGACGATGACAGGAATCCGTTACAGGGCGCTCACTTCCAGTTGAAGAACAGTAAAGGTGAAGTTGTGGTAGAAGATGCGGTATCAGACAAAGATGGTATTGTTACTTTCGAAGAACTGTATCCGGATACCTACACGATCACTGAAACCCAAGGCGTGAAAGGTCATATGCTGCTGGCTGAACCGCTGGTAGTAGATGTACCTACGAGGCTTACCGAAGCGGAGATTACAGAACAGAATGTTGACAGGGATAAAGTTATCTATGATCCGGAAGACAATATCTACTACGTCAACAATCTGGTCTATGAGATCTCAAATGCTTGGAAACTGAATATGCCTGTAACCGGTGCAATTGCAACACCGAAAACTTTCTTCCCGATTGTCATTGGTCTGTCGATTATGGCAGTTACAGCATATTTCGGAATCTTCCGGAGACGCCGGGATGATGTTTTAGAAGACTAAGGCATCATAAACTACAATTGAACGGAATAACACATGGGAGGGGAGAGCAAAATCTTCCCTCTCTTTTTAGTTTGCAAACGACTTTTCTTGGCAAATATCACCAGGAACGAACACAAAATTTGTTACTATTTTAGAAATTCATCCTTGAAATATCTTTATGCTTATTGTACATTAAAATCAAAGAAAGGAAAAACTACTGATTATCTGAAACAACACATTGCATCATATATAGCGCTTTTTCTTGAAATTATATGACAGGTATGTCAAGTTTCAATCTTAAAAGTAATACGATAAAAAACAAACGGAAGGGGGTTAATACAATGAAAAAGAATATGTTTATTACAGCCTTGCTTACAGCGGCAATCATTTTATCGGGAATGACCGGGAACGGCATCTTTGCCGAAGAACAGAAAGAAAGCTATTACTATGGCGACGTAGATACCAGCAATTCAGTAGATGCATCTGATGCGCTGATCGTGTTAAAACATGCCGCAAAGCTGGAAATCATTGCAGAAGAACTTCCACTTGTTCTTGCGGATATAACGAAAGATACGGTTATCGATTCATCCGATGCACTGGAAATTCTTAAAGTGGCGGCGAAGTTAAGTGATCCGGTACTGTATGTACCCGATGAAGGAGAAACAGAAGTACCCGACACAGAAGATCCGGATGTAACCGATCCGATGACCACTGATCCTGCAGTGACCGATCCGGACGTGACAGAGCCGACTGCTACCGAACCTACGGTAACTGATCCGGCAGAAACAGATCCGACCGATCCAACCGAAAGCGTAAAGCCGGATGAAACGGACGAACCGGTTGTGAGTGATACTCCTACCGATGTACCGGAGCCTACAGAGACGCCCAAAATCGACGAAACAGAGGCTCCAACTGTTACGCCGGACACGAATACAACACCCACGCCAAAGCCGTCAGAATCACCCGAAATCACAGCCACACCGGACGCTACAGAGACAGTAAAACCCACGGCAACACCTACGCCGAAGCCGACCAATACACCGACACCCAAACCTACGGACACGCCGACACCGGAGCCTACTGCTACTCCTACTCCGAAGCCGACTGATACGCCCACGCCAAAACCAACCGATACGCCTGCTCCGAAGCCCACGGACACACCGGAGCCTGCAGTAACGGACGAACCGGAAACAACAGAACCGCCGCAGCATGAGCATCAGTACACTTCCAAAGTGGAAAAAGAACCCAGCTGCACGATCAAAGGTACAACCCGATATACATGTACCACATGCGGTCACACCTACGTAGCAGACGACATCGAAGCACTGGGTCATAAATACTATGACATGGTAGAAACCGAAGCCACCTGTATGTACGAAGGAAAACTCCGGCACATCTGTGAAAGATGCGGACATCAGTACACCGAAAAAATCCCGAAAAAAGATCATCAGTATGAGGCAGACGATTTCAGAAAGCCCGATTGTGTCAATACCGGATTACGGAGATACCGCTGCACAGAGTGCTATTCCTACCGCATGACGGACGATGGCACGGAAGTATACTTGGAAACCTATGCACCGGCGCTGGGACATGATTATCAGATCAGCAGCAAAACCGATCCGACATGCGATAAAGACGGAACGATCCGGTACAGATGCTCCAGATGTACTTCCACAAAGATCGAAACGGCGGAAAAACTTGGTCACAATTGGATTCACCATGAGGAAAAAGGGCATATGGAGACTACAGAATACTTAGCCGCTATCGATAATCCCATCATGGAAGACCATATAATTTGCAATGGGTGCAATAAAGACTTTGGTGCTGGTTCAAATGCTGTTCACGATGCGGTTTTGCATACTTCAGAGGTTTTTCGTGATGGATGTGAAAGTTATCGAAGTGAAGCAGTTCGAATCGGTACAATCTATTCTGCAGCAGTCGAAAAAACAATCTATGTTGTAGATGAATACGCTTATGATGAATGCACTCGATGTGGAACGAAAAAGACAACCGCTCCGGAATCTCATCTGGTACATTACATCTGTGGAACCTGTGGCAAGGACTTTGGCGAAGATAGTAGAGCTGCAGTTAAACATGCAGAAAATCTTTCGGAAGGTTGTGCTTATGAGGAGTACGATTAAGATATTGGTTACAGGTGATATTTCAAAATAATCGTATTGATTTTAGAGAGGAAATCCAAGCGGTTTCTTCTCTTTTTTATGTTCCGGCGCAAGTTTCCGTTGAACAACCGTTATGAATTTTTAAGGCGAGAAAACCCACTATTTTAATTGTGGGTTGAAAGCCTTTTTGTAGTTGTTTTTGTTGAATATATCTACTGTTTCTGGTATAATAAAACCATGAAAAATCAATACAAACACACAAAAACAACCGTTTCCTTAATCCACTATCATTTTGTTTTTTGCCCTCGTTACAGACGCAAAATATTCAAGATTGATGGTCTGGAACAACGGTTCAAAGAAATCACAACTGATATCTGCCAGACGAAAGGCATTGAAATTCTTGCTATGGAATGTCATATCGATCACGTTCATATGTTCGTGAGTGTATTACCCACCATGTCCATTCCTGAAATTATGCGATCTGTAAAAGGTGCATCATCAGCAAAACTCCGTAAAGAATTTCCACAATTGTCTGCAATGCCAAATCTTTGGACACGCAGTTATTTCGTAAGCACTGCCGGAAAGGTAAGTTCTGAAACCATCCAGCGGTATGTAGATACGCAAAAAACAAGACCATAGGTGATACGTATGCGCAAAGGTATAAAGTTCCGGGCTTATCCCAACAGCGAACAGCAAAACTTAATAAATCAGACGCTTGGGTGCTGCAGATTGATTTACAATAAAGGGCTTGCCATGCGTAATGACGCATATGAAAATGGGCAAAAAGTGAATTATACCCAAACATGTGCGATGCTTACTGCACTGAAAAAGACAGGTCAATTCAGCTTCCTGAAAGAGGTTGATTCTATGTCTTTGCAGCAGTCCCTCCGTGATCTGGATCGTGCCTTTCAGAACTTCTTCCAGAAAAGGGCAAGGCATCCGCAGTTTAAAAGCAAGCATAATCATACACAGTCTTACAGAACCATCAATCAGGGCAACAATATCCGGATTGTAGGAAAGTATCTGAAACTACCCAAAATCGGCTACTTAAAGATCAGGCAATCTATGGAAGTCGGAATGATTCGCCATGCAGTCGTAACAAAAACTGCATCCGGTAAATATTTCGTAACCCTGAATGCTGATTTTGAACCGGACGGTTGCTGTCCTGATCCGGATACTGCAGTCGGAATTGATGTTGGTATTAAAGAGTTCTACACCGATAGTAAAGGTCACGTAGTGGAAAATCCCAAACATCTGGAAAAATCTATGCGTAAACTGGTAAAAGAACAACGCAGTTTATCCCGGAAACAGCCCGGTTCCAATAATCGTGAAAAGCAGCGGATGAAAGTTGCTGCAGTCCATGAAAGAATCTGTAACCAACGAAATGACTTTTTGCAAAAACAATCGACCATGCTGATACGTGAAAACCAAACGATCTGCATTGAAGATTTACATGTAAAAGGCATGATTCGCAATCACAGACTTGCACAATCCATTGCAAGCGTTTCATGGAGCAGATTTTTCACTATGCTGGAATATAAGGCAGCATGGTACGGAAATACCATAATCAGGATTCCTACCACCTATCCCAGCAGCCAGACATGTTCCTGCTGCGGATTCAAAAATCCAATAGTGAAGAACCTCGCAGTACGAAAATGGTCTTGTCCGGTCTGCAATACTGTACATAACAGAGATACCAATGCGGCTGTAAATATCCTGAACAAAGGATTGGCTATCGCATAATAAAACGCTTAATAGGGTGGGACACACCCGAATTTACGCTTGTGGAGACCATGTAAAACTAAAGTCATTTTGACAATGTAGCGGTCGATGAAGCAAGAATCCCACGACTTTAGTCGTGCGGAGTGTCAACAGCTGGAAGGTGGATTCTTTACCGATGAAAATGATCGGACTGTTGCATCAGACGAGATTTATATTGCACAGGTAAAAGACATCGGTGATGACATTAAACTTACTGGTGGCAATATCTTCACCGGTGAAAACGAACCTACTCACGATGCCAGCATCAAGATCAAGAAACTTGACGATGACAGGAATCCGTTAGAGGGCGCTCACTTCCAGTTAAAGAACAGCAAAGGTGAAGTTGTGGTAGAAGATGCGGTATCAGACAAAGATGGTATTGTAACCTTTGAAGAACTGTATCCGGATACCTACACGATCACTGAAACCCAGGGCGTGAAAGGTCACATGCTGCTGGCAGAACCGTTGGTAGTAGATGTACCTACAAGGCTTACCGAAGCGGAGATTAGAGAACAGAATGTTGACAGGGACAAGGTCATCTATGATCCCGAAGATAATATCTACTACATCAACAATCTGGTCTATGAGATCTCAAATGCTTGGAAACTAACAATGCCTGTAACAGGCGCAATTGCAACACTGAAGACTTTCTTCCCGATTGTCATTGGTCTGTCGATTATGGCAGTTACAGCATATTTCGGAATCTTCCGGAGACGCCGGGATGATGTTTTAGAGGACTAAGGCATCAAAAAACTACAAACTGAACGGATAGACATTAGAGGGGGAGAGTAAAATCTCCCTCTCTTCTAATTAAGATTGCAATTTGTTCGTATTTCATGTATTATAAAGTATATTGATAAAATGGATGCATATATCGCAAAACTGAAACATACTTCACCAGAAAATACGTATCGAGAGGAGAAAAAAGCGCTTCTACGCACTGGTGTAATCACACGGTTTGGAAAAATAAGAGAAGGAACTGTTTCGATGAGGTAGAGTAAGGAGATTTCTAAAGAAGATACAGGATGGTTATACACCTGCCCTGTTAATAAGATTTCGATTGAGGCATTGCATGTATTTGTGTAGTGCCTTTAGTTGTATATGACTTTCTTTTGCATGTGAACTTGACAGAGTATGAGGCTTTCGACTATAATAAATATGCAGACAGAAATGGGCTGTATACCTCGTGTAACCGAATTGACGTTTAAGCGGCTTTGTAAAGGTGCCGGCCATGGGGGCTGCCGAAAGGCGGTTATAAGATCCGGGAGTGACGGTTAGAATATCACTCACTTGTATGGAGCCTGCCGATCTTGGTGGGCATAAAATAACAACTCCTCCCTCATGCCTCTGCAGAAATGTATGCACACTTGGGGGAGATTTGTTTTTTTGAAAAGAGTGAAATCCATGGTGAAGTCCATCAGCCATTCTCTAAAAAAATTCTTGCACATCGATTCCGTGCGTGGTATATTAAAGGTGCAAAAAGAAGCAACCGTCCACAAGGTGGTTGGCCGTTGATAAGTAGCAAAAGCCACCCGTCACCGACCAAGTTCAGTGTGGTTTCTGCTATGTTGGACTACTTACAGAATGTAAAAACAAACGTAGGCAATGCCAAAAGGAACATGCGAAAAGCAAATTTCTAAAAAATATGTTGCGCATCGAATACATGCGTGATATATTAAAGATGCAAAAGAAGCAACCGCCCACAAAGTGGTTAGCCTCAACGGTAAACAATAAGCCTACCAGACCTGCTAAGTACAAGGTAGGCTTATTTATTTTCGCTTGTTATTCCTATCGATATAGGCAAGCAGTGCAACTAGAAACGTTCCGAAAAGGATTAACAACGTTAAGATTTCGTATGTATCCATCCGCACCACCTCCCATCTTTTTCAAGTTTGGGAGGCTACCACCTTGTAACACGGTTACTTCCTATATTTTATAATAACACATCTGACACGTTCCGACAAGTGCAATTCAAGCGTTCGAAATCATTGATCGGCTGATGGGAGAGAACCACCAGCCTTTTTTTATTTCAGGAGCGCAAAAAAGAATAACAAAAAATACCGTAAATATGCGGCTTGCGGCGTTACGCAAACGCCTATTATTCATTAAAAAATAGGCTTCGCCTATTCAACTCCCCTGCCCCTCAATCTTGAGGGGTGGGGTTTCTTTTTGTGCCGGCT
>CANRIM010000023.1 GCA_947630695.1 uncultured Lachnospiraceae bacterium
AGCAGCCACCGAAAGATGGCTTGTTTGTTGTGCGCATAAAGTTATGGATACCCTCTACCTCTCATTTTCAATCTTTTCTCTCCCTTCATTAGACACGCCGGCTTCCTTATTTTCCTGTAGAAAATAACACCTTCCGGAAAAATGAAACAAAGCCGTCTTCCACCGCCACCTGTTTCAGCCGGTCCTCCGGCAAATCATAATAATACTGTCCGGTTCGAATGTCAATCGACATACTGTCCAGCGGAAAGCCCGGCTTCCGCACTCTGCTGTGGGACTGATTCGTCAGGAGAAAGGGCTCGCTTTCCATGGCCGGATCCATGGCCTCATAGATGTGTTCTTCATCCATTACCAGGCAGATTGCGTTCCGATACCTGGCCGTAAGCGTTCCGTACTGCCTGGCCATTCCCCCATAATACTGTATCATTTCTTCATCCGTCAGACATTTTCCATGGACATTACGGACATGTATCCCCGGCTGTAACTCGTCCGGTACCTCGTCAAAGTACAGACCGCAATCGCAGGAAAACACCGGCATTCGAAAGGCCTCATAATATGCAAGCGCCTTTTTTCTGGCATTTTCCGGCAGCGTGTGACCATCCTCAGGCACTTCCGGAACAACTTTGCCCTCCGCCTTCAGTGTATTCAGGCCGATAATGTCTATGTTCAGACACTGCAGCCTGCTTTGCATTGCATCCAGTTTGGCCGTATTACCGGTGCCATATAATAATCGCATATTTATCCATCCTTCCTGTGTGGGTCAATGATCACAACAGTTCTTTGGTTTTCCCAGCGAGATATAAAGGGATATAAAAACACATTTTTCTTAAATTTATAAGCCGTATTTTACACATTTTTCCGACTTTTTTCAAACATTCACACACATTTTTCCAAAATACTGCGCACTAAAGTGTACTTGTCAAGAAAAGTGGACACAAAAAATATTGTACCCGTCAAGAAGCGTTCACCATCTCGCAGAATTCTTTTTGCAGCAGCTGCAGTTCTTCCGGCGCATAATAAAAATGACCGGACACCGGCAAATATTGCACCCTGACGCAGGCATTCTGTTCCAGTATCCTGCCGGCTGCCGGCGATACCATTTCATCCTGCATGGACAAATATGCCTGACAAGACGCCGTCAGATGGGAAACCATTTTCCGCGTCCGGCTGATTTCCCCAAACAGCGCAAGGTATTGCGGAATCC
This sequence comes from uncultured Lachnospiraceae bacterium, assembly GCA_947630695.1. Taxonomy (GTDB): domain Bacteria; phylum Bacillota; class Clostridia; order Lachnospirales; family Lachnospiraceae; genus CANRIM01. The sequence goes on from CANRIM010000023.1 coordinate 1,202, forward strand.
AGCCCAGATACCGCCAGATATGTGGATCCTGCGTAACGCCGCACGCATTTTGGGCAGCAAGCATTCGCGGGTCATCCGCAGGAACCGTTCCGCGGAAAATCCGCCAAACGGTTTTCAACAGCTGCAGCCGCACATGAATTTTCAAAGGAACATTCAGCAGAAATAATCCGTCCACCGGCGCATCGATGGCCTCCCGAATGGCAAACAGCGTTCCCATGGAATGTGCCGCAATATAAACATGCGCATGATCTGCCCGCAGATGAGAAAGCGCTTCATGTACCTGCTGCTTCCACTCTGCCATCGACGCCGCCGCAAGATCCCTGACACTGCCGCCATGGCCTTTCAGCAATATATTTTTGACTGTCCATCCGGCCGGAACCAGCGGGAGAAAGGGATTAAAATAATCCGGCTTTCCTAAGATTCCATGAATAAACAAAATTGCAGTATCTGCGTTTTGCACATGAGACATTTCCGGTTCTCCCCTTACTGTATTTCCGCCACGGCAAACAGCACCGCTTCGCCGCTGATTGTGATTTTGCCGCCGTCTTCCATGCGGCAGTAAAGTCTGCCGCTCCGCCGGGAAGCCTGTTCAGCCACAATCTCCTTCTTGCCCAGCACCTCCGACCAGTACGCCGCGATCTGACAATGGGCCGAGCCGCAAACCGGATCTTCCGGAATCGAAAGTTTCGGACAGAAACTGCGGGATACGCAGTCCGTGCGTATCCCCGGCGCCGTAACATTTTGAATCCGCCCTTCGATTTCCATCAGCAGCCGCTGATCGGGCGTCATCTCTCGAATCACATCTTCATGGTCAAAAACGCAGATCAAATCCAGTCCCAAAACGGCTTTCCGCGGCCGCAGGCCGAAGGCGCGCTCCATGGCGTCCGTCACGGGAATCTCCTTTAAAGGATACGTAGGAAAATCCATCTCATACAGATTTCCCTTCCGAACCACGGTGAGCCTGCCGCTTTTGGTTAAAAACTCCACCTGGTCCGTTTGTTTTTCATAAAACGAGAGAATGACAAATGCGGAAGCCAGCGTCGCATGCCCACACAGCTCCACTTCCGTGCCGGGCGTAAACCAGCGCAGGTGATAGCCCGCTTCTTCCTTCACGATAAACGCGGTCTCCGACAGATTATTTTCCGCAGCTACCTGCATCATCCACGCTTCTTCCGGCCAATGCGCCATCACACAGACAGCCGCCGGATTTCCATGAAAAACGGTGTTGGTAAATGCATCTACGATATACTGCTTCATCGGATTTTCCTTTCTTTTTGTAATCGTATCAAAACCAGGAGAATTGTTATTACCAAAGAACTGTAAAATGATTTGATAACGTATGATTAATTTCGCAAATTCAATTTCATAAAGATAGACATCCTTAAATTACATTTATCACAGTCGTTGTAATGCTAAGCATCTCATTGCTCAATAATACGCATCATCTCTGTTGGTGTCACAATAAAACTTCTCAGTGGGTAATGTTTTTGATTCCCCGTAATCAAATACGCACCTTCATCCACTTTTGCCAGTGCAATTTCATAAAAAATCAGATCATCCTTATCAACAAACATTTCTTCCGTAGCTTGCGGAACAACATTTACACCATATTGTTTAACTGCGGACAAAATTTTCTGTATAGAATTCTCGTGAAAATGAAATCTTTCCCTATGCAATACCTCATCATATTCAGCTAAAATCTCACTATGATACAATGGTACAATTATTCCATCCAGCATTGCATTCAACACCTTTACCGTTGCGGTATCGTTGTTCTTTGACAAAAGCGCCGATATGAATACATTTGTATCTATCACCGCATAGTAAATCATGTTTTACCTCTTTTTTCTTTCTGCTCTTGCTGCAGATATTTCTGCATTAATTTCCTCCAATGTCATTTCCGGAAGATCTGCAGCTTGCGTCCGCAAATCCTCAAAGGCTTTCCTTGCCTCTTCTCTTGTTATCATATTTTCCGGAAGTCGTACATCAAATGGAACGCCTCGAACCATCTTGCTCTTATTCAAAAACATACGTAATGCCGTAGGTAAATCCATTCCCAGAGATTCGTAGATTTCCGTTACCTCCTGTTTTAATTTTTTATCAGCCCGAAACTGAATCAAAACCTGTTCTGCCATAATATCTCCCCACTTCGTATATTAGTTGTTTAATAGTAATTGTTCAAACAAATTGTAGTTGTTTGATAGTTGTTTCACTACTATTATATGTTGAATATAAGATTATATCAAGAAAAGATTTTGACATATTTTATATCTTATTTTTTAAACTCACATACTATTCGGTTTAACTGGTGGAGTTTTCCCCGGCAACTTTTTCCCCGGGAATTCTTCATACAACTGCCAGATTTTTGCTTCTTCCAATCCATACTTTTCTATCACATCCCAATAACAGGCAATCGTTCTTTCCGTTACCGATTTAAAACTGAGTCCCAAACAGACGATGAACAGTCCTTCCATCGACCAGTTTTTGATGTCGCTGGTCTCAAATGCTTTCGAAAGCGGCTGATATGGATCCCCTTTGATTCTGGTAAGTACGGTCTGCAGATACACCCATAAAATATAATGCCTGTAATGGACAATCTCATAGTGTGTATTGTCCTGATGGTAATTCCTTAAAGAATTAAAAATGATTTTACTGTAGATGATTTCATAAAATTTCCGCCTGACCTTATACTGATCGTAGCCCCGTTCGATTCCAATGGTACGAATCAGCTGCATTTCCGGCGTTGAAAATCCTCTTCCCCGAAAATGTACTTTTCCTCTCTGCAGTGTGACCGAAGGCAGCAAAGACGGGATGTGCTGCAGCAATACCCTAAAGGTCCATTCTGATCGTTTATACCGAAAATATTCCCATGAAAAACACGAATAGGATTTTTCCCGTTTAAAAAAAGATTTGTCTTCAAAGTCACAAAGCATTTCCAGACGCGGCTCCAGCGCATCTTCAAACGAAAACTCGTATAAGGGAAACCGGTCAAACACTTTCATCGTTTCCGCAAAACTTTTGACTTTAAACGGCTGGGAAATGGTGCGGTGCAGCGTATAAATCAGTAAACTCAAGGAGCAGGCCATAAATGCGTATCTCCAATACGGACTATTTCCCTGTTTATGAAAATGAAGCATCAGAAGAGAAAGCACATAGGCTGCTGCCTCATACTGAAACAGTATCAGATACAGATAATCATACAGTTTAAATCTGATTTTAATAATATATGCCGTTTTTAGCGAATCATCTGTCAGGTATTCCAAATAGAAAAACGTGGATATCAAAAATAAGAGCAGACATGTTCGAATGCGAAACACAGAAAAGGCCGCCACGCTGTAAGAGAATAAATACAGCAGAAACATCCGCTGATTTTCCTTAAAATTGGTATAAGAAACGACAGCAATACATGCAATGAAAAAAAGAGCGATTCCATTTTTCGAAAATAATATTTCAAAAGATGAAGCTGTCATCAGATTGAATGAAAGATTCACGCCTCCACAAATCCTTTCCTTGTAATAAAATCAATGATTCGCCAAAATCCCCGCAATCCCTTTTGCCGTTCTTTCCTCCGCATCCTGAAAATGATTTCCGGGGTTTAGCTCCCATGCAACATCGATTCCCAGCTGACGATAGTGCGCAGCCAGTTCCTCCGTACTCTGCTGCACCGTTTTCAAGTACGGATTTCCGGTCTTGGATTCCCGATCGCCCAACGACAGATACAGGCGCTCCGGCCGTTTCGGAAAATCATGCTGCAGCGTATAAGATTTAAAATCCGGAAACCACAACGATCCGGAAATACTGGCGCCCCGATCAAAGACATCCGTCTGCAGCATCGCATACAACGCAAACAAACCGGCCATAGAATAGCCGGCGATGCAAAAAAAAGATGGTGTACCTATGATCATTCTCTCTGCCTGAGGCAGAATCTCTGTCAGCAAAACGTTCAAATATGCGTCCGCGCCGCCGGTAAACGGCGGCTCCTTTGCACGAATCGACGGGCAAGGCCAGGGTGACATATCGTGATTCCACTGCAGATTTCCGATCACCAGCAGATTACAGGCGGGCGCGTTTCTCTGTTCCAGCGCCCGGAAGATGCCGTCGCCGTCTCCTGTGTAATGATGAAATACGATCAATGGCTGCCCGGCGCTGCTGCAGCGAAATAATGTTGCGGTTTTGCCTGCTGCCGTAAATGATATTTTCTCCATGGTTTTTTACAGAGCTTTATACTCTGCTTTCCTGTTTATTTCCTCCAGTATAAGAAAAAAATGGCAAAGAAACAATCATATTTTTTACAAACCGCTAAATTGATTCAAATATAGAAAGAGGTGTTTATTCCCTTTCTTCGAATTTTCTAATTAAGTTTCTTGACTTTATTCCTCCGGTGACTTATAATAACACTCCACAGAGACGCAAGATTATTTTCTAAATCACTGGTTTTTTTTGCGAGATTGTGTATAATATTAATAGAGGAACATGTATCCTCTAAAAAATTCTTTCGCACTTTCAAAAGTGTTTTTTGGCCGACAAGGCCACCTAAGAAAGGATAATTTGACCGACGAGGTCACTCTGGTTCGCCAGAGTAGGGTACGGTTAGCGCCGTACCCTTATTTTTTACTCAAAGCCACTAAGGAGAAGATCTAATTGAAAGAATATCTAAAAGCACAAAGCAAAACCAATGAAATTATTGTTGGAAATTCGGTCATTCCTGATGAACTTGACCGTCTTTCCAAGTCTGATTTTCGTTGGGCCGATAACAGAAATAAAGCATTTCAGCACAGATTCATAAAAAAGGGTGAAATCTATCAATTTGAGTTTGGTAAGAACTATATTCCCGAGATATCTTATGAACATCGTGGACTTTCCAGACTTTTTTCATGATTATGAACAGGATAAAAAAACTATAGAATCCCTTAATAATCAAATTGAAGCACTGTCAAAAGACAAAAGGAATCTTGAGAAAGAGAATGAAAAACTCAAGGCTGAGATTGAAACTTTGAAAACGTTCATCAAACTATAACTCTTGGTTTTTTCTCCTCGATCTGCTCTTTTGCCTCGCTCAAATAAAAAATAAGTCAAATTTTTTTTATATATCGGCACTTTGGATAATTAGAGCATCCTAAAAACTGCCTTCCTTTACTCGCCCCACGAGATGCGGTGCGCATTACGAGTACGCCGCCGCATCGAGGACAGATCTTTTCTCCCGAACTTTCCCTGTCCACAGTATGAGAGACAGATTTTGTGCTATGCTGAGCGCTTTTTTGCTTTACTTGATTGATATGTATCTGCTTCTCAGCTTCACTTTTTTGTGTCAGTGGATATAGTGTTGCAAATAGTTCGTCAATTTTATCTGTTGACAAATGATTTCCTGTCTCTGCAGCAACCTGCCGAACCTTTGACAAAAGATTATAGCGATTTAAAACATACAGATTTTCACTGCTTGTGGAAACTTTTTTTAATGTACAACGATCGCTGAATACAATAAAAGAATAAAATGACAGGCTCTGATCATTCAAAAATGCTTGAAGCCATTTGAGATGTCCTTTATTTTGCAGGACTGGATTATAAAATGAATTTTTCTGAGAACGTCCGCGTCCGGTAGGCAGCGTTTGCGTCCAATATGGTTGAAATTCCGTACCAAAAATCCACCCGCTATAATTTTTTGATTCGAACACATAAATTCCCGACTCGTGAAGCAGAACCACGTCCAATTCCGTTGTTTCCCCATCATCCTTCGGAAGATATACATTGAACAAATATCGTTGATAGCCTTCCAGTTTCTTTAAATACTTGTATGTATAATATTCTCCCAGGCGGCCTTTATTGAAAACAACGCTTAGATATGAGATATGCGTTTGATGATAGTACGCTGTCTTTTTATAGCGGTAATTTTGTATTGTATATATTATGATTACTATAATCGCAATACATAATAAGTTTTCGAATAATAATTCCACTTTATCCTGCTCTCTTTTCTCTAGTTATACAGCAAAAAGTATTCTTCCTGCGTGTCAATCTGACAATGCACCCTCAAATGAACGGCTGCCCGGCACTGTTGCAACGGTATAATATTGCGGTTCTGCCTGCTGCCGTAAATGATAGTTTCTCCATAGGATTTTATTTGACAGATCCATCTGCCCTGCTTTCGTGTTTATTTTTTTTTATTATAGGCAAAAAATGACAAAGAAGCAATAGAATATTTATCACTCTGCGTACTATATATATTATGTTACCGATCCATTCCTTTCTCCTCGCTCATTTTTATGGAATATCACCGATATTCGCACCCCACCCAGTGGTCATTGATCACGCCGATTCCCTGCAGGTACGAGTAAACGATCACCGGTCCCACGAACTTGAAGCCCCGGCGTTTCAGGTCCTTGCTCACCCGTTCAGAAAGCGCGTCTTTCGCAGGCATATCCTTCACATCCTGCAGCCGGTGATCGATGACTTTGCCTTCGGTAAATCCCCAGATATACCGGTCAAAGCTGCCGAACTCCGCCTGCACCTGTAAAAATGCCCGGGCATTTGTAATCGCTGCTTTGATTTTATTCCGATTGCGGATAATGCCCTCGTCCTGCATCAGCGCTTCGACTTTTGCCTCGTCGTAAGCCGCCACGATGACAGGATCGAAGGCATCAAAGGCTTTTCTGAAGTTTTCTTCTTTGTTGAGAATCAGATTCCAGCTGACCCCGGCCTGCATGCCTTCCAGAATCAGCATTGCGAACAATTCCTGATCCCGATGTTCCGGTTTGCACCAGCGGGTATCATGATAGCGAAGATACGTTTCCGATACCTGTCCCAAGGTCATGCCGAATCCGAAATTACATCTCTGTTTTTCCATTTGCGTTCCTTCCGGCACTTCACTTCACTTCCGGCGTATTTACCACGCCTGTAAACAGCGGCAGTTCATTCTCTCCGGTGATGCAGAACAGGAAAGGCCGATCCAGTGTAAAATCAATTTTGTTCGTCGGTGCGGAGGACGCTATGCCCCCAAACACTGTAAATGCTGCAGCCGTACAGCCTTCTTCATCAATCATAACTCTTGCCGCATGATCGGTCTGCGAAACCACAGTAGAGAAACCAACATCCGTGGTCAAAGGCGTAAAATCCGAACGTTCGGGATCAAAAATATCTTTGACGCCCAGTTGCTGCAGTCCCTCTTGCAATTCAAATTTGGAAGACACATCAAATTTTGGGATCGCTTTCCTCACAAAGGCAAAATCAGTTTTTTCCCACTTGTTCCTGTGATCCATAAATAGAAATTCCATTGCTTCTTCATCCGCAAGCAGTTCTTCCGGCGACATGCCTTCTTCCGGAAGCAAAAACCACATCCTGCCGCCCGCCTCAAACGCCTGATCAACTGCGATAAAATGCTCACCCCAATAATAGCGCTGCGACGCATCCTGATGCAGGAAAGCGGTCGTCACATCTCCCTTCGGACTGTGGAAAATCTGTGACCGGGTATCTTCTTTTCTGAAGGGATGGTTCCATTTTGCCTTATAAAATAACGTGGTCGCCAGCGCCAGCACCGTTTCCGGCTTCATCTTGATATCACTGGTCTGGTCTTTCAAAAGGCCGCCGGTCTGGGTGTTCAGCCAGTCCTGCAGCGCCTGATTCAAGGCGTCCGAACCCATTTCTCCCTGATAAGAAGAAGCATAAAATGACCGTGCCAGTGTATCCAGCATACTTTTTTTATAGTTCAGTTTTTGATTCAGCCAGATAGAACTGGCAGGAATCACGGTCTGGATCCCGTCGTTTCGGTAGCTGGAATTCCACACATCGTCTGCCTGCATGCGCAGCATATCCATACTCTGACTGCCAAGCAGTGTCAGTATCTGGCTGCGGCTTTGTCCGCCTGTGACCTGCGCCAGCATAGACAAGGCCATATAGGCATTCAGCGGCGAATAGACGATGTTCTCTCCTTTTTCCACCTTCAGAAATACGGCGGCGCTTTGTCTGAAAAACTTCTGCAGTCCGGAAATGTCTCCCAGATCCCGCTGCTGTTTCATCAGGTCATTCTCCCAAGCCTCATACGCCGGACCCTTTTGATTCATCAGCTGCTCGGCATCATTGGGATATTGGGCCATCTGCGGATAAAACGCCTCCGATAATGCAAACGGTGTCAGCGCGTCAGCCGCCTTGACATGGATTTCAAACACCATTTCCTCTATCGGTCTTCCATACGGATTTCCCGCGGGACACAGGCGAAAATCCAGCGTATATGTACCGGCTTCCTGCGCAGTGACGGTATAAACCTGCTCCGCCATCGTACCGGGGCTGCTGTCTTCCGGCAGTTCTCTGACTTCCTTTGTGACCGTCAGCCCCTGCGCCGGTTCCAGCGTATAGCACCATTCACAGGCGCCTGTATCATAAATCTGATCGATCGTATACGGATCCTGGCCTGCGGTCATTGCCACCGAAATCCGAAAGATATCCATTTTTGCTGCAAACTTTAAGATTTGCAGCGCATCCTCTGCGGAGGCCTGCCTGTCCTTATTCACATCGGCTGCCAGCAGCTGATCCGTATCCAGTTCCTTTATCTGTGCAGCACTCTGCAGTGCCAGCAGGGCATCCGCTGCATTGACTGTCCCGTCAGCATCGATATCCCCCAGCCGATAGGGCGAAGCCTGCACGCAAAGGGTTCCGAAAACCAGCATACAGACCGCACTGCAGACAAGTACCATTGTCCTGAAATATGTTTTTCCCTTCATTTCTGATTTTTCCTTTCTGCCTCGAATTTGGACATACCGTTTCTCGATATATCTGCTTATACTTTATATATCGTATTTTAAGACGGGTCCGTCGCAGAAAATGATCATTTTTTTCAAAATCATTATAACAAAAAAGGAATTTCATATTCAAGCGTCAAAAGTGATTACGGATTGTTCTCCATCATCCGTTTTGCCCGTTCCACGGCTTTGCCGTACCTTTCCTCGCCGCGCACGGAGTTGAACCATTCCCAGCCGAAGGGCGCCGTCAGTCCGTAATGCATCAGGCTGCTGTCTCCTTCAAACAAGTCTCCATAGGATACCGGTTCTGATGTGCCGTCCGGCAGGATAATCTTGGATTTTCCTTTCACCACCCGGATTTCTCCGTAAATCAGCGGATCCCCCGCCTGCATTTCGCTTTCCTCTGCGATATTGTCCCATTTGTCATAGGCTGCAAAAGCCTTGTCCAGCCAGGCATACCCCTCTTCCTTTTCTCCGCAGCCAAACAGTGCGCAGGCAGTACGAAAACTGGTACTGGCGTACATCCCCAGCCAGGCGTCGGGAACGGTGCCGCCGCCCAGACCTTCCATGATCTGCAGCCGGTATTTGTTCCATGCCGCCGCCTTTTCCGGCTTGCCCCAATATCGGGTAGGCCGGCCCAGAAAATGGCACAGCAGATGAAAATTGTTGACGTCATGCCGGAGCCTGCTTTCTGCGCGCTTTCCGGCTTCCCACAGGCGATCTTCCGTCACTTCATTTAAGATGGAACTGTACTGCGTAATCGCGGGAGAAGTCCGGCGAATGCCTGTGCGGTCGGAAAAGACCACAATATCGCCGTCCTCATCCGCCACAAAGGCATATTCCGCCGACGCCGCAAACCCATCGGTCAGATCCCTGGCCTCATAACGGCGCACCAGTCCGTCTGCCACCGGCATAAACCCTTCGCCTGTGCCTTCATAGGAACAAAGCTCGTATACCGCGGTGCCTGCGCCGCCGCTATACTCAAATTCCGCGCGGACGATCCCCATGCCCTCTGCAAAATAATATGCTTTCTTTCCGTTTTGATAGTATAAGCCGCCGTCCAGTCCCTTCGTGTCCAGACACAGCTTCAGACAATGTTCAAAACGCCCTGCCCTCGTGGTAATGGTTCCGCCGTCTTCGCAGCGAATCCGGGTTCTGATCTCATACGGGCCTCTCGTATATTCCACCTCGGAGGCGCCCACCTGCCATGCGTCGGACCAGATGCAGTTTGTCACATCCCGCAGGATGCCGAAGATGCTGTTGTAAAAAATCGGTTCCCCTGCCAGTCCCATCACGCCTGATTTTTTCCATTCAAATGACCAGCGCGGATTGTATTCCGTCAGCAGCAGAACCCCGCCTTTCCTGCGAATATATTGCCGCTCAAAAAAATTCCAGTGTCCCGTCACATCTGTGTCCGGATGAAATCCGGTGTCTGTGTCCATGATCCGCCGGGCAGCCGATGCTGCTGCTTTGGTATGCGCCTTTTGCATAGGCGTTACGGCCAGCTGCTCTGCCCGCTCAATGCTTTCGGACACATCGCAGATCGACAGATTGCCATGGGTGTCCGAATGATGATACTCCCGGGCTATTTTCTGCACCATATCGCTCCAGACAGTTTCGTCATAGGCCGTTCTTTCGGTATTTTCCCAACAGGAAAGAAGGATGGTTCCCTCATCGGCATAGGAAACCGCAGTCTTTAGTTCGGAGGAAATTCCGTTTCCGGCATCCTCGCTGATATATTCCCAGGTATTGCCCGGGTAAAACGGGAGCATCCCCTTTCCGCCACAGATCACATAGGATTTCAGTACACGAGTGTATTTCACGCCGTCAATGACATTTTCCTGGCGCACAATTCCGACACCATCCTTGTAAAAGGTTCTGCAAACAATTTTAAGGAAGAGCGTCCAGCGCCGCACTTCCCAGAGCTGACAATGGGAAAACCGTCCGGCAGGCGTTTCCGCCACCTCGTCCTCCGACAGATAACGAAGCGTGGAGCCGTCCGTCCCCGTATAGATCTCGCCGGGTGCAAGTTTCTGAAAGAAATACCCGTCGCAGCCGGACGCATTGCGAAACAGATGCATGCACCTTCTGTCAATATCGTCTATGGATAGCAGTCCGCCTTCGCGAATGCCTTCTTCCGTCCAGAAACGAAGGTGGCCGTCAATCCGGCGATATTCCTCCGCCACCGCGCAAATGAGATATTTTTCCTCTGCTGTATTCTGATACCGGGTCGCCAGCTGTGTTTCCAGGGCAAGGGTATCTGGCACCAGCACGCGGTAAACGTCAGACGGCTTCAGATACAGTTCGGCCTTATGATAAGCGTCCCTGCCTTCTTTCGGTTTTCCCGCCCGGCACAGACGATACCCCAGCCAGAACCATTCCCGTCCCAAGGTTTTTTGAAATCCTGCCTTTTCCAGCCGCGGAATCTGCTTGCTTTTCATAAATTCGATCAGCGCGCTGCCATGCAGCATGGCATCCTCCCGGGTCACAATAAAAATCATGACCTCCTCATTGTGTCCTTCCATCGCCGCCCGGGCAATGCGGGCAAACAATGCGTCGTTCTTTTTGCCGGGCAGCCACCACCAGCCACGCATCAATACGTCTGCCAGCGCATGCTGCTTTTTGCTGCATTCGGGCATGGCTTCCACTTCCCGCAAAACTTCCTGATATGCCGCTGCAAAACCGCTTTTGTCATTTTTCAGCTGCCAGAGCTTTAATTCCTCCACCTTTTTCATAACACGCTGCACCAGCGTGTCGCTGTATTTCTCATTCATCGCACAGAGTTCCTTTCTGATTCGCTTCCTTCCATCGTGAAGCTGCCATTTGACCGTGCCTTCGGAAATCCGCATCCGGTCTGCGATCTCTGCGATGGAAAGATTTTCAAAATAATGCAGACGAATGATGGCCTGTACCCGTTCCGGCAGCCGCATAACGCTTTTTCTAATTTCCCTTCGTTCTTCGGCCTGCTCATACAGAACGGCAGGACTGGTCTCGCTGCCGTCTGACATGCCAAGCTGATCTGCCGTGTCCAGTGGCAGAAAGCTCCGGTATCTTTGCAGCATGTTCAAAGCACAGTTTTTCGCAATCCGGCAAACCCAGCTGCAGTATTTCTCCTGTTCCTGCAGGGTGTCCAGCTTCATCCAGGCCGTCACAAAGGCATCCTGGGCCGCGTCCTGGGCCGTAAACCAGTTTTTTGTAACAGCCATTGCCACAGCCGTTACCGTTTGCTGATACCGCATGACCAGCACCTCATAGGCCGTCTGTTCGCCTGCCAGTGTCAGCAGCACAAGCGTTTCGTCTGTTTCATTATGATTGTACATGTACATGCTTTATTTCTCCTCTTGTTGTAACGGCAGGTGCGCCCTTAAAGGCGCACCTGCCATATCGTCGGAATGCATTCCATTGTTTCAGCGCTCGTCTGTAAGACACGAATCAGAAAGAAAAGGTTGGGTATATGATGATTTTACATAAACTTTTCTGCATCTCAATACCCGTGTTCCCGGTCAATAACCGTTCCGTCCATGGCATTTATGGTCAGTTTCACGTCCTTCGGCGTTTCGCCCGTATCCCAGCCGCCGGCATACCCGCCGGTGCCTGCCAGAAATCGGGTTCCGTAAAAATCCCAGACCGGCGTATACAGATAGGTTCCGTCCGGCTGCAGCAGCTTCCGGTACCCGAAACGAATCTCCGAAATACTGAGCCGGTTGACTTCCAGATCCTTTTCTGACTCCATTTTCTGAAGTGACAGCGGCGCAATCTGGGAAAAAATATCCCAGATTTCCGAAAAGGACAGCAGGTACACCTTCTTTTTCGTGACAGATTTTAGCTTCTCCGGATTATAATAATTGACGCCGCAGACTCCATCGTCGCGCACCACCACATCGATTTCACTGGTACCTCTGCAATCCTCGTCCGGGCCTGCCTGCTCGGGCACCGAAGGATTCACCGGGATATCGCCGATGCTTCGGGTAAACCGCAGCACATAATACTGGGGGTTGCCCCAGGCCTCGTAGACCGGCAGCTGCCCATATTCCGCCAGTGCGTACCCGGACGCCAGCGCCGAAACTTCTTCCTCTGCCAGCGAGGTGGCCTCTTCTGCCGTAATGGAACAGTCCGCCGCCTTTCCGTCTGTCAGAGGAACGATATCCGGAAACTGCAAATTCCACGACCCCTGCCCATAATACATCACCGGATCACTGACTGGCGCCCCCGTATCCGGATCCAGATCATAGGAAACCACCAATTCCCGTTCTTCTGCAGCATCGGTATCTTCTCCGGCAGAAATCCACAGATCATAGGAATCGAATTTTTCAAACGGATCCGTACTTTTTTCGGGTCCCTCGCCCTGGTATAATTCAGAGCTTGTCCTGTATTTCCAGGTAAGTGCCTTTCCGTGCCGCCGGATCATACGGCTGATATCCTTTTTCGTAAACGCCCGGGGCGTTACCTCAATCAGATTCGCGCCGGAGGCCTCCGGCACATATACGTCTGCATCTACTTTCACTGTGCTGACGCCGGATGCGGAAATAAAGGTTTCCTCCACATGGCCGGGGGCATCCAGTGTTTCCTGCAGCGTCCCTGCTGCCTGGGATACTTGTTCCGGATGCTTCGTCCCGGACTCCGGCCCGCTGCAGCTTACAACCAGCAAAAGACTTATCAATATTCCTGCGAAAGTAAGATATTTCATGGCTGCTTCCTCCTTTAAGGCTTTTTCTTTGATCCTACCAGCCGCAACTTACAAAAGTCTTCCGCGGTTTCTCTGCATTTTGTCATCCATTTGTCATTTCCGGCAAAACCGCCGTGACCTTTGTCCCTGCACCGGGCGTGCTTTCCAGATGCAGGCGGCCGCCATGCCATCGGACGATGCTGTCGCAAATGGTCAGTCCCAGCCCTGAGCCGCCCTTTGCTTTGGCACGGGCCGGATCCACCCGGTAAAAAGGTTCCGTCACCAGCGGCAAATGCTCCGGCGAAATGCCGCAGCCCTGATCTTCTACTACCAGCAGCACACAATCCTTTCCCTTCACAAAACGCACTTCCACCGGGGATTTTCCATCGCAGGCGCGCAGCCCGTTCTGAATCAGATTGCAGCAAAGCTGAAACAGCAGCGATTCCTCCCCGCACAAAGTCTGTACCTCCGTATGAAACTCCACGCCGGCAGGAAATACATCCTGCAGCGCGTCGATGAGATTCTGCACGGAGAAATGCCGCCGTTTCAAATGGTTTTGGTCAGAAAGCCCCAGCAGCTCCGACATCTGTTCTGACAGCGACGCCATTTTCTTTCCCGCTTCTTCGATTTTCCGGACACATTCCATTTTCTGCGCTTCGGTCAGCGGCATCCGCAAAATCGAATCCGCGTAGCCTGTAATCGCCGTCACCGGCGTTTTGATTTCATGGGAAAGGGCACCGATCAACAGCTGCCGCTTCTTCAGTTCTTCCTCCTGAGAGCGGATTTTTTCCTCCACGGAGTCCGTCATGGCGTCAAAGGACCGGGAAAGGTCGCCGATCTCGTCCTTTGTATGAATCGCTGTCCGCAAATGATAATTTCCCTCCGCAATGGCAGCGCTGATGCCGATCAGCCTGCGCACCGGCCGAAACGCCCTCCGGACAATCAGAAAAATCAGTCCCGCATCCAAAAGCGCCGCAAAACCTAAAGTCAGCAGTCCCATGTTCCACGCCCGGCGCATCCATTGATACAACGGTGTCAGACTGCGGCTGACGTAAATCATCAAATCATCACGAAAATGCGACGCGCCCCCGACCACCAGCGCCATGCCGTCGTCTGTTTTGACCCGCCAGCTGTATGTGGCATCGTCTTTCTTTTGCTTTGGCGCGCCTTTGGTGGGATCGTAGGTGGTACGGCAAAACAGCAGCTTTCCATCCGAAGCCAGGGCGTAAGCAATCTCCCCGTTATCTGTGCTCGTTACATAATTTGCAAAAAAATACCGGGCCAGACTGTTCTGCGTCTGTTCCGCCAGTGTATGGTACTTAGGCTCCATGGAAGCATCCAGCGCATCTCTGCAAAGTTCCATAGCATGGGTCAGGCCTTCGGCTTCTATGTTCTGCAAATCTCTCGTCTGTACGCCAAAGTTCACCACAAAGACCACGGCCAGCACCAGCCAGGTGACGGCCGTGGCGCAAACCGCAATTTTCTGCCAGAGTTTCATTCCTTCACCTCCAGCTTATAACCCACCCGGTGCAGCGTCACGATTTTGTCCTCCCAGTGCAGTTTCTTTCGCAGAATACTCACATGGTTGTCCACCGTCCGCGTTTCTCCGAAATAATCATCGCCCCATACCTCATGCAGCAGCTGTTCCCGGGAAAAGACGTAATTCGGATGCTCCAGAAACATGAGCATCAGGGCGTATTCCATCGGTTTTAAATCCACCGGCTTTCCTTCCGCAAAGACACTGTGTTCCTCTTTGTTTACCTGCACGCCGCAGCAGCACAGCACACGATCGCCGGTATCCCGGCGGCTGAGGACTTTTTCGATCCGCACCAGCAGCTCCAGCACACTGAATGGCTTCACCAGATAATCCTCCGCGCCCAGACGCAGGCCACGAACCCGGTCTGCTTCTTCGCTTTTCGCCGACAGGTAAATCACCGGGATCTCCTTCTGCCGCATATAGGGCAGAAGGGCAAATCCGTCGATTTCCGGCAGCATAATGTCCAGCAAAGCCAAATCAAAGGACTGTTCTTCGATCATCGAAAGCGCGGCCCTGCCGTCATAAACCTGTATACAATCGTATCCGGCCACCGTCAGATTCATTTCCAGCAATTCACAAATCGACGGATCATCTTCCACAATTAAAATCCGTTTCAACATTTTCCCTCCCTGGTGTAAGTTCTCATCCCTCATCATGCGTTTATTATACCATTTCGGTCTGACGGAAATGTCATCAATTTGTAATCATTATAAAATAAACATATTTCGGCACAAGGACATTGTATGAAAAAACACAGCCGTTTGAAGTAATAACGCAGAACTAAAAAAGCGGCAGGAAATTCTGCCGCTAATAAAAACATAATCATTTCGGATGGGCGGTGTATCCATCATCTCAGGTACTCTTTGCAGAGTGTGTCGGGAACCTTTTCCGACCTCAAAATGATTATGTTTTATATTAATATTTAGTTTGTAATCAAAATATACTAAAATATTTTTTAATTGTCAACAGTGTATTCTTTTATTCTTCCACTATGCAATCGCCTTTTGATCTTTGATTCCTGCACATCATACATTGTCGAAACATAAAAATAATCTCCATCTGAATTAAGCTTTATTCCTATCAAAATATTATCTGCATACTTCTTTATAAGTTCAATACTAGTTTCCTGCTCGTTTGGATTTATCCCAATATAATCAGGATTGGCAATTATTTCTGGTATATCATCAATATATTTTAGACATTTGTAATGCTTCCTTTTTACTATGTGAGATGGCAAACCTTTTGATCTATATATATTCATAGGATTAATATCTATCCCTAAAATTGGGTTGAATCTGAGATTGTATCTTCCAACCTTAATCAATTTGTTGTTTTCCATATATTATTTTCTTTTCGTTTTATGTTTTAGTAATACAATAATATCATGATTTTTGTAGAGATTCAACCAAATATTTCTAATAATAATATCGCTTTGCCACCACCTGTAAACTTTAATTGCGGGATTGCAACATTGAAGTGGTGGCAGTATCGCCGGACTTTGTGATAAGATGACATCAATAAAAAGATCGGGTGCGCCTTAAGGCGCGCGTGCCGCTACATATTATACAAGGGGGGGAATTTCATAATGAAAATATCGGAAAAAATATTAAAACTGCGAAAACAGGCCGGAATCTCACAAGAAGAACTGGCGGAACAGCTGCAGGTTTCCCGGCAGGCTATTTCCCGCTGGGAGGTGGGCTCAGCCACGCCGGACGCTGCGAATATACAGCAGCTGAGTAAACTATTTCACGTGACCACCGATTATCTTTTAAATGATGATTTTGAAAGCGACAGGGACATTCCCGCCGTAAAGGAGATCGAGGCAAAAGGCACACAAAAAATGAAACAAATGATCGCCCTATGCGTTTCTGCCCTGGGCTTTCTGGGCAATGCGCTGATTTATCTCCTGTCCCGAATGATCCGGGTGCCGGTGCCGAAAATTTATTATGAGAATGGCACAAAAATGTACGAATGGAACGCAGCGCGCACCGGATACAGTTATATTTATTTCATACAGGCGCATCATCTGGAGGTGATTGCCATACTCTGCGGAGTCCTGTTTATTGCAGGCCTGGTGTATCTGATTCTGCATACAAAAGGCTTTAAAAAATGACCCGCCGCAATTTTCATTGCAGCAGGCCATTTCAGATAATCTTAGTTAAATATCAAACAACTCATCAAACGTAATCTTGCAATTTGGGAACATAACAATTCCCAGGTCATCCTTGTTGTCTTCTGTAACTGTCTTATACAGGTAGGAATATATGGATCCGTCGGCTTTCCCGTCAAACAAGTATATTTCTACCTGTTTTTTCCTCCAGTCAGCAATCCAGTATTCTGAAACCCCGACTTTACGATAGATTTCCATTTTTTCATTGCGATCATAGGCTTCCGTGGCATCAGAAACTACTTCCATTACAAACCTTGGAATCCCTGTAAAAGAGACATTTTTCCTGTCTCGCATGTTACAGATAATAGAAACATCAGGAATGACGACATTATTGTCATTTTCAATCCACTGATACTGAACGCTGTCTCCGAAGACCCGGCAAAGACTGTCCTTTATCTGACTGCCAACTTTGATGACAAAATTGTTAATCACCATGGAATGTTCCAAAAATGTATTACTCATATCCTCAATTTGGAATCCGCTCATTCTGCCGCCTCCTTCTTCTCATTCATTTCGTACCCTACTCAATATTACAGTTCAATATTACAACAAACATATTGCAGCGTCAATTTGTTTTTAAACTCCCGTTGAAACTCGACTGTTTATCCCATAATCAAAATTGATGTTCCCTCCAACTTCCGATCTAATCGAATCATTGTTGGTATCTGCCTTCTATATCACCAAAATTAAATTTTAAGATGACATTATAAAAGTTTTAAGATACAGGCCAAGATATTGTATCTTCCATCCATTGCGGTATAATGCAATTACTGTTTTCCCGGATGGTACAAATAAAGGGAAGCTATAATAAACTGCGGAAACTGTGCTGAAAAATAAGGAGCAGGAAGTATGCAAGAAAACATTTTGGTCGTAGACGATGAAAAGGAAATCGCTGATTTAATTGAAGTCTACTTAAAAAATGACGGATACTCGGTATATAAATTTTACAATGGTGCAGAAGCCCTGAAGTGTATTGAGGAAACCGATTTAGATTTAGCGATATTAGACGTTATGCTGCCGGATGTGGACGGATTTCATATTTGTCAGAAGATCAGAGAAAAATTCTATTACCCCGTCATCATGCTTACTGCAAAGGTCGAGGACAGTGACAAGATCATGGGGCTTACCATCGGCGCCGATGATTATATCACAAAACCGTTTAATCCGCTGGAGGTCATTGCCAGAGTAAAAACACAATTACGAAGGTATATGAGATATAATATCCCCGCTCAAAAACAGGAAGAAACTGCACATGAATATGATATCAGAGGTCTTGTCATCAATAAAGACAATCACAAATGTCTTTTGTTTGGAAAAGAATTACAGCTAACGCCCATCGAATTTTCAATCCTGTGGTATTTGTGCGATCACCAGGGCATTGTTGTCCCGTCAGAGGAATTATATGAAGCAGTATGGGGAGAAAAGTTTTTTCAGAGCAACAATACTGTGATGGCACATATCGGCAGGCTGCGGGAAAAGATGAACGAACCAGCCAAAAAGCCGAAATTTATTAAAACAGTATGGGGAGTAGGTTATATCATTGAAAAATAAAGAACAACGCAGAGTATCGCAGCTATCCAGATCTATCATTAACCAATATATCCGTTTCTATCTGATTCTGTTGTGCATTCTGATTGGCGGCTTTTTCCTTGCAAGATTTATTTTCACACGTCATCTCTGGCAATACGGCGATCCATTATATAAAATATTGCGTGTAATGGAAATCCTCTATCTGATTATTATCGCCCTTACACTCCTGATAGGTCCGTTTGTTTTGTCCATTGTTTCAATCCGGAGGGCTATGCGGTATCTAAACAGTGTCGTTGATGCCGCAAAAATCCTTTCCCATCCGGACGATAATTTAATTGAACTGCCGGAAGAATTGAGCGACATACAAAATGAGTTGAATTTAACAAGAGAACAGGCGCTGCGAAATATCCACGATGCCAATGACGCTTTTCAGCGAAAGAATGATTTGATCATGTATCTCGCGCACGACTTGAAAACTCCGCTTGCCTCAGTGATCGGATACTTAAATCTGCTGCATGATGAAAGACAGATTTCAGAAGAACTCCGGGAAAAATATCTGGCGATTACATTGGACAAGGCAAATCGCCTGGAAGATCTGATCAACGAATTCTTTGAGATCGCAAGATTTAATCTTTCTACGATTACGCTCCAATACAGCAGAATCAATCTGACGCGGTTGCTTGAACAGCTGATCTATGAATTCAAGCCGATGATGAAGGAAAAAAATCTTAACTGTAATCTCAGTATTGTCGAAAATGTCATGCTGCGGTGCGATGCGGATAAAATGCAGCGGGTATTTGATAATCTATTGCGTAACGCCGTGATTTACAGCTTTGAAAATACGCTGATAGATATTGTTGTTACCGCGCAGGCCGATAGACTGAAAATCCGATTTATCAATCAAGGTGATACCATTCCGGAAGAAAAGTTGGCACGGATCTTTGAACAGTTCTACCGGCTTGATGCGGCACGCAGCACGAAAAACGGCGGAGCCGGATTGGGGCTGGCGATTGCGAAACAGATCGTCGAACTGCACGGAGGCGTAATATCTGCAAAAAGCGAACGGGAAACGATAGAATTTGAAGTCATTCTTCCCACGTTGTAGGAAAATCGTAAGAATTTTTACAGTAAATCTACAGGAAGCCTTGCGGATTAACAAATAAACAACACTCTTGTTTTTGGTACACTTAATGTGCCAAAGCAAGAGTGTTTTTGAGGAGGAAGGCTTATGCGAAGCATAACTTCAAATGCCTTCCGACGACATGGCAGGTGCGCTCTTTAAGCGCGTGCCGCTACCTTACGAGGAGGAAGGCTTATGCAAAAAAAGAAAATTGCCGTTATTTTTGGTGGGAAGTCCACAGAGTATGCGGTATCTCTGCAATCGGCGTTCTCTGTTTTGGAAAATCTTGATCCGGCGAAATACCACATTATTCCCATAGGAATCACAAAAGATGGAGACTGGTATCATTACAAAGGCCGTTACGAAAACATAGCAGATCATACATGGATCCGGGATTTGAATCATCTTTATCCCGTAACTGTATCGGTAAGCCGTTCCCAAAAGGGATTTTTGGAGCTTTCCGAGGGTCAATACACCTTTCTTTCTGTTGATTTGGTATTTCCGATTCTGCACGGTAAGAACGGCGAGGACGGCACCCTGCAGGGTTTATTTGAACTGGCGGGCATACCGCTGATCGGATGCGGCACACTTTCATCCGCACTCTGTATGGATAAAGACAGGGCCCACAAGCTCGTGCGCCTTGCCGGAATATCCGTACCAAAATCAATCACTTTCAATCGTTCTCAAATGAGCACCGCATTATCAACAGCGGATCTGACCTATCCGCAGTTTGTTAAACCCGTCCGGGCCGGATCATCCTTTGGAATAACCAAAGTTTTAGCGCAGCAAGAATTGAACGAAGCCATAGAACTGGCATTTGCACATGATACAGAAGTCATCGTGGAAGAGGCGATTGACGGCTTTGAAGTGGGATGCGCCATACTGGGGACTGATACGCTGACCGTCGGCCGGGTGGACGAAATAGAGCTTTCAAACGGATTCTTTGATTATAACGAAAAATATACACTGAAATCCTCAAAAATCCATATGCCCGCAAGGATTCCTTCAGAAACAGAAAAGCGGATTCAAAATGCCGCCGTAACCATATATAGAGCACTGGGATGCTCCGGTTTTGCGAGAGTAGATATGTTTCTGACGCCATCCGGCGAAATTGTTTTCAACGAGGTCAATACCATTCCCGGTTTTACTACCCATAGCCGTTATCCCAATATGATGAAAGGAATCGGTCTGTCGTTTACAGATATGTTGGACAAGCTGATTGGGTGTTACATAGAACAATGAAAACCATGAACCAGAGATACGCAGGCATTGACTATTTTCGGATGATTGCCGCTTTATTGGTCATTACGATTCATACCTCGCCTTTGCTGGCCCTCAGTGAAACGGGCGACTTCATCCTGACGCGGATCATCGCCCGTGTGGCGGTTCCATTCTTCTTTATGACATCCGGATTCTTTTTGATTTCCAGATATGCCCGCAACACCGAAAAATTAAGGGCATTCGTAAGAAGCACGCTGCAAATTTACGGCATTGCGATTCTCATTTACATCCCGATCAATCTGTACAATGGCTATTTTTCGGGGAACCATCTTCTGCCGAATATTCTAAAAGACATTCTTTTTGACGGTACGATGTATCACCTGTGGTATCTTCCTGCCGCTGCCCTGGGTGGGACAATCGCCTGGTATTTGGTCAGGAAAGCAGACTATATGCGGGCGATCGTTATTACCCTCGGATTATACCTTGTCGGTTTATTTGGTGACAGCTATTACGGAATTGCCGAAACAATTCCCGAAATACATAGCTTTTACGATCTCATTTTTCAGGTGACAGACTATACAAGGAACGGCATTTTTTATGCACCGATTTTCTTTGTTTTAGGCGGATATATTGCAGAACATCCCAAAAAGCTATCGTCTGTTCAAAGCGTTTGCGGATTTTCCGTCAGCCTTGGCCTCATGCTGGGAGAAGCGCTGACATTGCATGATTACGACTTGCAGCGCCACGACAGCATGTATCTGTTTTTACTGCCCTGTATGTTCTTCCTTTTTCACACACTTTTACATTGCAAAGGAAAATGTTCCCGATTATTCAGAACATCCGCCCTGGTCATTTACATCATGCATCCGATGGTGATTGTGGGAGTAAGATGGATCGCCAAACTCCTTCATATGCAAAACCTGCTTGTGAATAATAGTTTGATGCACTTTTTTGTTGTCAGTTTGACGTCGGCAGCGATTGGGATCACAGCTGCAGAAATATGGAACAGGTGCGACTATGGGAAAAGAAAGCGCATTCATGGTACAGACCGGGCATGGATTGAAATTGATTTGAACAATCTGGAGCATAATGCAAAAGAATTGCAGCAGGCGATGCCTCCAAAATGCAGCCTGATGGCGGTTATGAAGGCCGAAGCATACGGTCATAACGCGTTTGCGGTTTCCACCCATCTGAACAAAATCGGAGTAAAATCATTTGCTGTTGCTACAATCGACGAGGGAATCTCCTTGCGCAAATATGGAATACGGGGAGAAATTCTGATTCTCGGCTATACGGATGTTCATCGGGTACGAGATTTGAAAAAATATGGCTTAACGCAAACTGTAGTCAGTTTTGAACATGCCCGGACGCTTAATCAGCAAAATATCGGCCTGAAAGTTCATATCAAGATCGACACCGGTATGCACCGGCTGGGAATTCCCTACGATGATTTCTCAGAAATAAAAAAAGTCTTTGCAATGAAAAATCTTAACGTATACGGAATCTATACGCATTTATGCTGTTCGGATAGTCTGCTGCCCGATCATGTGGCGTTTACCGAAGAACAAATCCATCGATTTTTCCGTTTGATTGATCTTATGAAGCACAACAATATGTCTGTTCCGAAACTGCATATGCAGAGCAGCTATGGGCTGTTGAATTATCCTGAGCTCCAATGCGATTATGCCAGGATCGGTATCGCTTTATATGGTGTTCTCAGTACACCGGATTACAATACTGCCCTGAAACTCGATCTGCGCCCGGTGCTTTCTTTGAAAGCCAGGGTAGTACATATACAAAATATTTGCAAAGGCGAGAGTGTCGGTTACGGCAGAGCATTCACAGCGAAAAAGGACTGCAGGATTGCCATCCTGCCGATTGGATATGGCGATGGTTTTCCAAGAAATCTTTCCTGTGGGAAAGGCTATGCACAAATCAGAAATCACCTTGTTCCAATCGTTGGCCGTATCTGTATGGATCAGCTTGCAGTTGACATTACGGGAGTCGAAAACGTTGCTATTGGCGACACCGCAATCATGATTGGATCCGATGCCGCAGCAGAGTTATCCGCTCCGATTGTTGCAGATAACTCTGACAGTATCAGCAATGAACTGCTTTGCAGAATGGGCGCAAGATTACCGGTCATTGAACGGCTTGTGCCGTAAAAACATCTCTGCAAGAATCCCTCATAACTTTACACAGGTCATTATTAGAAATTCCTTATCTCTTTTGCCAATGAAAATGGTATGATCTCCCCGGGATTTGTTCTTTGATAAGCTTTTTCCTCATGCATATAATCGACGATCTCTTGCGCTTTATAATTCTTAAACTTCTTTATCACGGTATTCAAAACCATTTTTTCTTTATTACTCAGCACACTATAGTCCATACCCTTTGTAGGATAAATATGAAGCATAGAGTCATAATTTATACTTACCTCTTCATGGACATTCAAGTTTTCGAGATTCATAAGGCTATAATGCCCAATTGGAAGCGCGCCCATTTCATGATGTCGGTAAACCAGGCCGGTAATTGCATATTCATTCTCTTTATAAGATAGTGCATCCGCATACCAAAGCATTTTCATCAGCTTAACTTTAAAAAGATTCGATATCTGCTCAGCAATATAAGAAATAGCCGCCTCAAGCTTATCTATGTTCAGCAAAACAAATCCATTCGAATCAGATGGTTCTTCAAAACTTGCATACTCGCCTTCAAATGCTTGTCGTGTCAGGTATTCCTTTCCGTATGAATCCAATTTTTCTACAATTTTGGATTTTACTCTAATCCTCTTAAGCCCCGGGAATTTATCAGCATTTTTCTTCAATAATTCTAAAGCCTGTAATGGATTATTTTTGATTAAACGCAGCATCGTGTCATACGCTTCATCTTGAATTGCTTTGCTTTCATATCGGGAAATCGTAGCCTCTCCCCATCCGAGCAATCTTGCTAAGTCTACTTGAGATAATCCATAGCTCTCTCTTATCGCAACAATCTCGTCAGAAGTAAGCAGTCCATGCTTAACTCGATATGCATTTCGCGCATTAAGAAGATTTTCATTTGTCATAGAGCCAGTTTCAAATTCATTTTCCTCTTCAGTCGCATTTGCGCAAAAATAAAACCGTTCTTCATAGGTTACCCTATCCCCCTTCAGCGTAATCTCCGCAAAGCGTTTTCTTTCTTCAACTTCATGCGTTTTGTCGCATAATGGACAATCCATATGAACCTTTCTAATTAATGTGCTGGCCTCCATTGTTTGCCTCCTTCCTTTCCTCTCATGCATAGGGGAATTTCATAAGATCCCTTGCATAATGGAATGACACACATAATACGCGTCTTTTTTGATCCCCTTTGATTTTCAATTTGACATAGACAAGCTTTCTGTTAATATCTTTGCCAAAGACAAATAGTAGCGGAGGGTTTAAATCATCTTTGTCTATTTTGGTCTCAGAATATTCAGCCACTGTTAATTCTTTTAACCGCTCTACTACATCCCAGACGTCATAATCTAAATCCAACAAAGTATATGGCGTAGAATGTTCTTCATCGTCAGTCTTTTTCTTTTTTATCAGTGTAAAATCAGAATCTATATCAAAATCTTCTTTTCCCAGAAAGTCTTTTAATTCTTCCAGGAAAGCGATGACTTCTCTTTTTTTCGATTGCGTACTAAGAAAAATGTCAATTACCTCCCTAATATATCTGCTATCAATTGATAGTATATACATCAATTGATAGTTTGTCAAGGCTTTTTATCAGAACAACAAAGTAGACCCTGCGCTGGTTCAATCCCGGATTGTGAATATACCGTCAATCTGAAAAGCAAGCGGGATAGAAGAAATCTGAACAGAAATAATGAGAGGAAGATAAAAATGTTGAAACAATTAAATGAGGCTATTACTTATATTGAAAAAAAATACACCACAGGCTTATCGTAAATTTGGCGGTTCCTTAACAATCTATCCTCCTATTTCTTTCTTTAACAATAAAAGGGGGAACGGAAATGGATTACAGAGTAGTGAAAACATCGGGCAAAAAATGTAAGGCATATCTAAAATTTGAAGGGAAAGCATACTCACCATTCCTGCATATCCTCTTCAGAACTAAATGTCATCTCCAAAAGCTCTGCAGCGATTTCCTTACTGCATATCCGCATCAGATTGTCCTCTACATCTTCCTTGGACAGCAGATTCATACTTCCATACCAGACAATCTCATGATCGATTACGGCATAATGTTCACACGACTCTTCCACAAGTCTGATCTCAAATCCGGCCTTGCGAAGTCTTTCCATAAGTTCCATTCGGACATCATCTCTGCCATATTTATAGGTATCCGGATGCCATGTTACAATTGTTGCTTTGACACCCAGCTCCTGACTGCCTCCAAGCGTGGAGATTATACGATCTACTTTTTGATTATTCAATCTCGGACTTGAAACAATGACTGACGATTTTGCTTCTTCCAGATCTCTCCAATAGGTTTCTGCATAGTTTTCTATGTCGTAAATTGCATTTGCTTTCTGCTTCTCGCCATCCATATTTACGCAGAGTTCATAGCCAATCTTTTTATACGCCTTTAGTCTTGCAGCATACATTTTATCGAACTTTGGAATATGGCTGTCCACGTAGTCATAGACAATGACATTTTCTTTGCCGTCATAATCCCTGTTAAGACGTCCAACATACTGCTCTACCACATTTTCACCTGAAACAGGCGTTGCCATAAACAAAGTGTCGAGTCTTGGAAAGTCGAAGCCCTCTCCAAGCAAAGAACCTGTGCCCACAATAATAAGACTATCAGAATCATCTACTCTGTTCAATTCTTCTACCTGTATCTTGCGTGCTTTGGTACCATTTGCCCCTGTCAGCAGGATCAGTCTGTCAGCATATACTTTAAGCCTCTCAGACAGCTTTTTTGCATGATCAACATATTTTGTCAACACAACCGGAGTTCTTCCAGCCTGAACACAACTTGCCACATCCCTGATGATCTGCTCGTCACGAATATCATTATTCCGGATCAGCTCATAAGCATCATTCCCATATGGTGTTTTTGACAAATGATGCGGCTTCACTGTCCTTGTAAACCGCGGATATACCAGATGATCAATGTTTTGTTCCTCGGCTCTGTCCTTTGCTGTAAAACGAAACCTGACAGGACCAAACAAAAACTCATTTATCTTTTCCTTACCATCACCGCGTTTCGGTGTTGCGGTTACGCCACACACATACTTCGCAGTAATCTCCTGAAGTATTTCAATTGCACTTTCCGAAGCAGCATGATGGCATTCATCGAAGCAAACGAACGAATACTCTTTCAGCATCGGATGAAATCCGTTTTTTTTCTTTAAAGAACGTATCATGGCCACATCCACTATTCCAGTCAGTGTATCATGCGCTCCCTGAAGATTTCCGATCAGGGTTTTTCTTTTTCTCGTGCGTCCGGTCTTTGTCTGATATTCCGGCAGTTCCTCATCAATATCCAGAAACTCATCCAGACTTTTGAGCCACTGGTTCATCAGTTCTGCCTTGTCTACAAGTATCAAGGTGCTTACCCCTCTTCTTGCAATCATATCACAACAAACAACCGTCTTGCCAAATGCCGTTGCCGCATGCAAAATGCCGGTATCATTTTCAAGCATAGCTTCTACTGCCGGAATCTGTGATTCACGCAGCTTACCTTTAAATGAAATATTGATTTTCCGCCCTTCCGTCCTCTTATCTTCAATCTTGTACCTGATCCCTGCTTTATCAAACTTTCTTAAAATTTTCTCCCGGAGTCCACGAGGTAAAACAATATATTTCCCCTCATCACTCCCAAGATAAATGAATCTGGATTCATCATAATTCGGCAGATCCATTGCCTGATTCTGAAAATACTGCTTGTTGGAAAATGTCGCCATACGACGAAGCTGTCTCTTTGTTTTATTAGACATTCCCGTAGAATCTATGTATATGCGATCAGCAAGCACGATGTGAACAACACCTTTTACGCTCCCTGATTCAATTTCTGAATTCTTATCCCATGGAGTCTCATTAATGTCGTCTTCGCCTGCAGTGCCTGACCTGTACCATAGAGAAAGGCAGTCCTCTATCTCCTGTCTGGTCAGGCGCTTTGTTCCGGCAAGAACTTTCAACTGGTCTTCATATGCGTTCCAATTATCATCAACAAAGGCACTGTTTCCATTCTTCAGCGCCATTCCCTGCAGTGGAAGCGCAATTACATTTCCAAGGCCTCCCTCAGGAAGAGCATCCTGCGTCGGTATGATGCGATCATAGTATTTGAATGACTTCAAATTGACAGATTCGGCACCTTTTTCAAGCAACGCAAACCCGAATCTTCTTGCCAGTCTGGCAGGAATCATTTCTTTGAAAAATATCCACAGATGCGCTCCACATCCCGATCTTGACCGCTCTACCACAGCATCCACATTCAAATTCCTGCAAATACATCGCAACGCGTTTACTTCTTCTTTCCAACTATCATCAACATTTGCATAATCATCCTGCTCTGCCCCTTTTGCATGATTGTCAAAATCAAACACCAGTAACTTGCAAAGATTGTTCTCAAGCATCGGATAGATTGCGACAACGTCGTTTCCGTTTGGATCCAGCCCCTTCATATGAGCCTTAATTAGCGGCAAAGTAATTGGCTTGTATGCCCTAAGTTCACAATCCTTGCAGCGAACACCATCTTTTAGCTTATAATGGCAGCACGGATCCCAGCGATTAAAGCATTGTGTATAGTATCCGTTTTTGCCGGTCTTTGGATTCGTATGGCGAAGATCGTACACATCCTTCCTGCCACGACAGAACATCATAAAGAAATCACTCGCAACTTTATCCGTAACTTCAAACTTCTTAATACGGGCTCCCTGGTCAGGATCATATAATTCCTTCTCAGCTTCAGCACGATCAAGTATTATATCGGCATATGAAATACCGGCTTCATCCATACGTTGCTTCAGAAGCCGGTTTTCGTCTGTAAGCGTCTGAATCTTCGATTTCAATTGTTCTATTGTATCTGAATACTGCTGTGCAGACGCTTTCATATCCATATTCATCTTGCTCCTTGCTTTTATCCGAAACTTACGGAAACTTAAAATCCGTCATTTCCTTATGCCATGCCCAATATGGCACATCTCTCATTTTCCACCCTGCAACAGCCAATCCGCCGCATCCACGATCTGCACGCCTTCATATTGATAAGCCTCCTGTCTGGTGCGCGTAAGAATCATTTTCGGGTAAGCATCTTTGATTTTCAACAGCGGATCGACCTCCCGTTTGAACGTATCCGGATCGTCTATACTGCTGGACACCTGAATATATATCTTTTCGCTGCGCCTGATGGCAACAAAATCGATTTCCTTCTGATAAAGTACTCCTGCATACAGCTCATACCCCCGGCGAAGCAATTCAATTGCGATGATATTTTCCATCATCCTGCCATAATCTGCATTTTTTGTGCCTAATTTGGCATATTTGAAGCTATGATCACTGAGATAATATTTATCATTTGATGCAAGATAACGTTTGCCCTGAATGTCATATCTCCTGACTTTATAAAATGCGAATGCATTACATAGATATTTCAGATAGGTGCTGATGGTACGATCGTTCGCTTTCATCTGCCCGCTGCTTAATGCTGCCGCCACACTGCGCGTGGATACCTGATTAGAGATATTGTCAATCAGGAAATCACAAAAACGTTCCATGAGCGGCATGTTGCGGATCCGATACTTCCGGCGGATATCCCGAACGATCAGCGTATTGAATACATCAGCTATATAGTTATATTTTAATTCCTGTGTCTTATAGAGATAAGAGCCTGACATGCCGCCTTCCTGTATATAACGCTGAAATGCTGTATACGGATCTGTCAGCTCGAAATACTGCATAAACTCGGCAAAGGAAAACGGGTAAACTTCAATCTCAAACGTACGCCCGGTAAACAACGTGGCCAGATCACTGCTCAGCAGAAACGCATTGGAACCCGTGATATAAATATCATATTTTTCGGAAGCGTGCAGGCTGTTCACTGCCCGCTCAAACCCGGAACACATCTGTACTTCATCAATGAAGACATAATTCCCTGTTTCCTGCACATACGCACTTTCAATATAATCATGCAGCGCATGATATTCCAGCAGATTCTCATAGGCTTGCAAATTAAAATTAATGTGAATGATATTGGCCTTCGGATCGTGCGTCCGAACGTACTCCATAAAAGATTCCAGAAGTTTGGACTTCCCGCTGCGTCGGACACCGGTAATGACCTTAATATCCGGAGTCCCCATGACATTCTTCAATTGATTCAAATAGAACGCACGCTCGATTAATCGCATGGCAATCACCTCGGTTTTAGTATACTCATTCTATTTCGCAAAATCAATATTTTTTTGAAAATGCGAAATAAAATATTTGATAGAACTGTTCGTGATTTTTTCAAAAAATGACCTGCCACAATTTTCAATGCAGCAGGCCACTGATACCAAGTTTATTAAATTTGTTTTTATAATCTGCACAAGACAGAAATCCTACACAATATAATTAAACAGGGAATACATCAATCAATTTGGCAGCTTTCTGCAGCACCAAAAGCGCATCTGCAGCATCCACCGAACCGCTGCCATCGACATCTGCCGCCTGACTCTGCTGTTTTACAGGGGTCTGCAATTTTGCAGCAAACTGTAAAATAGCAAGTGCATCATCCGCGGTAACAGTTCCATCCATATTGACATCTCCGGAAAGAATCTGTGATGGCGTGTAATCTGTCACATTATAAAAAGTGTGAGTCGTTGCCGAAAGCGTAAATTCTATGGAAGCCTCGCCCGAATCATTTCCTGCCTGTCCCTGTCCGGGCTGTTGGCCGTCGGGTGGCGTCATGCCTTCCTGCCCCGGCTGTTGACCGTCGGGTGGCGTCATGCCTTCCTGCCCCGGCTGCTGACCGTCGGGCGGCGTCATGCCTTCCTGCCCCGGCTGCTGGCCGTCAGGAGGTGTCATGCCTTCCTGCCCCGGCTGGCCGCCGTCCGGACGTCCGCCAAATCCGCTGCTGCCGCTCCACTGCTGCTGCGTCCCGGGTACATAAGCGTTGATCTCTGTGTATAATCCGTTGATTTCCTCTCCGGAAATACTGCCGCCACAATAGACATAATAGGTAGTTTCCTGAAGATCCGGAGAACTATAGATCAGATTTGTAAACGATCGATCAGCCAAATATCCCATCACCGGCACGCCATCCGCAGATGTCATTCCGATCAGTGTACCGGCATCCTGTTTGTTTTTGAACACCAGATTGATAAAGTTCTGCCCGGAATCATTTGAAACCGTATCTGCCATATTGCCCGTAGCCACCACAGTTCCGCCGTTGATATAAGTTCCCCGGTCAGAATCCAGTCCATTATCCTGACTGTCAGGATGAGAAAGGGCAAATACCGTACCGCCCTCAATATGAATGGTACCATTGGAATCAATGGCGTCGCCTTCCTCCGCGTCACTGTTTACACTGACGAACATCGATTCCACATCAATCGAAATGTCCGTTCCCGAAGTAGACGCATTTAATCCGTCATCATAAGAAGTAATCCTGTATTTTCCGCATCCGCCCGTAAAAATTAAATCGCCTTTTCCTTCCACACCTTCATCCCCAAGGCTGGCGACTTCCAGATATCCATTCCCGGTAAAATGCAGTGTGATATCCGATCCGATGGCACCCCCGTATTTATAATAGTGATAGGGATCTCCCTCCGCTATTTTTTCATTATCCGCCGTTTCCTGGGCAAATAACAGGTTCTTTACTTCTTCTCCTGTATATACATAATAATACGCGTCCGCGGTATCTCCGTAAATACTGCTGATTTTTGTATATGTGTCCGCCTGCTCCTCTGTCATGGTACTGACTTTTTTCAATTTTCCTCCGGTGATATAATTTTCTGACCCTTCCGCGGTCTGCAAGGTTACTTTACAATCACTGTAATTAACGTCCTTGTTATAAACCATTACCGCCGGGGTTGTTTTTGCAGAGGTAAGGCTGACGCCATCCAGAATAAGGCAAATTTCGCCGGTGACATCATTTGTATTCACTGCAATCATGGTATCGGTTGCCGTTCCGTAAAAGCGGATATTCCCGGTTGTATTTACATTCAGTGCTCTGGTCTCAATGACTTTGGAAGTCACTTCACCGGTGGCATCATCCCTGGATATTTTCTTCACTTGGGAAATCCCGTCAAACAAAAATTCCGTAATGTAAAAATCCGGAAGTGCTCCGTTGTTGTAATCCTCCAGAAAAACATCAAAGTCCGCCGCCGTATACACCGGAACATCCTTTTGTTCCTCTTCGTCCGCTCCACAAGTCATATCCGACAGATTTACTTCATAATCTGCCTTTTCCTCTGCAGCCATCACAACGGAAGGCATCTCCCATGTACTGCATATCATACTGCACACAAGAAAGAAATTAAAAAGTTTCCGTAAAAAATTTTTCATTGTCCTGCATCTCCTGCTTATTTTGTTTTTATTTAGGAAATATGCTTTCAGGACGCTGCATCCGAAAAATATTTCCCAAATCGAATGTAAACACATTCTGGACTTTGAACCTTAACTGAAATTAAATTAAACAGGAAAATTACAGGTAATGTGAAAGGAATTGCTGTCCTGTTGCCATGCTCGAATCGTCCCGTGATGTGCCTCCACGATTGCTTTCGCAACCGAAAGGCCGATTCCATGTCCGCCGGTTGCTGAATTCCGGGATGGATCCATGCGATAGAATCGGTCAAAAACATGTTCCAATTCCTTACCGTTTACTGCCGTTTCCGTCGTATTACAGATGTCAAGCTGCAAGGACCGTCGGTTCTGCCCAAAATGAATCGCAATCCTTCCGCCTTCCGGGGAATATTTCAATGCATTATCCATTAAAATGTTGATGAGCTGCCGGATCGCTTTATCGTTTCCCTTCATAAAAAGCCCCGGTTGGATCTGACATACAAATTCTTTTTCCTGTATCAGCGCCGGCCCGCGGAAAGCCGCGGCAGCCTCTGTAATCATGTCGGAGACAACAAGGTCCGTCATTTCCAGGGGCCTGTCTGCTTCTTCCATACGAGCGAGATAGACCAGATCATTGGTCAGTGTCGTCAGCCGTTCTGCCTGCTGCCGAATATCGTGCAGGCAGTCAGCATCCTCCGGATCGTCTTCCAGTAAGTCTACATTTGCATTGATAATTGTCAGCGGGGTTTTGATCTCGTGGCCGGCGTCGGTGATAAACCGTTTTTGCTTTTCGTAGCTTTCTGCAATCGGGCGAACAATTTTTCCGGCGAAGAAAACAATGACAAAGAACATCACGACGAGACCCGCGATAGTCATACCGATACTGATCCAGAGATACGTATAGAACCCATCCAGCTTTCTTCCGCAATCCAGAAAAATGATGCGGGTATTGCTGCCCTCGTTGCTTTGCAAATATCGGTATTCATCTGTAAATCCCGATTCTTTACCGGAGGAAAACACTTTTTCGGCATATTCGCCCGCTTTTTCAGAATCAACAGAAAATATCCTGCTTGTATCTACTCGAATGATTTTACCCGCTGCATCGATCAGGACAGAAAAATACCTGGATTCGTATGGCGTTTCAGGGGAAAAGGGTCGCGGCGCATCCGGCGCTTTCGGAGTATCCGGCGCATCCGGGACATTTGGTGCATCCGGTGCTTTGTGTTCCTGCATAACATTCCCGTCCATTTCTGGAAACTCTCCTTTATTTCCGGACAGAAACGTCAGAATGGCATCCGCATCTTTTACAATCGTTGCATAGTTGATTACATTCATTCCAATGACGGAAATGGCAAGCACGATAAAAAGTGCAGCCATAGCCAGACATATAAACCGGATTTTAAGCTTCTTTATCATCTGCCGCCTCCAAAGAGTATCCGATATTTCTGGACACTTTAATAACGATATCGGCGTGAAGCGCCATCAGTTTCTTTCGCAGATAGGACACATACACCCAGACCACATTGATCTCTGCGTCCGTATCATATCCCCATATTTTTTCCATCAGGCGTTCCGCCGAAAAAATATGGTGCGGATTTGCCATAAAAATCTCCAGCATTTGAAATTCTTTATTCGCAAGCCGGAAACTGCCGGTGGGAGATGACAGCTCAAAAGTCGCACGATCCAGCGTAATGTTTCCGAACGACAGCTTTGTATCCACCTCCGTCTGCGTCCTTGTGATGGCGCGGATCGCAGCAAGCAGGCTCTTGGTATGAAACGGCTTTGTCAGATAATAGTTTGCGCCGCTGTCGAGTCCCTGCACCATATCATCCACTTCGGATTTGGCTGTCAGCATCAGAACCGGGATTTGACTGCCGGATGCCCGCAGTTTTTTCAGCGCCGTAATGCCATCCATTTTCGGCATCATAATATCGAAGATCACCACGTCATAATTGCCGCCGTCAAGATACGCTAATGCGTCTTCCCCATTATACACTGCATCGACGGAATAGTTGTTCTTTTCCAGAAGTTTTACAAGCACCTTCGCTAAAGGACGTTCGTCCTCGGCGATTAAAATTCTCATCTTAAATCATCCTTCATATTTTTATGCGGACACCCCAATTCCCAATAAAACACAACAGTATGGAGTGATCCATAATCTCATTCTACTCTTAAAACTTAACTGGAGTCAAAAACAAAATGCACAAACGGTGAATTCTTCGGTACCTCTTCTTTTCATATCTTCATCCTGCGGGCCCACCGCATCACCGCCAAAGGAATACACAGCATTCCCAGCAAAACAGGAACCGTGATCAGCAGATACGGCGACCAGATATATTTCCCAAACAAATGAAAGGTATTTGTCCGGAAAATATCTGCGCCGCTTCCTACCAGAGGAATGAAATCCAATGCTTTTTGTAATCCGTAAGGCAAATACTCTGCAAGCATCATGGGACCATATACCACAGCCAGACTGAACAGCAGCGCCAGCACATTGCTTTTTACGGCAGATGAGATGAGCATCACCACGCCACAGAATCCGATGGCACCTAAAAATACAAACGCATATTCGTAAATTTCCGCCTGCAGCATATTCATAGGCGCAATGGCAATCAGCTTGATCGTCTGGATCGGCAGATCCCATCCGGATGTCCCCATAAAAAACAGCTGCGATACCACCATACCTGTCAGAAGCAGAAAAAACAGTTCCACAGAAAAGGATAACCCGGTCAGTATTTTCGCGTAAGCGAGCTTTTTCCAGCCATTTTTGGTGGTCAGCACTAAAGAACTGGTGTTGTTGTACCACTCCCCGGAAAATAAGGAAGAAAGCACAATCGCAAGAAACAGTGCCATGACAACGCCCAAATCAGGCGCCACCATACTGCCAAGGATCTGGGTCCAACCCTTGACCCATTCGTAGCGAAACGGCACATTGACCTTTTGATTGAACTGCATTAAATACGCTTTCTCACTTCCTGTCTGCCCGTTGTTTTCCAGAAAATCCTCAACAGCGTTTTGCCTTCTTCCATAGAAATCCGTCAATTGATCCGGATCCACATAGCTGATCATGGTTCC
Source organism: uncultured Lachnospiraceae bacterium (assembly GCA_947630695.1). Classification (GTDB taxonomy): domain Bacteria; phylum Bacillota; class Clostridia; order Lachnospirales; family Lachnospiraceae; genus CANRIM01. The sequence goes on from CANRIM010000023.1 coordinate 35,731, forward strand.
GGGATTTTCCGGATCTCGCAGTTCCGGGTACAAAGTACCCAACCAGCTGCTGATCGCAGCCCAGTCGGTTTTTTCCAAATCTTCTTCCAACCCTGCCGCATCCATCCGTTGGTAATCTCTTACGAGTTCCTGTAAGCTTTCATCCGTAAGGTTTTCTCCAAAGGTATGGGAATACGCCTGACTGTTTCTGATCATTGCATAGCCGTCAAAATGATTCCCGAATGCGCTTGTATAGTCGTTGGAGCTTCCGAATCCGAACCACTGGAAGGATAATATGCTGCCGAATATCACGGTATAGACAAAGCACAGCAAGACACTGACCCTGACGCTTCTTTTCCGCCATAACTTTTTATGTTCCAACACAAATAATTCCATTTTACAACACCCTCTCTTCCATCGGAAAGTAATATAAATAAAGATCTTCCAATGTGGCTTCGCAAGGAACTGCTTCCGGCGCCGGTCTTGTATTGGAAATCATCCGCAGCACCACCTGTTTCCCTTCATGCCTTAAATTCGCCACGGTGGTCCGTTCCTGCCATTTTCTGGCTTCCTCCGGCAATACCGTCAGCTCCCATACCTTGCCCTTTGCTTTTTCAATCAATGCAGAGACGGTTCCCTGCAGCACAATTTTTCCGTTTTTCATCAGCAGGACTTCATCGGCGATGGCTTCTATATCCGAAACAATATGTGTGGACAGAATCACGATCTTATCACCTGCATAATCCGATAATAGATTGCGGAAGCGTACCCTTTCCTTGGGATCCAATCCGGCTGTGGGTTCATCCAGTATCAGAATATCCGGATGATTCAGCAAGGCCTGCGCAATGCCGATTCGCTGTTTCATGCCGCCGGAAAAGGTTTTGATTTTTTTATTTGCCGCACCGCTTAATCCTACTGCATCTAACAGCTGCTTTGCCCGCTGCCTGGCAATAGTTTTCGGGATCCCTTTCAATGCTGCGATATACAGAAGAAATTCCGTCGCAGTATAATTGGGGTAATACCCGAAATTCTGCGGCAGATACCCCAGTACATTCCGATAGTCCGCCCCCATGGAAATCACATCTTTTCCATCGAAGCGTACCTCCCCGGCGCTTGACTCCAAAATCGCGCATAACATCCGCAGCAAAGTGGTTTTTCCGGCGCCATTTGCTCCTAAAAGCCCGTAAACCCCCGGCGTCAGTACGGCGCTGACACAATCGACAGCAATTTTATTTCCATAGTGTTTTGTCAGGCGATCAAACGACAGTTCCATACATTTTTCCTTCCTTTCGCATCGTGATAATAAAACAGATTTCTTTTATGAAAAAAACGGAGAAAAACAGGAAGGCCAGGATCCAGATGCCAAAAGTGGATACTTCGTACAGCCAGGGCATCCATTTGGCCGATGTGCCCCAGCACAAACTGGAACCCAGCATCACAGCCACACAGGCCGAAATACTTTTTGTCCTGCCCAGTCGAAGGATCCGCAGCATACTGGCCATGCATACCAGATAGGGTACCAGACAATACAGCACCATCTGTCCGATTTCCTGATATAGATTGCGCAGAGAAACTGCCGCCCCGATCAGAACCGTCATACACACCAGGTTGACCGCCCCGGCTAAAATCAACTTTGCCAATACGATCTGCGCACCCGATGCCCTGGTTGCCGCTTCGAGTTCGCTCATTCTGTAATACCGGCATTTAAAAATGGTTGGCATGACCGCCAACACAAATAACGGAATATACGCCGGAAGATTTGCCGGAATATCTGCTGTGGCATAGATGGCGAAGCAAGCCAGCAGCAGGGTCACTGCCTGCGGCCCCAGAACAGTCCATTTTTCAAAACGAAAAACATCGGAAAGATATTGGAAAAAATCCGTCCTTGGTTCCTGTCCCTTCCTTTGATTTCTTACGATCTGAACGCATAATTGTATTGTTTCTTCCATCTTCCTCGCAGGTTCCTGCTGTAAAGCTTCCTGCAAATTCGTTCTTAATGTTTTACCTTTCATGACCGCTCTCCTTTCTCATTTTTTTCAGCGCATTTCTGACTCTGCTCTGCGCCGTCCGCATATTGCAATGCATCACTTTTGCCATTTCGCCATAGCTTAACTGCGCGCCAAAATACAAAATGACCGCCTCCCGCTGCTCCGGGGATAGTGTACGCAACAGACGCGCGATTTCCGTCTGATGCTCTACCTGAAGCAGCGCATCCTGCCCGGAGATCCATTCTTCCTCATTATTCAATGGATAAAGGCTGACTTTACGGCTTTCATCTACACACAAATGACGGGCAATGGTATAGATGTAGGCTTTAAAACTGCCCTTCTCCCGATATTCCGGCAAAGCCCTGAAAACGCGTAAAAAGGTTTCCTGCGTTAAATCTTCTGCTTTTGTCTGATCAAAGCAGTGTGATTTGCAATATTGCAGAATGGATGGGTAATATCGACGAACCAATGCTTCTGCGGCCGATTCATCTCCAAGCTGTATTTTTTTGATTAACTCCGCATCCTTCACGCAGGATTTCCTCCTTTCCCTGGCTTCTAAATATAATAACGTAATATTAGACGCAAATGATCACCATAATTTAAAAAAGCCTTTGAAGTTTTGACTTCAAAAGCTTTTTTCTTTAAAGAATTATAGCAATCCTGACTATTTTCGGATAGAAGATGCATGATTTCGAGTCTTTTAAACATTTTTCTTGTTCTTTCCCCCTGTAGCAAGTAACGCAATTACAATTATGAGTAAAATCGGAAATCCAATATAATTTACCATAGGGTTTGCAATAGTAGGTATTGCTTTAGCTGCAAGACCACACACACATCCAAGTCCTGTGAATAATATGAACCCCAATATACGATTTCCCCAATTATTAAATCCCTTGATAAAAAAACATAACAGGGCTATAAGCCATACAAGAATGCTCATGTACGGTAAGGAAGCAAGCAACCGAAAACAAGAGATAGACCGCCAGCACTACACTATTCCGAACCA
>CANRIM010000024.1 GCA_947630695.1 uncultured Lachnospiraceae bacterium
GCAGCCACCGAAAGATGGCTTGTTTGTTGTGCGCATAAAGTTATGGATACCCTCTACCTCTCATTTTCAATCTTTTTTCCTCCTGATTCTTTGATTTAGTTTTAAATTTTCTTTTATGATCCTTCCGGCTGTCATAAAGCCGGACGAAATTCAAACGCAGCGCATTGGTGACCACGCAAAAACTGGAAAGGCTCATAGCCGCCGCGCCAAACATGGGATTTAACTGCCACCCAAGCGCCGAAATAAAGACGCCGGCTGCCAGCGGTATCCCTAAGGAATTGTACAGAAAAGCCCAGAACAGGTTTTCGTGAATATTGCGCAGGGTAGCGCGGCTTAACCGAATGGCCGCCGGAACGTCCAGCAGGCAGTTTTTCATCAGAACGATGTCCGCTGCGTCAATGGCTACGTCGGTACCTGCGCCGATAGCCATACCAATGTCGGCAGAGGTGAGCGCCGGTGCGTCGTTGATGCCGTCGCCTACCATCAGAACGGCGCCTTTTTCTTTCAACCTGCGGATGACCCGTTCCTTTCCATCCGGCAGGACTCCTGCAATGACCTCGTCCGCACCTGCCTGGGTGCCGATGGCCTCTGCCGTGCGTACATTATCCCCGGTCAGCATGACCACATGAATGCCCATGCCCCGCAGTTCGGCAATGGCCCGGGCACTGTCTTCTTTGATGGTATCCGCCACTGCGATCATACCGCAGAGCCGGTCATTTTTTACAAATAACAGCGGGGTCTTTCCTTCCCTGGAAAGTTTGTCCGCTGTCTCCTCCATGCGGGTGGAAATCTTTGTTTTGGTCCGAATAAAAGCCAGGCTTCCGCCCCAGACCGGACAGCCATCCAGCATGGCCTGCAGTCCGTTTCCGGGAAGAGCTTCAAAGTCCGTCACTTCCCGTTTTTGGATCTTTTCCTGCTCTGCCTTCCGGCAAATGGCCAGAGCCAGCGGATGTTCGCTTTTTTGTTCCAGCGCAAAAGCAAATTCCAGCAGGCTTTCTTTTGTCTCTCCTTCTGCGGGGACAAGGTCCGTCACTTCCGGTTCCCCTTTGGTGATGGTGCCTGTCTTATCCAGCGCCACGATCTGCGTTTTCCCGCACTGCTCCAACGAAGCTGCCGTTTTAAACAAAATGCCATTTTTAGCACCCACGCCGTTTCCCACCATAATGGCTACCGGCGTCGCCAGTCCCAGCGCGCAGGGACAGCTGATCACCAGTACCGAAATGGCTCTGGCCAGGGCATAGCCTGCCGTCTGGCCCACCAGCAGCCATACCAGGAATGTGACAGCCGCAATCGAAATCACCGCCGGTACAAAAATGCCCGAAACCTTGTCTGCCACCTTGGCAATGGGTGCTTTGGTGGCGGCGGCGTCACTGACCATGCGGATGATCTGAGCCAGTGTCGTGTCCTCTCCGACCCTGCCGGCTTCACAGCGTATAAATCCCGACTGGTTCAGGGTTCCTGCATAAACCGGATCCTGCGCCGCCTTGTCCACCGGAATGCTTTCTCCGGTCAGAGATGCTTCATCCACCGCACTGCTGCCTTCCAGCACCAGCCCGTCCACGGGAATCTGCTCTCCCGGCCGCACAACAAAGATATCTCCTTTTTTCACCTGCGCCACCGGCACGGTCTGCTCCCCCGCTTCCGTCACCAGCACGGCGATTTTGGGCGCCAGCCGCAGCAGTCCTTTTAATGCGTCTGTGGTCTTGCCCTTGGAACGGGCTTCCAGCATCTTGCCTACCGTAATCAGTGTCAGAATCATTGCAGCAGATTCGAAATAAAATCCGTTCATACCCGCTTCAACTGCTGCCATATCGTGCTGCATCTGCGCCTTTGTCATACCAAACAGGGAAATGGTACTATAAAGAAAAGCCGCGGAAGAGCCCAGCGCCACCAGCGCATCCATATTCGGGGCGCCGTGCAGCAGGCTTGTAAATCCATTGATAAAAAATTTCTGGTTGATCACCATGACGATGGCGGCCAGCAGTAACTGCAAAAGCCCCACCGCCACGTGATTGCCTTCAAAAAAGGAAGGCAGCGGCCAGTGCCACATCATATGCCCCATGGACACATACATCAGTACCAGCAAAAATCCCAGAGATACCAAAAGCCTTCTCTTTAAAACCGGCGTTTCTTTGTCTTTCAGCATGTCATTTTCCGGCGAAGACGCCTCCTTTGCGGTATTGCTCCGGCAGGAAGCCGTATAGCCCGCCGCTTCCACCGCGGCAATCACTGCCGCCGGATCCGCCGTACCCTCCACGCCCATGGAATTGGTCAGCAGACTGACCGAACAGTCCGTGACCCCGGGCACCTTTCTGACCGCCTTTTCCACGCGGGCGCTGCAGGCCGCGCAGCTCATCCCGCCTACCTGATATTGCTCCATTGCTCTCTCCTTCAAATCCCGTCTGTTATTTCATCAGCTTCTGCAGCGTCACTACCAGTTCATCGATCACGTCTTCCTTGCCCTCTTTGATATCCCGCACCACGCAGCCCTTGATATGGCTGGCGATGAGATCCCTGTTAAAGGCGTTGATGGCGGCGTTGGCCGCGGCAGACTGCACCAGAATATCCGTACAATACGCGTCCCGCTCAATCATTTTCCGAATGCCGCGAATCTGTCCTTCGATGCGGTTCAGACGATGGATCAGCTTCTTTTGTTCCTCTGCCCCGCGTACCGTACTTTTTTCACAGCAGCAGGCCGGTTTTGTGTTTTCCATGCTAATATACCCCCATGTGGTATTTTTATACGTATTTTATACCCTATAGGGGTATATGTCAAGTCAAAAAAAACAGCCTGTATCCTTCGCAGATACAGACTGCTTCGATCAACTTATTTCCAGTCGCTGATGTACATGACGTCGCCGAAAGAAAAAAATCTGTATTTTTCCTCCACCGCAGTACGGTAAGCCTGCAGTACGTGTTCCCGGCCTGCAAAAGCGCTCACCAGCATGATCAGCGTGGATTCCGGCAGATGGAAATTGGTAATCAGCCCGTCGATGGCCCGGAAGGTATAGCCCGGATAAATGAAAATATCCGTCCAGCCGCTGCAGGCGACGATCTCTCCGTCATGATCCCTGGCAACCGTCTCCAGCGTCCGGCAGCTGGTGGTGCCAACGGCAATCACACGCTTATTGTTTCGCTTCGCCGCCGCGATGATATTGGCCTGATCCTCCTCGATGAAATAATACTCGCTGTGCATGTGATGATCCGTCACATTTTCCACCTTTACCGGGCGGAAGGTTCCCAGCCCCACATGCAAAGTGATGGTTGCGATTTTCACGCCCTTCGCCCGGATCTGATCCAGAAGCTCCTGTGTAAAATGCAGCCCTGCCGTAGGCGCAGCCGCGGAGCCGTCATATTTGGCATACACGGTCTGATACCGGTTTTTGTCCTGCAGCGTGTGGGTGATATAAGGCGGCAGGGGCATGGTGCCCAGTTCATCCAGAATTTCCTCAAAAATCCCTTCATAAGTAAAGGAAATAATACGGTTGCCGTCTTCCTTGACCTCGGTAATGATGCCGGTCAGCCGTCCGTCGCCAAAATGAATCTCCGTGCCGGTACGGGCCTTTTTCCCGGGCTTCACGAGAATTTCCCACTCCCGATCCGACAGCCGCTTCAGCAGCAGAATCTCAATGGCCGCATTGGTTCCGGCTTTGACCCCGTAAAGCCTGGCGGGGATGACTTTGGTATTGTTTACTACCAGACAGTCCCCTTCTTCCAACAGTTCCACAATATTTCGAAACACTTCATGCCTGATACGGCCCGTCTGCCGGTCCAGCAGCATCAGGCGGCTGGCGGCCCGGTCTGCGAGAGGATCCTGCGCAATGAGTTCCTTCGGTAAATCAAAATTAAAATCTTCTACTTTCATAATGGTATGATTATAGATGGTCTTCGGAGGGCTTGTCAATGGTATTCGGCTTAAAATGCTTGCAATCCCGCGGAAAATTATCTAAGATAAGTATATCATTTTTTAGGGAGACACGCCATGTATACAGAAAAAATGAATCAGGTGCTGGACACTGTATTCCGACGGAAAGAACCGGTCAATTATTACAACTGGCAGTATGAAGACGGCGTATTGCTAAAAGGATTGACCCTTGCCTACGAGCTGAATCACGAAGAATCCTACTATGATTTTATCGAAGATTATCTTGCCCATTATATCACGGAGGACGGCGATGTGCCCCGCATTACGAAACGGCCTGCCAGCGTTGATTCCCTTAACAACGGAAAAATCATTTTAGCTGCATATAAACACACCCACAGGAAATGCTATGAAAGACCGATTGAAATTTTGAAGGAAGCCATTGCGTCCCATCCGCGGCTGACGAATAGCCGGGCCTTCGCGCACAAGGTGGTTTATGCGGATCAGGTCTGGCTGGACGGACTGTTTATGCTGCAGCCCCTCTATGCCGAGCTGGCGCAGATGTACGGGATGGACGAGGCATTTGACGATATTGCATCGCAGTATACGCTGGTGGATCAATACAGCTATGATGCGGATAAACAGCTTTATTACCATGCTTACGACCACAGCCGCTCCATGTTCTGGGCGGATCCGGTCACCGGACACAGTCCCAACTTCTGGGGACGGGCCATGGGCTGGTTTGCCATGTCAGCCGTGGATGTGCTGGATTATTTCCCGGAAAATCATCCCGGCCGGGCAGCCATACAAAACTGCATTGAAAAAATCGCGGCGGGGATTCTGCGCTATCAAAGTAAAAGCGGCGTCTGGTATCAGATTCTGGACAAAGCAGAGGAACCGGACAATTACAAAGAATCCAGCTGTTCCTGTATGTTTGCCTATTTTCTGAAAAAAGCGGTCATGAAAGGCTATCTGCCTTCTTCCTATGCGGCGGCTGCGCAAAAAGCGCTGGAGGGCATTTATCAGGAATTTATCACGGTGGATGACGACGGCCTCCTGCACATTCACAATGTCTGCCTTGTGGCAGGTTTGGGTCCCGCCAAACGCCCCGAGCGGGACGGCAGCTACGCCTATTATATGAGCGAACCGGTGGTGGACGACGACAACAAAGCCTTCGGCACCCTGCTTTGCCTCTTAACTTTATATGCATCTGAGGAGTTACACGAAAATGGATCAGACGGCGAAATCCGATAAATTGATTCGCTTTGTCCCCCTGCTGGCTTCTGTGGCCTGTATCATCTGGGGGACGCCTTACAAAACGCTGAAACTGTTTTATCAGGAACTGCATATTGCAAAAGAAAGCTGCGGCAGCCATTATACGGGACAGATTTTGGTTGCCGTTGCCTTACGCTTCTTTCTGGCCGGCGTTCTCGTACTGCTGTTTGCAGCCTGCAGAAAACAGAAGATTTTCGGACTGTCCCGCAAAAACTGGGGACAGGTGGCCCTGATGGGACTGGTGTCCACTACCATTTCTTATATCTTTTTCAATATCGGCAATGTCAATATTTCTTCCAGCATCAATGCCGCCATCATCGGACAAAGCGGCATTCTTTTCGGACTTGTCTTGTCCTGCATTTTTTATAAAGAAGAAAAGTTTACGCTGATTAAAATCCTGGCCTTTGCCCTGGGGGTGATCGGTTTGCTGGCCTCACAGGTGGATCCGAAAGACCTGCTTTCCAATCCCTTTGACCGCTTTACCTTTTCCGGCGAAGGCATGATGATGATTCATGGCGCTGTATTTGCCATTGCCACCATGATCGGGAAAAAATTCTCCGGCGAACTGGATTCTTTTGTGATGACCGGCTGGAATCTGGTGATCGGTTCCGTTCTGCTGTGTGTCACCGGATTGCTGCTGGGCGGTTCTCTGGAAATGGACTGGAACCTGAAAGCCTTCGGGCTGCTCATTTTTCTGGCCTTTGCTTCTGCCATTCCCTTCAGTCTCTGGTACTGGTGCAGCCAGTATATGGAGATTTCCAAACTCTCCATGTATAAGTTTCTGATCCCGGTTTCCGGCAGCGTGATCGGGATCCTGTTCGGGGAACCCTTTACCTGGACACTGGGCGTGTCCCTGGCCTGCGTCTGTGCTTCTATTTTGATGATCGGAAAAAGCTGAAATAAGAGAAAAATATTTATCACTTTTTTCTTGCTTTTTCGAAAATCTTATGATACTATAATGCACGGACTTTTTATCAGTCTGCTGCTGTGGCTCAGTCGGTAGAGCGTCGCATTGGTAGTGCGGAGGTCACGGGTCCGATTCCCGTCAGCAGCTTAAAAAACTCCGGTAACATCAAAGGTTATGTAGAACCTTGATCGTACCGGAGTTTTGGTTTTTATTAAATGCAATTTTATTTTCGAACCGCACGTCTGCCAAACACATGATTTGCCGCATGCATTTCCAACAGTTCTTTAAAATACTCCTGCAAATGCTCTGTCACGGACAGTTCAGAATGAAACGGCCGGAAGAAATGATATTTTCCCGCCTGCTGTTCCTGCACCTGCCGGATATGCGCCTTTAAGTTTTCGTAATGGATAACGAGCTCCTTGTCATCCGCAAAGGCCCGCAGCTTCGCCGTCAGATTTATGGAATGTGCCACGTCAATCACAAATACCCCGTAAAACAAACCGATAAAAAACGAAAACGCCAGATTGTTTCCCAGCCAGTAAAGCGCGTCTAAAATGTACGGGTGAATACAGAAGTAATACACCGCGCCCAATGCTGCCCAGATCAGAGAAAATTTCGGACAGATCAGCCCGTTGACATTGCCCCATTCCTGACTGTAATCCCACAGACGCATATTGGCAAAATGCAGACAACCCACGCCGGCCATATATTCGATGACCGTCATGCACACCGCCATGGCCAGAAATAAAACGATCCGATTTAAAATCATGTTGGAAATCAGGTTAAAGTCTTCCATTCGCGCAATCAGATACAAAAAACAAAGGCCGAACCCGTAGAGCGGTATATACGGTCCCGTACAAAATCCGGGATTGATCCATTTCCTCTCCGGATTGGCCTTGGAAATAAAACGGCGAAACAGCAGCTCGATCACCCAGCCACAGATGGAACCGATAAAAAAGAGAAACGCAAGTATCAGAAAAAGATTCATTTTTTCCTCCATCATCTTTATAGATAGTTTTGTCATATTATATCGTTTTTTGTCCGTTTGTACAACCTCTTTTAACCCCTCAATTCTTTTACAATCCCCTCTTGACAGAACTGTATATCCTGTATATAATTGATATATACAGTTTGACAAAGAGGTGACGATATTCTTGTATATCCTGATTGACAACAAAAGCGGCGCGCCCATCTATGATCAGATCTGTTCTCAGATCAAATCACAGATCATCAGCGGGGCTTTGTCGGAACATGAAATGCTGCCCTCCATCCGGGGTCTGGCCAAAGACCTTCGGATCAGCTTTATCACAACAAAACGCGCGTATGAAGAGCTGGAAAAAGAGGGGTTCATTTACACGGTTCCGGCAAAGGGATGTTTTGTAGCACCGAAAAATGTCGAGCTGCTTCGCGAAGAAAATCTCAAAAAAATCGAGGACCATATCGAACAGATCATTCAGCTGGCCGCCACCTGCAATTTGAGCAAGGCGGAGATTCTCGAAATGGTTCGTTTCAGTCTGGAGGAAGAAACATGAACGCACTGGAAATCAAGCATCTTTCAAAGTCCTTTCCCGGATTTGCCTTAAAGGACATCTCCTTTACCCTGCCCTGCGGCTGCATCATGGGAATGATCGGTGAAAACGGCGCCGGCAAAAGCACTACTCTGCGCCTGATCCTCGACATTCTGCACAAAGACGAAGGACAGGTCACGATTCTGGGGCAGGATAATGCACAGCATATGGAACGCATCAAAGAAGATCTGGGCGTGGTTCCCGATGAAATCGGTCTGCCGGGCGTCTTAACCCCCATACAAATCGGCAATATCATGCGGCATACATTCACGCGCTGGGACGATACCTTATACAGTCAGTATCTGGAGCGTTTCGCTCTGCCGTCCGGAAAAAGTTTTAAAGTCTTTTCCAAAGGAATGCGCATGAAACTGGGCATTGCCATTGCGCTGTCCCATCATCCGAAGTTCCTGCTTCTGGATGAGGCCACCAGTGGTCTGGATCCGGTGGTGCGGGATGAACTGCTGGATATCTTCAACGATTTTACCCGGGACCCATCCCATGCCATCCTGATTTCATCCCATATCGTCAGCGATCTGGAAAAAATCTGTGACTACGTGGTATTCCTGCACAAAGGCCGGCTCCTGCTCTGCGAAGAAAAAGACCGTCTGATCAGCGAATACGGGATCATTTCCTGTCAAAAGGAACTGCTGTCCGCACTGGATCCTGGGGCAGTGCTCTATACCAAAACCACTGCCTACGGCGCATCCGCAATTCTGCGGCGCGACGCCGTCCCTGCAGGCCTGACGGCAAGTCCCATCAATCTGGAAGATCTGTTTCTGTCCATGGTAAAGGAGGCTGATTAATAATGAAGGGATTGTTATTAAAAGATTATTACCTGACGCTGAAATACTGCAAAATCTACCTGCTGATCATACTCCTGTTTATCGGATTATCTTTCAGCTCCGACCATGTGTTTTTTCTGATATATCCGGTATTCCTTGCCACCATCATCCCCATCACGCTGCTGGCAAATGAGGAAAATGATAAATGGAACCGTTACAGTCTGGTACTGCCCTACCGAAATTCCCTGCTGGTCAGTGAAAAATATCTCTTCGGCATCTGTCTGCAGCTTCCGGCACTGTTTGCCTCCGCCGCTGCGTATGCCATCAACCAGCTGCTGCACGGCTCCTTTGTATGGACGCAGGTGCTGCAGACCTTTGGCATTTTGTTTGTCTGCTCCTCCTGCACGCCGATTTTGTGCCTGCCTTTTCTGTTCCGGCTGGGCGCCGAAAAGGGACGCATCGCCTATATCGTCTGTCTGACGTTGATCGGCGTATCCTATTACTCCCTGCTGCAGTCTGATAAATCCATTGTACTGCCGCGCCTGGCGATGCCCATGATATTTGCCGTCGTCCTTTTGCTGTATCTGCTGTCCTGGCGGCTGTCGATACTGTTTTACCGGAAACGGAAACTTTAGATCCCTGTGATCTTTTTCATCTCAACATTATAAAAAGGAAGCATACCTTTTGCGGATATGCTTCCTCTTTTCTTATAACAGGGCCATAATATCTTCCGGACGTCTGACCAGATAATCGGCGCCGGCGGCACGCAGCTCCTCTTCACTGCCGTACCCGTAAAGCACGCCGATGGAATCGACGCCTACGGCTTTGGCACCTTCGATATCGAATTTCCTGTCTCCCACCATGACCACCGTGGACAGATCTGTTACGCCCAGATGCGCAAGTGCATAGCGGATAATCTCCGCCTTGTCCCTGCGGACGCCGTCTAAGGTAGCGCCGCCCACAAAGTCAATATAAGGATCCAGATGAAAGTGCTGCAGGATCGTATTGGAAAACTGCTGGGGTTTGGCAGTTGCCACAACCACCTTCCGCCCGGAGGCTTTGATGCGCTGCAGCAGGTCCAAAACGCCGTCATACACGCGGTTTTCAAACATGCCCTTCGGTACGAAATATTCCCGGTATACCTCCACCACTGCCTGGCTTTCTTCTTCCGAAAAATGGAAATACTTCTGAAAGGATTCCTGCAGCGGGGGCCCAAGGAAATTACGCAGCACCGTGGGATCTTCCACTTCGATATGATATTTTTCCAGGGCATATAACACGGAGTTGATGATGCCCTCTCCGGAATCTGTCAACGTGCCGTCCAGATCAAATACTACGGTATCATACATAAGATTTAAAACTCGTTTCCGGGGAATTTCGGGATTCCGTCGAAGCCCACCTGCAGATCTGCATCGGTAGGAATCTGATCCGTCATTTCTCCATTGTGATATTTCTCATAAGCCACCATATCGAAATAGCCTGTGCCGGTCAGACCGAAGAGGATCGTCTTCTCCTCGCCGGTTTCCTTGCACTTGAGGGCTTCATCGATGGCCACGCGGATGGCATGGGAGCTTTCGGGTGCGGGCAGGATGCCTTCTGCTCTGGCGAACATTTCCGCCGCATCAAATACTGAAGTCTGCTCAACGGAGGTTGCTTCCATATAACCGTCATGATACAGCTGTGAAAGCACCGTACTCATGCCGTGGAACCGTAAGCCGCCTGCATGGTTGGGGGAAGGAATGAAGCCGCTGCCTAAAGTATACATCTTAGCCAGCGGGCAGATCATGCCGGTATCGCAGAAGTCATAAGCAAATTTGCCTCTGGTAAAGCTGGGGCAGGATGCCGGTTCTACTGCGATGATGCGGTAATCTTTCTCTCCCCGCAGCTTCTCGCCCATAAACGGCGCGATCAGGCCGCCCAGATTGGAGCCGCCGCCGGCGCAGCCGATGATCATATCAGGCACAATACCGTATTTATCCATCGCGATCTTGGTTTCCAGACCGATAACCGACTGATGCAGCAGTACCTGGCTCAGCACGCTGCCCAGTACGTAACGATACCCCTCATTGGTGGTTGCAACTTCCACCGCCTCGGAAATGGCACAGCCAAGGCTCCCGGTAGTACCCGGATGCTGGGCTAAAATCCTGCGGCCCACCTCGGTGGTCTCTGACGGCGACGGCACGACGGAAGCACCGTAGGTACGCATCACTTCGCGGCGGAAGGGCTTCTGCTCATAGGAAACTTTTACCATATAAACCTTGCAGTCCAGATCCAGATAGGCACAGGCCATGGCCAGCGCGGTACCCCACTGTCCGGCACCGGTTTCCGTGGTCACGCCCTTTAACCCCTGCTTCTTCGCATAGTAAGCCTGGGCGATGGCGGAGTTTAATTTATGGCTGCCGCTGGTATTGTTGCCTTCAAACTTATAGTAGATCTTTGCAGGGGTCTGCAGTTTTTCTTCCAGACAATAAGCCCGCACCAGCGGTGACGGACGATACATCTTGTAGAAATTGCGAATGGTCTCCGGAATCTCGATGAAAGCCGTGTCGTTATCCAGCTCCTGCCTGACCAGATCGTCGCAAAATACGCCGCGCAGTTCCTCAAAGGTCATGGGCTGGTGGGTTCCCGGGTTCATCAGCGGCGCAGGTTTGTTCTTCATATCTGCGCGCATGTTGTACCATGATTTCGGCATCTCGCTTTCTTCCAGGTAGATCTTGTAGGGGATGTTTTCCTGTTTCATTTTTGTTCCTCCTTAAAAATAATAAGATAAAAATGATCCGATTGCCTGAACAATATTTTCATATGCGTATCACAAGCATAAAAAAACTCTCATCCCTGCAATCTGTTTGCAGGGACAAGAGTAAATACTCCTGCGGTGCCACCCGGCTTGGTACAACTGTACCCACTCAACGCATACCTACATATGCTGGATTTGATCACGGAGTCCCTTCTCCGGCTCGCATACTCGATCTTTCTGCTCGCCCTCAGGAGCCCATTCCGCCATGTTTCCTGCGCCGCCTTTCCACCGCCGGCAGCTCTCTGTACCATTTCGCAAAGCGTACTCACACTCCATCACAGGTTTATTTGTGAAATTGTATGTGGGTTCTTTCGAACTCATGCATTTTTTATATCACTTTCCTGAAAAAAAGTCAACGAAAAGATTTTTCCGTCTGCAAAATCGGAAACTTGCAAAAAAAAATTTGTAAACATAAGAGATTTCTGGTAAATCGCCCAAAAACACCTTTACAAATCAAGGTATGCCATGGTATCATAATAAAAATATTTTAAATTGATCACTCCAGGTGATCTCAAACAAAAACAGGAGGTTATCTTTATGAAAATGACAAAGAGAGTTTTGTCTGTTCTGGCTGCGCTGGCTCTCGCTGTTTCAGCGATTCCGACCATGACGGTTTCTGCAGCGCCGAACGTACTGGCTACTTACAATTTTGAAGACGGTATGGCAGGCTTAAGCGACTCCGGACTGAATGGTCCTGCCCCTTCCATCGTTCAAGATGCAGAAAGAGGCAATGTGCTTCAGTTCAATGGTGGTACCGATTCCGAATATAAAGCAGGAGAACCCACGCAGAACAGTGGGACGATCCATCCGGGCACGCCCAGCAGCTTAAAACTTGATCAGAACCCGTTTGCAGGTCAGTCTCTTACAGGCGCCACCATTTCCCTTTGGGTCAAGGCTCCTGCAGGCGCGGCGGAAAAATCTTCCGGTATGGTTGGTTTCATTTCCAGACAGTATTCCGATCTTCCGCACCCCGATACAATTTATTACGAAGACGAACCCAATACAACGACCGAAAAAATCAGTGGTCAGTATGCCTACGGTATTGGTGTCGGCGCTTTTGATGCAGTCAAAAATCTGCAGAACCTGATGGTATATTTTTCCGGTATGTTAAGCAATTCCATGTGGGTGAAGGATGAGGAAAGTTATTTCATCAACAATCCCGACACATGGGCCTATATGGTTGTCACCATCGGTAATAACGCAGAAGACAACAGAGTTTATATCAACGGCGAAATGATTGGGCAGGCACTTCCTATTTACAGTGCAGACGGCTTTGTCGGAAAGCGTTTCAATCACGGAGAAGCAGGCAGTGATAAAGAAGCAAATAAGCATGAGCCGCTGTTGATGGAAATTCTGACAGCGTCAGATACCGTTGCATATCTTGGATATACCGGTAACATGGCCGCTTCCGAAAACCTGTTAATTGACGACGTTACATACTATGGCGCAATCGCCAGTGATGCGGATGTCAAGAGCATGTATGAAACCGCAAAAGCCGGTGGAAGTCCTACTGCTCCTTCAGGAGATGATGGCACCAATGATGGTGGTACCAACGGTGGCGGAACCGGAACTAATACCGCCAAGAAATCCAATTCTGCAAGTACACCGAATCTTCCGCAGACCGGTGTTATCTCCACAGGCGCTCTCGTAGCTTGCGGTGTTGCAGCAGTTGCAGGCGGAACCATCCTCTTCCGCAAGAAAAAAGACGAGAAATAATTTTAAACCATCCTAATTCTTTTACAATGAATCAGGCGTCCGATTGATCGGGCGCCTGCATTTTTTATTCTCTTTTTCTGGATATATGAGCAATCAGTCTGTATAGCGCAGCTGGCAGAACACGATATTTTCCCGCTTCCACGTATAGGTCAGAAGAATTTCATTTCGATCATTACAGATGACGGCAGGATAACAATATGCGCCGCGCTCCGTTTCCAGATCCATCAGATTTGTAAATGAATTGCCGTTATCTTGAGATACTGCTACTGTCAACGGCGTTCTTGGTCCCTGATACAGTCCCGGCAGATTTTCCCTCGGATTGTAAACAAGTACCAGATCCCCACCTGGCATACGCACCAGATCAATACCGCTGTTGTTGTTGGGGATTCCCGTATCGTAAGCCGTACACCAGCTGTATCCGCCATCGGCGGAATCGCTGCGGAAAATCCGACCACCGGTACTTCTAAGCAGCATATGCACATTTGCATCCGCATCCTCCCACAGGGTGGGCTGAATGATACCTTTTCCATACAGGCAAAGCCGGTTGTAGGGACGATGAATATCCGTTCCGGCCCGGCGCACCGGCACCAGGCTACTCTTCTCCCAGCTTACCCCATCATCTTTGGAAATGTCCACAAATGCATCCCAGGTATCGCCTTCCAGAGACGCCGGTGCAAGGACAGTTCCGTTCTGCAAACGAATGGGTTTATTTTTTACAGGCCCACGGCCGCCGCTTTCATCTCCGGGCACCAGTTCTTTTGGTTCGGAAAAGGTTTTTCCCTGATCACAGCTGACAGCAACCCAGGTCTTCCATTCCGGAATGGCAGCGCCTGCCTTAAAAAACAGCAAAATCGTACCGTCCTTTTTCTGAAACAACACCGGATTCCATGTGGCGATCCCGCGGATATCCGCCGCAATTCGCGGTGCTTCCCATACGCCGCCTACCCGTCTGGCCGACCAGATGGCAACATCCGGACCCTTTTCCTTACTGCCGCCGAACCATGCCGCTACCACAGTACCTTCTTCTGTCTGTACCAGCGTCGAAGCATGACAGCTGTCAAAGGGCTTTCCATCTTCTTTTACAATAACTTCGCGTACAAAGGATTTTACCTGCATGGCTTTCTCCCTTTCTTTTGTTCCTTATAATTCCAGCTTCTTCAGCAGATCTTCAATATTAATGGGTTTGGCAATGAAATCATCCATACCGGACTGATATGCCTTTTCCCGGTCTTCCGGAAGCGTATTGGCTGTACTTGCAAATATCTTTACGGTGGCAGCATCCGGACGCTTCATGGCACGAATCGCTTTTGTCGCCTCATACCCGTTCATTTCCGGCATCAGCAGATCCATCAGAATGACGCCGTATTCGCCGGGTGCCGATGCCGCAAACGCTTCCACTGCCTTCCTTCCGTCGGGAACAAGCAGTACTTCAAAGTCCTCGTCTTCCAGCAATTCTGTCAGAATCTGACCGTTGAGATCATTGTCTTCTGCAATCAGAATACGCGGTTTCTCATGCATTTTCTCGTCACATACTGCAGGTTCCTTTTCCGTTTCTTTGGGAAGTGTTGCGGGTTTCGACGTAAATACAAAAGTAAACCGGCTGCCTTCTCCCAATTTGCTTTCCACACGCAAATCGCCGTTCATTTTCTTTGCCAGAAGGGCAGAAATCGATAAACCAAGGCCGGTGCCCTGATTGCCCTGGGAAACGGTATCGGATTCCTGCGTAAAAGGCTGGAATATCTTTTTCTGAAACTCCTCGCTCATGCCGCGGCCGGTATCTGCAACTTCAATTTCTGTCTGAATCTGATCATCCTGCAGCTTGTGCTGTTTTACCTTTACTGCCACCGTTCCGCCGCGGCTGGTATACTTTCTGGCATTGTCCAGCAGATTGATCAGTATCTGCTGGATACGGATGGCATCGCCATAAATGCCCGGATAGGGCAGCATCAGATCAAGACGAAGCTTCATCTTCTTCTCTTCCATTGCCGCTCTTTCCACGGATTCTACCGTTTCCAGCAGCAGCCGCATATCCACCGGCTGTTCCTCCAGCTGGATCTTTTCTTCCTGCAGCTTTGACATATCCAGTATATTATTTAACAGCAGCATCAGGTACTGCATCACGGCAGAGGACTGCTGCAGATAATTCTCAACCTTTTTCTGATCACTGACATTTTTTGACATCAGATAATTCAGGCTGATCAGGCCATTTAAAGGGGTTCGGATTTCATGGCTCATGGCGGACAGAAAATCACCCTTTGCCTTTGCGTCTGCACGGGCCTTGATGGAACGAATCCGGTAACGAAGACTTATGACAAGCAATACGATGATCACTGCAACAGCAATCCCAAGTATGATTGCGGCATATCGGTATTGATAGATAAAATCCGAAAAGGAATACCGGTACATATTTTTCATAGTAGACGCGATGATATATCCGCTGATTTCGCTGTCCGTGATTTGCGCAATGGATTTATCAATAACGGAAATCAGATTCTTTCCGTCTTCCCATTCCGCATCCGCCTTATCAATGGGCAGCATTGCGGAAAAACAAAGCTGATCCTGCATCTCCAGCATTGGTATAACGATCAGATTCTGATAACTCGGTTTATACAGCCAATATTCAACAACATACTGATTCTGTATCAGCAAATCCGCCTTTCCTTTATTGACAGCATTCAGACAATCCTGAATGGAAGGATAATTCACCAGCTTAAAATTCGGATACTGCGCGTTCAGCACCTTTTCCAATGTCTGGGAACCCGTGGATATCGCAACCGTAAAATGCGCATCCGGTGCAAACTCCAGGCCGCTTTTCGCCACAATCACTTTTCGGCTGGATAAATACGGTTCACTGATCAAAATTCCCCTCGCATTTTTATTTTCTTTATTGTACTCCACACTGGTCACAAGATCAAAATTTTCATTCTGCAGATAATCATAGGTAATATCGCCGGACGGAAGCGCCACATATTCAAAATCAAGTCCGCTGATTTTTTCAATTCTGTCAAATATATATCTGGATATTCCGGCCAACTCGCCATTTTCATCCTGGAACGATACCGGTTTTCTGTCAGTCACGTAACCAATTTTCAAGGATTTTGCAGCGTCGATATATGCCTGTTCTTCTTTCGTAAACAGTTCTTCCTTTATTTCTGCTGCACTGGCCGGCAGATGTATTGCCATGATAACCAGCATCAAAACCATTCCGCATACGGCGGTGCAAATCCATCTTTTGTTCCTCACGGCATATTTCATCCTTTCTTTATACTGCTGTCTACAGTATAATCCTTCCCGTTTTGACTGTCAATTTGAATAAATTTAAGCGCCTTTCACATATTCGTGGAAAGGCGCTTGATTTACATGCGTTTGAAATTCACTTATTTATCCGCGATCGCTGCCTGCGCTGCCGCAACCCGTGCAATGGGAACACGGAACGGGGAACAGGATACATAATCCAGTCCGATCTTATGGCAGAACTCAATCGAAGAAGGATCACCGCCATGCTCTCCGCAGATACCGCAGTGCAGAGAAGGTCTGACAGATTTTCCTTTATTGACTGCCATTTCCATCAGCAGGCCAACGCCGGTGGTATCCAGACGGGAGAAGGGATCTGATTCAAAAATCTTGTTCTGATAATACGCAGGAAGGAACTTGCCCGCGTCGTCACGGCTGAAACCGAAGGTCATCTGGGTCAGATCGTTGGTACCGAAGCAGAAGAATTCCGCTTCCTGCGCAATGGCATCCGCTGTCAGCGCAGCTCTGGGGATCTCGATCATGGTACCGACTTCATACTTCAGCTCCGTACCGGACTTCCTGATTTCCTCATCTGCTGTCTTTACAACGATATCCTTTACAAACTTCAGCTCTTTGACTTCACCTACCAACGGAATCATGATCTCGGGTACCAGATCCCAGTCGGGGTGTTTCTTCTTTACGTTAATGGCCGCTTTGATCACCGCTTTGGTCTGCATCCGCGCGATTTCCGGATAAGTTACGGAAAGCCGGCATCCGCGGTGTCCCATCATCGGGTTGAACTCATGCAGATCCGAGCAGAACTGCTTGATCTGTGCAACGGTCTTGCCCTGTGTTTTGGCCAGTTTTTCGATATCCATCTGGTCGGTAGGTACAAATTCATGCAGCGGCGGATCCAGGAAACGAATGGTCACAGGATAACCGCCAAGGGTTTCAAACAGTGCTTCAAAATCGCCCTGCTGCATGGGCTCGATCTTATCCAGCGCTTCTTCCCGTTCCTCTAAGGTTTCGGAGCAGATCATTTCCCGGAATGCATCGATTCTGCCGTCGCCGAAGAACATATGCTCGGTACGGCAAAGGCCGATACCCTGGGCGCCGAATGCAGTGGCCTGGGCGGCATCTGCTGCCGTATCGGCATTGGTACGGATCGCAAGTTTTTTATACTTGTCGGCCAGCTTCATGATTCTTCCGAAATAACCGCTGGAAGGATCTGCCGGTACCGTTGCGATCTTTCCGTCATAGATCTTTCCGGTGGAACCGTCCAGAGAGATCAGATCTCCTTCACGGTATACCTTGCCGTTCAGTGTAAACTCTTTGTTTTCTTCATCCATTTTGATATCGCCGCAGCCGGAAACACAGCAGGTACCCATACCGCGGGCAACAACCGCCGCGTGGGACGTCTGGCCGCCGCGCACTGTCAGGATACCCTGGGCATACTTCATGCCTTCGATATCCTCGGGAGAGGTTTCCAGGCGAACCAGTACCACTTCTTTGCCTTTTTTGCCCTTGGCTACCGCATCTTCCGCCGTAAATACGATGGAACCTGCCGCAGCCCCCGGAGACGCCGCAATAGCCTGTCCGATCACCTGATTTTCGTCGGCTGCTTTCAGTGCAGCGGGATCAAAGGTAGGATGCAGCAGCATGTCCAGACTCTTGGCGTCGATCTGCATCAGCGCTTCTTCCTCGGTAATCTGTCCCTCGTCGATCAGATCGCAGGCAATCTTGATGGCTGCGGCTGCGGTACGCTTGCCGTTTCTGGTCTGCAGCATGTAAAGCTTGCCGTCCTCAATGGTAAACTCCATATCCTGCATATCATGGTAATGGTTTTCCAGAATCTGGCAGATTTCATTGAACTGCTTAAATACGTCCGGGAATACCTCTTTCATTTTTGCAATGGGCATAGGTGTACGCACACCGGCAACCACATCTTCACCCTGGGCGTTGACAAGGAATTCACCCATCAGGCCCTTTTCGCCGGTAGCCGGATTTCTGGTAAAGGCCACGCCGGTGCCGGAGGTGTCGCCCATATTACCGAAGGCCATCATCTGTACGTTGACCGCAGTACCCCAGGAATAGGGAATGTCATGGTCCATACGGTATACATTGGCTCTCGGGTTGTCCCAGGAACGAAATACGGCCTTAATCGCTTCAAACAGCTGCTCTTTCGGATCATCGGGGAAATCTTTGCCCAGCTGATTTTTGTACTCTACTTTAAACTGATTGGCCAGTTCCTTCAGATCTTCCGCCGTCATTTCCACGTCATACTCGATGCCGCGTTTCTCTTTCATCTGGTCGATCAGCGTTTCGAAATACTTTTTGCCGACTTCCATTACCACGTCAGAGAACATCTGGATAAATCTTCTGTAGCAGTCCCAGGCCCATCTGGGATTGCCGGATTTCTTTGCAATGACTTCCACAACCTGTTCGTTCAGACCCAGATTCAGGATGGTATCCATCATGCCGGGCATGGACGCCCGGGCACCGGAGCGAACCGAAACCAGCAGCGGATTTTCCATGTCGCCGAATTTCTTTCCGGTGATTTCTTCCATTTTTTCAATATATTCCATGATCTGTGTCTGTATTTCATCATTGATGACTCTGCCGTCCTCATAATACTGTGTACAGGCCTCTGTTGAAATCGTAAAACCCTGGGGTACCGGAAGGCCCAGTCCCGTCATTTCCGCCAGATTTGCTCCTTTTCCGCCAAGGAGTTCTCTCATGCCGGCATTTCCCTCGCTGAACAGATAAACCCACTTCTTTGCCATCTTTTTCTCCTCCAATCATCTTGTACAATTTTTAATAAGAAAATTTCTCGGTCAGATATGCGCGCAATTCACTGATTGCGACTCTCTCCTGCTCCATGCTGTCACGATCCCGTACCGTAACCGCATGGTCGTTTTCGGAATCAAAATCATAGGTTACACAGTACGGCGTACCGATCTCATCCTGTCTTCTGTAGCGTTTTCCGATATTTCCTCTGTCGTCAAACTCGCAGTTCCAGTCTTCGGAAAGCATGGCAAAGACCTTCTCCGCACCTTCATTCAGTTTCTTTGAAAGCGGCAGCACGCCGACCTTCACCGGCGCAAGGGCGTGATGGAAACGCATCACCGTCCGCATATCGCCGCCTTCCAGTGTTTCCTCATCATAGGCCGCACAGAGGAACGCCAGCAGTACCCGGTCCGCGCCAAGAGACGGTTCGATCACATAGGGGACATAACGGCGGTTCGCCACATCGTCAAAGTAACTGAGATCTTCTCCGGAAACCTCCTGATGCCGTGAAAGATCATAGTCCGTTCTGTCCGCAATACCCCAGAGTTCGCCCCAGCCGAAGGGGAATAAAAATTCGATATCCGAGGTGGCCTTGCTGTAGAAGGAAAGCTCTTCTTTTTCATGATCCCGCACGCGCATCTCTTCATCCTTCAGTCCCAGCGTTTTCAGCCAGTTGATGCAGAAATTCTTCCAGTAGGCAAACCACTCCAGATCCGTATCCGGCTCACAGAAAAACTCCAGCTCCATCTGTTCAAACTCTCTCGTCCGGAAAATAAAGTTGCCGGGCGTGATTTCGTTCCGGAAGGATTTGCCGATCTGGCCGATGCCGAAAGGAATTTTCTTTCTGGAAGTACGCTGTACGTTTTTAAAATTGACAAAAATACCCTGTGCCGTCTCCGGCCTTAAATAAACGGTATTTTTTGCGTCCTCCGTCACACCCTGGAAGGTTTTGAACATCAGATTAAACTGACGAATGTCAGTAAAATCATGCTTCCCGCAGGACGGACACGGTACATTGTGCTCGTCGATAAACGCTTTCATTTCTTCATTGGACCATGCGTCTGTCGATCCTGAAAGCAGAATGTCATTTTCCTTTGCAAAATTTTCGATCAGCTGATCCGCGCGAAAGCGTTCATGGCAGGCCCGGCAGTCCATCAGCGGATCCGAAAAGCTGCCCAGATGTCCGCTGGCGACCCATGTCTGGGGATTCATCAGAATCGCACAGTCCACACCCACATTGTAGGGGTTTTCTCTGATGAATTTTTTCCACCATGCCTGTTTGATATTGTTTTTCAGTTCAACGCCCAGCGGACCGTAATCCCATGTATTGGCGAGACCCCCGTAAATTTCGGAACCGGGGAAAATAAAGCCGCGCGATTTTGCAAGGGCTATGATCCTGTCCATCGTTTTTTCCATATCTTCTCTTTGATTTCTCCATTTCTTTTGATTATTCAGTACATTTTAGTTTAACATCTGACCGGTTGCTTTGCAATAAAAAATCATCCGGTTTTATAATACTTTTACATTTTTTTCCTCTCTGCTGTACCTGTACACGCTGTTGGAAAGGAAACAGTCCTTTGAAACATAAGTTCTGTTGATTTCCAGCACCATTTGCTTTAAGTCATCCACCGCATACCCTTCCGTATCCGGCAGCAAAAGCACTTCATCCACGCTGCTGGGCAGAATAAACAGATCCTTTCCCAGTTCTTCGCTCAGTCCTCCCATGATTTTCGGATACAGCATTCCCGCGGCGCCGTAATATCCCAGCCGGTTGCTTAAAATATACAGCTGCGGGCAGTCTCCGGTATCTATAATGGAATGCAGCACCTCCTGCATCGAACGGATGCTGCAGGGCTGAATCTGCAAAGTATTTTCCATAGCAGTCTGAAACAGCGCCGCTTTGGTCACACCCCAGTAGTCCAGATGGGCCTTTTTGACCAGGATGCTTCCCGCACCGAAAACCGTGTGTTCCACCAGACAATAACAGACCACCGCCAGATCCAGAAAACGTTCATAGGGAACCTCGCGCAAAAGTTCTGCATTTCTTTCATAATTGATCAGTTTGACGGCTAAATGGGGCGAGACTTCATGAAAGTCATAAAAATAAGAAATGTCAAGAGAGTGGACCTTCTCATGGGAATGATAAAATCCGGTGATATCCGATACAATATGATCGATATCCCGGCCTTTCAGATAATCGTCATAGCATTCATCCAGAAAAACAGTGGGTGAAAACAGATTGGCGTCCCTTACAATATTCAGCCCGTCCGAGGAAAAGTCGTTGTTTCTCCGAATGGGTCTGACCGTAACCGACGCCCTGTCATCTACTTCGCTTCTTACATGTTCTACGATCTGGTTTACAAATTCCTGATACCTCATATTGTCTTTTCCGACGAGGTATATATTTAAAAATCATAAAAATTATAATATCTGTCTGTTATTTTGTCAATAAAACATCGCTGTATTATTATGAAAAATCCATCTTTATTCCACCGGAATGGATCTGGAGGCCTTTAAGACCAGGCCCACTTCCATAATCAGGATGGCAATAGCGGATCCGCCGTAGCTGATGAAAGGCAGCGTCACACCGGTATTGGGGATCATATTGGTCGTAACCCCGATATTCATAATGATCTGTATCGCGAACTGGGCAAAGACCCCGACGCAAAGAATCGACGCATAGCGGTTCGCCGTGTTCCTGGCAATGAAAATAATGCGGTACAGCAGCAGGATAAACAGCAGAATCAGCACAAAGGCGCCAAACAGCCCCAGTTCTTCGCAGATGATTGCAAAAATCATATCATTCTGGGGTTCCGGCAGTATGGCTTTCTGGATGCTGCCGCCCAGCCCTTTGCCGAACAGTCCGCCGGATCCGATGGCATACAGGGCGTTTAAGGTCTGCATCGACTGACTGTCGGAAAAATCCTCCACATGCAGCCAGGCAATGATACGCCGGCTCCGGAAGCTGCCTAACTCCTTCAGATCTATTTTGCTGACGTCCATGGCCTTCACATACAGCACCATCACCGCCAGAACTATGCCGACCGCCGCCGCCACAAACAAAAATTTGCTCCAGTTGGGATGCACCGTAAAATACATCAGCACCGCAACGCCGAGCACAATGATAGCGGAGCTCATATTGCTGGTCAGCCCCAAAATCATCCCTGCCAAAACAATCGCCGGGACAAATACCAGCAGCGCCACTTTAAAATCCTGTATTTTTTTTGCGCACTTGTTCAGTATCGTCGCCGTATACAGGATAATGGCAAACTTTGCCACCTCCGCCGGCTGCAGGCTGATGGGCCCGAAATGAAGCCAGCGGCTGGCACCGTGGCTGCTGTGTCCCAGCGGCGTTTTTACCAGCACCAGCAAAATCAACGAAAGGACGTAAATCCCGATGGAAAGCCCGGACCAGATCTTGTAAGGCAGACGCATCATCAGAAACGTCACAAGGACAGAGCCGGCAATGATAAAAAGCTGCTTTTCCAGCGAAGCTCTTTTTGCTTCGCTGACATAGGTGCCGGCACTGTAAACCATAATCACGCCGAACACGCACAAAAAGACCGTGATAAACAGAAGATTGTAATCAAAATATCTGCCTGATCCGGTCCTGACCCGATGCTGTTTTTCCTTTCTGATTCGTTCTGCCATAAAGCGTTCTCCATTCCCTGCCCCTTCGGGCACGGCTGTCTGCTTTGCCTGAAAATGAAAACAGACCCGGCAAAAAGCCGCCGGGTCTGCTGCAGTTAGTTATACCCTGGATAAATACTCGCCGGTTCTCGTATCGATCTTGATCTTCTCTCCCTGATCTACAAAGAGCGGCACATAAACGGTAGCGCCGGTCTCCACAACCGCAGGTTTCGTGGCGCCTGTGGCCGTATCTCCCTTGAATCCGGGTTCCGTATCGGTTACAACCAGTTCCACAAACAGCGGCGGTTCTACTGCGAATACGCTTCCCTTGTGGGAGCAGACCTTCACCATTTCATTTTCCTTTACGAATTTCAGCGCATCCCCGATTTCATTGACGCTCAGCGCAATCTGATCATAGGTTGTGGTATCCATAAAGTAATAAAGGGAACCGTCATTGTACAAATACTGCATATCACTCCGGTCGATATGGGCAGTAGGGCACTTCTCCGTCGGGCGGAAGGTACGCTCGACCACACCGCCGTTCTTGATATTTTTCAGCTTGGTACGAACGAAAGCCGCACCTTTTCCGGGTTTTACATGCTGAAATTCAATAATCTGAAAAACAGCATTATCCAGTTCTATCGTAACGCCGTTTCTGAATTCGCCTGCAGAAATCATCTTTTTTCCTCCTCATTCTGTCTATCTGACTGTATATCTGATTTATTTTATAATATTGCGCCGTATATTTCAACCACAATTTATAAACTGCTTTCGTGTTTTTTTCTGTATCTATTATAAAAAATAAACACAATTTTTTCAAGTCTTCTCTTGAGCCAGATCAGACGGGTTTCCTGCGGATAGAGCCGCCGTACCAGAGCGGAATCGATGCCGGCGCGGTTTGCGCCCCAGATATCCGTAAACAGCTGGTCGCCAAACGCCAGGATTTTTTCCTTCGGCAGCCCCATGGCATCCACCGCCCGCAGATATCCCTTGCCGGAAGGCTTCTGCGCATCACAGATCTCTACGGCGCCGATCCGGGCATTAAAAGAATGTACCCTTAGTCCGTGATTGTTGGAAAGCAGGCACACGCAAAAATTCCGATCCATCAGCGACTTTAACAGCGCAGTGGCACGCGCGTCCGCCGGCGCGTCATGTCCCACAAGGGTATTGTCGATATCAAAAATCAGGCCGCGGTATCCTTTTTCATATACCTTGCCAAAATCAATGCCATATACATTTTCCGCATCATAGGTGGGATAAAAACAATGAAACATGCCGGATCCTCCATTTGCCGTATTATCCTACCATATTTTGCGCCCGGACTCAAGACGCAGCCTGTAAATCGGCGAAATTTACGCATTTCCTTGTTGCAAAATTATAATTTTATTGTAAGATAGATAAAGTGATCAAAATCATCTGAAAGGAATTTTTATCATGATCGGAACAAGCAATATAACGCTGCGCCTTGGGAAAAAGGCGCTGTTTGAAGACGTGAATATCAAATTTACGGAAGGAAACTGCTATGGCCTGATCGGTGCCAACGGCGCCGGAAAGTCCACATTTCTGAAGATTCTGACCGGCGAACTGGAACCCACCAAAGGGGAAGTCTATGTGACACCGGGCCAGCGGATTTCCTTTTTGAAACAGGATCATTTTCAATATAATGATTATAAGGTGCTGGACGCCGTGATTCTGGGCAATCCCCGGCTCTATGAAATCATGCAGGAAAAAGATGCCATTTATGCCAAGGAGGACTTCACCGATGAGGACGGCATCCGTGCCAGCGAGCTGGAAGCGGAATTTGCCAACCTGGACGGCTGGTCCGCAGAGGCCAACGCCGCCATGCTGCTGGAAGGCCTGGGGGTAGAAACCGAATTTCATGAAAAAACCGTCGGGGAAATTGAAACGCCGCTGAAAGTCAAGGTTCTGCTGGCCCAGGCGCTGTTCGGCGATCCGGACATCCTGCTGCTGGATGAGCCCACCAACCATCTGGATCTGGATGCCATTGCATGGCTGGAAGAATTTCTGATCAATTTCAACAATACGCTGATCGTGGTTTCCCACGACCGCTATTTTCTGAACAAGGTCTGCACCCATATCGCGGACATTGATTATGCCCGGATCCAGCTGTATACCGGCAACTACGATTTCTGGTATGAGTCCTCCCAGCTGCTGATCAATCAGATGCGGGAAGCCAACAAAAAGAAAGAGGAAAAAATCAAGGAGCTGCAGGAATTTATTTCCCGTTTCAGCGCCAACGCTTCCAAGAGCAAGCAGGCGACTTCCCGGAAGCGTGCCCTTGAAAAAATTCAGCTGGACGAAATCAAACCTTCCAGCCGGAAATACCCCTATATTGATTTTCGTCCTTCCAGAGAAATCGGCAATGAAGTATTAAGTGTCGAGCATCTGTCCAAAACCGTGAACGGCGTGAAGGTGCTGGACGATCTCTCCTTCCAGCTGGGCCGGGAAGACAAGGTTGCGCTGGTAGGCGGAAACGAACTGGCAAAAACCACCCTGCTGCAGATTTTAAGCGGTGAGATGGAGCCGGACGAAGGCAACTACAAATGGGGGATTACCACTTCCCGCTCCTATTTCCCCAAGGACAACAACCATCTCTTTGACTGCGAGGACACCATTGTGGAATGGCTGATGCCCTTCTCTCCGGAAAAGGACGTAACCTATGTCCGGGGCTTCCTGGGACGGATGCTGTTTGCCGGCGACGACGGCATCAAGAAAGTACGGGTGCTTTCCGGCGGTGAAAAGGTGCGCTGCATTCTTTCCAAGATGATGATTCAGGCCACGAATATTCTGCTGTTTGACGAGCCTACCAACCACCTGGATATGGAATCCATCACTGCGCTGAACAACGCGCTGATCAAATTCCCGGGGGTTGTGCTCTTTACCTCCCATGACCATCAGTTTGTACAGACCACGGCCAACCGGATTATCGAGATTCTGCCCAACGGCAAGTACATCGACAAGATGACTACCTATGACGAATATCTCGAAAGCGATGAAACGGCCAGAAAACGAACCATTTATACCATGGATCCGGATTCGGACAATTAAAACCACGAAAAAAGCTCTGCAGGCCGCAGAGCTTTTTTTATTACAGATCCAGCTGCAGAAGCAATGTATTGTTATCTCCTTCGCAAAGTACGCTGGCGTTTTCAGCAAACCACGCTTCGTCAATCTGATAATTTCCGCGTTCCTCTGCGCCGATGACCACATAGGCCACATGGTATTTTTCGAACAGATCCCGGTGTGACTCCGGTGCTTCAAACATCAAGCGCAGATCCTGCTCACGATCCGTAATATCAAATCCATGATAATACAGGAAGGTTCCCGCGCCTACCACAATATTTCTTCCGGTCAGAGACGCCACCGCGTTATTGTGATTATTGTCCGTCAGAATCACCGCATCCGCCGGAATATCGCTTCCATTGATATAATCAACGATTTTCAGATACGCATTCGGATACAGCTGATAGTTGGATACATATTCCCGTCCCAGTGTCAGAACCGCGGAAACCGTACAGATCACAAGCACCAACGCCGCAGCAGCAACCGCCAGTATCTTTGGCCTGATTTTCCGATACAGATCGATCATCACGGAAGCCGCGGGAATCAGCAGGAAGATAAACCCGATATACAACAGTTTGTTATTGTCGTAGGGATTGGGCTGAAATCCCAGAAACTCGGCAATGTACCAGATGGCCAGTCCCGACACCGCAAGGCGGAACTGCTTCTTCCCGGAAAAAACCAGTGCAATGAGAATAAACAGCATAACCAGCCCGATGTTCTTGAGATAAAAAGTGACGTAGCCGTCGGTGAGATTCGCCCAGTTGAACTGCCCGCGGACAAAACGATCCCCCGTCGCCTGTCGGAAAGTCCATACAAACAGCTGCGCACATGCGAGAGGCAGCACAATGGCCAGAAAAACACCCCAGCTTTTCAGCACAGGCAGAACCTGTTTACGGACAATTAACCGTACCAGAAGTACCAGAATGCAGATCGCTCCCAGTGCCGCGCCGCCCAGCCCGATGGCAAGATACAGCGATGTATGATCCTTCTGCGGATATCGCAGCGCATAATTTCTGAGCATACTTAAACTCAGCAGTGCCACAAAAATCACACCCATCCGCAGAATCTTCGGAACCGCAGGATTTCCTTTCGCAATCCGGTCACTAAGCGAAGTTACGGCACAGCGGTCACACAGATCATAAAACAGCCACACCGCACAGACAATGCCCAGGGCAAGAAACGAATGGGTATGGATCATGACCAGTCCCCCGGCCAGTATGCCGCCGTAATAAAAATATTTCGTCTTTTTTTCAAAGTTTGCCCGGTAAAGCAGAAACAGAATCGTAAACAGTACCGCCCAGCCGAACAGCGTCGCCCGCTGGGGCAGCATCATGTCTGCCACCACATTGGTCCATCGAATGTTATTGTCCACAAAATTGGTGGGTGTATGGTAAAACTCCGTAAATATTTCCTGAATCGAATGGGTTTTATCTCCGATGACATTGATAAAATACAGAAATCCGAAACCGCCGTCAAAGAAAAACAGGATCCATGCCAGCACCGATTTTGCCCTGTCTTTCAGCCATGCAAAGGCAAAGGCATAAAAACCACCCATAGCCTGCAGAAAGGCAATCATCATGGGAAGACAGTACGCCAGCTTCAGAGAGCAGCCCCAGAGATACAGGCTGGATGAAATACTGTCGCAGAGAAACGGATAACAAAGCCGCTGTCCCGGCAGGATCGAATAATCCGGCGGAAACATGCCCTGCCCGGCAATGCTGGTAATAAAGCCCAGATGCATATTCATATCGCCGTAGGTACACTGCCCGGTTTCCAGACCGCTCTCCCCCGGAAGCAGCACATGGCTGTGCAGCAGCACCGCAAACAAAACCGCCAGCAGCACAAACAAAACGGTAATGACTGCATTGTTTCGCAAAAAAGGACCGGCTGCGCTGACTGCGTCTTTCCAGTGAAACAGCATCAAATCCAGCTTTTTCTTTTTTTTACTGTATACAACAATCGATGCCGCTGTAAGCAGTGTCAGAAGAAGCAGCGCCGCCATATGGGAACCGCTGTTAAAATGCATCACAGAGGATGTTAAAGCCGGAAGCCACTGCAGCAAAAAGCTTCCGGTCACACTGCCGATCAGCACCCGGATCAACGGTTTTTCTTTTTGAAAAAACAGATCGGCCAGAATGATTCCGAAGCACTGATAGAGAAAAAAATACAACACGGCCGTTATATTGCCGATGACAGTTCCGTACATCTTGTGATTCCTTCCTTTCCTGCCGCAAAATCACGCGGCGCGCGTCTAAAATCAGAAAAGGCAATACTTTCTGCAAAGTACTGCCTTATAGAATACTTTCCTGCTTTATTCCCCCGGATCCGCTTCCACGGATTCCATCCCGTCCACATAATCATCAAGGGGCTGCACATTGACCGTTGTCGCATTGGTCCCGGCGGATTTTCCTTCAATCTTCTGGTAAATCGAAAAACCAATCCAGAACGCAAGCGCCACACAGAGTACGATCACAACGATCCGCGCAATCAGCGACTCCCGCTTTTCTTTTTTCAGCGCTTCGCTGCGCTTTGTCTTCTCTTCTTTATATCTGTTTACTTTATCAACGCTCATAAACGACTCCTTCAATCTAAGAATAATTTCCCGTAAATCTTAAAAATATTAGCACAGCGGCCGAAAAATAGCAAGCCTTTTCCCTATTTTCTGGGATGGGCGCTCTCGTAGATCTGCCGAATACGCTGATTGTTGATATTGACATAGATTTTCGTAGAGGAAATGTCCGAATGTCCCAGCATTTCCGCAACCGCATGGACATCCGCGCCGTTTTCCAGCAGATGTACCGCAAAGGTATGCCGCAGGGTATGGGGTGTGATTTCTGTTTCGATACCCGCCTGGGCGGCATAGCTTTTGATCAGCTTCCAGAAGCCCTGCCGGGACATCTCCGCCCCTCTGCAATTTGTAAACAGCAGATGCATATTGCTGTCCTGTACAAAAACAGGTCTTCCATGCTCCAGATAAATCTCCAGCGCTTTTTTTGCCGATGTGCCGAAGGGAATGGTTCTCTGCCGGTCTTCAAAACGACAGGTAATGCAGGCGCTGTCCAGATGCACATCTCCCAGTTTCAGGGAAATCAGTTCCGAAACCCGGATGCCCGTGGCATACATCAGTTCCAGCATGGCTTTATCCCGCAGATGCTTCGGCTTTCCTGAAGAGGGCTGCTGCAGAAGACGCTCAACTTCTTCTACCGAAAGAATGCCGGGCATCTTTTTTTCCACCTTCGGGCCTTTGATTTCCGCTGCCAGATCAACATTGATCTGATCCGATGAAGACAGATACAGGTAAAAGGCCCGCAGAGAAGCGACGCTGCGGGATACCGTAGAATCCGAAAAGCCCTGCTTTTGCAGATCCGTAATATAAGCTCTGATCTGTGCGTCGGTAATGTGTACGCAGTCGGAAATACCCTGCTGTTCCAGATAAGCACAATATTTCCGCAAATCTCTTTGATAGGAGGCGACCGTATTCGATGATGCTTTTTTGATTTCTGTCAGATAATTCGCAAATGCATGTATGACATCATCATTCATTTTTCGCCGTCTCCTCTCATAAAATCACAAATTATCAATATTTTAATGCCGGATTTGGTCGAATGCAAGCATAAAAACGCCCAATTTTTGCCGGATTTTCAGTGTTTTTCGCCAATGGCACAAAATGTTGGAAGTTTCCAATTTAGTTATCAATATCTTGTATATTTTTTCAAACATGCAGCAAAATTTTTTTTATCAGCGGAAACATAACATAGGTTTCCAGCAGACTGCCAAGAATCAAAAGACCCAGAAATGTCAGAAACAGAAGCAGATACCGCATCCATGCTCTTTTTCCCCGCTTCCAGTCTTCCCGGATGCAGAAGAAAAATACCGAAAGATAGATTGTCCACTGGGGAATCATGAAAAAAAAGCCGCTGCAAAGCCCGGAAACACCCAGCAGCAGAATATTTCCACAGGCAAAAATACCAAAGACAAAAAAGAAAATACCACACAGTACATCCGCCAGATATCTGCCGCCAAACAAACGAGAAATCAGTACCAGCAGGGCAAACAGGCAGATTCGTTTCCGAAGCACATACAAAAACAACTGCTCCTGCGCCGTCTGTCCGGCTGCAAGCTGATGCTGCATCAGTTCTACATAGGGCTTCAGTTTCATGATATCCTGTTTCATGAAAAAAAGCGCCACACAGACTCCCAGCAAAAAAGCAAACAGCGCGATGGCCGGCAGAAGACTCCTGAAATGACTACGTTTTCGTTTCATTTTGGGCATAAAAAACCTCTCATATATTTCCTGTGTTCGTCCACTACTAGAAATATATGAGAGGCACTTGCATTTATGCGCACTGCAAACCGCTTATTCAAACTGGTCGGCAAATTTTTTGATCCGCCGGATGCCCTCCACAATATGCTCCATGCTGATGGCATAGGAAAGACGAATATGTTTCGGTGCGCCAAAATCGCCGCAGGGAATCACCGCCACACGATAATCATTCAGCAGTATATCCGCGATGTCCGCCGCATCCTTGATTTCTGCTCCGTTGTAGGTTTTACCGCAGAGTTTGGAGCAGTCCACAAACAGATAAAAGGCGCCGGTGGGTTTCACCGCTTCCAGTGCGGCAATCTCATTGACCTTTTCGTAAATGACCTCGCCCCGTTTGGCAAATTCTTTGCGCATGATTTCCACTGCCTTCTGGGATCCGGTCAGCGCCTCAATGGCGGCCTTCTGGGAAATGGAGCAGGGATTGCTGGTGCAGTGGCTCTGAATGCTGCTGATGAGCTTTGCGATTTCCTTCGGCGCGCAGACGTAACCGATGCGCCAGCCCGTCATGGAGTAGCTTTTCGCCACGCCGTTGCAGGTGATGGTCCGCTGA
This sequence comes from uncultured Lachnospiraceae bacterium, assembly GCA_947630695.1. Lineage (GTDB taxonomy): Bacteria > Bacillota > Clostridia > Lachnospirales > Lachnospiraceae > CANRIM01. Next base: position 30,517 of record CANRIM010000024.1, read on the forward strand.
TAAATTTCATCGTTCAGCGATGCCATGCTCACATGCTCCGCGTCTCCGTAAACCAGATATTCATAGATTTCATCGGAAATCACATAGATATCATTTGCCACGATCACCTGGGCTAAAGCTTCCATTTCCGCCCGGGTATAGACCATACCGGTGGGATTGGAAGGCGTATTGAAAATAAACGCCTTTGTTTTGGGCGTGATGGCCTCTGCCAGCTGCTGAGGCGTGATCTTATAATCATTTTCTTTTTTGGCTTCCACAAATACAGGCACGCCGTCGGCGATCATCACCATCTCCGGATAGCTGAGCCAGTAGGGTGAAGGGATAATGACCTCGTCGCCGGGATTTAAGAGCGCCATCAAGGTATTGATCAGCGCATGTTTTCCGCCGTTTGTCACCACGATCTGAGAGGGTCTGTACTCTACATGATTGACCGTGCGGTACTTTTCGGCAATCGCTTCTTTGAGCTCCGGTGCGCCGGACGCCGGTGTATATTTCGTATAACCGGCATAAATGGCCTCCACCGCCGCGTCGCAGATATTTCTGGGCGTATCAAAATCCGGTTCTCCGGCCACAAAGCCAACCACATTGATGCCTTCCGCCCGCATGGCTTTCGCCTTGGCGGTCAGCTGCAGTGTGGAGGAAGGTTTTACACGTTTCGCTTTTTCAGATAATTCCAGTGGCATAGTCTCTATCTCCCTGTCCTTCCATGTGTCAATTTAAGAACATATCTTACACGGTATGTTCCGAAAATTCAATACTTTTGATGAAAATTTGTCGTAAAAAAAGTATTCTACAAATGGTTTCCCGTTTATAGAATACTTTTCATTCCATGCTACTTTGCGTAGTCAGTTGCCCGTGATTCCCTGATGAGGTTTACTTTGATCTGTCCGGGGTATTCCAGTTCGGATTCAATCTGTTTGGAAATATCCCGCGCAAGCAATACCATATCATCATCACTCACATGTTCCGGTATTACCATTACCCGAATCTCTCGACCAGCCTGAATGGCATAGGATTTTTCAACTCCCTTGAAGGAATTGCTTATTTCTTCCAGTTGTTTGAGACGATTTGTATAAGTCTCCAGGGTTTCCCGTCTTGCGCCGGGCCTTGCAGCGGAAATGGCGTCGGCAGCCTGTACAATACATGCGATCAGGCTGGTAGGCTCAACATCGCCGTGATGCGCCTCCACCGCATTGATAACGATTGCATTTTCTTTATATTTACGGCATAAATCTACGCCAAGTTGGATATGGGAACCTTCCTGCTCATGGTCAACGGCTTTGCCGATATCATGCAGCAGTCCGGCACGTTTTGCCAGACGTACGTCCACGCCCAGCTCGCCTGCCAGCAGTCCGGCAAGGTGTGCCACCTCTAAGGAATGCTTCAGACCGTTCTGCCCGTAGCTGGTTCTGAATTTCAGCTTACCAAGCAAACGCACCAGTTCCGGATGAATGCTGTGAATGCCGACTTCCAGAACTGCATTTTCACCTTCTTCGCGAATGGTGGCTTCGACTTCTTTCTGCGCCTTTTCCACCATTTCTTCGATTCTGGCGGGATGAATACGACCGTCAACGATCAGCTTTTCCAAAGCGATTCTCGCGATTTCACGCCGTACCGGATCAAATCCGGAAAGAACGACGGCCTCCGGCGTATCATCGATAATCAGTTCCACACCCGTCATGGTTTCCAGTGTACGGATGTTGCGGCCCTCACGGCCGATGATACGGCCCTTCATTTCATCGTTGGGAAGCTGCACCACGGAGATCGTCGTTTCGGAAACATGATCCGCCGCGCAGCGCTGAATGGCATTGACGACATATTCTTTTGCCTTTTTACCTGCTTCTTCTTTGGCTCTGCTTTCCATATCCTTCACCATCAGAGCCATGTCATGCTTTACATCGTCTTCAACTGTTTTCAATAAGTATTCTTTTGCCTGGCTGGAGGTAAGACCTGAGATTCTTTCAAGTTCCTGTAACTGTTTGTCGAGCGTGTCGCTTAACTCGGCTTTTTTTCTGTTTAAATCGTCGATCTTGGAATTGTAGCTCTGCTCTTTCCGTTCCAGCATGTCGGTTTTCTTGTCCAGCGCCTCTTCCTTCGCAACAATTCTGTGCTCCTGACGCTGTACTTCATTTCTGCGCTCTCTGATTTCGTCGTCCAGCTCTTTTTTGGCTTTGATGGACTCCTCTTTCATGTCCAGCAGGGATTTGCGCCGGTCTTCTTCCAGCTTGCTTCGCTCCGCTTCCACATCTTTGAGTGCATCATCAATGATCTGACGTGCTTTTTCTTCTGCATTACCGATCTTGTTTCTGGCCACTTTCTTACAGTACTGCACTGCCAGTACCCAGGAGATCGCGCCTGCAGCAATCACAGAGATAAAAACCGCAATGACGATTTTTAATACTTCAGTCACACTTTTACCTCCTTATTCAGTTATCAAAATACATATAGTAGAAAAACACACTATAACGGTAAAATTATAAATGGATTCCAAAAAGAAGTCAAGAAAAAAGCTATCCATTAAATTGGTCGGTGAAGTGAAAAGTTAACTTCCACTTCTAAGGGGTCCAAGTAGAAATTAGTCTTTCTCCAACCTCCACTTGAAATC
>CANRIM010000025.1 GCA_947630695.1 uncultured Lachnospiraceae bacterium
GCACGCGCGCTCGAGGAGCGCACCTGCCATGTCGTCGGAAGGCATTGAAAGTTATGCTTCGCATAAGCCTTCCTCCTCAAGGTATCGGCACGCGCGCTCGAGGAGCGCACCTGCCATGTCGTCGGAAGGCATTGAAAGTTATGCTTCGCATAAGCCTTCCTCCTGCATTTCCTATACCGGAAGCTTAAACGAGCTTTTCAGTGAAACGATCCGGTTGATCACCGGCTTGTCCTCTGTGGTATCGGGATCCACGCTGAAATATCCGTTTCTGACAAACTGGAACTTGTCATAGGCTTTCAGATCTTTCAGATTTGTTTCCAGCCAGCCTTCCCGTACCGTCAGGGAATTGGGATTCACATTGACGTTGCCCTCTGCATCGTACACGCCGGCTTCCTCATTGATAATATTTTCATAGAGACGAATCTGGGCCGGAATGGAATGCCTAGCAGATACCCAGTGGATCGTCCCCTTGACTTTCCGCCCGGTAAAGCCGCTGCCGCTTTTCGTTTCCGGATCATAGGTAGCATGTACCACGGTGACTTTGCCGTTCTCATCCTTTTCACAGCCGATGCATGTCACAAAATAGGCATTCATCAGGCGCACTTCATTGCCGGGGAACAGACGGAAATATTTTTTCGGCGGTTCCTCCATGAAATCCTCCCGCTCGATATACAGCTCTTTGCAAAACGGCACCTTACGGCTGCCCAGATCGGGATTTTCCGGATTGTTGGCCACTTCCATCCATTCGGTTTCCTCCTCCGGATAGTTGTCAATGACCAGCTTCACGGGATCAATGACCGCCATCATGCGGTTCGCCTTCATTTTCAGGTCTTCCCGGATACAGTATTCCAGCATCGCGTAGTCCACGGAGGAATTGCCCTTGGCCACGCCGCACAGTTCCACAAACATACGAATGGATTCCGGCGTAAAGCCCCGGCGTCTTAAAGCCGCGATGGTCACCAGCCGGGGATCGTCCCATCCGTCTACGATCTGCTGCTCGATCAGCCGCTTGATATACCGTTTTCCGGTGACTACATTGGTCAGATACATTTTTGCAAATTCGATCTGCCGGGGCGGCACATCAAAGCCCACCTCCCGGATCACCCAGTCATAAAGCGGCCGGTGGTCTTCAAATTCCAGGGTACAGATGGAATGGGTCACGCCTTCAAAGGCGTCCTCCAGCGGGTGTGCAAAATCATACATGGGATAAATGCACCATTTGTCGCCCGTGTTGTGATGGGTCATATGGGCCACACGGTAAATCACGGGATCCCGCATATTGATGTTGGGAGAGGCCATGTCGATCTTCGCCCGCAGCACCCGGGATCCGTCCGGGTATTTGCCGTTTTTCATATCTTCAAATATCTGTAAATTTTCCTCAATGGGACGGTTCCGGTAAGGACTTTCCTTTCCGGGTTCTTTCAGGGTTCCCCGATAGGCCCGGATCTCCTCCGCACTCAGTTCACAGACATAGGCCTTTCCTTTTTTGATCAGCTTTACCGCGCTTTCATACATACGGTCGAAATAATCCGAAGCAAAATACAGATGCTCACCCCAGTCGGCGCCCAGCCACTGAATATCTTTTTTAATGGAATCGATAAATTCCATCTTTTCCTTCATCGGATTGGTATCGTCAAAACGCAGATGAAAGGTTCCGTGATACTTCTGCGCCAGACCGTAATTCAGCAGAATCGCCTTGGCATGTCCGATATGCAGGTAGCCGTTGGGTTCCGGCGGAAAGCGGGTCACCACTTCACGGTAAACGCCCTCTTCCAGATCCTTGTCAATCGCAGTTTCAATAAAATTTCTTGCAGTATTCTCCATTTTTCCACCCTTCTGCCGCAAAGCAGCCCCGTCTTAAAATCATTTTTACCAATATACCATAAGGTTTTTGCTTTTTCAAGAAATCAAAACCGCATATTCCGGTTAAAAAAACCAATATTTGTCTATTTTCCTTGACATTAACGAAATTTCTATTTACAATAACTATGCTATCTATTTAAAGGAGGAGTTATTTGAAATGAACAAAGTTGAACTTATCGCTTCTATAGTGGAGAAGTCAGGTTTGAGCAAGAAGGATGCTGAAAAAGCGCTGTCCGCTTTTACTGCGACGGTTGTTGATGAACTGAAAGCAGGCAATAAGGTACAGCTGGTGGGTTTCGGTACATTCGAAGTTTCCGAAAGAGCTGCCCGTGAGGGAAGAAATCCTCAGACAGGCGCTACCATGGTGATCCCGGCTTCCAAGGCTCCGAAATTCAAAGCCGGAAAAGCATTAAAAGATGCTCTGAACTAAGTCAGTATTTTATTTGAAGCATGTCGCAAAGCGCATGTCTCAGATCTCAGAAAAGTCCGAAACATTTGTTTCGGGCTTTTCTGTTTTTTCATCCGTGCTTCCGCGCCTCCATACATTTTTTCCACCGAAATGTCCATACTACAGGAAAACAGGAGGTAAGCAATGGAAGCGATGCAATTTCAGGAAACCATCCGGCGCTTTTCAGACGCCGTCCATCTGGATCAGAATTATGACATGAACTGCCGTCTTCTGACCTTCGGCAGCCGGCAGGCGGCGGCTTATTTCATCAACGGTATGACCAATGATGATCTGGCCGAAAAAATTCTGCAGGCGTTGCAAGGCGTTCCGCCAAAGGAACTGGCCGACAACGTAGGGGATTTCATCCGGCAGTCGGTACCTAACGCAGACACCAAGCAGGTGGCAAATGAACAGGACGTCATTACCGCGCTGCTCTCTGGACTCATGATCATTTATGTGGAGGGCTACGACAAATGGGTGGTCATCGACTGCAGGAATTATCCTGCAAGGAGCGTGGATGAACCGGAAAAAGACAAAGTACTGCGGGGCTCCCGGGACGGATTCGTGGAAAATATTATGGCAAATACCGCCCTGATCCGCCGTCGCATCCGTTCCAGCGAATTCTGTGCGGAACGGCTGTGCGCCGGAAAAAGCTCCAAAACCGATATCGCGGTCTGCTATATTACGGACCGGGTGGACAAAGAGCTGCTGGCAGATATCAAACAGCGGATTCAGTCCATCCAGGCAGACGCTTTGACCATGAATCACCAGAGTCTTGCGGAATGCCTGTACAACGGCGCATGGTTCAATCCCTTTCCCAAAGTCAAGTATTCCGAACGGCCCGATACTGCGGCAGCTTCCATTCTGAAAGGCAATATTGTGATTCTCGTGGACAATTCTCCTTCGGTTATGATCCTGCCCACTTCCCTCTTTGATATCATCGAAGAAGCAAACGATTACTATTTTCCGCCCATTACCGGAAATTATCTGCGGTTCTCCCGTTTTGTCATTACATTGGTTACCGTATTTTTAACGCCCGTGTATCTGCTGCTGACCAAAGAGCCCCAGCTGATTCCTCAATCCTTTGACTTTATCAAAGTCCGGGACGCCATGAACATTCCCCTGATCTATCAGTTTCTGATTCTGGAGCTTTGCATCGATGGTCTGAGAATCGCCGCCATGAATACGCCCAATATCCTGACCACGCCTTTAAGTATCATCGCAGCCATCGTATTCGGAGAGTTTTCCGTGGAGTCCGGCTGGTTCAACAGCCAGGCCATGGTCTATATGGCCTTCGTCGCCGTGGGAAACTATTCCCAGGCCAGCTATGAATTCGGATATGCCCTGAAATTCATGCGCATCATGCTGCTGATCCTGACGGAGCTGTTCCATATCTGGGGCTTTGCCGCCGGATGTGTCATCATGTTTCTGTCCATGGCGTGCAATCGGACCATTTCCGGCAAAAACTATCTTTATCCGCTGATTCCCTTTCGCTGGAAGAAGCTTAAAAGAAAAATTGTACGCAGCCAGAGCAGCAGCAACTAAAAACAAAACGCGGCGGATCCGGTTCCATCATCCCGTGGAACCGAGCCCGCCGTTTCTGGCACTTTCCGCCGCGTCATCCATTGTGATCCCGTATTCCAGAAAAACCCCCTGCATAAAGCCTTTCCCGGCTTCCAGCACAATGGTCTTTCCCTCGTTGGAATCATTTGTGATCTTTGCGAAGATGTGTCCCTCATTTTCACTGTCATAATAATCGCTGTCAATGATTCCCACGGTATTGTTCAGCTGCAGCCGGAACTTAAATCCCAGCCCGCTTCTGGGAAACAGCTGCAGCACCCAGCCCTCGTCCATCTTCACCCGGACGCCCGTGGGCACAGTCGCAGTCTCCCCGGGTTTCAAAGTCAGCCCGTAGGGCATGAAAAAGTCATACCCCGCACTGCCGGCGGTAGCACGGGCCGGCAGCCGGATGCCTTCATAAATTTCACCGGCATTTTCCCTGGGACAATCCGTCAGATACCGCTTTCGGCTTACCTTTTCAAACATAGCGATTCGTTTCATCTGCATTTCCTCTTCACGTCTGTTTTTCAGATATCATACCACAAAAGCATCCCCCCAAACAAGCGGAATATGGCTGGATTTTTCGCGGCCGCTGCGCTATAATAGTTTTAATCACGCAGCGGGTGCAGGCCAAACGCCTTTTCCCGCCGGAAACACGAGGGGATGTCTGATGAAGCTGGACATGCACAAACTGAATGCCAATTTAAAAGCCGGCCAATTTGCCCGGTGTTATCTGCTCTATGGCGAGGAGCAGTATCTGGTCCGGCAGTACGCAAAACGCATCTGCGACGCGATTGTGCCGGAAAACAGCCAGTTCAATCTGTCCCGCTTTTCCGGCAAAGACATCGATTATCGGGAAGTCATCTCCCTGGCGGATACCATGCCTTTTTTTGCCGAACACCGTCTGATCCGGCTGGATGAAAGCGGATTGTTTCAATCCGCCAATGAGGAATTTCTCGCCTATCTTCCGGAAGCGCCCGACTATACCATCTTTCTGTTTACGGAACAAACGGTGGATAAACGTTCCAAAGCTTACAAATGGATAGTCGCCAATGGGGATCAGCTAGAAATGGAGGTACAGCGGGAATCGGTTATGAAAAAATGGATCCTGCAGCTGGCCCGGAAAGAGGGTCTGTCCATGACCGAAGCCACCGCCGCCCGCTTACTTGGAAAAACCGGCTGTGACATGTACACCATCAGCAATGAAATGCAGAAGCTTTCCGCTTACTGCAGCGGCGAAGACAGCATCACAGACGCTGCTGTGGATCAGATCTGCGTGGACGTCACCCCGCCCCAGATCTTCGAAATGATCCGCTGTATTTCCGAAAAAAACAGCCGGCAGGCCCTCCGGTATTATTATGAACTTGTCCAGACAAAAGAACAGCCGATGCGCATCTTAAGTCTGCTGCTGCGCCAGTTTCGCACGATGTATCAGATCCGGCTGTTGCAGAACAGCCATACCGGCAGCTACGAAATTGCTTCCCGGCTGGGGCTGTCCTCCTATATTGCGGACAAATACATCCGGCAGGCAGCCAATTTTGACGAGGGAGAATTAAAACAGGCGCTGTATGACTGTATGGAAACGGAATATAAAATCAAATCCGGCCTGCTGACAGACCGGATGGGCGTGGAACTTCTGATTGTAACATACGCAGACGGACAGTGATACACTGTCCGCCTTTTTTTATCTGCGATTCATCTGACTGCGGCGGTTGTCTTCTTCCCGCTGCCTGCAGATCTCATCCCAGGAAGGCTGTTCGGCCAGCCCCTTTGCAAAGGTGGCCAGCGCCTCGGGGATTTCGATTTTCTGCGGACAGACCGCGCTGCATCTGCCGCAGGCGATACAGGCGCCGGGCCGTTTTTCTTCCGGCAGCGCATCCATGCGCATCCCGATGTTCATGCCGGGCTGGAACCTGAATTCATTGTACTGGCTGATCAGATAGGGAATGTCCAGCTGCTTCGGGCAGCCATCCCGGCAGTAATTGCAGCCGGTACAGGGCAGGGCGTTTTTCAGCGTGTCCGCAATATGGAAAAGGAGCTGCTGCTCTTCTGCCGTCAGCGGTTTCTCTTCCGAAAAGGTTTTGACATTGTCCAGCAGTTGAGACAAATTGGACATACCGCTTAGTATAACGGTCATACCGGGCAGGCCCTGCAGAAACCGAAAGCCCCAGGCAGCTGCAGATTCTTCCGGCCGCCGCGCATGCAGCGCCTTGTCCATTTCTGCAGGAAGATTGGCAAGTTTTCCGCCCCGCACGGGCTCCATACCCCAGACCGGTATATTCCGGCGGGTCAGCAGCTCATATTTTTCCGCAGCCTTCTGCAGCGACCAGTCCAGATAATTGATCTGGATCTGACAGAATTCCATTTCATTTCCGAACAAATCCAGAATTTCTTCCAGCCCTTCCAGGGCCGCATGGGAAGAAAATCCCAGATGGGTGATCCTTCCCTTCTTCCGCTGTTCCGTAAAATATTCTACGATCTTCCATCGTTCATCCCGGTATGTAGGCAGGGATCTTTCGCAGATATTGTGCAAAAGATAAAAATCAAAATGATCTACCCTGCATTTTTCCAGCTGTTCTTCAAAAACAGCGGCCGGGTCGTAAGCGTCGCTGACCTGATGCCCCGGATATTTGGTAGCCAGATAATATTTGTCTCTGGGATACTGGCTCAACAGCCGGCCCATGATGCGCTCCGACTCACCCTTGTGATAGGGATACGCCGTATCGAAATAATTAATGCCGTTTTCGAAAGCCGCGCCGATCATTTCTTCCACCTGTGCCACATCCACGCCGCCGTTTGCCCCGTCCCCATTCTGGGGCAGCCGCATGGCGCCGAAGCCCAGAAGGGAGAGTTTCTTCCCTTTAAAATCTCTGTATAACATAAACACACCCCGTTTCCTGTTGTATAATTAGGTAGCGGCACGCGCGCCCGGGGGGCGCACCTGCCATGTCGTCGGAAGGCATTTAAAATTATGCTTCGCATAAGCCTTCCTCGGGTTGATTGTAACACAGATTTTCGGAAGATGAAAACAAAACCGCCGCCGTTCATCAAAAATTCGTATTTTTCAGTCTCTGGGCCAGACGACATTTCCGTTGATGATGGTGGCTGCAACCGAAGAGGAAATTTCCAGCGGGTCTCCGTCATAAATCACCAGATCCGCATCCTTTCCCACCGTCAGACTGCCCAGCCTGTGGCTGACGCGGCAGATCCGTGCGGCGTCAATGGTAATGGCACGCAGCGCTGCCCAGCGGTCCATGCCTTCTTTGACGGCCAGTCCTGCACAGAGGGGCAGGTACTGGATGCGGGTCACCGGATGATCCATGGTAATGGCCACGGTCACGCCGGCCTTCTGCAGGACACCCACCGTTTTAAAATCCGAAAGACGCACCTCGTCTTTGGTCCGGGAGGCCAGGGTCGGGCCTACAATCGCCGGGAAACCGCTTTCGGCAATGGCGTCGGCAATCAGATGTCCTTCCGTACAGTGATCCAGCGTCAGCCCCAGTCCGAACTCTTTCGCGATCCGGATGGCCGTGAAAATATCATCCGTCCGATGGACATGGGCTTTCAATGGAATTTTTCCTTCAAAAAGATCCCGGTAGCATTCCATTTCAAAATCCGGTTCTGCATTCTGACCCCGGGCAAAATACTGCTGCGCCTCAGACAGCGCCCGGCGGATCACCGCGGCAATCCCCATCCGGGTAGAAGGCAGATTTCCGTTCATTCCGTAATTGTTCATGGGATTTTCCCCGAAAGCAATTTTGATGGCCGCAGGCGCCAGTACGATCATATCATCCAGTCGCCGGCCATCGGTTTTGATAAATGCAAACTGTCCGCCCACCGCATTGGCGCTGCCGGGACCTGCCATGACGCCGGTAATGCCTGCGGCTATGGCGTTATGAAAGGCGCTGTCCATGGGATTGATGGCGTCGATAGCCCGGACAAAGGGCGTCACAGGCTGGGTCCCTTCATTGGATTCGTCCACTGACACGCTCAGACGTTCTTCGGCAATCCCGATATGGCTGTGGGCATCGATAAACCCCGGAAAAACCGATTTGCCCGCGGCGTCAATACACTGCATATTTTCGGTCGGCGGAATTTCCTTTTCTATTCTGACGATTTTCCCCTGATCGATCAGAAGATCGGCCGCGACCGTTTCCTCCGTTTCCATGAGATATAACAGTCCGTTTTGTATCAGCAGCATGGGCAAACTCCCTCCTTTTAATTTTTTTCATGTTTTTTGTATAGTTTTGCGCAGTTCGGCAAAAACTATTCCTGTCGCGAAGTACAGCGTTCGTGTCTGTACCTGCGAATAAAAGGAGGCAAATTATGAACAACAAGCAGAACAATCAGAACAACCAGTATGATCAGAACAACCAGAACAATCAGTATGATCAGAACAACCAGAAAAACAAAAACAATCAGAACAATCAGGAGCAGCAGTACCGCTGAGTCTGACACAGCATGCGGCCCGGAAAAAGCGGTGCTTTTTCCGGGCCGCATCTGTTTTTATGGCAAAACATATTTATATTGCAGGCAGTTCTTCCATTTGTGCCCCGTTCCAGTACCATTGTCTGGCAGGCCTGGTGGGATCGTTTCCATCCAGAATTTTCAATACATCTTTGTCCCGATACAGCATCAGATTCTCGTTTGTTTGATTCAGTGTGCGGATATCCGCTGGGATCGCCCCTGCCGGATACAGTTTTTCATAAGCATACCGGTAAAACCAGGTGATGCAGCTCCCATCACTGTTCTCCGTACAAAAGGCCAGCAAAATCATTTTCCTATCCGGTGAATAAGCGCTTACGCCTGCCTGCGGCGTAAAGCCCTCCGCATTGGCTGTCAGTACCTGTCCGTTTCCTGTTTCACCGGTATGTACCTCGATCCGGCATTCCCTAAGATTGTTTTCACCCGGTTCACTGACATTCAGAGCGATGTCCTCTGTCTTCCCGTCCTGATCCATATCCAATGCCCAAATGTACGCTCCTGACGCATCGGTCTGACTGCTGCTTAATACCGCGCCTTCTAATATTTGTTCCTCTTCTGTTTTGCTCTGCGGCGTTTCTGTCTGCTTTGCCGCCGTTTTGTCCGCCCGGCTGCCGCAGCCTGTGGTAGCCCCCGCCAGCAGCAGGATCAAAAGCAGCGCCGGAACCGCGATCCAAATCCGTTTTTTCTGTTTTCCCGCAATCAAGGTAATTCGCTCCTTCATTTCTTTTTTTCCTTCCTGCAGTCCGCTGCAGCAGTGCGTGATTTTTGAATGCAGCGGGCGTTGTGCCAGCATTTCGATCAAAGTCCGTCCGTAAGCCATTTTTTGCGCCTCTCCCAGCGCCGCGATTGTGCCTTCGTCGCAGGCTTTCTCGCAATCTGCCGCCCAGGCACGGCCCGCCATCCAAACCAACGGATGAAACCAGTAAATCACCGTACAGAGACTGCGCAGCATGCACCAGATATGATCTTTGTGCCGATAATGCGTCAACTCGTGGGTCAGCACATGCCGGTATCTTTCTTTGGAAGCCAGACTTTCCGGCGTCAGATAGACGGCAGGTTTCCATCCGGCACACAGACAGGGAGTATCCATCGCCTCTGATACATAGACCTTTAAACCTTCTGCCTGTCCGATGTACATGCGGTTCCTGCGCAGACGCCGTCGGAAATAAAGATTCCCTGCGAAAATCCATGCAGCCGTAACAATCATTCCGGCCAGCCAGAGAGCCATGGCAGTTTCTTTGAGCATCCATATCGGACGGCCCGGGGAAACCGCTGTTTCACGGTGGTGGAAAGAAGCGCCGCTTGACTGAACAGGAATGGCTTCCGTCCATCCCTGCCGGACAGCGTCCGGATCTGCCGGTGCTTCGGCCTCAAATCCTGTCTGTGCCGCGGCTGCATTTTCCAGCCGATCCAGCAGAGCGCCCGGGCCATGGGTCCATAAGGGATTTTCAAATACAACCGGCGAAATCAGGAGTCGTAAAGCCACCAGCAACCAAAGACCGTACTGCAGACGGCATGACATTTTTCCGTTCCAAACTTTGCGCAACAGCAGTACCGCCGCCAGGAACAGGGTCAGTCCCAACAGCTGTCTGACCATCACTCATCCTCCCCCTGCAGAATCTGATACAATTCCTGAATCTCCGCCTCGCTTAAAGCGTGTTCCTGCAGGAGCGTGCGCATCATCATGCCGACGGAACCACGGTACACTTTTTGAATCAGGCTTTTTGTCTCGGCAAAAGCCGCTTCCTCCCGTTTGATCTTCGGATAATACTGTCTGGCCTTGCCCCCCTCTTCATAGGCCACAATGCCCTTTTCCAGCATCCGGCTTAAGAGCGTATTGACCGTACTCTTGCTCCAGCCCGGATCCTCTTCCAGTGCATGGTAGAGCTGCACCAGGGTTCTGGGGGACTCCTCCCAGAGCTTTTCGCAAATCAGCCACTCGCTGGGCTGTAAAATGATATTTTTTTCTTTCATATGGAATCTCCTTTTTCGTATGACTGCTGTCAACCATATAATAGTCCATATATGCGACAGTTGTCAACCATTTTATTCCTTTTATTCGCCTCTTTTTTTCAAATAAAAAACCGGCGACATCCGTCACCGGCTTTCTGCCTGTTTTTTTCAAACCGAGCTGTCCGTATTTATTTCTTTCTGAAAATAATGCCTGCCAGATTCGGTCCCGCATTGATGGTCACCACGCCACCGATAAAGTAATCCATGGCGGGTTCCTGCCCAAAGGCTTCCGTCGCCTTCTCTTTAATCAGATCCGTCTGATCCGGCCGGTCCGCGCGAATCACCAGATAGGGAGTACCCTTTTCCCGTTCTTTCTCGCACATATCCATGATGGTATGCACCACATTTTTCTCGCCCCGGACCTTGGCCAGCACCTTGGACTCGCCGTCTTCAAAGGTCATAATGGGTTTGAGTCCCAGCGCTTCCCCCATAAAAGCCGCAGCCGCGGAAATCCGGCCGGACTTTTTGGCATATTTCAAATCGTAAGGCACAAACAAAATCCGTGTGTGGGAAATCCAGTCTTCCATAAAATAGAGAATTTCTTCCGGGGTTTTGCCTTCCTGCGCCATCTTCGCACCCTCTACCACCGCATAGCCGTAAGCCATGGTATAAGTTCTGGAATCAATGATATCGATCTCAAAGCGATCCTTCGCCTCCGGATGCGCTTCATAAAACTCTCCCTTGGCTGCCACCGAATTCTGATATGTGGTGCTGCCCTTAGAGTTAATGGACGTGTAAATCAGACAGTCATACCCTTCTGCATATGCGGCCTCATAACACTGCATAAAGGCATAGACCGTCAGCTGGGAATGGGTGGGCGTCTGCGGCAGCGAAAGCAGCAGCTTGTAAAACTCCTGCGGCGTAAAAGAATAGCCGTCCTCATACTCCTTTTCATCGACTGCAATGGGAAAAGGCAGTACCTGGATTCCATATTTTTCGCGTTCTTCCGCCGGAATATCGGCAGCAGAGTCTGTTACAAATTTAATACGGCTCATACGTTTCTCCCTGTATATTTTTTCATTTTCATGTATATCTTCTTATGTATGGGACGCTGTCTCACACACCTGTGTATTATATTTCAGCCTCTGATGAAATGTCAAGGGCTTTTCCGGCACTCTCCGACGGCCGGATGTGATTGTGCACCACCAACTGTTTGTAAGGCACCTCCAGACCCGCTTCTTCCAGTCCTTCCTGCACCAGCTTCATGGCCGCCCGATACATATCGAACTTCAGCTCCGGACTGCAGCAGAATACAATTTTATAAATCACCGCAGAGTCCTCAAAATCCTGGGTCCCCTTGTAGACACAGGAATCGATCCCCTCCACTTCTCCGATTTTTTCACAGACCGCAGACAGCACCTGATGAATTTTCCGGACGTCCGCTTCATAGGACAGAGGCACATTCAGGCCGTTGACGTTGCCGCTTTTGATGATCTGGGAAATGTTCCGGTTGCTGACGGTCATAATCGAATTGTCAGACAACTTCTGGATTTTGGTGGCCCGGACGTTGAAATCAATGACCCTGCCTTCAAAATCCTGATATTTCACAATATCGCCCACAAAGAAAAACTGATCGGTGATGATGCGGATGCCCATGATCACATCCTTTAAAATATCCTGCAGCGCAAGGCCTACCACAGCGCTCACCAGTCCCAGTCCCGTGATGACCGAACTGACGTTGATTCCGTTGATCTGCAGCACCGAAAGAATCGTAATCAACACGATCAGAAACCGGCTTATCATGACCAGCAGCCGGAAAAAAGAATTCTTTCTGTCATCTTCCGAAGAATGATTCGCAAACCGGCGGAACAGGCGTTTGACAAATCCCCAAAGGGCGACTGCAGCCAACACCAGCAGGACGCTGACAATGAAATTGGCGGAACTGATATAATGAATGAAATTGAGCACAGGTTTTTCCATCACGAAATTCTTCATCTTATGTGTACGCCTCCCCGTTAAAAAATAACACCATATCCGTAAGTTTTTCCTGCTTACGGATATGGTGCCGGTATCTTTATTCTGTCAAAAGCCGCATCAGTTCATTGCTTCGCAGCAAAAATTCCCGCATGGCGTCGCCTGTCAGCGGTTCCACGGCCAGTGCCGCAAGATCATACAGCTGTTTTACGATCATTTCCGTATACGCGCTCTGATCGTTGCTGCACAGATACTTCACCAGCGGATGTTTGACGTTCAAAATCAACGTTTCCTCTTTCGGGAACGCATCCGAACCCATACCGTACATGGCATACATCTTCATCATGTCTTCCATCCGGCGGGATTCTTCGGACAGGGTCAGCACGGATGCAATGCCCTCATCCTTTAAGGCCTCTGCCTTTACGGTCAGCTTGTCCTTGCCCAGCGTTTTCTGAAAGAGCGGCGCAAGGGTTTCTTCCATTTCTTTTGCTTCCGTCTCGTCAAAGCTTTCCGTCAAAGCCTCGTTCATATCCGCATCAATTCGTAAGAAACGGATCTTTTCATTTTTCTGCTCCAGGGCATTGATAAACGGACTGTCAATATTGTGGGTCAGATAGACCGCCATCATGCCGTTTTCTTTAAACATACGGATATACTGGGACTGCTGTTTCTCATCCGTAATATAATAAATGGTCTTTTTGGCTTTTTCTTCTTCCTCCGGCGCAGCTTCTTCTGCTTCTTTTCCGTCCTCTGCCCCTTTGCTTTCGGTTTCCGGCGCAGTTTGCGCAGCATCGTCTTTCTCTTCTTTGGCTTCTTCTGCTTCTTCCTCCACCTTCAGACATTCCGGCAGGGTCAGATACTTGTCGTCCGTGGTCTTAAACAGAATATAATCGTTGATCTTTTCGGCAAACTTGGGATCTTTAAGAAAACCGAACTTGATAAACGGCGCAATGTCATCCCAGTATTTCTCGTAATTTTCCTTATCCACCTTGCACATGCCGGACAGCTTGTCTGCCACCTTTTTGGTGATATAATCGGAAATCTTTGTAACAAAACCGTCGTTCTGCAGGGCGCTCCGGGACACGTTCAAAGGCAGATCCGGACAGTCGATGACGCCCTTTAAGAGCATTAAGAACTCCGGAATCACCTCTTTGATATTATCGGCGATGAAAACCTGATTGTTGTACAGCTTGATCTTGCCTTCAATGCTGTCATACTCCGTATTGATCTTGGGGAAATACAGAATACCTTTCAGATTAAACGGATAGTCCATGTTCAGATGAATCCAGAACAGCGGCTCCTTGTAATCCATGAAGACCTTACGGAAAAATTCTTTGTATTCTTCCTCCGTACACTCGTTGGGATGCTTCATCCACAGGGGATTTGTATCGTTGACCGGTTTCGGCGCTTCCTCTTTTGCTTCCTCCCCTTCTTTTTTCTCCGGTACGGGGGCATTGGGATTTTCAAGATAAATGGGCGTCGGCAGGAAGGAACAGTATTTCTCCAGAACTTCCCTTACCCGGTATTCATTGGCATACTGGGTACATTCCTCATTCAAAAACAGGGTGATCTTTGTGCCGACTTCCGCCTGTGTCCCCTCTTCCAGCGTAAAAGTGGTGCCGCCGTCACATTCCCAGTGTACGGCTTGGGCGCCTTCCTGATAGGACAGCGTATCGATGTGCACTTCATCCGCAACCATAAATGCGGAATAAAAGCCCAGTCCGAAATGACCGATGATCTGATCGTCATTCGCCTTGTCTTTGTATTTCTCCAAAAAGTCCGTGGCGCCGGAAAATGCGATCCGGTTGATGTACTCTTCCACTTCATCGGCTGTCATGCCGATGCCGTTATCCACGATGGTCAGCGTCTTGTTTTTATCATCCGCAATGACTTTGATCTCATATTCTTTGCCTTCTTCCGGCGTATAATCGCCGATCATCTCCAATTTTTTCAGCTTGGTGATGGCGTCGCAGCCGTTAGATACCAGCTCCCGGATAAAAATATCCTGGTCGCTGTAAAGCCATTTTTTGATAATCGGAAATATATTATCGCTGTCAATTGATAAATTTCCCTGTTTCTTTCCCATGATAATTACCTCCTTAAAAACAGAAACAACCAACATGACGGTATTGGTTGTTTCCTGAATGCTTATAAACTCTGAAAAAATCTTACTGCATCTTGTTGACAGCCTGGCTGAGGCGGCTTACCTTACGGGAAACATTGTTCTTATGATAAACGCCTTTTGTCTCAGCTTTCATCAGCTCTGATGTTGCAGCTACCAGCGCTGCATCTGCAGCCGCCTTATCCTTTGCCTCGATCGCAGCGTATACTTTTTTCACAGATGTCTTTACCTTTGACCGAATCGCTTTGTTTCTGGCTGCTCTGGTTTCTGTTACAAGAATCCTTTTCTTTGCAGATTTGATATTTGCCAAGTCAATTCCCTCCATTATTTCAAAAATACACTGCTTTGTGAAAGCCGGACACGGACAACCTCACCAAAGCACACGCATCTATTTTAGTGACTCTGCCAAATGATGTCAATAGCTTTTTTCAATTTTTCCTGAAAAAATCGCCGCATCCTTTGGGTTTATTTTGCATTTCTGCCCTCTTTCTTTCCGTATTCCATATAATGCAGATAGTACTGCTTCAGATCATTCCCGAAAGCCGCCTGCAGATCCGCATAACGGGCTTTATAATTCTGCACGTTGAATTCGGCCGAAGCCTGGCTTCCCGCTCGCATACCGTCTTTCACAAAATGTTCCAGCGCAGCCACGTCGTCGTTTGCATACTTCGCTTTCACATCCGAATAATGGCTGGTGTAAAAATTAAAATCATATACCGCGCTGTAGTCCTTTCCATTATATGCGATTACGGGATCGGTGATTTTCGGTGCACCGGTGGCTTTTCTTTTTTCCCGGTACCCGTCCTTTACATAATGCGCATAATAAGATGTAAGATCCGTACCAAAGGCCACGCGCAGATCCCTGTAAAGGTTCCGATAGGAACGCACATCAAAACCGGCAATGGCCATGCGGCCTTCCTTCATACCATTCTGCTGAAAATGCGCAATATACCCCATGTAGTCTGTGCCGAAGGCCGTTTTAAGATCCCCATACTGCTTCATATAGTAGCTTATAGAAAAAACCGGACTGGCTGTCCTCCCCTCTTTGAGTCCATAGTTTTTGAAATGGTTCATCAAAAGCGCTTCATCGGTACCCATCACTTTTTTGAGATCGGGATACTGATTCGCATAATAAACGGCGTCAAACGTCAGTCCGAAAGTATCGCCCTCTCTGCCTTCCTGATATCCGCTTTTAACAAAATGCTCGTAATATTTCGCCAGATCCGCGCCATAGGCGTTCTGCAGATCCGCGTAACGGTTCCGATAAGCGAAAACATCAAAGGTTGCAATGGCACTGCGTCCTTCCTTCATGCCTTCCTTCAGAAAATGCTGCACGTATCCCATCCGGTCGTTCCCGAAAGCCGCTTTCAGATCGGCGTACTGATCCATATAATAATTAATGGAAAATACCGGGCTCGCAACTCTTCCTTCTTTGATGCCATAGTCTTTGAAATGGGCAAGCAGCTGCGATTCATTGGTACCGAAGGCCTGTTTCACATCCGGATAACGATTGGCATAATAAGCCGCACTGAATGCAATGCCAAAGGGATTGTCGGTTTTCGCAACCACTGTCGTCACCGGCGTCCGGGTACCGAAACGGTCAATGCCCACAACGGTAACGGTCTGTCCGTCTGCAACGCCGTGGGTTCCGCATCGGAAGCTGCTGAGATTCGGCATGCTGCCGTCGGTGGTGAAATAATAGCTCAGACCTGCATCCGGCGACGAGGCGCGCACCTGCAGTGTGCCGCCCGCATCCGAATGAAACGATACGGCAGGCGCCGTATAGGCGGGCAGATTGATGCCGTTGGGGTATGCGTGAGAATAGGTCTCCCCGTTCACCGGTGTGATGCCCCGTCTTCGAAGCAGTTCTGCCACGGTCACACATTCGTACCCCTGGCTCTGCAGTGCGGAAATGGCCTGCAGCGCTGCCTGCACGCTGGTGGCGTACAGATCATGCAGCAGTACGATGCTGCCGTCCCTTACACTGCTCATAATATTGTTGTATACCGTAGCCGTATTTCTGTACTTCCAGTCCAGGGTATCCACGGACCATAAAATCATGGGCGCGCTTACGCTCTGGTCGATGAGCCCGGAACGGTCTCCGCCGGGAATCCGCACCATATCCTGATAATTTCCGCCCATGGCCCGGAACAGATAAGTTTCCACACCGGACACTTCACTGCGCATCGAAGCAGCCGAAAGGCCGGAAAACGGCACGTGATGACTGTATGTATGATTTGCCAGCTGATGGCCTTCGCTGATCATCCGGTTCAGCAGGCTGCTCCAGTGTATGACACCGGCGCCGCCGTTGGCCCCGCTCATAAAAAATGTGGCTTTTGCACCCCGCTGCCGCAGTCCGTCCAGCAGCGTCGTAGTATTCGCCGAAGGGCCGTCGTCAAAGGTAAACGCCACCAGTTTCGACCCCGTGGCGGCTTCCGGTTTCTGTACAGGATATACGGCAGACGCACATAAAACAATACTGACTGCCAGCATCCATGCAAGTATTTTTCTGATCTTTTTCATTTGTTCCATCCTCCTGACGTCAAACAGGGGAACTTTTGTGATTTTACGCGGCAAACCGGCGCAAAAATGCCCCGCGCAGATCATTCCCTATTGATTCCATTATATCCGGGCAGCAGAAAATATTCAATAGAATTCCGGGAAAAATTTCCTGAAAATTGGTTATTTTTCCTAAATTATTTTACGGACAGCCGCTGCATTTTTTACATATTCTTTTCTGTCTTAAGCCATACTAGCATAGCAGAGGTGAAAACATGAACGAAGCAATCAGCGACCTGAGTACCCGCACGGATCTGGCAATGGAGGTCCGGGAAAAATATGAAAATGATAATGTGGAAATTTCCGGCGTCGTCATTGACGAATCCAAAGACAGAAAGAACGATATCACCATGACAAAGGTTTCCATTGTCACAGAAAACGGCGCAAAAGCCATGGGCAAGCCAAAGGGCGTTTACGTTACGCTGGAAGCGCCGCGCATGAGTGATTCGGACGCCGTCTATGACAAGGCGGTTTCCAAAAAACTGGCTTCGGTGATCCGGGACATGCTGCCTGTCTGTGAAAACAAACGGCCCTGCATTCTGATCGCCGGACTGGGCAACCGCATGGTCACTGCCGATTCTCTGGGTCCGAACGTGGTGGACCGCATCAACATCAGCCGGCATATCGAAGCGGAGTTCGGAGAGCTGGCGCTGGATGAAAATCAGCTGTATCTGATCTGCAGTATCGTCCCCGGGGTCATGGCACAAACCGGAATGGATACTGCGGAAATTCTCCAGGGCATTGTCCGGCGGATCGCGCCGGATCTGGTTATTGCCATCGACGCCCTTGCCGCAAGAAGCTCCAAACGGCTGGGACGTACCATACAGATTGCTGACAGCGGCATTCATCCGGGCAGCGGCGTCGGCAATCACCGCTGCGAAATATCCAGAGAATCTCTGGGCGTGCCCGTGCTTGCCATCGGCGTACCCACCGTAGTGGAAGCTGCGGCCATTGTGCATGATGCTGTGGGCAGCGCCGCCGTGGCGCCCCATTTAAACGGCATGTATGTGACCCCAAAGGATATCGACGAAGCCGTCTGCCGCATCGCGCATATCGTTTCCGATGCGCTGAACCTGAGCTTTCAAAAACGGAATCCCCGGTCATACTGAGCCTGTTTTGCTCATAGAATGAAGAAAAAAAGGACAAAGGTATGCCGTATTGACCCAAAGGGTAAAGAAAGCAGCAAAACCCGCCGTTGTTGTGCTGCTTCTGCTTCTCATTGTATTTTTTGTCCGCCTGGCGGGACTGATTTCCAAAAATATCGATCACAGCCGTATGTTCGTCCGACTGCTTTCGGACGAACTGGTCTCCGTGTTTGCCCCCGGGCTGGAATACATTTACTGGGGCGAAAGCAATTCGTTTCTCGATCATCTGGTGCATCTGTTTTTCCCCGCCGGCAGGCTGATTTATGAGGAAAGTGCGACCAACGCCGATATTACGCCGTCGGAATATCTGGTGTATTATCAGGCCATCCGGCAGTCGGAAAGCACCGGCGTTGCAAAAGCAGCGCCCGAAGAAACGGCGCTTCCGGTTTCCGCTGCCGGCACGGAATTTACACCGGGTATTGTAACGCCCCTTTACAGCAGGCAGCAGCTGTCGGACTACAATTTTCTTTTGAATGAATTTTATACCGTGGACCGCACTACCTATGCGGACGCATCCCTGCTGAATGCGGAAAGTCTGCTGGCAGCTGATCAGACCATCGACAAGGATACCCAGACCATTCTGATTTACCACACCCATTCCCAGGAAGCCTTTGCGGACAGTACGGAAGGCGACCCCTCCATGAGCATTGTGGCGGTGGGCGACTACCTGGCCCGGTGCTTAAGCGAGCGTTACGGATTTCAGGTGATACATAATACCGAAGTCTATGACCTGCAAAACGGTTTGCTGGACCGGAGCAAAGCGTATATATACGCGGAAAAAAGCATTGCTGCCATTTTAAAGGAGCACCCGGAAATCGACGTCATTATCGACCTGCACCGGGACGGCATCGACGGTGAAAAAATGACCACAGAGCTGAACGGCAAAACCTGCGCCCGTCTGATGCTCTTCAACGGCCTCAGCCGTACCGTGGAAAACGGCGAAATCGATTACCTTTACAATCCGAATCTGGCAGGAAACTTAAGCTTCAGCTTTCAGACCCAGCTGGCCGCCAATCAAAAATACCCCGGCCTCATGCGGCATATTTATCTGAAAGGCTACGAATACAACCTGCACTTTCTGCCGAAATGCATGCTGATCGAGGCCGGTTCTCAGAAAAACAGCTTTCAGGAAATGTTAAACGCCATGGAGCCGCTGGCTGACGTACTGAACGATGTGCTGACCCGGCCGCCCTTACTGAACTGAATTTCCTGCCGGGAGAAAACATTTTACCCGGCAGCTGCCGTCGTCATAATACAGATCAATCTGACCGCAGCCTGCGGTTACAAAGGCCTGTGTCCCCGCAGCTTTCAGCCGCTCCAGCACTTCCCGGTGGGGATGCCCGTACGCATTGTCAATGCCGCAGGAAATCAGCGCGGCTTTCGGATGCAGCTGCGCAAGAAGCGCTGCACTGGTAGAGGTTTTCGACCCGTGATGGGCGACCTTCAGAACATCCGCCGCTGCCCGGGGGATTTTTGCCTCCGCTTCCGCAGTCGCATCCCCCGTAAATAAAAACCGGAGTCCGCCTGCCGCCACCGAAAGAATCATGGAACCGGCGTTCACATCTGTGCTTTTCCAACCGCTGTCCGGAAAGAGGCAGCGGATTTTTATGTCTTTCAGCAGCAGACTGTCTCCGGCCCGCATTTGCTGCACCGGGATACCGGCTTTTTGTGCCTTCGGCAAAAACTCCTTACAAATCTTCTCTTCCTGCGCCATCTGAGGGGTAATCACAATGGTACCGATTCGAATACTTCTGTTTTCCTCTTCCAGATACTGTTCTATCCCGTTGATGTGATCTGCATCCGAATGGCTCAGAAACACGCAGTCCACACGGCCGATCCCACGGCTTTTCAGATACGGTTCCACCGTATACTGAAACAGGGCATCTTCATCGCTGCTGCCGCAGTCAAACATCAGCACTTTCCCGCTTTTGCTTTCCATGATACTGCACTCTCCCTGCCCCACGTACAACATGGTCAGGCGGTTTTTGGCCGGATGAAAAAACAGCAGGAACACAGACAGCACTACCGGCAGCAGCAGCAAATATTTCCGTTTGATTACAGGCAGAAAAAACAGCACCGCTGCCAGTACCAGATAAAAGCCGATCACCAGAAACCAATGGGGTTTTCCCGCGATCCGAAATCCCCCCAGCCGGTAAGCGGCAAAGGAAGCCGTCTGCGAGAAGGATTCCAGAATCAGCCCGCAGATGCGAAACAGTAATCCCGCAAGCGGCGGGTAAAAAAACGAAACGGCCAGCGCCGCCAGCCCCAGAACAAACAGCGGCGTCATCATGGCAATCACATAGAGATTGACAAACACAGACAGCAGCGAACAGCTGTAAAAAAAATACAGGGTTACAGGCAGCAGAAGCAGATTCAAAAACAGTCCCAGTGAAAAAGGCGCCAGCAGCCGGGAAAAACAAAGCCACCGGAGCCGACCGGCCTGCTTTGCAGAAGCGCCCCGCAAACGCCGGGTAAGCTGCAGATACAGCCAGATGGCAGTCACCGCGCCGTAGGACAACAGCATGGACGCCTGCCGCACCGCCGCCGGGTAAAGGCAGGCGTAAGCGACAAAAGACGCGGAAAGGGTGGTGGGCAAATCATTTTTTCTGCCACTGAGGGCGGCCAGCGCCGCAGCGCCATACATAAAAACCGACCGTGCCACCGAAGGGGTCCAGCCGCAAAACAGTGCAAAGGCAAAAAGAAACAGGGTATTACCCAGCAAAATCGCCTTTTTACCGCATCCGCAGAGCTTCATCAGCAGCGTACATACGGCTGCAAGCACGGAAATGTGCAGGCCGCTGATGGCCATGACATGACTGATGCCGCCTTCCTGATAAATTTTTTTCTCCGCAGGACCTAAGCCCGTTTTATCGCCGAATAAAATGGCCTTCAAAATGGCGCCTTCCGGCAGTGCAAACGCGTCTACCCGGGCGGACAACGCCTCCCGCAGTTTTCTGAAACAAGCAGTGAGGGAAAACCCGGCTTTTTGCAAATGTTTCAGTTTCGCGTCTTTCAGATAAAACACAATATTGGAAGCCGCATAATAGGCCCGCAGATCCACGGCGCCTTCATTTTTCGGCGTATCAAAACAGGCAGTCGTGCCGGACAGATCCACCACCGCTCCAATGGGGACGGCTTCCTCACTGTAAAATACGCCCCGGTGATAGAAAGAATCAATACGGAAAATACAGCGAAAAGCATCGTTTCGCTTCTCACAGTCCAGAATCCGCACCTTCGAAAAACGCACCGGCGTCCCCGCGTCCGGAAGCGCTATGCTGCCGCTGTACCTTGCCAGAAAAAGGCCCGCCAGAAAAAACAACAGCATCCAGAGCAGAATTTCTCTTCTTTTCCTGAAATTCCGGTGTATCGTACAAACCGTCAGTAATAGAATATATAAGGCGATTACCGTGCATACAAGGAACGAATCTTCCTCCTTTTTTAAGTGCATAGCCAGTACAAAAGAAAAAGAAGCGCACAGTAATCGCCGGTTCAGGAAAAATGCCTTCAGCCGCTTCCACTGACGGCGGCAGCCTTCTTTCAGCAAAAGCGCCTTCCTCCTTGCGGTAACGGCACGCGCGCCTGGGGCGCACCTGCCATGTCGTCGGAAGGCATTTAAAGTTATGCTGCGCATAAGCCTTCCTCCTTATGTACATATCAGATCCCGGATCTTTTCAAAAACCGCGTCTTTGATTCCCGAAATATTTTTGATATCCTCGATACTTTGAAACGGGCCGTTCTGCGTCCGGTAGGTGATGATGCTTTCCGCTTTGGACGCGCCGATACCCGGAAGGGTGCAAAGCTCCTCTGCGCCTGCCTGATTGATATTCACTTTTCCGTCATCCGCTTTTACATCTGCCCCTGCTGCCTGTACAGGAACCCCTGCCTGTTCTGTCACCGTCGGAATGTAGATCTGATCACAGTCATGAATATACGCCGCCAGATTGACAGAAGCGGCAGCGGCATCTTGCCGCATGCCCCCGGCAGCATCCACGGCATCCTGCATACGCGCGCCGTCTTTCAGATAATAGATCCCGGGACTCGCCACCGCACCACACACATAAACGCCGATTTCCCGGGGCATTTCACTCTCCTTTGGGGAAGTCTCCTCTTCCGACGCAGCGGCAGGCGCCGGGGTTTCCTCCGGGTCAATGACAAACTCTGC
The DNA here is from genome assembly GCA_947630695.1 of uncultured Lachnospiraceae bacterium. Classification (GTDB taxonomy): domain Bacteria; phylum Bacillota; class Clostridia; order Lachnospirales; family Lachnospiraceae; genus CANRIM01. The sequence goes on from CANRIM010000025.1 coordinate 22,272, forward strand.
CTGTTTTCCGCAACCACAGAAAAACAGCAGGAACGAAACTATGCAAATATAGATCAGCTTATGATTCATCGTCTGATTACGGACAGCCTTCGGATCATTTGCCTGTATTTACTATAGCATCTTTTCTGCTGTTTTTCAAATATTATTTATGTGATTTATTTTTATACAATATGTTGTTTTATGTGGCGAGCTGAATTGCCTGATCCGCATACAGGGAATAAATCCACATTTCTTTCACCGGCTTTCCGGTGAGCTTTTCCAGCGCGCAGCGATAACACAGCAGCTGTGCGCGGTAGCGATCTGCCAGCACCTGCAGGTTTTTATCCGGCAGATAATCCGTTTTATAATCCAACAGTACCAGCGCGCCGTCTTCTTCAAAACAGACATCTATGACGCCCTGCAACAGCAGTTCTTCTTTATGCGCCGTGATGCCTGCTTCCGCACCGTCAAAAAGAATGGTAAAGGGCTGTTCCCGCATCAGCTGCCTGCGCAGACTGGCCGCCTGCATCCGTTTTCCCAGGCTGCTGTTTAAGAAACGGGCAATCTTTTCCGCATGGACACAGTTTGCCTGTGCTTCGCTGAAGCTTCCCTGTTCCTGCAGTGCCGCAATCATCTTCTGCACCGCACCCGTATCAGAGGGCCGGGTAAAGTCCCAGCACTCCAGAATATAATGATACAGCTGTCCCCGTTCGGCTGCAGGAATCCCTTCCTTCTCTTTCAGGAAGGCCGGCAGCGTAGGATATTCCGGTTCCGGACGGATCAGCTCCCTGCCGTCCTCAAAATCTGCTTCCTCCTGCTGCCGCAGCTGGTATTCTTTTTTCAGTTTCGAGACGGACCATTTTTCAAAATGCTGCAGACTGCGGGGTTCATATGTAAACTGCAGCTGAGCCAGCAGCGCCTCCGCATCGACGGAGATGCCGGTTTCTTCGGACAAGACAGCCGCGGCTTTCTCCTGTCTGCCGGCAGCGGTATCCAGCAGTGCTCCGGTGGTAAATTCACGGATTTCAAAACACTCCGGATGGGCAGGGATGATCTTCCGCAGCCATTCCCAGAACGATTGGGCTTTCAGGACATCATTTTCGGAAAGTCCGCCGCCCTCTCCTGCCAGCGCCTGCTTTTCGCTGTGGCTGCAGCAAAGAATCAGCTTTTCCTTTGCCCGAGTCATGGCCACGTACAGAATCCGGATTTCCTCTCCGCAGCTTTCCCGCCGGATCCGATCCTCAATGATCTGCCGCACCATGGTTTTCTTGCGGAACCGTTTTTCAAAGTCCACGTAATTCACACCGATCCCCAGTTCCCGGTGCATAATCACAGGCGCGGTGCTGTTTTCATAATTAAACTGCTTTTCCAGTCCGGCGAGAAAGACGATGGGAAACTCCAGCCCCTTGCTTTTATGCATGGTCATAACTCTGACCGCATTCGCCCCGTCCCCGGATATTTTCCATTCCTCTTCCGAGATTTCATATTCGATCTGTTTTTCGATATAACAGAGAAAATCAAACAGGCTTCTGTACCCGGTCTGCACAAACTGCCGTGCCTTGGCACAGAGTTTTTTCAGGTTTTCCCGGCGGTTTTGTCCCGCCGGCATGGCACTGACACAGGCCTCGATTCCCGTTGCTTCGTACAGATCGCTTAAAATCTGATCTGCCGACTCCAGACGGGTCTTTGCCCGCAGCCTCTCGTAAACGGAAAGGAACGCATCAATTTTGCTGCAAAGCGCATCATTTTCCTGGATTCTGTATTCCGAAATTGCCGTATATAAGGACTTTTTCCCGCAGCGGATGCGGATGCGCGCCAGCTCCTCCGCACTAAAATCCACCGTCGGAGACAAAAGTACCGACGCCATGGGAATATCCTGCTGCGGGTTGTTTAAAATCCGCAGGTAATTGACCACCGTGATGATTTCAAAGGTATTGAAAAACGAAGTCCTTGCCGCCGCTGCTACCGGGATCTGATATATATCCGACAGCGTTCTGCGGACGGATTCCACAACATTCCAGTTTCTGGCCAGTATGACGATATCCTTAAAAGCCGCCGGCCGGCGCGCCCCGGTTTCCGGATCCTGGATCAGAAGAGGGGATTTCGGATCCGTCAGTTCCCGGATCCGCTTTGCGATCATACAAATCTCCGCATCCGTATGTTCGATCTCTTTATCTGTATTCTCATAATGCAGCAGCTCAGGTCCAAGCGCTTCCGATACCTCCGGCTGATAAGATGCCGCATATTTTAACCTCTGGGTCTGATCATATGCAACGCCGCAGATATTCTCCTGCATCAGTTCGGAAAAGACCACATTGACGGCATCCACCACCTGTTTCCGGCTTCTGAAATTCTCACTCAAAAACAGCTTGATCCGGTTTCCTTCCGTTTCCTGAAAAGTCCGAAGCTTTTGAATGAACAGATCCGGACAGGCGTTGCGAAATCCGTAAATGCTCTGCTTTACGTCCCCCACCATAAAGACCCGGCGGACGCCGGAAATTTCCTTTGCAATATGGTACAGTAATTCTTCCTGCAGCAGGTTGCTGTCCTGATACTCGTCAATGAATATCTCCGCGTAGAGATTCTGCAGCTGCATTTTCGCGGGACTGTGGGGCATCTTTAAAACAGCCAGTGCAAAATGCGCAATATCGCTGTAATTGAAAATGTTTTTCTCCTTTTTTTGCTCCAGCAGCCGTCTGCCGAAGGCTGTGGTGATCCGAACCAGTTCCCGCACCCGGTCGCCGCAGGCGGTAATCTCTGCCATACGCCTATCGGGATCTGCGCTCACAAAGATTTCCTGCAGCTTACTGACGCTTTTTTTCGCGGCATTTCGAAAGGTCTGCGCCTGTTGCCTCTTCTCCGGTGCAATGGCGTCGTCTTTTTTCCGGGAAAGGGAGGCAAACGTACACATGGAAAGTGCCGCGGTGATTTCCGGGATCGTCTTCGCCTCTGCCATTTTTGCAAACTGCGCCTGTTCCTGCAGTAAAAGTTCTTCATAGATATACGGGCCGTCCGGCGCACGGCAAAGATCCAGTGCATTTTCCAGAAAAGTCGCTGCCGCTTTCATTTCCCCCTGAAACAGGCGCAGCGCACTTTCCGTGTACCGGGCCGGTTCCGCAGAAAACGCATCATAGAGCTTCGTACAGCCTGCCAGCCACGCTTCGGGATCTTCATGACTTTGGGCATACTGGTACAGCTTCCGGATATAATTTTCCAGCGGTAAATCGCTTTTTCCTGCCGCCAGCGAATCCACCAGATGGAAAAAGGCTTCGTCTGCCTGTCCATAGGCTTCTTCCAGAACCTCCTGCAGCACCTCGTCTTCCATCATCTGCAGTTCGCTTTTTTCTCCGATCCGATAATCCGCGGAAACGCCATCCAGCAGATAAAAATAATTTTTTACAATAAATGCGCAAAAACTGTCGATGGTGGAAATCTGCGCATGATCCACCAGGAGCGCCTGTCTTTGCAAATGGATATTTTCCGGATCTTCCGCCCGTTTCTGATCAATGGCGTTTCGAATTTTCTGCCGCATACTGGATGCGGCTGCATTGGTAAAGGTAACGATCAGAAGCCGGTCCACATCCACCGGATGGGCGGCATCCGTAATCAGCGCCAGCACCCGCTCCACCATTACCGTGGTCTTACCGGAGCCGGCCGCCGCAGAAACTAAAATTTCCTTCTGTTTCAGTGAGAACGCCCGTCTCTGTTCATTCGTCCACTGCATGAAAAGCATCCTCACTTTCCTTCATTTTCTCCAGCAGCGCGTCATCGCTCTCCTTTTCGATTCCCTGCAGCTGCGCCAGACTTTTATCAAAACGGCAGACATCATGGTAATCACAGTATGTGCAGGCATCCGGTACATCGCTGTGTCCCAGGCAAAACGGATGCACTGCAATATCGCCGGACAGAATCCGTTCCCCGGTTTTTGCCGTCTTTCTGCCGGCATAGTCCAGCAGCGCCTGCAGCGTATCCCCATCCAGCGCCATGCCTTTCTGTCCGGCTTTTGTGTTCCTGTCTGCACAGCCCTTCAGTGCCAGGGCGTCCAGCAGTTTTTCTTCCCTGCCGGTGTCGGATATTTCCGTTTTCAATTCTATCACCGGATCCTCGATATGATAATAAAAAGCGCCTGCGGGAATCACCGTAACGCTGCTTTGTTTCTGTTCCAGCCGCACCGCCGTATCCAGATACAGCATCAGCTGCAGCTGGACGCCGTGATACAGCCGGATCAGCGAAAAATCCTCTTTTCCTGTTTTATAATCCACCACACGCACATATTCCTGATCCATATCCCGGTAAACATCCATGCGGTCAATTTTGCCGTTTAAAAGCAGTGGAATCTGCTTTTCCCCAGACATGGAAACCTTATTTTCCAGTCTTTCGAACCGCAGTTCCACATCCCGGATCCGAAACTGCTCTTTCTCAAACTGCCGTCCGATGGCCCAGACCGTCCGTTTCATGATCCGTGCCATTCGCCGGGTCTGAAACGCATCCCGCGCCGTAGGCGGCATCACTGCACGACGGACATGCCGATAGGCATTTGCTATACATTCCTCTGCAAGGCGCATCTGATTTTCATCAGAAACCTGCTGTACTTCCATCCCGGTTTCCCGCACGATATTCACATAATTTTCCAAGGCCGTATGATAGATTTCCCCATAATCCACTGCCGCCAGCTCCGGTCCGGCAGCCGCATACAGTCCCAGCCCGTAGCGTAAAAAGTAAGCAAAGGGACATTTATTGTACTGCTCCAGCCGACTGACACTGGTATGAAATTCCTGCCGGTCTCCCAGATACAGCTGTTTTGCGGTCAGCGTCTGCAAAAACGGACTGTCCATGCGGTACAGCCGTCCCTTTTCGTAAAGCGCCAGTTTTTGCCTGTACGCTGCTTCCCGCATCAGGCAATGATACAGGGCTTCCGCCGCCGCGTCATTGTCCGATGCACGGGACAACAGATATTCCCACGCATCCGCCTTGGTTTCCGGCAAACGATTCTCCGCAGCACGCTGAAACCGACAGTGCAGAAACATTTTCCGGATATCCCGGACAATGTAGGACGCCGCCGCTTCCCCCTCGTCTGTGGCTTCCAGATTGTAAGACAGGCAGAGAAACTCCTTTGCTTTGGCAAAGGTCCGGTACAAGTCATAGCGCTGGGTAAAATACGCCTCCTGCGCCGTGGGCGCAAGCATGACTTTATGCTCCTTCAGATACAGCCGTTCCGCTTCATCCAGCAGACCGCCCTGTATCCCTGTGTTTGGAATCACCCCTTCATTGGCGCCCAGTAAAAACAGGGCGCGGATTTTTGCAAACCGCGTCCGGCGCACGTCGCCCAAAAGGACGTAGTCTTCTCCCGGCGGCAGCACGCCGATTCTGCCGGCGGAAAGTCCTGCCTCCAGGATTTTCAGATAATCCGCTGCCGATACCGTTTCCTCTCCCGATATTTCCACCAACTCATCCAGCAGATGGATCAGATATGTGTAGATCTGTGCATATTCCAGCGCCCGGGCAGACTGATTTTCCTGTTCAAATGCTTCCGCCAGCGACAGCAGTTTTCCTTCAAAATGCAGTGAAACCAACGTCTCATACAGTGCGGTGGTCTTTTCTTTGACCGTGGAAGTGTTTTTCAGAAACGCCTCTGCAAAGGTTCTGATTTTCTCTGTGAAGGCCTCCCGCAGCACATTCTGCTCCGCAAGCGCTGCCGCGTTCATTCTGCCGGGAGCAAAGGTCCATTCTTTCTTCCACGTATTCCAACCCCGCAGTCCGGTGGTACGGACATACCCGTCCAGCGTATCCACCTGCGCATCCGTCAGTTCGGAAAACCCGCTTCGCAAAAACCGGAATACACTCCGATAGGAGAAATCCTCCGCCGCCATGGCAATCAGCGCACGCAGTGATTCCGCCGCGGCATTTTCCAGCAGCGGCCTCGCCCGATCCGTAAAGCAGGGAATCTGCGCTTCCGCCATGGCCTGTTCAAACAATTTCGCATACTTTCCGATATCGCCTGTCACGACGGCAATATCCCGATATGCAAAGCCCTCGGTTCTTACCAGTGATACGATCTGTTTGCGCAGCCAGAGGACTTCTTCCTCCGGACTGCGGCATTCCGTCACGGTGATCCGGTGCGTTTCTTCTGCATAAACCGGCTTTGTATCCCCAAAGAGATGCTGCTCCAGAAAATCAAATTCCGGAAACCTGCCTGCACCTTTTTCCAGGCAAACCGGCGGCATGACTTTCACGCGTTCTTCCTGCGCTATCCGCAGCAGATCTGTTTTTACCGCTACGCCGGAGGCAAAGAGTTCATGGGCAAAGACGGCAGTCGCAGACGCAAGGGCAGGATCCATGGTCACCGACAGAATCACCTGTTTCGCATGCTTCATCAGCTGCCGGATCAGCGCATACTGCTGGCAGGTAAATCCGGTATACCCGTCAAAAACAAAGACTGCATTTGCAACAAATTCCGACGCTCCCAGTTTGTCCGCCAATGCGGTCATAATCTGGGCGTCGGTAACATAATGCGGCTCGATATACCGATAAAAGGCCTCCTGCAGCAAAAACAGATCTTCCGTCTTTTTGCGGAATCCCGGAATCACATCTTCCGTTTCCAGAAATGTAAACTGTTCTTTTTTTACATTGTACTGGGCAAATTCGGACAGCAGTGACTTCAATTTCGCGATGGAATCCATCCGTTTCAGCGGCTTCTGCAGTACCGTCAGTGCATCCCGCTGCTCCAAAGCCACCTTCCGAAGCACCATCAGCTTGCCGGACTCATCCAGTACCCGGGTGCCTGAAAATCCGGTTTCCGCCAGCACCCGCCAGGCCAGCCGTTTGAAACTTAAAATATCAATATTGAATATGCCCCGATCCGGGTGGGCCAGCACATAGTCCGTCTGCGTCTGCAGATTAAACTGTTCCGGCACCATGACGATATAATCCCTGTCTTTGTGCCGGCCTGCTTCCGTAATGACCCAATCCCGCAAATATTTTGTTTTTCCGGAACCGCTTCTTCCGTAAATCAGTTGTAAGCCCATACCTTTTCCGTATCCGTTATTTTTTCACATAAAAGCTGACCAGGTTCAAATCCAGATCAAAGGTAAGCATGAACAGCAATTCCCCGTCTTCATAGGTAGCCGTCACCGCCACCACCGCAAAGGGCTCTTTTTTGTCGTCCGGACTGTCCTGCCCGATCACCGTCGTCTGGGTATAGGAAATAAACGGTCCCACAGAAGTCCGCAGATTTTCAAAATCCTCCACTGTATCATCCATGGGATACTTTTCCAGATAATCCTCCCGCATATGCTCCTTCAGCACCTTTTCCACGCCGTCTATGTGTACGGCATCAATGATGCTCTCGGCTTCGGCTAACAGTTCTTCTTTGTCATATCCCTCGTTCAGCTTTGTTTTTCCGAAACAGCCGGTACAAAACAGCATCACAAGGCAGACGCACAATACGATGGAAAGCATTTTTCGTTTCATGGCTTCCACACTCCTTTGCTTCAAACTGTTTTCATTGTACCACGATTCCTTGAAACAGGCAATTCTATGATTACAGCGTCAAAAGCCCGAATCCACGGTATGCTCGCATACCGGTGGATGAGTGGCTTTATGACGCGTCCCAATATGAGGAAGAAGTGGGGCAGGGGCCCCATGGATTCCGAATGTTGGGTAGGATTGTGAGAGCTGCGAAGCAGCGTAACAATCCGTACGTAATCACTTTTACAGCGTCAAAAGCCCGAATCATTCATCGATTTTGAAAAAACCGCAGTTAAAAAGAGCGGAAACAGTGCGCCTGCACCATTTCCGCTCTTTTTAAGCATTCTTTTTCAGATACTTTTCCCGGGTCGCAAAGCCGCCACGTATGTGCCGTTCCGACTTGTTGATATCCAGCACCTTCCGTACCTGCGCCGCCAGCGCCGGATTGATTTCCAGAAGCCTGTCTGCTACGTCCTTATGTACCGTGCTCTTGCTGACACCGAATTTTCCGGCGGTCTGCCGGACCGTAGCGTTGTTTTCGACAATATAATTCGCAATCTCTATTGCCCTTTCCTCTATATAACTTTTCAAGGTAAACCCCGCAATCACCGTGTTTCTACAGTGTATGCGGGAAAGCGGGGCGGTATGCAAGCTTCTTATCCATGGTAGAATGGCTGCCGATCAGAAAAGAAAGCAATATTACTCTCTTTCTTTTTTGAACAGGTTTCCCAATCCAAACAGCAGCAAAAAAGGGTACAACGGAAGCAGATACCGGGACTTAATCTCCCAGATCAAATAAAAGAACAGATTCGCATAAAAAAGCAGCAGGCCCACATGGGCAATCTCCGGTGGTTTCCCCTTTCTCACAAAAAAAATCCGGAAAATACCGTAAGCCGTAATAAGAAGCAGCAGCAAATACTGTCCCCGCATGAACGCATCTGCCACGATCCGCAGCCGGTCTGCAGAATCTTTGGTCCTCCTTGTCAGCCATGTTTCGTATTCGAATTTTTCCAGGGGCTGCATTCCGTCATCGCCAAAAGCATATCGGGAAGCCTGATAGGTTCCCTCCGTCCACATCCAGTCCGTCTTTTTCACCAGAATCTTTCCCAACTGAACGGGCGTGTATGAAGCAATTCGTTCTTTCACATCTTCCGGAGACCGCGTCATGCTGTGGGAGTTGTCCTGAAACCCGAATTCCTCTTCATTGAGTCCCATATAAATGTAAGACCACACCGGCATACTCTTTGCATCCGTACCCACCAGTTTCGGTACGATCCCTCTAAAAAAACCTGCAACCACCAATATAAATATCAGGAGCCCGCCCAAAACCGGCAAGAGCTTTTCTTTTATTTCCTGCCTGTTGCCAAAGAGGAACAGTATCAGAAAAGCGATGCCATAAAAGGCTGACTGGGGTCGAAGCAGATACGCCCCTGCCAAAAGAACCGGCAGGAATATCCAGGTACCTCCGGGTTGCCGCAGATACAGATAAACGATCAGCAGACTGCCTAAAACAAACAATTGATCTGTATAAATATGATTGACATACAAAATGATTGGCAAAAAGAAAAGGCTACAGAAATAAAACAAATTTTCATACACCTGGCCAAACAAATAATCCAGCAGCTTCCGTGTCAAAAACACAATCCCCTGGGCGACGCAGATATTACATATTTTCAGTGTCATCACCGAATCAGGAAAGACTGCCAACAGCGCCCCGTAAATCACACATGCAAACAGATTGTTTGGGTACATCTGAAAGTAATCGGTCGTCCGAAAAAAAGAGAACTCCCCACGGGACACTGCAAGCGCCCCGTCATACAGCTGCTTCATATCCGAAAACGGCTTTAATGGAACAAGTACCGCAAAAAGAAGGCTGATTACGAAAAACAACGAAATACTGACTTGTTTTGGAATCCATCGATCCAGCGATTTTCGATAGCGGCACATCAGGAACAAAAACAGGCCAAGCAGTATGATTGCTGCCCAGTCATACCATTCTGCAGACACAAACGCAGGACTGTCATCATACCGATAGACTGCCTTTACAAACAATGCCGCAAGGAAAAACGCCATCAAAAGCAGAAATAAAATCCCCGCCAGGCCCTTAAAAAAAGAATCATAAAGCCGCTGTTTCATAAAAAATCCACTGCCATTTCCTAAAAGCTCACAGGTATATGCAAACCTTTTCTTACATTATCTCTCATATTTTATCTGAATTTGCAAATCTGTGCAATGGACTTTTTCAGTCTTTGCAGGCTACACCATCTCCTGCAGCAAGATTCGATCTTCCCCGGTTACCTTTAATGCATTCAAGGCATCATCCATGCTCATGTTCAGGGACTCCATTATGTTTTTGACATCATTCCGTAATGCTTTTAGTCTTCCCTTACTTTCGCCATAGCTAATGCCTTCACGTCTCGCCCGTTCGGTCATTTGATCTACTGCTTTACACACATCAATCTCCTCCTCTCCGTCGTCTACTACAATATATTT
>CANRIM010000026.1 GCA_947630695.1 uncultured Lachnospiraceae bacterium
CCCGCCCCCAGCGTGCCGCAGGCCGCATCCAGTCCGCCGGCCGCTACCGGCGTTCCTGCCGTCAGCCCGGTCCGGGCCGCCGCTTCTGCCGTCACGCTGCCGATGATCTGATGACAGGCCACCGGTTCACAGAGTAAATCCGGCGACAGTCCCATTTCCGCCGCAAGTGCCGTATCATAGGCCAGCTTTTTCTGATCGAAAAAATGGATGCCGTAGCTTTGGGACAGATCCTGTGAAAAAACGCCGGTCAGCCGCAGCGCAATGTAACTGTTGCTCTGCAGGAATTTGGCGCATTTTTTATAAATTTCCGGCCGTTCTTCCCGAAACCACAGCAGCTTCGGCGTCGTATACGCAGGTTCAAAGCCGTTGCCGGCTACGGAAAAAATCGTTTCCTCCCCAATCTGTTCGCGCACCCGCGCCGCAATGTCCCGGGCCCGGGTATCCATCCAGATGGGGGTACGGCTCAACGCCTTTCCTTCGCTGTCCACGGGAATGGCGGACCAGCTCTGTCCGTCGATGCCGATACCCGCGATCCGTCCGGCAATTTCCGGATTTGCCGTGATCAGCCGGATGGCGCGGCAGATGGCTTCCCACCATTCCTCCGCGTCCTGCTCTACCCAGCCGGGCTGCGGATAATACACGGCATAGCTTTCATTTTCCGCGGCGATCACGCCGCCGTCCGCGTCGAACACCGCCACCTTACAGGCGGAGGTGCCCACGTCAATGCCCAATAATAAATCCTTTTTCATATTCCGTAACTGCCTTTATTCCGTAATCCTTCAGGCTTTGCCGGTGCAGCCGCACATCTGCATACGGCTGGCCACCACCGCTTTGACCTTTTCTCTGCCCACAGCCCCCGGTTTCTTCGGGTCAAAGACTTCCGGATGCTCCGTCAGAAATTCCTTCACGCCGTCCATAAACGCGATCCGAAGCTCCGTAGCGAAATTCACCTTGCAGATACCCCGGCGGATGCTTTCCTTCACGGCTTCCTCACTTAAACCGGACGCGCCGTGCAGCACCAGCGGAATGTCCACTACTTTACGGATTTCGGACAGACGGTCCAGATCCAGTTTCGGTTCCCCTTTATATACGCCGTGGGCCGTACCGATGGCCACCGCCAGGGAATCCACCCCGGTCTGCTCCGCGAAAATCTTCGCTTCCGCCGGAACGGTATAGCCGCCGTCGCCGCCTTCCAGATCGTCTTCTTTGCCGCCGACCTTGCCCAGCTCCGCTTCCACGGGAACGCCTGAAGGTCTGCAGGCTTCCACCACGGCTTTGGTCAGCGCGATATTTTCCTCAAAAACATTGTGGGAGCCGTCGATCATGATGGAGGTATAACCCACCCGCAGCGCCTGCATCGCCAGCGCGAAGCTGTCGCCGTGATCGAGGTGCATACAAACCGGCACCGTGGCTTTCTTCGCCATAGCCGCCACATTGGCAAGGTACAGATCCAGCGACGCGTACTTCACCGTCGAAGGCGTGGTCTGGATCATCACCGGCGCCCGCAAATCTTCCGCGGTCTCGATGATGGCCTGTACCATTTCCATATTTTCCGCATTGAACGCGCCGACGGCGTAATGCCCGGCCTGCGCCTTCAAAAGCATTTCCTTACTCGTTGTTAATGGCATAATGATCACCCTTTCCTGTCTGATAGTTCCATTATATCTTTCCGGCGCGGATTCTGCAAGAAATTTCCTGTTTCGAGGACCCTTATCCGCGTCTTTTTGCCCTTTCGAAGCCGTGCACCCAGTCGGATTTCAGATAATAGATCAGATAAATCACCGAACTGATGGCCCAGGTAATGGGATAGGCCATGTAAATATAGCGAATCTCGCCGAACACATGCATGACCGTCAGAATATAGGCGATCCGCACCACGCACCAGATAAAGAGCATTACAAACATGGGCACAAAGGCTTTCCCCGCGCCCCGGCACACCGCGGCGACGGAATGGGAAAAAGCCAGCAGGCAGTAAAACAGCGTCACGGTCCTCGCCTGCAGAACGCCCAGCCTTACCACTTCCGCGGTATGGTCAAACAGCCCGATCAGCTGCGGGGCAAAGCAGTAATACAGCACGCCGATGAGTTCCGCCATCAGCACCGCCGTCCAAATGCCGAAACGCGCCCCTTTACGGGCCCTCACATACTCCCTTGCCCCCAGATTCTGACTGATAAAAGTGGTAATGGCCATATTGAAGCTGGTAATGGGCAGGAAGGCAAAGCCTTCGATCTTGGCGTGGGCGCCGTAAGCCGCCATGGCAAATTTTCCGAAGGAATTGATCTGGGTCTGGACGATGACGTTTGCCAGCGCGATGACGGAATTCTGTATACCGGCAGGCAGTCCGTAACGAATGATTTCCTTCAGCATCTGCCCGTGGAAACGGATCTTTCGGATCTCCACCGTAAAGACAAAGCCTTTTTTCAGCAGATGCATGAGACACAGCAGCATACTGGCCAGCTGGGAAATCACGGTGGCCACGGCGGCGGACCAAACGCCGAAGTGAAACAGCCCTACAAACACCAGATCTAAAATCACGTTCAGCACGGAGGAGAATATCAGATAATACAGCGGCCGTCTGCTGTCTCCCACGGCATTCATAATGCCCCGGCAGATATTGTACATGATCACCGCCAGCGCCCCGGCGAAATAATAGCGGAAATAGGAAACCGCCTCGTCCAGCACCTCCGGCGCCGTATGCATCCAGACCAGGATTTTCGGCGTAAAGCAGACCCCGATCAGGGTGAGAAGCAGGCCGCTGGTGAGGCCGAAGGCCATATCCGTATGTACCGCTTTCGACACATTTTCCGCGTCTTTCGCGCCGAAATAGCGGGAAATCACCACCCCTGCGCCCATGGCAGTCCCTTCAATGAGGCTGGTAAGCAAAAAGACCAGGGTTCCCGAGGAGCTCACCGCAGCCAGCGCCTCCGTTCCCAGAAAACGCCCTACGATAAAGCTGTCCGCCGAATAATACAGCTGCTGAAAGACCTGGCTGACAAACATGGGCAGCGCAAAGCTTAAGATCAGCCCATAGGTGCTGCCCCTGGTCAGATCTTTCACCGCCTGTTCCTGCTTTGTTATTTTGCTTCGTTCCATACCCGGTACCGCCTGTTTTTCCTTCGTGTAATGGTTTTTCTGCCGACAAAGAATGCTGCCGCAAGGCCTTTGCGACAGCATTCACAGTGTTCTAAAATATTTCTGTCAGTTCCTGATTCCGTCCGCTTCCAGCAGGGAAATGAGCTGCTCGAAAGGCATGCTGCCCAGATCGCCTTCATCCCGCTTTCTGACTGCCACGGTACCTTCCGCTTCTTCCTTTTCGCCTACAACCACCATATACGGAACCCGTTCGTTCCTTGCTTCACGGATCTTGTAGCCGATCTTCTCTGCCCGTTCGTCGGTTTCGCAGCGCAGGCCGGCTTCTTTTAATCTTGCTTCCACCTGTTTCGCATAGCCTAAGAACTTATCCGAAATCGGCAGCACCTTCACCTGTACCGGCGCCAGCCACAGCGGGAACTTGCCCGCGAAATGCTCGATCAGGATGCCAATGAAACGCTCGATGGAACCGAAGACCACACGGTGGATCATAATCGGACGGTGCTTTTCGCCGTCCGCGCCGGTATACTCCGCCTCAAAACGCTGGGGCAGCTGGAAATCCAGCTGGATCGTTCCGCACTGCCAGGTCCTTCCGATGGAATCCTCCAGATGGAAATCGATCTTCGGCCCGTAAAACGCGCCGTCGCCCTCATTGATCACATAAGGCAGCCCCAGATCGTCCAGCGCGCCCTTTAAGCCGTTGGTGGCAATCTCCCAGTCCTCATCGCTTCCCATGGAATTTTCCGGACGGGTAGACAGCTCTACATGATATTTGAATCCGAATTTGGAATATACTTCGTCGATCAGGCGGATGACGCCTTTGATTTCCGACGGGATCTGCTCCTGGGTCATAAAGATGTGGGCATCGTCCTGGGTAAAGCAGCGCACCCGCATCAGGCCGTGGAGCTGGCCGGATTTTTCATGCCGGTGTACCAGTCCCAGCTCGCCCATGCGCAGGGGCAGGTCGCGGTAGGAACGGGGTTCCATCTTATAAACCAGCATACCGCCGGGACAGTTCATGGGTTTCACCGCGAAGTCCGTCTCATCGATCACAGTGGTATACATATTTTCCCGATAATGGTCCCAGTGTCCGGAAGTCTCCCAAAGCTGCCGGTTCAGCAGAATGGGGGTGGAAATCTCCACATAGCCTTCTCTGGTGTGGAGTTTTCTCCAGTAGTCGATCAGCAGATTTTTCAGGATCATGCCCTTGGGCAGGAAAAACGGGAAGCCCGGGCCTTCCTCCATCAGTGCGAAAATACCCAGCTCCTTGCCCAGTTTCCGGTGATCCCGCTTTTTGGCCTCTTCCATCCGGGTGATGTAAGCCTCCAGCAGTTCCCTGTTGGGGAAGCTGGTGCCGTAAATCCGGGTCAGCATTTTGTTCTTTTCATTGCCCCGCCAGTAAGCCCCCGCCACGGAGGTCAGCTGAAATGCCTTTACCGCGCTGGTATAAGACAGATGCGGTCCCGCGCACAGATCCACAAACTCGCCCTGCTGATAAAAACTGAGCTCCGCGTCCTCCGGCAGATCGTTGATCAGTTCGATCTTGTAGGGCTCGTTACGCTCTTTCATCAGCTGCAGCGCTTCTTCCCGGTTTAAGGTAAACCGGCGCAGCGGCAGGTTTTCCTTGACGATCTTTTTCATTTCCTTTTCGATTTCGGCAAAATGCTCCGCCGAAAAATCAAAATCAAACTCGAAATCATAGTAAAAACCGTCGGCAATGGCCGGTCCGATGGCACATTTCGTATTCGGATACAGACGCTTCACCGCCTGGGCCAGAATATGTGAAGTCGTATGTCTGAACGCATCCCGTCCCAATTCTTCTTCAAACGTGGTTTCCTGTACGGAGCCGTCTTTCATACTGATTTTCATGTTCATTTTCCTCTTTTCGTTTACTTAAGCGCCTGGGGGCAAAATCCGCCCCGCAGCCGGTATCATGGATTGTTTACAGTGTAACATGTTTTTTTTGATTGTCAAAACAAAATTTGCGTTTTTACGGCGAAAAAAAGATACCGGCTTTGTTCGGCCGGTATCCGCGCTTTTTTCTTATGAAAATTATTCTCCGCTGGCGCCGTAGTTGGAAAGCACCCGGGCGGAAGGATCGTTGACGTTGCAGCCCTCCCAGTCTTTATTGGGCATCCAGAAATCCGTGACCATTTCCGATTGTCCGGGATAGAACTTTTCGAAAATCTCCCGGTACAGCAGGGATTCCTTCGTAAAGGGCGCAGCGTGGGTATATTTTTTCTTTCGTTCTTCAAAGGCCGTATCCGTATAGCAGGTTTCGGCGTAAGCCTTCAGATGATCCACCATGGAATGGCCTACCGCGTCGGAAAACGCCGCCTTTTCCCGCATCAGGATGTCCCGGGGCAGGTAGTCCCCTTCAAAGGCGTGCCGCAGCAAATATTTGCCCTTGCCGTAGACATTCATCTTTTTCGCCGGGTCGATGGCCATGACATACTCCACGAAATCCAGATCGCCGAAGGGCACGCGGGCCTCCAGGGAGTTTACAGAAATGCAGCGGTCCGCCCGCAGCACGTCGTACATATGGATCTCCCGGATCCGTTTCTGTGCCTCCTCCTGAAAGGCCTCCGCAGAAGGGGCAAAATCCGTATATTTATAGCCGAACAGCTCGTCGGAAATTTCTCCCGTTAAAATAACCCGCACGTCGGTGGTCTCATGGATGGCCTTGCACACCAGATACATGCCGATGCTGGCCCGGATGGTGGTAATGTCATAGGTGCCCAGCAGATGCACCACGTCCTCCAGCGCATTGATGACGTCTTCCTTTGTAATGATGACTTCCGTATGATCGCTGTGGATGTAGTCCGCAACTTCTTTCGCGTATTTCAAATCGATGGCGTCTGTATTCATGCCGATGGCAAAGGTGCGGATGGGCTTATCTAACAGCTTGGCGGACACGGCGCAGACCAGCGAAGAGTCCAGCCCGCCGGAAAGCAAAAATCCGATGGGTGCGTCCGCATCCAGACGCTTTTCGATGCCCGCCACCAGTTTGTCATGAATGTTTTTACAGATTTCCTCCACGGAATCTTCCGATACTTTTTTCACCCGGGTCATATCCCGGTAGCAGATGAAGCTGCCGTCTTTGTAATAATGTCCGGGCGGGAAAGGCATGATCCTTTCGCACAGGCCCGTCAGGTTCTTGGCCTCGCTGGCGAAGACGATATTGCCGTCTGCCATGTAGCCGTAGTACAGCGGGCGGATGCCGATGGGGTCCCTGGCCGCCACCGGTCTGCCGGTTTTCCCGTCATAGATCACCAGCGCAAATTCCGCGTCCAGCATGGCAAACATGGCTTCGCCGTATTTTTCATATAACGGCAGCAGCAGCTCGCAGTCGGAGTCGCCTTTGAATACCACGCCCTCCGCTTCCAGCTGCTTTTTCAGCGGACGAAATCCGTATATTTCCCCATTGCAGACAAGGTAGTTCCCATTGCGTTCAAAAGGCTGCATGCCGTTTTCATCCAGTCCCATAATGGAAAGCCGGTGAAATCCCATGACAGCGTGCTCCAGCCGGATGACCCTGGAAATATCCGGTCCTCTGCTGACGGTTCTGTCAAAATATTCTCTGAATTTTTCGTCGGACAATGCCAGTCCGGCCGCGCACATAATTGAACACATATTGTTACTGCCCTTTCTGTCTGATATCTTTTTCAAGGCCGGGGCTCATGCCGCGCACAAGCCCCGGAATTTCAGATGCTTATTCTTCATCCTGCAAAGCGTCGTAACCTTCCTCTCCGGTCCGTACCTTCACTACATTTTCCACATCGTAAACGAAAATCTTACCGTCGCCGATATGTCCGGTGTAGAGCACCTTCTTTGCAGTTTCAATGACGCTGCGTACCGGTACCTTGCTGACAACGATGTCAACCTGTACCTTGGGAAGCAGGCTGGGCTCTACCATAACGCCACGGTAATACTCCGGTTTGCCCTTCTGGATGCCGCAGCCTAAGACGTGGGATACCGTCATACCGGTGATGCCCAGCTTGATCATGGCATTCTTCAGTTTTTCCAGTTTTGCTTCCTTGCAGACGATTTCGATCTTGGTGAACTTCGGTCCTGCTTCCGCAGCCGAAGTCTCCGCAGGCATACGCTTCACCGGAACAGCCTCCGCTACCGGCGTATCGCCTTCTACGTAAACCACATCGTCTTCATCGTCGATCACGGTTTCAGGCATCATGGCAAATCCCGCATAGGCGGTCAGCAGACCATGCTCGGAAATATCCAAACCTGCAATTTCTTCCGCAGGCTCCACCCGCAGACCGATGGTCTTCTTAATGATCGTAAACACAATGGTAATGATCACTGCCACGTAAGCGATGACGCTGAGTACGCCCAGACACTGGATGCCCAGGAACTTGAAGCCGCCGCCGTAGAACAGGCCTTTGTAAGTGGAAACGCCGGTAGCAAAGAAACCGGTTAAAATCGTTCCCACGGAACCGCAGACGCCGTGTACGGTGATAGCGCCCACCGGGTCGTCGATGCGGGCAACCTTATCAAAGAACTCTACGCCCAGAACTACCAGAATACCGCAGACCAGACCGATGACGGCCGCGCCGATGGGATCCACCGCGTCACAGCCGGCAGTAATGCCTACCAGACCTGCCAGCGCCGCGTTGTATACCATGGATACATCCGGCTTTTTATAGCGGATCCAGGTAAAGATCAGCGTTGTACAGCAGGCAACTGCCGGCGCCAGGTTGGTATTGAAGAATACCCGGCCCGCGCTGACGATGGCTTCATCCGAATCCATGGCTACGGTAGAGCAGCCGTTGAATCCGAACCAGCAGAACCAGAGGATAAATACGCCCAGGGCTGCAAATGTCAGGTTGTGGCCCAGGATCGCACGGGGCTTTTTGTCCTTGTCATACTTTCCGATACGGGGTCCAAGCATGGCCGCGCCGATGCAGGCGCAGACGCCGCCCACCATATGTACTGCGGTAGAACCGGCAAAATCATGGAATCCCAGGTCTGCCAGCCAGCCGCCGCCCCAGATCCAGTGTCCGGAAATCGGATAAATGATCAGGGAAATGGCTGCCGAATAAATACAGTAGGCGCTGAATTTGGTACGCTCTGCCATGGCGCCTGATACGATGGTGGCAGAAGTCGCACAGAAAACGGTCTGGAAGATCGCATACGCCCAGAGCGGAACCCCTGCCGGAAGGACCGCATCATAATTTTTCAGGATCAGCGGATCGATCCATCCGAACAGTGCCGTTCCCGTACCGAACATCACGCCGAAGCCTACCAGCCAGAAGCAGGGTGTTCCGATACAGAAGTCCATCAGGTTTTTCATCAGGATATTACCGGTATTCTTCGCACGGGTAAATCCCGCTTCGCACATGGAGAAACCGGCCTGCATGAAAAATACCAGTGCCGCACCTACAAGTACCCAAATTGTGTTTACTGAACTGAAACTCATTTTTATCACCTCTTTAAATTTATCTCACGCCGAACAACAGATCGCCGTAGGTCGGGAACGGCCAGTATTTCTCGGAAGTCAGCGTTTCCGCCTCATCACAGACTTCCCGCAGGGAAGCCATCTTCCCAAGCAGCAAATCGCGGATCTCACAGGACTGCGCTTCAATCCCCTCTATTGTCTGCACCTGTATGATCGCTTTTTCCAGCTGCTTTGTCCGTTCCGCAATCTGATCGGTCAATGTTGACAGCGTTTTTACCAAATCTCCCTCGTACTGACAGGTCAGTGCCGGATTGACACTCTGTTTTGCGGCTGCCGTCTGCGCCAGCTCCGCGGCAAATGCGGATACCGCAGGCAGGATCTGGCGGTTTGCCATATCCACCATGGTATTGGCTTCGATCTGCACAGTCTTACAATAGTTATCCAGCATGATCTCACATCTGGCTTTCAGCTCGGTCTCGCTGTAAACCTTGTGAGAAGTCAGCATATCCACATTCTTCTTATCCAGCAGATGGGGCATGGCGTCCGGCGTGGTCCGCAGATTGGATAATCCGCGGTTCTCCACGGCCTCTTTGATCCATGCATCGTCATAGCCGTTTCCGTTGAAGATGATCCGCTTATGCGCCTTGATGGTTTCCTTGATCAGCTCATGCAGATCCGTATTGAAATCCGTACTGTTTTCCAGACGGTCCGCGAAAATCTTCAGTGATTCCGCTACTGCGCTGTTTAACATGATATTGGCGCAGGCGATACTGTTGGAAGAACCCAGCATCCGGAATTCAAATTTATTTCCCGTAAAGGCAAAGGGCGAAGTCCGGTTCCGGTCTGTGGTGTCTTTCCGGAATTCCGGAAGCACATCCACACCCAGTTTCATCTTGGTCTTGACCACGTCTTTATAGGGTTTCTCATTTTCAATGGCGTCTAAGATGGCGTTCAGCTCATCGCCCAGGAAAATGGAAATGACTGCAGGCGGCGCTTCGTTGGCGCCCAGTCTGTGATCGTTGCCCGCCGTCGCCACGGCCAGACGCAGCAGATCCTGATAATCGTCCACCGCTTTGATGACCGCGCACAGGAACAGTAAGAACTGTGCGTTTTCATAAGGCGTGCTGCCGGGCGCCAGCAGATTGACGCCGGTATCCGTGGCAATGGACCAGTTGTTGTGCTTGCCGGAACCATTGACCCCCGCGAAGGGTTTCTCATGCAGCAGACAAACCAGATCATGTTTCCGGGCCACCTTCTGCATGATTTCCATAGTCAGCTGGTTGTGATCCGTCGCGATATTGGTGGTGGAATAAATGGGGGCCAGCTCGTGCTGTGCCGGAGCAACTTCGTTGTGCTCTGTCTTCGCCAGGATACCCAGTTTCCACAGCTCCGCGTTCAGATCCTGCATATAAGCCTCAACTCTGGGTTTGATGGAGCCGAAATAGTGGTCGTTCATCTCCTGTCCCTTGGGCGGTTTCGCGCCGAACAGGGTACGTCCCGTATAAATCAGGTCTTTGCGTTTGTCATACAGCTCCTTGGGGATCAGGAAATATTCCTGCTCCGGTCCCACGGAGGTACGCACGACCTTTACGTCTTCATTGCCAAACAATTTCAGGATCCTTAAGGCCTGCTTGCTCAAAGCCTGCATAGAACGCAGCAGCGGGGTCTTTTTGTCCAGTGCCTCACCGCCGTAAGAACAGAACGCAGTGGGTATGCACAGGGTCTTTCCTTTAATGAATGCATAGGAAGTCGGATCCCAGGCTGTATAGCCTCTGGCCTCAAAAGTGGCTCTGATGCCGCCGGAAGGGAACGAAGACGCATCCGGTTCGCCTTTGATCAGTTCTTTGCCGGAAAACTCCATGATGACTCTGCCATCCGGCGCCGGGGAAATGAAGCTGTCATGCTTTTCCGCCGTGATACCGGTCAGGGGCTGGAACCAGTGGGTATAATGGGTCGCGCCCAGTTCAATCGCCCATTCCTTCATGGCTTCCGCCACTGCATTGGCCACGGAGATGTCCAGCCGTGTGCCTTCTTCAATGGTCTTCTTCAAAGATCTGTAGATACTCTCCGACAGTCTGGCTTTCATGATTCTGTCATCGAATACCATGCTTCCAAAATAATCTGATACTGTCTGCATCGTTTGATAAGTCTCCTTTCCTTGTTTTGCAAAACAAAAAAAGGCAAAGACGAAACGGATCTCTCCGCAGGCGTCTTTGCCTTCATGCGTGTAACTATACCCCCATCTTTTTTACTTGTCAAGAATTTTTTCAAAAAAATTTTTGTAACCGTTCAGCCAGCCGCCGGACATGACGGAAATCGCGCCTGCACGAATTTTCCATTCAATAATGACAAAAAAACCGTTGACAATACCAAATCTCCTATGCTAAACTGATCGAAATGAACAAAGGCGTTCATCGAAGGGGATTTTTCCCCTCTGATGGGCGTCTTCTTTTTTTATTTCAAAACATTACAAAAAAGGAATCAGGACAATGAGACAATTAGAAGGTCAGATCCGCATCCCTTCAGGCTGCGCCATCTCCGCCGTCATTTCCAGAGACGGACGGCGCATGACCGGGGAAAAGATCATAGAGAGCTTAAAACCCATGCACGACCGGTCCAACGGACTGGGCGGCGGTTTCGCCGGTTACGGGATCTATCCCAGATACAAAGATTATTACGCGCTGCATATCTTCTATAATGATGATTTGTGCCGCACCGAATGTGAAAGCTATCTCCGCAGCAATTTTGTGATCGTGCAGGCGGAAATCATTCCGGTCCGGAAAATGCCGGCCATTACCAATGAACCGCTGATTTACCGTTATTTTGCCCAGCCCCTGCCGTCCATGCTGATGACATGGCAGCTGGACGAGGACGATTTTGTGGCCCGGGCAGTCATGGAAATCAACACCCACCTGGAAGGCAGCTACGTCTTCTCCAGCGGCAAGAACATGGGTGTATTCAAAGCCGTAGGTTTCCCGGAAGACGTAGGGGTCTACTACAAGCTGGACGAGTATGAAGCCTACAGCTGGACCGCCCACGGACGGTACCCGACCAACACCCCCGGCTGGTGGGGCGGCGCCCATCCTTTTTCCTTATTAAATTATTCCATCGTACACAACGGGGAGATCTCCTCTTACGACGCCAACCGCCGTTTCATTGAAATGTTCGGTTATAAATGTACGCTGCAGACGGATACGGAAGTCATTGCCTATATCACCGATTTCCTGCTGCGACGGCAGAAACTGACTCTGGAGGAAACCGCCTCCACCATTGCGGCCCCCTTCTGGAGCACCATTGAGCGCCGGCCGCCGGAGGAGCGGGAAAAACTCACCTATCTGCGGACGATTTATTCCAATCTGCTGATCACGGGGCCGTTTTCCATCATCGTGGGCTTTGAAGGCGGCCTGATGGCCTTAAACGACCGTCTGAAGCTGCGGTCCATGGTGGTCGCCGAAAAAGACGACAAAGTGCTGATCGCCAGTGAGGAAGCAGCGATCCGGGCCATGGAGCCCGATGCGGCGCATGTTTACGCGCCGGCAGGCGGAGAACCTGTGATTGTCAAAGTGAAGGATGGTGCATATTAAATGGGAATCAATTACATATATCCGGAATTTGAAGTCGTTCGCAACGACGCCCGCTGCATCCGCTGCCGGGTCTGCGAACGGCAGTGCTCCAATCAGGTACATCAGTATGACAAGGATCTGGATCTGGTCATCAGCGACGAATCCAAATGCGTCAACTGCAAGCGTTGCGTATCCCTGTGCCCTACCCGGGCGCTGAAAGTGGTGAAAAGCGACTGTCTCCTGCGGGAAAACGCCAACTGGAGCAACGACAATATCAACGAAGTTTACAAACAGGCAGGCAGCGGCGGCGTGCTGCTTTCCTCCATGGGCAATCCCAAACCCTTTCCGGTGTACTGGGATAAGATTTTAATCAACGCCTCCCAGGTCACCAATCCCTCCATCGATCCTCTGCGGGAGCCGATGGAAACCAAAGTATTCTTAGGGAAAAAGGGAAGCGACATCAAACACGATGAAAACGGCAACCTGATCACCAAGCTGCCGCCCCAGCTGGAGCTTTCCATGCCGATAATGTTTTCCGCCATGAGCTACGGTTCCATCAGCTACAATGCCCACGAAAGCCTGGCCCGGGCGGCCACGGCTCTGGGCATCTGCTACAATACCGGCGAAGGCGGCCTCCATGAAGATTTCTACTGCTACGGCCCCAATACCGTCGTACAGGTGGCCTCCGGACGATTCGGCGTCTTCAAGGATTATCTGGAAGCCGGCGCCGCGGTGGAAATCAAGATCGGCCAGGGTGCGAAGCCCGGCATCGGCGGACATCTGCCGGGCACCAAGATCGTAGGCGACATTTCCAGGACCCGTATGATCCCGGAAGGTTCGGACGCGATCTCCCCTGCGCCGCACCACGACATTTACTCCATCGAAGATTTACGGCAGCTGGTCTTCTCCTTAAAAGAAGCCACGGAATATAAAAAACCGGTCATCGTCAAAGTGGCGGCGGTACACAATATCGCGGCCATCGCCAGCGGCATTGCCCGCAGCGGCGCCGACATCATCGCCATCGACGGCTATCGGGGCGGTACCGGCGCAGCCCCCACCCGCATCCGGGACAACGTGGGTATTCCCATTGAACTGGCGCTGGCCAGCGTGGACAAACGGCTGCGGGACGAAGGCATCCGCAACGACGTTTCCCTGGTGGTGGGCGGCAGCATCCGCAGTTCTTCGGACGTGGTCAAAGCCATCGCCCTGGGGGCGGACGCCTGCTACATTGCCACCGCAGCACTGCTGGCCCTGGGCTGCCATCTGTGCCGGACCTGCCACACGGGCCTGTGCAACTGGGGCATCGCTACCCAGAAACCGGAGCTGGTCAAACGGCTCAATCCCGACATCGGCAGCGAACGGCTGATCAATCTGATGAATGCATGGCGCCATGAAATCAAGGAACTCATGGGCGGCATGGGCATTAACTCAATAGAAGCGCTGCGGGGCAACCGCTTAATGCTCCGGGGCGTAGGATTAAATGAAAAGGAGCTTGAGATCTTAGGCATCTCACACGCAGGAGAATGAAACGAGTATTTGTAAATGAAAAATGGTGTCTGGGCTGTCATCTGTGCGAATACAACTGTGCCTTTGCCAACTCAGGCGAAACCAACATGGCCAAGGCCCTGAAAAACGTGAAAATACGGCCCCGGATCCGGGTGGAAGAAGGCGGCGACGCAATTACCTTCGCGGTATCCTGCCGTCACTGTTCGGATCCCATCTGTATCAAAAGCTGTATCTCCGGCGCCCTCTCCAGGGACGAAACCGGCACCGTCTGTATCGATCATGACAAATGCGTCGGCTGCCGCACCTGTATTCTGGTTTGCCCTTACGGCGCGATTTCGGAAGATGAAAACGGCGTGATCCAGAAATGCGAACTTTGCGTCAAAAACGCTGCCGGGTCCCCGGCCTGTGTCGCAGGCTGCCCCAACCGGGCTATTATATTTGAGGAAAGGTAAATGGATATGAAACAGTATTGTATCATCGGAAACGGCGTCGCCGCCGCCGGATGCATCGAAGGCATCCGCAATGCGGACAGCGATGCGCATATTACCGTGATTTCCAGAGAAGCCCATCCGGTTTACTGCCGGCCGCTGATCTCCTATTATCTGGAAGGCAAGACCAAACTGGAAAATATCGGCTACCGCAGCCATGATTTCTACGAAAAAAACAACTGCACCGTGCTTTACGGACAGGAGGCCGCCCGGATCGACGCCGCAAACAAAAGGGTCCGTCTGAAAACCGGGGAAGAAATCGCCTATGACGCCCTCTGCGTCGCCAGCGGTTCCATTCCCTTCGTCCCGCCCTTTCAGGGACTGGACAGCGTCCCCCGGAAATATTCCTTTATGACCCTGGACGATACACTGGCGCTGGAAGAAGCCTTGGGCAAAGACGCGCGGGTACTGATCGTAGGTGCGGGCCTCATCGGCTTAAAATGCGTGGAAGGTATCCTGCACCGGGTGAAAGAAATCACGGTCTGTGATCTGGCGCCCCGGATCCTCTCCAGTATTCTGGACGATGAATGCGCCTCCATCATGCAGCGGCATCTGGAAAGCAAGGGCATCCGTTTCCTGCTGGGGGACAGCGTGGCGCAGTTTGAAGGCGCCAAAGCGCAGATGCAGAGCGGCGAAACCGTGGATTTTGATATCCTCGTACTGGCGGTGGGCGTCCGGGCGGAAACCGGACTGGTAAAAGAGGCCGGCGGCAACGTGGGCCGGGGCATTCTCACCGATACGAAGATGCATACCTCCCTGGATCAGGTATACGCCGCCGGAGACTGCACGGAAAGCCACGACATTTCCTGCGGGCAGAGCCGGATCCTGGCCATCCTGCCCAACGCCTACCTGCAGGGCCACTGCGCAGGCGTCAACATGGCCGGCGGCAGCGAGGTCTTTGATCAGGCCATTCCCATGAACTCCATCGGCTTTTTCGGCCTGCACATTATGACCGCGGGCAGCTATTTCACCCCGGAAGAAGGGGGCGAACTCTATGAAGAACGGGGCGACGGCACCATCAAACGGCTGTTTTCCAAAGACGGGTATCTCACCGGCTTTATACTGGTGGGCTGCACCGAACGGGCCGGCATCTATACCTCTCTGATCCGGAACAAGACCCCCCTGGCGGAGATCGATTATGAAATGATCAAACAAAATCCTTCGCTTCTGCCCTTTGGGAAAAAATATCGTGTTGAAAAACTCGGAGGTGTGGTATAATATGAAAATCAGTGCAAGAGATTTAGACCATAAGGCTTTGAATGAAGCGCTTCGCGGCGCCGGAAATGACTGCGAGCTCACCGACTGCCTGGGACAGCGCTTTATCGCAGCCGGCATGAGCGATAAACATATCCGCATTTCCGGTATTCCCGGCAATGCGCTGGGGGCTTATCTCAACGGCGCCACCATCGAAGTAAACGGCAACGCCCAGGATGCGGTGGGGGATACCATGAACGCCGGTGAAATCATTATTCACGGCAATATTGGCGACGCCGCAGGCTACGCCATGCGCGGCGGCCTGATCTGCGTTCAGGGCAACGCCGGATATCGCGCCGGTATCCATATGAAAGCCTACAAGGAAAAGCTCCCTGTGATGATCATCGGCGGCACCGCCGGCAGCTTCTTAGGCGAATATCAGGCAGGCGGCATTATCATTGTCATGGGACTGCACCGGGGCAGCGCCCGGATCGTGGGCAATTTCCCCGGCACCGGCATGCACGGCGGCAAGATGTTCCTGCGGGGCAGATGCGAGAATGTCATCTTCCCTGCCCAGGTCAACGCCCATGTGGCAAAAGCCGCCGATATAGACGAAATTATGCCTTATATCCGGACGTTCTGTACCAGCTTCGGATATGACCCGGCAGAAATCTTAGACAGCGACTTCACAGTGATCACCCCTGACACCAAAAATCCTTACCGGCAGATGTACGTCGCCAATTAAAGAAAGCAGGAAATCATCATGAAATATTCATCGGAAGAAATCATGCAGTATATCCGGGAGGAAGACGTGAAATTCATCCGGCTGGCCTTCTGCGATATCTACGGAAACCAGAAAAACATTTCCATCATGCCCGGCGAACTGAACCGGATTTTTGAATGCGGCATCAATTTCAACGCCTCGGCCATTGAGGGATTCGGCAGCGAGATTTTTTCCGATCTCTTTCTGCATCCGGATACCTCCACCCTTTCGGTGCTCCCCTGGAGGCCCGAACACGGCAGAGTCGTCCGGATGTTCTGTGATATTACCTATCCCAACGGAAAACCCTTTGTCTGCGATACCAGACATATATTAAAACAGGCGATTGCCGCCGCGAAGGAACGGAACCTCTCCTTCTCCTTCGGCGCGGAAATGGAATTTTACCTTTTCAAAACCGACGACAGCGGCAATCCCACGAAAGAGCCTTACGACAACGCCGGATACATGGACATTGCCCCGGAAGACAAGGGGGAAAATGTCCGCCGGGAAATCTGCCTGACCCTGGAGCAGATGGGCATCCGCCCGGAAAGCTCCCAGCACAAACACGGACCGGGCCAGAATGAAATCAGCTTCCGGTACTCCGATCCGCTGACTGCCGCCGACGACGCCATTACCTTCCGCGCGGTGGTACGCACCATTGCCGCCCGCTACGGGCTTTACGCCGATTTCTCTCCGAAACCGCTGAAAGACGGCCCCGGCTGCGGTATGCACATCAATGTTTCTGCCCACAACGGCGGAAGTGAAAATTATATGACCTATATGATTGCCGGGATCCTGGACAAAATCAGTGAAATGACGCTGTTCCTCAATCCCACCCAGCAGTCCTATGAACGGCTGGGCAGCAACAAAGCCCCCGGCTATATTTCATGGTCGTCTCAGAACCGCTCCCAGCTGATCCGGATTCCGGCGGCGGAGGGCGAATACAAGCGCATTGAACTACGTTCTCCCGATTCCATGACCAATCCTTATCTGGCCTATGCGCTGATCATCTATTCCGCCATCTACGGCATTGATAATCAGCTGCCGCTGGCTGCGCCGGCGGATATCAACCTCTATGAGGCGGATCCCAAAGAGCTGGCCGCCTACAAGCGCCTGCCCTACAATATGGATCAGGCGGCAAAGGCCGCGCGGACCAGCACATTTATCTCCGAGCATCTTCCGGAGCCGCTGATTACAGCTTACTGCAGCCGGTAAGAGATCCACGGGAGGAAGCAATATGGTTTTTAAAGAGCATGTTTACAGTGTTCTTCTGGTATCGGCCTCTGAAAAATTCAATACGGCGATTGCTTCCCTGATTCCCGAATCAGACTACTGGCCGGTCACCATCGTTTCCAACGTCGGCAGCGCCAGACGCAAACTTCTGGAAAGCAATTACGACTTTGTACTGATCAATACGCCGCTGCCCGACGACTTCGGCTACCGCTTTGCCATTCATACGATTCACGACAGTACCCGGCAGGTGCTGCTTTTTGTAAAAAGCGAACTGTACGACAATATATTCGCCAAGGTACGGGACTACGGCATCCTGACCCTTTCCAAGCCCACGTCCCTGCATATGATCGCCCAGACTTTAGGCCTCATGCAGGCCACCAGCGAACGTCTGAAGGGCTTTGCGCAGAAAAGCGAAAGCCTGGAAGAACGTATGAACGAAATCCGTCTGATCAATCACGCCAAATGGCTCCTGATCGAATACCTGAAAATGACGGAAACCGAAGCGCATCATTACATCGAGAAACAGGCAATGGATCTTCGCATTTCCAAAAGAGACGTTGCTTCCAATATTATCAAAACCTACAAGTAAGGGGGAGTTATGACAAAATATATTTTTGTGACAGGCGGTGTGGTATCCGGTCTCGGCAAGGGCATTACTGCGGCATCGCTGGGACGTCTGCTGAAAGCAAGAGGTTTGAAGGTGGCGGCGCAGAAGCTGGATCCCTATATCAACGTGGACCCGGGCACCATGAGCCCCTATCAGCACGGCGAAGTGTATGTGACCGAGGACGGCGCGGAAACCGATCTGGATCTGGGACACTACGAACGCTTTATCGATGAAAATCTGAATCAGTTTTCCAACCTGACCACCGGCAAGGTCTTCTCCTCCGTTATTTCCAAGGAACGCAAGGGCGAATATCTGGGCAGCACGGTACAGATCATTCCCCACATCACCGATGAAATCAAGCGTTTCATTTATACGGTGGGCAAAAAGACCAATGCGGACGTGGTGATTACGGAAATCGGCGGCACCACCGGCGATATCGAAAGCCAGTCTTTCCTGGAAGCCATCCGTCAGGTGGGACATGAAATCGGCCGGGAAAACTCCCTTTATATCCATGTGACACTGGTGCCTTACCTCAAAGCCTCCGGCGAACACAAATCCAAACCGACCCAGCATTCCGTCAAAGAACTGCAGGGCTTCGGCATCTCCCCCGATATCATTGTGCTGCGCACGGATGAACCCATTACCGACAAAAGCATTTTCCATAAGATTTCCGGCTTCTGCAATGTGAAGCCCGACTGCGTCATCGAAAATCTTACCTTGCCGATTCTCTACGAAGCGCCTCTGATGCTGGAACAGGCGGGCCTTGCCAATATTGTCTGCCGGGAACTGCATTTGGACACCGCCGCGCCGGATCTTGCGGAATGGCAGGCGATGATCGAACGCATCAAATCCAGCGACGAAACCGTGACTATTGGCCTGGTGGGAAAATATGTGCAGCTGCACGATGCTTACCTTTCGGTGGCGGAAGCGCTGCGGCACGCGGGCTACAGCCTCAATGCCAAAGTCCGGATCCGGTGGATCGATTCCGAAACCATCCTGCCCGATACCTGTGAGGAAATCCTGGGCAGCTTAGACGGCATCATCGTCCCCGGCGGCTTTGGAAAGCGGGGTATCGACGGCATGATTCTGGCAGCGCAGTATGCCAGAGAACACGAACTTCCCTACTTTGGCATCTGCTTAGGCATGCAGACCGCCGTCATCGAATTTGCCCGGCACGCCGCAGGCATTACCGACGCCCATTCCGGTGAATTTGATGCGGAATGTCCTCACAAAGTCATCGACTACATGCCGGGACAGTACGCCGGCATCGCCAAAGGCGGCACGCTGCGGCTGGGCAGCTATCCCTGCGTGATCAAAGCGGGCACCACCATGGCCGCCTGCTATGGAGAAACCCTGATCCACGAACGGCACCGCCACCGCTATGAATTTAACAACGACTACCGGATGGCGCTGCAGGAAGCCGGTCTTTGTTTAAGCGGGTCTTCTCCCGATGATCTGCTGATTGAAACCGTGGAGCTGTCTTCCCTGCCCTTCTACGTGGGCGTCCAGTTCCATCCGGAATTTAAGAGCCGTCCCAACAAGCCCCATCCGCTGTTTGTGGGCTTCATCAAAGCCGCACTGGAATATCATACATAAAATACAAAAACAGAATACGATCTTACGAAACCAAAGGGTCTGTACAGCTCACAAAAGTTGTTCGGACCCTTAAAATTTAATTTAAGCAATTTATATCATCAAAAAGGCAATACGTCCATTATAATTGACGAAATGATGAATTTAATCTATAATTAAAAAAACGTCCGGGAAAATGTTTGATAAAATATCATATGGAGAGGAGATTTCATATATGAAGAAATTCATCGCTTTTTTAATGTTACTGATCCTCACATTCCCATTGACGCAAATCGTTTTTGCGGAATCCGAAATGGCTGCAGATCAGAAAACATCCATTATAATCACGGTAGACGAAGCTGTCAGTATAGATGATTCCTGCACATTGAACGTATATGTTAAAAACATTCGCAATCTCGAATATGCAGAAATTTTGATGCATTATAATTCTGATGTGCTGGAGCCTTCTAATAGCAGATCGTCCATTGAGTTCCCCATCGACCGGTCGCATACCTGCAGCATCAGCTATATTGCCCCCGGAGAAATCCGGCTGACCATCCAAAAAGACAATAATGAGGATTTTCCTGAAGACGAGCCGGCAGCACAGGCACATCTTTATGCGAGGAAACAAGGCGAAACCGGTTTTTCGGCGGAAATAGAAAAAGCCATATGTACAGATGGAACGGATCTCGCATTAGATACTTCCCGGATGCCTGCAAAAACACAAATCTTCAAAGACAAAGCTGCAAACATGTATGTTTCCTATGACAGGGTAAACTTTGAAGGAAGCGGAAACGCCGGAGCATATTTCAGAATTTGCGAATTACAGCTGATTACTACAGGGGCCAGTGCATTCGATCAATACACACTCATGGTTGATTATGACCCTGCAGTCATCCGATTCTCCAAAAATGCGGCACTTCAGCCGGGATACAGTATTGACGCCGCAGAGGAGGGAAAACTGTTTCTGAACTATAAAAAGAGCGACAATCCGGAATTTCTCTTTTGTCAGGACGCACTGAAACTTCCCTGTATTTTACTTGGAGGAAGTACGGATGTAACGATCCGGGCGATCAACTGTGTGTCCCTCACCTCCGGCACAAGTCTAAAATTAAATCCGGATTCTATACACATAGAATCAGAACCCTTTGCAATATCTTCGACAATCACTGACACTGTTTTGACTGTGTCCGGAACAGATTCGGTGATTGGCCATCTCACAGAAGATTTTGGAATCGAAAGCGGCGTTTCCTGTGAAGTCCCCGAGGATATTACGGAAGTAAGAATCGAAAACGGTATTACGGGAATCGGTGCCGGTATTTTTACAGAGTTTTCGAATCTAAATGATATATTGATTCCTGCTTCTGTACAATTTATCGAAAACAACGCATTTTCCGCAGATGTCACAATTCATTCGGAGGGCATGAGTGCTGCCGAAAATTACGCATGCATGCATGGGAATCCTTTTGTTCTGCCGAAAGACGTCCTGCGGGGAGATATGAATAAAGATGGAGAATACGACGCAAAGGATGCACTTCAGGTACTTCGTATGGTTGCCAAACTGGATCCGATGTACAAATACACTGCCGATATTACCGGCGACGGAAAAGCAGACGCTTCGGATGCATTATTGATTTTAAAACATGCGGCAAAGCTCATTCCATAAATACTAAAAAAGTAACCGATATATTCGCATGGGGTCTTATAAAACAACCCCTGTCCTTTTATGAGACAGGGGTTGTTTATATTTCTGTTTTATTTTTCTTTTACGGATATCCGCCAGGATTCCATCCGTCATCCCCGGCCAGCCAGGCCGCCGCGTCATATTCGCCGCCGGGCTGCAGATCTTCCTGCTGTAAGATCCGCTCGTAATCCGGTTTCAGGCTCTCAAGATCCAGCGGATTTCCCTCCAGATCCATACTGCCTGCCTCAAAAAAGCGTAAGGTCTCCCGCTGCGGGCACTCCGGATCTTCCAGCGGCAGTCCGCCGCCCATATTCATCCAGCGCTCATTACCCGTGGTAATATGCCCGTCCATTTTACAGTTCCAGTACACTACCATGGCATAATCCCGCCAGGGCCTGCCGAGGCTGTAGGAATTGTCGTTCGGCGCCTCTTTCTGCGCCACCTGTTCTCTGGTAAATGTACAGTCCTTAAACAGGAAGCCAAACTTCTGCGTTTCCGGCGTGGATGCCGCCGTGATGTGTCCGGAATGGTAAGGCGCGTTGATCTGACAGCTTTCAAAAACCGCCGTGCCGTTCCCATAGATAAAATCCACAGTTCCCTCAATATAGCAGTCTTCATAATAGACACGGTTTCCCTCTCCGTTCATCAAAAGCGTATCCTGTCTGCCGATGATCCGGCAATGGTCAAAACGGGCGCGGTCCGCGTCCACCCGCAGCGCCAGTCCCTGGGTCTGATATCTGCTGCTCAGCAGATTGTCCGCATTTTCCCGGATGCTTAAAGGCTGACTATTGCGGGGATAAGCACAGTAATCGCTGTACTCTTCCTTTGTCATGTAAATATTATAGGAGTTTTCAAACATCATATCCCGGGCATGAAAATCATGGGCCGATGCAGCGATGATCAGAGACGCCCCCTGATTGCTGTCCGCCTTCTCCTGCTGCAAAGAATTGTAGCAGAATCCGCAGCCGTAATAAAAGGTGATATTTGCCGGCGTTTCATTTTCCGGATCCAGCGCCTGGAAGGTCACATAGGGCGCTTTCAGCTCCGTATGCTCCCGGTATACCCCCGGCGCAAACAGTATGGTCACCCGCTCGTCTTCACTTTTCGGCGGATCGGCGTTCAGCTGATTCACCACGTCCTCCAGACTGCTATAGCAATAGGATTCCTCCGGCGCCAGACTCGCGCTGTCCACGATGAAGGTCCGCACTACCGGTTCCGTAAACGCATATCCGAAATTTTTGCCGTGCAGTGCGGCGTCCATCAGCATTTCGGCATCCTCTATCGTCACCCTGCCGGAATGATCCGCATCCCCACGGTACTGCGCTTCCGCCGTATCCAGCGTCTGCATCCCTGCAATATCTTTCAGCACCAGCAGCACATCCCGCAGAGAAATTTTTCCGTCCTGCGTCACATCGCCCCGGGAAGACAGGACGATCTTGTCTTTCCATGCATTGTCCGCCGCAGAAGCGTGCACCGACAGCAGAATACACAGGCAGATACACAGGATGATCGCAACAGCTATTTTCTTTCCGTAAATGTTTCGCATCGTCTTTCCGTCCTCTCAGGATGCGGCACGCGCGCCCGGTGCGCACCTGTTTACTGCACCGGCTTCAGGAATCTACAGATATCAAATCCCTGCCGCTGCATTTCTTCCGTAATCATCCGGGCAGCCAGTCTGGCGCCCTTTTCGCAGTAATGGGTCGTATCCAGCTTTTCCGCGTCAAATGCGTGGAGGCTTTCCGCCTCCGTCTGCCCCACCGTACGATAATAATCGCCCGTCAGCGCCTGCAGATCGATATACCCCACCTGCAGTCCTTCTGCACGGCACTCCTCTGCCAGCGCCGCCATAGCCTCAGCATAGGCCGCATGGCTCTGTGCCGTCAAGACGCCCTCCGCATCAAAGGTACAGCGGACCACCGATGACAGCAGCACCGGATAGGCTCCTGCCCGTACTGCCGGTTCTATATAATATTTCTTCAGATACCACTTGTAAGACTCCGGCGTAGCAGAATCTCCCTTTGGATCCGTGTAACGGCCTGGATCCGAGACTTTCTCATCATTGTGTCCAAAGGAGATCAGAAAATAATCTCCCGGCGCCAGCTGATGGATAAAAGCCGGATAATTTGTGGTTCCCAGATAGCTTTTTGCACTGGTTCCGGAACGGGCTTCATTGTGCACGTTTACGGAAGCATCAAACAAATCGCCCAGCACGACGCCCCATCCCACCAGCTGCCGCTGATAGGTCGGATCCGGATCATGCAGGGAAGCAATGGAATCTCCCGCAATGTAAATCTGTCCGGAAGCTTCGATTTTTTCTCCCGGCAGATAATAGAGAGTTCCCGTCGCTTTTTTAAAGAGCAGCAGGGCATCTTTTGTATCCACGCTTCCGTCTCCGTTTACGTCCGCAGCGGCCTGTTTTTCTGCCTCAAGTTTCTCCGCTCTTGCAACTGCCTTCAGCACAATCAGCGTATCCCGCAGGGTCACGCTGCCGTTTCCGTCCAGATCTCCTGCCACTGCAGAGACATCTGCAGCTGCCGTCATGCCTGACATACATAACAAAAATAGCAGGATACAGCAAACCAACGCCGCCCGGCGAATTATATTTCGCATTTTAGATTTCTCCTTTATAAAAACCGTTTATTGTACTTCCCCGTGCAGAATCGCAGCCTCCGGCTGCTCCACAAGGAACTGCAAATACACATCCAGATTGGTATACGCCGACCCTTTGAAGGACTGTGCGCCGTCAGCAGAATCTGCCGGATCCAGACCGACAGCAGTTTCCCAGACGTCGCTCATCCCATCCTGATCCGTATCGATTTCCGCCGGATAGCAGGCCCGCTCCGGGTATTTGCCCTGTATCCACTCATAATATGCGTTTCCGCTTTTACTATTCGGCGTTTCTCTGTACCAGCCTGCGGCTTCAAAGGTCTGATTGATCAGCTTGCCGCTGCCGTCTTCGTAATCACGCAGCAGCGCTGTATCAAAGCAGTCCCTGCTCAGGGAATTTCCGGCCAGCTGCAGCACTGCGCGGTTGGCTTCCCGCGCCTCGTCGATCTGCGCCATTTCGGAATCTGCAAAGCGCTCCGTCAGAAAATAAGTTTCCGGATCGATGACAAGGCCTTGCGGCTTCGGTGCATTGGTACTTTTATCCCAGTAATAGGGATTGTCGCTGGTGGCCAACACATCTTTGGTAAAGCTCAGCAGTTCCCTCTGGGCCGCATCCGGCCGGTCCTCCATAATATTGTCTTCCATATACATATGGTTCCCGATGCCACCTTCCGAAAAGACGTAGCTGGCGCCTTTTACGGAAGCGCTGCCGGGCCGATAGTAATTGCCGATATAATTGAAGGTGGAAACATTGACGGCCAGTCCCTCCGGGTCTGCATCCGAGCATTTGCCGGAAGCTTCGCCGTTCCAGTTAAATACCGTGTTATTAATAAATTCTGCTTTGAAATTGC
Source organism: uncultured Lachnospiraceae bacterium (assembly GCA_947630695.1). Classification (GTDB taxonomy): domain Bacteria; phylum Bacillota; class Clostridia; order Lachnospirales; family Lachnospiraceae; genus CANRIM01. Next base: position 24,569 of record CANRIM010000026.1, read on the forward strand.
CGTCGTCATCTTCCTTCGCCATATAATTTCCCATCATCGGCAGTCGGGAACTGTGACTGGCGTACAGGTTATGGTGATAGGTGATTTCCGCGCCCTGGGCGCCGCGAATCAGCGAGCCCATACCGTGCCGGCCCGATTTCGACGAATTCGGCGAATTGTAAATGCTTTCCGAGATGATACACCACTGCACGGAAACCTTATCGCTTACATCGTCATAACTTGCCCCTTCTCCGTTGGGTCTTGCCGACAATACCTCATCGGTTGCAAAGGAAACGCTGCAGTGATCCACCACGACCTGTTTCGCGCCGCAGATATCGATGCCGTCCAGATCGGCGTCAGGCGTCTGATCGCCGGGCCGAATCGACAGATACCGTACAATCACATTTTCCGCAGCGATACTCATTCCGTAATTGGCCAGCGTAATGCCGTCTCCCGGCGCGGTCTGTCCTGCCACCGTCACATCTCCGTTTTTTATGGGCAGATTACTTTTCAGATAAATGACGCCGGAAACCCGAAATACAATCACCCGTTTTCCGTCAGCCTCCAGTGCCTCCCGCAGGGTGCCGGGTCCGCTGTCTTCCAGGCTGGTCACCGCAATGACCCGGCCGCCCCGGCCGCCGCTGGTATATTTGCCCCAGCCGTCCGCGCCCGGAAAGGCAAGGGCGCTGTCCTGTAAAATCGCGCTGTCATCGGCAAAGACTTCCGGCACCGCATACCGGATTTCCTGCAAATAGCTTGCATAACCCAGTTTGTCGTCCCGCTGCCTCACGATATTCTGCAGCAAAAGCAGGGCATCCCGCGCAGAAAGCCTGCCGTCTTTGTTCAGATCCCCCGCGTTCTGATGAAAGGCCTGCGCCTGATAGCTTCCGGTCAGCACCTTCAGCAGTTCCAGCACGTCTTCCGCTTCCACAGTTCCGTTGTTGTCAACGTCGCCATATTTCAATGTCTGATTCAGGCTGCCCTGGGCCGGTGCTGCCTGTACCGTCCACCCAAAAGACAGTATCAGCACACAGGCCAGCAGCATCGTTGTAAAACCATTTTTTCCCCGTTTTAACATATCTTCCCTTTCCGGCTGATTATTCATCCTGCGTCTCTTCAGGCGTTTCCGGCTCAGATTCTTCGATTGCTGCATGTCCCTTCTTCGAAATAACAATCAATACGGCCACGATGATGATGACTGCGGCGATGACAAGCACATACATCCATGTACTGTTGTTCTCCTCAGACTGACTGTTGTTTGCCGCCGCACCGTTATTATCTCCGCCTGCGTTATCCTCCGGTTCTTCCTTTGCGCCCGCAAAGATATCGCTGTCCGTTACTTCCTGCTGTTTTCCCAAATCCACTGCCGCAATCTTGTTTGCATTTCTGACATCCTTAACAGACGCCGTCTCCGAAACAACGCCGATGACGTCGCCCTCATCCACACCGGTCACAATAATATGCGCGATCTCTTGTCCTCCGAAATCCGTCGGTTCCGTGCTTTTATTGTTTAAAACCGCGCCGGTCACAACCACATAGGTATTTCCTTCATCATCCTTCGCTTCTTCGTTGCTGATTTCCAGTGTGGTATAGTTTTTATCTGATGCCAGCTGATCGTACGCTTCCGAAAAGACTACGCTTTCTACGGTCAGTTCCTCCGGATCATAAATAAAGCCGAAATCAAAGGAACTGATTGTATCCGCGTAATAAGATATGATCGCTCTGCCCTCTTCATATGCAATCTTATACTCCACTGCTGTACGCTCTGCAGATACCATGATACAGGAGGAAAACATCACAACCGCCGCAACCAGAAATATCATTATTTTTTTCATATGGAAACCCTTTCTGTCTTTTGATTTTTCTGTTCAAAAACAGATTATATTTTACTACTTTTGCGACATAGCGTCAATTTTTCCGGCTGCCTACTGTTTCGGATTCTTTTTCCGCCACAGCAGAACAGATACCGCAGCCGCAGCCGCAAGAATCAATCCGCCGATCACGCCAAATACTGCGGACAAACGGCCTTTGCCGGCTTTCTTTTCTTCTTCGATTTCCGTATCTTCGTCGTCCTGCAGCCGAACTTCACTGTCTTCTCCGGGGTCTGCCGCATCTTCTGCCGCAGATGCTTCTGTTTCCGTTTCCGTCACAGGCTCTGACTGCGTTGTTTCTTCCGTTTCCGGGGCTTCGCCTGCTGCATCATCCGCTGCATTCTGTGCAGATTCCGCGCCTGTCACGCTGTCGTCTTCCGCCGTATCCGCAACAGGCGCTGCCTGTACGTCCGGTTCCGGTGTGATCACCGTTCCTTCCTGTTCTCCCAATGTGATTGTTTCTTTTTCTTCTGCTTTCATTACATTTTCCTCCGCTGCTGAATTTTTGATTAAAATTACCGATGCGCCTGCAAGATCGCCTGAAAAGGCCACTTTTGCCAGGGGCTGACCGGAAAAATCGATCCCGCCGCCCTCCGCAGCGCCGGTTCCTGCGCCGGCTAATACCACATAGGTATTTCCGGCTTCATCTACGGCATCGTCATTACAGATCGATATCGTTGTATTCTCTCTGTTTGCCTGTAGTTTTTTAAATTCCGTCGTAAATGCGGCGCTGTCCACATGCACTTTAGACGGATCATAGATCAGTCCGATATCAAATGCATCAATACGGGAAAGATACAACGTAATCACCGTCTGATCCTTTGCATATTCCACCCCGTATGTGAGCTTTGCTTCCGCCGCGCGGACGGTATTGCTGTATGCAAGCAGCAGTCCTGCTGCCAGAACCGCTGTAACTGCTTTTCTCAAAATGCCTCTCAAGTACCGTCCTCCTGTTGTGCAAATGTATCGATCAGCTTCGCAGCATATCTTAAAATCATCAGTGCATCCCCGGCAGTGATGGACGCATCTTTCGTAACGTCGGCAGCAATCTTCTGTCCTTCATCCAGCGGGATCAGATGGGCCGCATACTGCAGTACCAGTAATGCATCCTGCGCATTCACCTTCTGATCTCCATCCACATCGCCGGGCAGAATGTCTTTGCCGGGATCCGGTGTCTGCGTTTCCTCCGGCGCGTCCGCCGTCTGCAGCGTATAGACTCCGCCTTTTTCCGTATCCAGACAAATGCAGCCGTCTTTCATGGTATATGCCGCCGGCACACCCTCTGCGTCTGTGATGGTCTCTGCATCAATGCCGGACAGTTTCAGCGGTCCCCCCGCGTTGGACCGGATCTGCACCCGATATGCGCTGCCGTCCTTCCAGCTGCAGCTGACTTCAAAATTGCCTCTTGCCACCAGACCTTCATAGGAACCGTCCTTCCATGCGGACGGAAGTGCCGGCAGGATCTCTACCGCTTCCCCCTGGCTTTGCAGCAGCATTTCGGTCATTCCGGCGGTTGCGCCGAAATTACCGTCAATCTGGAACGGTGCATGGGTATCGAAGAGGTTCGGGTATGTGGCCGTCGTCAGCAAGGCGTTGACCAGCTTATGGGCATGATCGCCGTCCCCGGTTCTGGCCTGCAGATTTAGCCGATACGCCAGTCCCCATCCTGTGGATTCGTCGGTTCGTTCTTTCAGTACCACCTGTGCGGCCTGAATCAGTTCGTCTTTATTGTCTGCACAACTGATATAATTGCCCGGATACAGCGCCATCAGCTGGGAAATATGCCGGTGATTGGATTCGCCGATTTCCGCGCCGTTTGCCGTCTTGTTGTAGCGTTCCTCCTGCTGCCATTCCTTGATCTGCCCGTCTGCGCCGATGGCCACCGGATCCAGCCTTTCGATGGCGTCCTGTATCCGCGCCATCAGTACGGTGTCGTCCTGCATATAGCTGTCGTCCGTACCGGTGTCTGCTGCCGGCGAAATGCCCAGATCCTGCATAGCCTGCAGTGTATCATGGAAGAGCTGCCATACCAGCTGCTGATCAAAATATGTGCCTACCGTCCATGGGGAACGGGTCTGCTCCGACGACCAGGACGGTACGATATACAGACGGTCTTTGTCATTTTCCCCTCTGCCCGGCTGCAGCGTCTGCAGATAGGTAATGCAGCTTTCCCGCAGGAAAGGATAGATATCGCTGCGCAGATAATCCAGATCTTTGGTAAAAGCATAGTAATCATACAGATTCTGGGCCAGAAACGCCGTCGCGGTGGCTGTGAAAGAAGCGTTGGACTTAATATTGCCTGTAAAACCCAGAGGCGTGGTATTGCAGAAAAAGATAAATCCGTCTTCCGTTTCCAGATCAATATCCTTCGGATCCGGCTGGTAGCCGATACCGTACAGCTTCGCCAGGGAAAGCCTTCCGGGTTTGCGCAGTGCATTGGCATAATCCACCAGACAGGTGGCCGTCTCTGCAAGATTGGTCTGCTCCGCAAGCCAGTAATTCATCTGCACGTTGATATTGGTGTGATAATCCGACGACCATGCAGGCGCGTCCGTATCATTCCACACGCCCTGCAGATTGGCAGGCAGCGAATTGTCCCTGGACGACGCAATCAGCAGATATCTTCCGTACTGATAATACAGGGTTTCCAGATATCTGGCGTCTGCGGTGTTTTTTCCGTTATTCTGTTTATATTGCTGCAGCAGATCATCCGTAGCCATGTCCGGCTTTTCCCCGCCGATATCCAGCTGTACCCGACCGAACAGCTTCGTATAATCCGCTTCGTGGGCGGCGTAAAGCTGTGCATAGCCCTTTGCTGCCGCCGCTTCTACCTTTGCTTCCAGCGCCGCTGTCAGTTCCGACAGGCTTTCGCCGCTGGTATAGTTTCTGTCGAAATCACAGACATAGTCTGTTTTCATGGAAATCACGATCCATGCGCTGTCTGCGCCGTTTACGGTAATGCTTCCGTTGGCATCTACCTCCGCTGCCGGCGCATTGTCCGCCCTCATGGTTCCGCCCTCGGGAATGACCTTAAACTGCGCCGCAAATTTCATCCCGTTATGTTTCAGAGAACCGGTGACCGAAATGGTATCGCCATTTGCCACCACATTTCCTTCTTTTCCGTACTTCGCGGCGCCGTCCCCGGCCGTACTGTTGTATCTGCCGGTGTAGATTTCCTGATTTGGAATCTCCGGATGCAGGCGAAACGAAACATTCCCCGCGCCGGATGCTTCCACCCGGTACACCAGCACATCGTCCGGATAGCTGGCAAACATGGTTCTGCTGTAATCGATTCCCTCATGACGATATTTCACTTCCGAGACCGCCGTATCCAGATGCAGGCTGCGGCGATAGTTTTCCGTCTCTTCTTCTTTGATCCCGAAATCCAGATACATCTCCACAAAGTTCTGGTAGGAACCTTCCTGTTCTTTGGAATTGGGGGTCAGGCCGTTCTGATACGGCGACGCGTTATCCTTGTCAGTGGAAGGCATTTTCCCGGTTCTCAGACTCTCGTAATAATTGTCAAACGCGTTGTCCACCAGCTGTCCCATCAATGCCGCCGGATCAGAAAGATTGACATTTCCGTAGGCATCTGCGTTGTTGGACGCATCCAGCACCGGGACGCAGCCCGGCCCGCCGGTCCAGAGCGTATCCTCATTCATCTGCACACGTTCCGTGTCCGTATAGCCGAATATCATGGCGCCCATATGTCCGTTTCCGATGGGCAGCGCATGTTTGGCCCATGCCACGCCGTCCTCTACGGCCTTGGTCACTCTGCCGCTTTCGCTGTAAGCGGAATCATTGGAATGGTTTTTTCCATCCACATAGTTTTGCGGGTCGGAGCGGCCAAATTCCAGAAAACCGTCGCCCTTCCCACCAAGCCACTTATATTTTTTTGCATAAATCTCATAGAAATCCGCCGTTGCGGATTCGTCGTACCAGAGTTCCGGCGTATCGTCCACTGCCGCTTCCGTCTCCTTCATACAAAGGCCGCTTCCCATCAGAAAAGCGTTGGCCGGCAGCAGTAATGCCAGAACCCAGATCAATATCCTTTTCATCCTGCCCCTCCTCATAATAAAATATAAAACCCCAATTTAATTCTATAATAAAAAGATAGCAAGGCGCCCACCGTCTGTCAATGGCTTTTTCCGGAAATACACCGGATGATTCCGCGGCAAAAAAAGACCCCCGTATCATACGGAGGTCCGAAAAAACTTTTTTTCATTCAATCGCTATGGATTATTCTGCAGCGCGTTTCTTTAATACAACAAGTACAGCGCCAGCCATAAGTACCAGAGTAACCATGGTAGCTACCGGAGCAACGTCAGCGGTCTGTGCAGCAGGTGCCTTTCCGCCAGGAGCAGGAGTGGTAGTTGTTCCACCCTGATTATTGTTGTTGGTATTGGCTCCACCTTGATTATTGTTGTCGGTATTGGCTCCACCTTGATTATTGTTGTCCGTATCGGCTCCACCCTGATTATCACTCGGATTCGTAGGTGTAGGCGGCTCAGTATCTGCAGGTGCAGGTGTAGTATCAAAAATAGCTTTGACATCTGCTCCGGCAAGTTTCTTGAGCGGTGTTGCAGCAAGATCATCAGCGGTCTTTGACTTTGATGCACTATCAGCTACAATAATAAGATCCGTAGCATCTGCTGAAGTCTTTCCTTCTACCAATGAGAATTTAAATACAGCAAACTCACCACTGTAATCCCAATCCGGCATATCTTCGCTGGCTTTTGAAATTGCGCTTGTGAACATAGCGTATGTAGCCGCACCATCATCTGTTGTGGCTTTTTCATTGACTACATAGTCGCCCATGAAGCACTTCTTGCCAGCTGCAGTCTTCTCAGCTTTCTTTTCTTCAAATGCATCTGTTGCCAATACAGCGTCGCAAGTATACACTGCAGGATCGTAAACAATAGCGACATCCGTCTTCTCTGTGCTCGTTGCTGAAACGGTTACTGTAAGCACGCCATCAACATTTTTTTCAACTGTTGTATAACCGGCGTCATCAGCAGCATTCGCAATAACACACATGGAGAGCGTCATCGCTGCAACCATAACGATTGCTAATAACTTTTTCATTGTAATCTCTTCCTTTCTTTTTTTATAAAAAGTGCAATGCGTT
>CANRIM010000027.1 GCA_947630695.1 uncultured Lachnospiraceae bacterium
GTTTATTCGAGATAATTTAAGGGGTCCACACCGGTTCCGTTGTTTTTTAATGCAAAATAGACATTATCCCCTTCCACACTGTAATTTCTGCTGGGCGCCGCTACTTCCGCAATGATGGCGCCTGTGGCGATGTGGTCGCCTTCCGCCACGTTGATTGCGGTCAGCTGGCCGTAGACCGCTTCGTAGCCGTCCCCCATATCTTCCGTCACGGTCCAGCCGTATTCATCGGTATAGGCGATACTTTTGACAACGCCGTCCGCCGAAGCGTACACCGGCATCCCCTGTTCCGCCTGGATCACCATGCCTTCCGAATACCCGTAATGGGCCAGTGTCTGGAAATAGACCGGACTGTCCATACTGTATTCCATCAGGACTTCTCCCTGTACCGGCCAGGTCAGAATGCTGTTTTCACCGAAATGATCCGCTGTGACCTGCGCCGCGCTTTCAACAGCGTCAGGCACTTCCGAGGTTTCCGGCGCTTCCGTTTCCGCCCGGGTACTCTGCAGGGCACTGACCTCTTCCGCATTGTCTGCCGGCGTTTCCTGATGCAGCCTGGAGTCGGCCTGCTCAGTTACATGCAGAGACAGCCTGTCGTCCTCGTCCTCCCGTTCCGACAGTTCCGCCTCTCCCGCATCGTCTGTTTCAATCAGGCTTTTGGCGTCCTCCTGTTTTTTGACGGTATTTTTGTAAATCATGGCAATACTGACCATGGAAAGCAGACAAACCGCTGCTGCCGCCAGCACGGATGCCCGCTGTGCGTTTCTTTTTCTTCCCTGTGACTTACGTCTTCTCATGATTTCCCCCCGCTTTCATTATCAGTTTACGTTTCATTAATGAAGCATGCCCAGTTCCGGAAAAAATATACCGTCCGTCCGAAACGAAACAGGGGAAAACCTTTCTTCTTATGTAATTATGTAATGATTATATATCTGATCAATACTTCCGCCAGCAATGCCGCAAAGCAGGCGGAAAGGGCTACCGTAAACAGGCCCCGTTCAAAGTATGCGGCAACGACCGCCGCGGCCAGTCCCGCAATGGCCGACCACAAAAAGGATGTGGCATACAAAATAGCAGGAAACGTCATAGCTGCCAGCACGGCATAGGGCAGATAAGCCATGAAAGATTTTACAAACCGGTTTTCAATTTTCTTTTTCATCAGCACATAGGGCAGCGCTCTAACCAGATAGGTCACCGCCGCCATAATGAGCAGATAAGGCAGATAGGTTCCAAGCGGCATCGTCACACCTCCTCTGACGGCAGCACCGCCGCAGCCAGTGCAGCCGCGGCCACGGCGCTGATGATAATGGCAAAGCCCGAGGAAATGCGGTTCAGTCCCGGAATATAATAAAAGCAGCAGCTGAAGCAGATGGCAAGAGCCACCACCGCCATCACCTTCCGGCTGCCTTTGGCGGCCGGTATGAAGATGGCAATGAACATGCCGTACAGCGCCAGTCCCAGCGCGTCACAGATCATGTCCGGCAAAATACTGCCGCCCAGAGCGCCTGCCAGCGTCCCGAGGGTCCAGCCGAAAAAGGGAAGCACCATCAGTCCGGAAAAAAACCGCCTTGTCAGCCGTTCTTCTCCCGCTGCCACCGCGAAAATTTCATCTGTATGAAAAAAAGCAAAGAGCCAGCGGTAAATCCCGTGGATGCTCTGATCCGCTTTCTGGGACAGCGCCACCGACATCAGCGCGTAACGCAGATTGATGACCAGCTGCGACAGCGCCATTTCAAAATACGTGCCTGACGCAATCATAATATTCAGTCCCGCAAACTGCCCTGCCGAAGTCAGATTCAGCGCCGAAATCAGCACTGCTTCCTGCCAGTTCAGTCCGGAAGAAACCGCCACAATGCCGAAGGTAAAGGAAACGGCAAAATATCCCAGCGCAATGGGAATCCCGCTGACAAGTCCTCTTTTCCATTCTGAAGTACCTGTTTTCATGTTTCTCAAAACGTTCCTTTTTATACACAAAATTTAAAACAAAAATCTGCTTGCGAACAGAAAATAAATCGAAATCGAGCATGCGTCTACCAGCGTGGTAATCAGCGGCGACGCCATCAGTGCCGGATCCAGCCGGATCTGTTTGGCCAGCAGCGGCAGCGTGCAGCCAATGAGCTTCGCAATAATAATCGTAAAAAGCAGGGACAGCCCGATGACCAGCGCCAGCAGCAGATCCTGATGCATCAGATACACCCGCAGCGCATTGGCCGCCCCCAGCACAGCGCCGCAGATCAGGGAAATCCGAAATTCCTTGAACATAACCTTAAAAATATCCCGGAAATGGATCTGATCCAGGGCAATGCCGCGAATCATCAGTGTGGAGCTCTGGGAGCCGCAGTTGCCGCCCGTATCCATCAGCATGGGCATGAAAGAAACCAACACCGGCATCTGCGAAAACAGGTTCTGATATTTTAGCGTGATGATGCCTGTAATGGTGGCGGAAAACATCAGCACAAACAGCCAGGGAATCCGGTCCTTCGCGTGATGCAGCACCGAGGTATCCATATAAGTATTTTCGCTGGGCATGATCGCCGCCATCTTGGTAATATCCTCCGTGGCCTCGTCGACCATGACGTCGATGGCATCGTCAAAGGTGACGATGCCCACCATGCGTTCTCCGTCGTCCAGCACCGGAATGGCCAGAAAATCATATTTGGAAAACAGACGGGCCACTTCCTCTTTATCCGTATGGGTATGAACGGAAATGACCTCGGTTTCCATCAGTTCCTCCATGGTCATCGAATCGTCCATCGTCAGCAGATCCTTGGCGCTGACGATTCCCAGAATTTTCCGATGATGCAGCACATAACAGGTATAGATCGTTTCTTTATGAATACCTGTCTTCTTGATCAGCGCCAGGGCTTCCTTCACCGTATCCTGTGCTCTCAATTTGACATACTCCGTGGTCATGATGCTGCCGGCGCTGTCCTCCGGATAATTGAGCAGTACGTTGATCAGATTTCTCTTTTCCACACTGACGTTGCTTAAAATCCGGTTGACCAGATTTGCCGGCAGTTCTTCCAGAATATCTACCGTATCGTCCATATACAGATCGTCCAGGATTTTCCGCAGTTCCTTTTCGGTAAAGGCTTCCACCAGATACGCCTGCTCCGCATTATCCATTTCCGCAAAGGTATCCGCCGCCTTGTCCTTGGGAATCAGCCGAAAAGCCAAAGCCAGATCGGCGCCCTCCAGCTCCGACAGGCTCTGGGCAATATCCACCGCGTTCATTACGTCCAATATATTTTTAATGGTTTTGTATTCCTTTTTTTCCAGAAGTTCCAGGAAAATTTCTTTTTCCATAAGGCAAACCTCCTTATATCTTATATTAAGGTAGCGGCACGCGCGCCCGGGGCGCACCTGCCAAATCGTCGGAAGGCATTTAAAGTTATGCTTCGCATAAGCCTTCCTCCTCAGAAGATAAAAGCCCAGGCCACCGCGAACACCAACGACGGCAGCATATTGGAAACCTTGATATTCCGGTTCCAGACCAGATTGACGCCCACACAGAAAATCAGTACGGAGCCCAGCAGCGACAGGTTGTTCATGGCCGCGTCATTCAGCAGGGGCGCGACCAGCCGTGAAAGCGCCGTCAGGCTTCCCTGGAAAATCCCCACCGGGATTGCCGCAAAGATACTGCCCTTGCCCAGAGACACCGTAAATATAATAATGATAATAAAATCCAGAATCGACTTGGAAATCAAAATGGCCGGATCCCCATGGATCCCGTCATTAATGGATCCGATCACCGCCATGGCGCCGATGCAAACCGTAAAAGACGCGTGGACAAACGCGTTTACAAAGGATTTGTCCCCACCATTGCCGCTTTTTTGCTTCAGCCATTCGCCAAACCGGACCATATAGCGGTCAATATCGATCAGTTCTCCCACCAGAGACCCCAGCGCAAGACAGACGATCATCATCAGCGTACCTTCCGACTGAATGGCGCCATTCTGCACCGAAAACATTTTTTCCAGTGCGCCGGCGATGCCGATAAACAGAGTGCCCACGCCGCAGGCGCAGATCATGGTCTGCTGGATTCGCTCCTTCACCAGTTTTCCAAAGCAGATGCCGATCAGTCCGCCCAGCAGAATGGCCGCTACATTAATCAATGTCCCAAGTCCCGGCATTTTCATACACCTCTTTACAAAAAGTCCAAGCACTACTTTAGCTCAAATGGAAAAAATATGCAACGGGAATTTGATCAAACACTGTCTTGAGTTTTTTAATTGCAAATCTCTCAAACAGTGTTTGGGAATTTCAATCTATATACGTTATAGATTATTGTAATATCTCAACCAAACAGTTTAATGCCGCTGCAATTTCCTTATTTAACTTCTTTTGACTGTCATTTTTAGCATGAATATCTGCTATTTCATGTATGACATCTATAATGATGTGTGCATCCTCTTTATTCGGTTTGACTGCCTTTCCATTATTTAACACCAACTGTACTGACATTAAGTAAATGATAGTAACCGAATACCGATATTCATCTACACAAAAATTCTCTTTTATAAATCTAATTAAATATTCAGCTGATTTCAGCAATTGTGAAACCGTTAAAGTCTCTTTTCCATTTGTTGCTAAAACTGTGTTACCTTGTAATTTTCCAAATGGAATTTCAAATAATTCTTTAATACCTATTTTTTTCATAATTTCCTGTGCATCTTTTTGCATCATAAACCATCCCCTCAAAATTATCATAATTATACAATTGATTATTTTATAAACATCACATACCCAATGAAAAAGAACATCTGTGCACCGCCATCTCAGCAACAAAAAGGCCACTCTACAATGCGGAGTGACCCTTTTGGCTTTAGTATAATATCTCTATTTCACCTTGGAAATCAGATTCCTCGATGATGCTAGCCACACATATCACCTACTTCTTCTTGTTAATTCACATACTAAGATATCTCTCCTAGTTTTTCTTTTTCCCCGCCGCTTCACCTAATTCCACTAGAGTTTTTATGGAATTAGGATTTTTTAACAACTCCGGTAAAATGGCTTTCACTACTGTCATGCTAGGATCCTCAACAGGGGCTGTTGGAACAGATGCTTTCACAACTGCTTGAATTGTCTCTGTATCCTTATTATGAATTTCACTTTTCAACTGTGAAATTTCATCTTGAATCTCATATAAAATAGGGATTAGTAGTGATACATCATTTTGACTTTCTTTAAGCGCATTCTTTCCGTCCTCATTTTGACAAGACTGCTCATCAAAAGATAGTGTCCCTATTGTTTTTTTTAGTCTGGATTTTATTTCTTCTACTGAATCCAAATCGCTCAAATCATAATCAAATGTACGTATTCCAGCAATATCAAATGGTATTTTCTCATTTTTTTCCTTTAAATGTATCATTGGTCTTCGTGTAGAAGCTCTGTAACCCATTTCATAAAAGGCATTTGGATTGTGTCCAGTAATATCTGCAATTACTAATTCAGAATTAATTAAATAATCTATAATTGTTTCAGTAATTGAATCAGCCTGATTCACCTGATCCACTCTTATGGGTTCAAATCCAGTTTCTTCACATACCGGAGAAATAATATATTTAAACACTTGATCTGCTCTCTTTCTTACCTCACTTCCTTCTTGACTTATTGGTGAAACTACAAAACACTTTTTCATCACATCTCCTCCATTCTTATCTAACGGTATGCCGAGTATATTGCATTGACCGCAACGATTCCTTTATTGCGTCATATAACTCTTCATGCCTTATTGCTTTCAAAATCTTACGATCAAATTTTTCTCTATCTGAATCTTTTAACTCACTATCTGTATCCATAACATTACGAATTTTGATTTTGTCAAACAATTTCACAATTTCCAAAGCATCTGTATCTGATATAATCTGCGGATTTATCATATACATATTCTTCAGCTTTGTACTACTTGCATCCAACACTCCTAGTCCCCTACCAAAACCAATCGCCTCAATTGCAAACATACCAAATAGAGAATTCAATAACGCATGTAATAAATCTTTTGATATATTTGTATTTTTAATTAACATTCTAGTAAAACGCTGATCAACGAATGTCCGCTCTTCAAACTTGGATACAAATAACCGTTTGTCCGGATTCAGCGCAGTCACAAAATCTGCTTTTGTTGCATCATCCATTTCGTACCAAAAACAGCCTTGGCGTTTTAATGCTTCTGGCAATAATTTACCTGTTCTATTTCTAATGTTCTCAAACTTTTCAATCCAATTTAAAGCCCCTATATGCCCTAATCGCCGTAACTCATCTTTCGATTTATGACAACAAAATGCAACTATATCCGTTTGAGCTGTATATGATTTTAATAATGCTGGATTTTTAAGTACAGGCTTAAGATACTCACTTTCAATTCCACTATTTTCAGACGGATAAAACAAGGCATTCCATCCTCTACGTTCTCCTCTTTTTACAGTAAGAATTTTTTCAATCGGGATTAAACATTCTGCCAATTCATTGACCCACGATACATCATGAAACAATGCATTTAATGTTATCCCTTTTTCTGTAATTCTCCTAATCGTTTCAACAGAATAGTTTTTGACAGAAGCCACTGTACTATCGATTTCTTCTCCTAATACAATACTATTCACGATTGTTTCTTGCTCATTGCTACTAATTTGATCTAAATCTTTATGTAGCATCCAAAAGTTTATTTTCAATTTCTGATTTGGCATCTTGATTTCTTTTTTATTTAATATTAGTAGGGTTGCTACAACATCCGCATTTTTAAACCAACGTCTACAATTACTTATCACTACTGCACGAATGTCATAATAATATAGTAACGCATCAAAAAACTTCTTACCAATATCTGTGCCAAGCCATGAATTAGATAAAATAATTCCCAACCTTCCACCATCTTTTAATAACTCATACAGTTTAAATGGCATATAATTATATAAATCCGTTTTTCCCAATGTGAATTCTATACCTGTATTATCTTTTATCTGCTGTCTATACTCACTAATATACTCTATCTCATCCGTAGCTATTTTGTTGTACTCAACAAATGGAAGGTTAGAAACAATAACTCCAAAATCAGGAATTTCTTTTTCAATTCCACGACCATCAATCGGACTTTTTATTTCTATTGTATCTTTACTTTGTATCGCAAATAGATCTGACTGAAATATATTTACCGGAATATTCAATGCTTCCATATTCGTTACTGCAATATTAGCAATCTGCAATGGATATGCATATTTATCCGCTATCCATGTAGTGGTAAAAGAAACTTCTGAATTGTGCAATCTTTCCATTTTGTTCTTAATGATTGCTCTTGCAATTGTGCCCGTTCCTGCACATAAATCTGCGCATTCGTCATTCCAATTATTAATCGTTATTTGACAAAGTAAATCTGCCAAACTATATGGCGTCGCATATTGTCCCCTTATTTCTCTTTTTGCTGTATTAACTGTTTTTTCCAGTATTTCTTGTAAAACTGTCTGATCAATTCTTTCTATATTATTCTCCACCAAAAATTGATTGTAGTCCACAATATCTATCCATGTGTTGTCCGGCACAATTTCATTGTATTCTAATTTTTTAAATACATTATAAAAATCCCCCTGTTCTACAATCTCATCTATGATGGCATTTCCATCTGACGGTGTAGATGTACTATTAATTTTATCTATCTTATAAGCGCAATTATGATACTTCTTTATTGTATTTGCAAACATAATCCTATTTGTCCAGTTCAACAAAATAGATTTTGCATAAGCAGAATACATATCATTTTCGTCCTTATCATATTCTTCATGAAAGGCATTCCACCATACTTTTAATCGACTCTCCATTTCCATATTATTGCTGACTTCTAAAATAAGGTTTTCAGCAACCAAACCCTTATTTCTTTGAATTATTTCTGTCATAAGTCCATCTGATATAGTTGTTTCAATAGACGATGCTAATATTGTTCCCCTAATAAAAAATTCATTTACTGTTAAAACAATATCTTTTATAATTGGCAGCCATTCTGCTTTATAAGTAGTTACATCTGCCCGATTCCTTATATGATTTGTCCCACTCCATACTTTAGCTTCCTCAAAATCTCCATTCGCATTTTTTACATATAATTTCCCATATGTAAAATTCCAAATCACAAAACTGTTTAAATCTAAAGCAATTGCTTTTCTGGTAGCATCCTTTATCAATGCTCCATCTGTAATTGAGACATCTGGCATCTTAAGTTCCCAACCCTGTAAAATCCTGTTTTGTGCTTCATCTTCATATAATAAAACATCAGGAAACATACTTTTCTTATTAACAGAAAGGGTACTTTCTCCTCCTGCACTTTTAATCTTTAAATTCATTTCTTTAAGCATTGCTCTAATTTCTGAAATAATAACAATCGCCCAGCTTCTTTCATTGCGTCTAACAATTGTACCCATACATTCTACCTCTTCTTAAATTCAGCAATAAGATTTTGCTCCTTTATATATTTACGAGTTTTTTTATCCAACTGCTCCCACGCTAAAAATAACCTTCGTTTCGCAACATCTATATAGTCAATTTCTTCTCTTTTAAACAGTGCCACATTTTCATTCTTTTCAATACCAATAAAATTTCGTCCTTCCATTAGAGCTGCAACGAGAAATGATCCACTTCCAAAAGTATTATCTAATACAACATCCCCTGGATTTGTATAGGTTCGTATCATGTATCTTCCCAATTCTACTGGTTTTTGTGTTGGATGCAACACTGCCCCTTCACATTCAGCAGTTTTAACATATATGATATCTGTTGGATAACGTTCCCCTTTACTTGCCACATGAACCGGCTCAAAATCACCATAGTTTCCACACATTTGATTCTTTCTTACGCCTTTATCGTAAGGATCTCCCTGCGTCATTTGTGGATGATATGTCGGCTGTTTCTTATAGAATACACACACATCTTCATGTTTTCGAAGCGGCTGCTTCTTAGCATTTAGAAAATTAGTGGGCTTTGATTTTTCCCAAACCCACTTATATTTATAAATATTAGGTTGACTTAAAATTAGTTTTGCTGTAAAAACTCCATTAGAAGTTAATACTATCGCCCCATTCGGTTTAATAATTCGATTATACTGCTTCCATAATTCATTTAACGGGATATAACAATCCCATTCGTTTTGTGTTATTCCATACGGTAAATCACAAAGAATCATGTCTATACTTTCATCTGGTATTTCGTTCATGTACTCAAGACAATCGCCTTCAAAAAGCTGATTTATCACTTTATCAATATTGATAGTTGTTGCATCTACTTTTTCCACAAAATTACTCCTTACATTTATTTATCCATCTAATTTATAATATCATACCGCACAACCGAACACAAGTTCTATTGTAAATTTTCATACAACCACCGAAAGGTTTAAAAAAATCGATTGCTTCTCACTTACCCTGCTTTACCTTTTTGCAATAATTAATTATTCTCTGATTACTTCATTTCCACCTTAAATTATAACGTTCTAAGCTTCGCCGAGCAATTTATGACATACTTTCCTTTTAGAATTACAAGAGATTAGCCTATTCACAATATAAAAAGGCTTCTGAGTATATACTCGGAAGCCTTGATTTTACTGCAATTATTAATTATTCGATGATGCTGGCACCATCGCCCGAACCCACGGTACGTCCGCCTTTCACGGACTTTTCCGCTGGAAATCGTTATGTTTTGGGGTGTTTTGGGGTGATTTTGGGGCACTTTGGGGTAATCGGCACACTATCCAAAATCATTTTACTACCCAATAACCTCCTCTTGAGGCTCCTATATGCTCGATTAAGCCCTTGTTCTTCAACTTTTTCAATATAACTGTAAATTCTGATGAAATAAATTGTGGTGCCTTACAACCTTTTTTTTCCAATGATAACAACATGATTACTCGCGCCAAGTACGGACGATTCACGACATATACTGTAATGATAGTCACACCATATCTTAAATTGACTTTCATCCCAATGATCCACCTTATAAGATAAAAGTGGCGCTATACCATCTTGAGCAAAATGATCAATAATTTCCAGACCATGTTCTCCATAAATTGATTCCATTTCCTCTTTTGATGAATAATAAGTATCCGTCCAAAAACACTTCTCATCATCATGTTTTAATACGCCTGTTTCTATAAGTTGTTTTGCCAAATGCGCATCTAAATATTTCACATCGCTTGCAGCAACATATTGGAATACAAAATATCTTGGAATATACGCTGTAATTAAGAGTCCATCCTTCCTCAACACCCTTAAGCATTCCTTCAGGCATTTTTCTCTCTGTTCCTCTGTAATCAAGTGATAAAATGGTCCCATATTCAAAACTACATCAAATGTATCATCTGCAAAACAGGACATATCTGTAGCATCCAAAACCGCTGTATTCATAGAATATTCTTTTGTTGTAAGTGTCTGGTTGATCATATCTATGTGCCTTGGTGTAATGTCAGTAGCAGTTACACAATGCCCTTTATCTGCAAGCCAAAATGCATAAACACCCGTTCCTGCTGCACAATCTAATATGTTGCTCTTAGTACCAATCACTTCATCAAGAACTCTGGTAGTGGTTATAAATTCAATCTTCCTTGCATGATTCGTAGTCAAACGATTTTCCTCTTTAGAATTTTCATAACTCTCAACAACATAATTCATTATAAACGTCTCCAATACTATGCTTTCCACTTTTTCATTATTTCAAAAATTGAAAAAGGGCTTCCCTATTCTTAGGAAAGCCCCATAAAATCCAGCTTTTTATTGATTACTCAATAATAGAAGCAACACGGCCCGAACCTACGGTACGTCCGCCTTCACGAATCGCGAATGTAAGACCTTGCTCCATAGCGATGGGATGAATCAGCTCGATGGTCATCTCTACGTTATCACCGGGCATGCACATCTCTGTACCTTCGGGAAGGTTAACAACACCGGTAACGTCCGTTGTTCTGAAATAGAACTGCGGTCTGTAGTTGTTGAAGAAC
The DNA here is from genome assembly GCA_947630695.1 of uncultured Lachnospiraceae bacterium. Taxonomy (GTDB): domain Bacteria; phylum Bacillota; class Clostridia; order Lachnospirales; family Lachnospiraceae; genus CANRIM01. Next base: position 10,973 of record CANRIM010000027.1, read on the forward strand.
GGTGTATGACGTCCGCCTTCATCTTTGGTCAGAACGTAAACCTGTGCGGTGAATTTCTTGTGGCAGGTGATGGAACCGGGTTTTGCACAAACCTGTCCTCTTTCGATATCGGTTCTGTTTACGCCACGAAGCAGGATACCGATGTTATCGCCGGCCTGTGCTTCATCCAGCAGTTTACGGAACATTTCAATACCGGTAACAACCGTCTTACGGGTTTCTTCCTTGATACCGACGATTTCAACTTCTTCGTTCAGATGCAGGGTACCACGCTCTACTCTACCGGTAGCAACGGTACCACGGCCGGTGATGGTGAATACATCCTCGACAGGCATCAGGAACGGCTGATCTGTTGCACGCTGCGGATCGGGAACCCAGCTGTCAACCGCATCCATCAGCTCCATGATCTTGTCGCCCCATTCGCCGGTGCTGTCTTCCAGTGCCATCAGAGCGGATCCTCTGATAACCGGTGTGTCGTCGCCCGGGAATTCGTACTCATCCAGCAGTTCTCTGATTTCCATTTCAACCAGATCCAGCAATTCCTCATCATCTACCATATCACACTTGTTCATGAAAACAACGATATAAGGAACGCCTACCTGACGGGACAGCAGGATGTGCTCTTTGGTCTGTGCCATAACGCCATCGGTTGCGGCAACAACTAAGATTGCACCGTCCATCTGTGCAGCGCCGGTGATCATGTTCTTTACATAATCGGCATGTCCCGGACAGTCAACATGTGCGTAGTGACGTTTCTCTGTCTCGTACTCTACATGGGCTGTGGAAATGGTGATACCTCTTTCACGCTCTTCAGGCGCTTTATCGATCATATCAAATGCAACCGCAGCGTTTCCGGCAACTCTTTCGGAAAGGGTCTTTGTGATTGCAGCAGTCAGGGTCGTTTTGCCGTGATCTACATGACCGATGGTACCAATATTACAATGGGGTTTTGTTCTTTCAAATTTAGCTTTTGCCATTTTTGATATCCTCCTTGAACATTTTTGCCTTTTCTCAGGCTTTTTTCGTTAATACATGCTATTAATGATTATATTTCAAATTACCAACTTTTTCAAGAGTAATATTACTCTTTTGCACTAAGAATTTTGTCCTGAATATTCTTAGGTACCTGCTCGTATTTTTCAAAGAACATGGAGTAATTTCCGCGGCCCTGAGTTTTAGATCTCAAATCGGTGGAATAACCGAACATTTCCGCTAAGGGAACATATCCTCTTACCATCTTGCCGCCGCCGATATCGTCCATGCCTTCCACACGTCCGCGGCGGGAACTGATATCTCCGATGACATCGCCCATATACTGCTCCGGCGTGGTAACTTCCACACGCATGATGGGCTCTAAGAGTACCGCACCGCCTTTGCGCATGGCGTCCTTGAAAGCCAGGGATCCCGCAATATGGAATGCCATTTCTGAAGAGTCGACTTCATGGTAGGAGCCGTCGTAAACCGTAGCGTGTACGCCCAGTACAGGGAATCCGCCCAGAATACCAGCCCTGGCCGCTTCTTCGATACCCTCGCCGACGGCGGGAATATACTCCTTCGGAATCGCGCCGCCCACAACCTCGGAATCGAACTTGAAGGCCTCTTCCGCATTGACATCCATGGGCTCAAATCTGACACGGCAGTGACCGTACTGTCCGCGACCGCCGGACTGCTTCGCATATTTGCTGTCCACTTCCACAGTCTTCGTGAAAGCCTCCTTATATGCTACCTGCGGCGCGCCTACATTGGCCTCTACCTTGAATTCCCGCAGGAGACGGTCAACGATGATTTCCAGATGCAGCTCGCCCATACCGGCGATAATGGTCTGGCCTGTTTCCTCATTGGTATGTGCGCGGAAGGTAGGATCTTCCTCTGCCAGCTTGGCCAGCGCCTCGCCCATCTTGCCCTGACCGGCTTTCGTTTTGGGCTCAATGGCAAGCTCGATAACCGGTTCGGGGAATTCCATGGACTCTAAAACTACCGGATGCTGCTCGTCGCAGATGGTGTCGCCGGTACCGGTCAGCTTCAGGCCAACCGCTGCGGCGATATCGCCTGCGTAAACCTTATCCAGCTCTGCTCTGTGGTTCGCATGCATCTGCAGGATACGGCCGACACGCTCCTTTTTGTCCTTTGTGGAGTTGTAAACGTAGGAACCGGCATTTAATGTGCCCGAATAAACACGGAAAAATGCAAGTTTTCCTACAAACGGATCTGTCATGATCTTAAATGCCAGCGCTGAGAACGGTTCTTCATCGGAAGAATGACGGACAATGTCATTGCCGTCCATATCAACGCCTTTGATCGCTTCGATATCTGTGGGTGCAGGCATATATTCCACGATGGCATCCAGCAGCTTCTGTACGCCTTTGTTTCTGTATGCCGTACCGCAGCAGACCGGGATGATTTCACAGGTACAGGTGGCTTTCCGAAGCGCCGCCTTTAAAGCGTCGTCCGAAGGCACGTCCCCTTCCAGATATTCCATCATCAGATCGTCGTCGGTCTCGCAGATTTTTTCGATCATATCCGTATGATACAGTTCTGCGGATTCCTGCATATCTTCCGGAATATCCACAACCGAAATGTCTTCGCCCTTTTCATCATTATAGATGTAAGCTTTCATCTCGAACAGATCGATGATTCCCTTGAAATCCTCTTCTTTTCCGATAGGAAGCTGCAGAGGCACTGCATTTTTGCCCAGACGGGTCTTGATCTGTTCTACCGCGCCGTAAAAATCCGCGCCCATGATATCCATCTTGTTGATGAATGCCATACGGGGTACATTATAGGTATCCGCCTGACGCCATACATTTTCCGACTGCGGTTCTACGCCGCCTTTGGCACAGAAAACGCCCACCGCGCCGTCCAAAACACGAAGTGACCGTTCTACTTCAACAGTAAAATCAACATGTCCCGGTGTATCAATAATATTGATTCGATGTTCGAGAGCCCCTTTTTTCGGCTTTGTCTGCTCCTGAAGCGTCCAGTGGCATGTGGTAGCGGCAGAAGTGATCGTGATTCCACGCTCCTGCTCCTGCTCCATCCAGTCCATTGTGGCCGTACCTTCATGCGTATCGCCGATTTTGTAATTCACACCCGTATAATATAAGATACGCTCCGTCAATGTAGTTTTACCCGCATCGATATGAGCCATAATACCTATATTTCTCGTCCGCTCCAGCGGATATTCTCTTCCATTACTACTACCCAAAGGAATGTCCTCCTCATCTATTCCGGTAAGTTTTCATTTTCTGTCTGAACAGGAATGATATACAATCAGAATCTGTAATGTGCAAATGCCTTGTTGGCCTCTGCCATCTTGTGCATATCTTCTTTTCTCTTTACGGACGCGCCGGTATTATTGGCTGCATCCATAATCTCTCTTGCAAGGCGCTCGACCATGGTCTTTTCGCCTCTTTTACGGGAGAACATAGTGATCCATCGAAGCGCCAGCGCCTGCCGTCTGTCCGGACGGACTTCGATGGGCACCTGATAGGTTGCGCCTCCCAAACGTCTTGCCTTGACCTCAAGTACGGGCATGATATTGTTCATGGCTTCTCCGAATACTTCCAGGGCAGGCTTTCCGCTTTCCTTTTCGACTTGTTCAAATGCGCCGTATACGATCTTCTGGGCAATACCCTTCTTGCCGTCCAGCATGATATTGTTGATCAGCTTGGTCACGATCTTGTCATTGTATACGGGATCTGCAAGCACATCTCTTTTCTGCGTATGTCCTTTTCTTGGCACGATACTTCCCTCCTTAATCATATGATACGCCTGTCTTTGCCCGGAGGCAGAAAATCAGGCGGCGGGAAATACAAAACATTTCCCTTTCAGATTAGATCACAGGTACTCACTTGTTTCGGTGTACGCGCGGCATCAAATATTTCTCTATCATTCAGTGAAAGCCTTACGGCTTGAATACCGACACTATAACCTTGTGGTACACAGTTGCTTCTGATGCCGACGCCTTATTTCTTCGGACGTTTTGCACCATACTTGGAACGAGCCTGACGTCTGTTCGCCACGCCTGCCGTATCCAAAGTACCGCGAATGATATGATACCTTGTACCGGGCAGATCCTTTACACGGCCGCCGCGGATCAGCACGACGCTGTGCTCCTGAAGGTTGTGACCTTCGCCGGGGATATAGCTCGTTACCTCAATACCGTTAGAAAGACGTACTCTGGCAATCTTACGAAGCGCTGAGTTCGGCTTCTTCGGTGTCGTTGTCTTGACAGCCGTACATACGCCTCTCTTCTGCGGAGAAGCCGTATCGATTGCTTTTTTGTGCAGAGAGTTGAAGCCCTTCTGCAAAGCAGGCGCCGTAGACTTTTTCACCGAAGTCTGTCTTCCTTTTCTTACTAACTGGTTAAATGTAGGCATTCGTTTCACCTCCTGTATTATTTGTGTATTCCATAAATACCGGTGGGAGCAGCACTCCCACCGAATATTCACACACTACCGCAGTTTACTTGATTTTCCGGATAATGTCAAGAAAATTTAATCTTCAGTTACAATATTTTCAACCAGATCCAGTTCGGATTCTCTTTCATCAAAAACTTCTTCGTCGTCCGGTTCTTCCGGTTCTTCCGCACTGGCATCCAGTGCCTTTTCCAGGGACTCCAGCAGCAGTTCATTGTCATTGTCCAGCTGTGCAAACGGCTCCGTGCCTTCCTCTCCTTCGGCAGGCAGTTCTTCCGGCTTCGGCATAGTATAATCCGAATCCAGATTGACGGAACGATACCGCTTCATACCGGTTCCGGCAGGAATCAGTTTTCCGATCAGGACGTTTTCCTTCAGGCCGATCAGATGATCCACCTTGCCCTTGATGGCCGCATCGGTCAGCACCTTGGTGGTTTCCTGGAAGGACGCCGCCGACAGGAAAGATCCGGTGGCCAGGGACGCCTTGGTGATACCCAGCATGACCTGCTTGCCTTCCGCGGGTTCTTTGCCTTCTGCCAGCAGCGCTTCATTGGTATCCTCATACTCCAGCACGTCTACCAGCGCGCCCGGCAGATAATCGGAATCGCCGTTGTTCTCGATCCGTACCTTCTTCAGCATCTGGCGTACAATGACTTCGATGTGCTTGTCGTTGATTTCCACACCCTGCAGCCGGTATACCCGCTGTACTTCCTGCAGCATATAATCCTGTACGGAACGCAGTCCTTTGATTTTCAGGATATCGTGCGGGTTGATGCTGCCTTCGGTCAGCTCGTCGCCGGCCTCCAGCACCGCGCCGTCCTGAATCTTGATACGGGATCCGTAAGGAATCAGATAAACTTTACTTTCGCCGGTTTCCGGATTGGTCACCACGACTTCCCGTTTCTTCTTCGTATCGTTGATGGTGGCCACGCCGCCGAATTCGGTGATGATAGCCAGGCCTTTCGGCTTCCGCGCTTCAAACAATTCCTCTACACGGGGAAGACCCTGGGTGATATCGTCACCGGCAACGCCGCCCGTATGGAAGGTACGCATCGTCAGCTGCGTGCCCGGCTCGCCGATGGACTGTGCCGCGATAATACCTACAGCCTCGCCTACCTGTACCGGTTCGCCGGTAGCCATGTTGGCGCCGTAACATTTGGAGCAGACCCCCAGATGGGAACGGCAGGTCAGGACCGTTCTGATCTTCACGTTTTCAATGGGATTTCCGTTTTCATCCACGCCGGCGGAAAGGATCCGCGCCGCCCGCTTGGGCGTAATCATGTGATTGCGCTTAACGATGATATTTCCATCCTTATCCATGATATTATTCACCGAATACCGTCCGGTTATACGATCCCGCAGACTTTCGATTTCCTCGGAGCCGTCCATAAAGGCATGTACGTCCATACCCACGATGTCGTCTCTGCCCTCGCAGCAGTCCACTTCCCGGATAATCAGTTCCTGAGAAACGTCTACAAGACGCCGGGTCAGATAACCGGAGTCCGCGGTACGCAGCGCCGTATCCGAAAGTGCTTTCCGGGCGCCGTGGGCGGACATAAAGTATTCCAGTACATCCAGGCCTTCACGGAAATTGGAGGTAATGGGGAATTCAATGGTCCGTCCGGTGGTATCCGACATCAACCCGCGCATGCCCGCCAGCTGTTTGATCTGTTTATCGGAACCACGGGCGCCGGAATCCGCCATCATATAAATATTGTTGTATTTGTCAAGACCGCTCAGCAGCGCGTGGGTCAGCTTGTCATCGGTTTCCTTCCACGTATCCACCACCGCTCTGTAGCGTTCTTCGTCTGTGCTCAAACCGTGCTTGAAATCTCTGGTGATCTCATCCACCTGCTCCTGGGCTTCCTGCAGCAGCTGTCCCTTGATCTCCGGTACGGTCATATCCGAAATGGATACGGTCATGGCAGCCCGGGTGGAATACTTATAGCCCATGGCTTTGATATCATCCAGTACTTCCGCCGTTCTGGTTGCGCCGTGATTGTTAATGACCTTCTCCAGAATCTGCTTCAGCTGCTTTTTGCCTACCAGGAAATCGATTTCCAGCTTCAGCTGATCTTCCGGGGTATTGCGCTCTACAAAGCCCAGATCCTGCGGAATAATCTCATTGAAGATACATCTTCCCACGGTGGACTGGATGGTGCCGCTGACCTCGGTGCCATCCGGCAGCGTTTTGCTGACACGGATTTTGATAATAGAATGCAGCGTAATCACGCCGTTTTCATAGGCCAGAATCGCTTCATTCACATTTTTGAAGCATTTTCCTTCGCCCTTTTCTCCCTCACGTTCCTGGGTCAGATAATAGATACCCAATACCATATCCTGGGAAGGCACCGCTACGGGGCCGCCGTCGGAAGGCTTTAACAGGTTGTTGGGAGACAGCAGCAGAAAACGGCACTCCGCCTGAGCCTCTACGGAAAGGGGCAGATGCACTGCCATCTGGTCTCCGTCAAAGTCCGCGTTGTACGCCGTACATACCAGCGGATGCAGCTTGATGGCCTTGCCTTCCACCAGCACCGGCTCAAAAGCCTGTATACCCAGACGATGCAGGGTAGGCGCACGGTTCAGCATAACGGGATGCTCTTTGATTACGTCTTCCAGCACATCCCATACCTCGGGCTGCAGCCGTTCTACCATTTTCTTCGCGCTCTTGATATTGTGGGCGGAACCGTTCTGCACCAGTTCTTTCATAACAAAAGGCTTGAACAGCTCAATTGCCATTTCCTTCGGCAGGCCGCACTGATAAATTTTCAGTTCGGGACCCACAACGATAACGGAACGTCCGGAATAATCCACACGCTTGCCCAGCAGGTTCTGACGGAAACGCCCGGACTTTCCTTTCAGCATATCGGAAAGAGATTTCAGGGCACGGTTGCCCGGGCCGGTCACAGGACGTCCGCGTCTGCCGTTGTCAATCAGCGCGTCCACTGCTTCCTGCAGCATTCTCTTTTCGTTTCGTACAATGATTTCCGGCGCGCCCAGCTCCAGCAGCCGTTTCAGCCGGTTGTTTCTGTTGATGATCCTGCGGTACAGGTCATTGAGATCCGAGGTGGCAAATCTGCCGCCGTCCAACTGTACCATGGGACGTAAGTCGGGGGGAATGACCGGAATGACATCCATGATCATCCATTCCGGACGGTTGCCCGCCGCTTTGAAGGCTTCCAGAACTTCCAGCCGCTTGATGATACGCGCCCGCTTCTGTCCGGTGGAATCCTTCAGCTCCTGCTTCAGCTCTGCCAGATCCTGATCCAGATCGATGGCTTCCAGCAGCTCTTTTACGGATTCCGCGCCCATGCCGACCCGAAAGCTGTTTCCATAGGTTTCCTTCGCGGTCTGATACTCCTTTTCCGAAAGCACCTGTTTGTATTCCAGGTTAGTCTCTCCGGGATCCAGTACGATATAGCTTGCAAAATACAGGACCTTCTCCAGCACTCTCGGAGAAATATCCAGCATCAGCCCCATTCTCGAAGGGATGCCCTTAAAATACCAGATATGAGAAACCGGCGCTGCCAGCTCAATATGGCCCATCCGTTCTCTTCTGACGTTTGATTTGGTAACTTCCACGCCGCAGCGGTCACAGACAACGCCTTTGTATCTGATTTTTTTGTACTTTCCGCAGTGGCACTCCCAGTCCTTGCTGGGTCCGAATATTCTTTCGCAGAACAGACCGTCTTTTTCCGGTTTCAATGTTCTGTAATTAATGGTTTCCGGCTTCTTTACCTCGCCTCTCGACCACTCGCGGATCCGTTCCGGGGATGCCAGTCCGATCCGAATGGCGTCACAGGTAATCGGCTGATAAACATCTTGTGTTACATTTCCTGACTGAGGCATACTCGCACTCCTTTCATGTAATCGTACAATCCGTTATTCCACGTCATTTTCCATTGCATCCAGGGCTTCTTCCAGCATTTCATCCAAAGGCTCGTCTTCCTGGGCATCTACCAGTTCATGGTCCTCGTTGAATTCCTGTTTGCTGTAGCCGTGCTGCTCAAATGATTCCTGATACCGGAAATTGCTGTCTCCTTCAATGATGGCATTCAGGTCCGTATCCGCGTATTCGGTATTTTCCAGAATATCCACTTCCGTGTTGTCGTCACGCAGCACCCGCACATCCAGGCCCAAAGACTGCAGCTCTTTCAGAAGTACCTTGAAGGATTCGGGAATACCGGATTCCGGAATATTATCCCCTTTGATAATCGCTTCATAGGTCTTGACTCTTCCGATAATATCATCGGACTTCACCGTCAGGATCTCCTGCAGCGTATACGCCGCACCGTAAGCCTCCAGCGCCCAGACTTCCATTTCACCGAAACGCTGTCCGCCGAACTGGGCCTTGCCGCCCAGAGGCTGCTGGGTTACAAGGGAGTACGGGCCGGTAGAACGTGCATGGATCTTATCGTCTACCAGGTGATGCAGCTTCAGATAATGCATGTGGCCAACCGTAACCATACCGTCAAAGTATTCCCCGGTACGTCCGTCCCGCAGCCTTACCTTGCCGTCCCTGCGAATCGGAACGCCCTTCCATACCGCACGGTGTGCCTTGTTTTTCTCCAGATAGTCATAAACTTCCGGAAGCAGTTCCTCTTTGTGTTTCTTTGTAAATTCCTCCCAGGAGCAGTTAGCGTAATCGTTAGCCAGCTCCAGGGTATCCATAATATCTTTTTCGTTGGCGCCGTCAAATACGGGCGTGGAAACATTGAAGCCCAGTACCTGCGCCGCAAGGGAAAGGTGGATTTCCAGTACCTGTCCGATATTCATACGGGAAGGCACGCCCAGGGGATTGAGCACGATATCCAGCGGTCTTCCGTTTTCCAGATAAGGCATATCCTCCACCGGCAGCACTCTGGAAACAACACCCTTGTTTCCGTGACGTCCGGCCATCTTGTCGCCCACGGAGATCTTCCGCTTCTGGGCAATATAAATCCGCACGGATTCATTGACGCCGGGAGCCAGTTCGTCCCCGTTTTCCCTGGTAAATACCCGGGCAGCTACCACGATACCGTATTCGCCGTGGGGTACCTTCAAAGACGTATCCCGCACTTCCCGCGCTTTTTCTCCGAAGATCGCACGCAGCAGACGTTCTTCCGCCGTCAGCTCCGTTTCGCCCTTCGGCGTGACTTTTCCTACCAGAATATCGCCTGCGCGCACTTCCGCGCCAATGCGGATAATGCCGCGTTCATCCAGATCCTTCAGCGCATCGTCGCCTACGCCCGGCACGTCCTTGGTGATTTCTTCCGCGCCCAGCTTGGTATCTCTGGCTTCACACTCATACTCTTCGATATGAATCGACGTATAAACGTCCTCCTGCACCAGTCTCTCGCTCAGGAGAACCGCATCTTCATAATTATAGCCTTCCCAGGTCATAAATCCGATCAGCGGATTCTTTCCGAGGGCAATTTCTCCGTTGGAGGTGGAAGGACCGTCGGCAATGACGTCGCCTTCTTCCACATGATCGCCTTTGGAAACGATGGGAATCTGATTGTAACAGTTGCTCTGATTACTGCGGGAAAACTTCGTCAGCTTATATTCATCCCGCTGCCAGTCCTGATCTGAACGGATCACGATCCGGTTGGCCTCAACGCTTTCCACTACGCCCGCGTGTTTTGCGATCACACAGACGCCGGAATCCACGGCCACCTTTGGTTCCATACCGGTGCCCACCACAGGGGCTTCGGTAATCATCAGCGGCACCGCCTGCCGCTGCATGTTGGAACCCATCAGCGCACGGTTCGCATCGTCATTCTGCAGGAAGGAAATCAGGCCCGTAGCCACGGAGAAAGGCATCTTCGGGGATACGTCCATGTAATCAAACATGGTCTTCTCATATTCCTGGGTCTCATCCCGGTAACGGCCCGATACCATTTTCTTAACGAAATGGCCTTCTTCGTCCAGCGGCTCATTGGCCTGGGCCACGTGATAATTGTCCTCTTCATCCGCGGTCATATAGACCACTTCCGAAGTAACCACCGGATTCTCGGGATCCGATTTGTCAATCTTTCTGTAAGGCGCCTCGATAAAGCCGTACTCATTGATTCTCGCATAGGTAGCCAGCGAGTTGATCAGTCCGATGTTGGGACCTTCCGGCGTCTCAATGGGGCACATTCTGCCGTAATGGGAATAATGTACGTCACGCACCTCAAATCCGGCACGGTCTCTGGACAGACCGCCGGGGCCCAGTGCGGAAAGCCTTCTCTTATGGGTCAGCTCGCCCAGCGGGTTGTTCTGATCCATGAACTGGGACAGCTGGGAAGATCCGAAAAACTCCTTCACCGCGGCTGTCACCGGTTTTGTATTGATCAGCGACTGAGGCGACATATTTTCAATATCCTGTGTGGTCATCCGCTCCCGTACCACACGTTCCAGCCGGGACAGGCCAATGCGGTACTGATTCTGCAGCAGTTCGCCCACGGCGCGGATCCGGCGGTTGCCCAGATGATCGATATCATCCTTGTTGCCGATGCCGTATTCCAGATGAATATTATAGTTAATGGAAGCTAAAATATCTTCCTTTGTAATGTGCGGCGGGATCAGTTTGGAGGTATTTTTCCGGATGGCTTCTTTCAGCTCCTCCGGATCGCTGTACTCTGCCATCAGCTTTTCCAGTTCCGGATAATATACCATTTCCGTAATGCCCAGTGACTTCGGCGGCACATCCAGATCCACGACGCTGGTCAGATCCACCATCAGATTGGACAGCACCTTCACATCCCGGTCCTCGGTCCGGAGCATGACATAAGGCACCGCCGCATTCTGAATATCATCGGCCAGCTGCCTTGTGACAGTGGTACCGGCAGTTGCGATGATTTCTCCGGTGCTTTCATTCACCACGTCCTCCGCCAGCACATGCCCTGTGAGACGGTTCCGGAAAGAAAGTTTCTTGTTGAATTTATACCGTCCGACTTTCGCAAGATCGTATCTTCTTGCATCGAAAAACATACTGGTAATCAGGCTGGCCGCGCTCTCCACGGAAAGGGGCTCGCCGGGACGGATTTTTTTGTACAGCTCCAGAAGGCCTTCCTCATAACTGGTGGAAGGATCCTTTCCAAAGCTGGCATAAATCTTGGGTTCCTCACCGAACAGGTCTATAATCTCCTGATTGGTGCTGATACCCATGGCACGGATCAGCACGGTCACAGGTACCTTGCGGGTCCGGTCTACACGAACATAGAACACGTCGTTGGAATCGGTTTCGTATTCCAGCCATGCGCCACGGTTGGGAATCACCGTTGCAGAAAACAGACGCTTGCCCAGCTTATCATGGGTGATATCATAATAGATGCCGGAGGAACGGACGAGCTGGCTGACGATAACACGCTCCGCGCCGTTGATCACAAAGGTACCGGTATCTGTCATCAGCGGCAGATCCCCCATGAAAATATCATGCTCCGTGATCTCATCCTTTTCTCTGTTGATCAATCTGACTTTCACCTTCAGGGGCGCCGCATATGTCGCATCGCGTTCCTTGCACTCCTCGATGGTATATTTTGTGTCTTCTTTGCACAACACAAAATCGACAAACTCAAGACTGAGCTGCCCGCTGTAATCGGTAATGGAAGAAATGTCGTCAAATACCTCTTTGAGTCCTTCGTCCAGAAACCACTGATAGGAATTTTTCTGAACTTCAATGAGATTCGGCATGTCAAGCACTTCTTTTTGACGGGCGTAACTCATTCGAAAGTTTCTGCCTGATTTCACAGGTTTGATACGGTTTTTCTCCATCGATGTCCCACCTCTCGTTATCTTTTATCGATATTTAACCGATTTTACTCCTAACTTATCATAACAGTGTATTTCACATCTTAACACCTGAATTTGACATTGTCAATCTTTTTACAATCCAATTTCCGAAAAAAAAACATACCCCCGGAGCTTTTCTCTGAGGGTATGCCGTAACTGCGTGATCTGAAAATTTTTCGTTCCGCAATTATTTGAGTGTAACTTTTGCGCCTTCTGCTTCCAGCTTTGCTTTGATATCTTCAGCTTCTGCCTTCTCAACGCCTTCTTTGACCATCTTCGGTGCGTTGTCAACCACTTCCTTGGCTTCCTTCAGGCCAAGGCCGGTGATCTCACGAACCACCTTGATTACCTTAACCTTGTTGGGGCCGATCTCTGTCAGCTCTACGTTGAACTCGGTCTGCTCTTCTGCTGCGCCTGCGCCTTCGCCGCCTGCTGCCGCTACAACAACGCCTGCCGCTGCGGAAACGCCGAACTCTTCCTCACAGGCCTTTACCAGGTCGTTTAATTCCAGAACTGTTAACTCTTTAATCGCATCAATTAATTCAGCTGTTGTTAATTTTGCCATTTTTCTTACCTATCCTTTCTGATTGAAATTACTTACTCTGCCGCGGGGGCTTCTTCCGCCGGGCTTGTGGTTTCGGCAGCGCTCTCGCCGCCCTTTTCTGCAATCTGTTTGATCACTCTCGCGAAGTTTGCAACCGGTGACTGAATGCTTCCAAGGAGCTTGGAAAGCAGTTCCTCTCTGGAAGGAATCTTCGCGATCTGCGCCATGCCGGCTGCATCATAAAAGATATCTTCCACTACGCCGACTTTCAGTTCCAGGCTCTTGACGTTCTTCGCGTATTTTGCGATCAGCCTGGCGGGCGCCGTTGCATCTGTCTTTGAAATCGCGACGGCATTGGGGCCTTCCAGGTATTCGCTGATGCTTTCATAGGGCGTACCCGCAAATGCGCGCTTCATCAGTGTATTCTTGTACACTTTGTAAGTCACGTCCGCTTCTCTTAAAGTTTTGCGAAGCGCCGTGTCTTCTTCTACCGTAATGCCGCGGTAATCTACAAGAACAACGGATTTGGCATCCTTGATGCTTTCAGAGATCTCATCAACAATCGGCTGCTTTAATTCAACTTTTGCCATGAATGTGCACCTCCTTAAAAAATATTGAATGTGCTGCTTCGTATGCAAATCAATATAAAAAGAAAACCCCGTTTCCCAAAGGCAAACGAGGTTTATCATCTCATCGAATGATTTTATATACCTCGGCAGGATTTACGTTTTTTCAAACACCTGCTGTCTCAGGCAGCAACATTATTTATTTACAGTGCGCCGGAAAGCGCACAGCAAATCATATGAATTTTTTTACTTAAGATCAGCTTCCGTATCTTGCCGTATTCAGCTTGATGCCGGGGCCCATGGTGGATGTCAGGCAGATGCTCTTGAAGAACTGTCCTTTAAGTGCGGCGGGCCTTGCCTTCATCAGCGCGCTCATCAGCGCATTGAGGTTTTCGCTCAGCTGCTCCGCCGTAAAGGATGCCTTTCCGATGGGCACATGAATGATATTGGACTTATCGAGACGGTACTCGATCTTACCTGCTTTGATATCTGCGATGGCCTTGGTCAGATCCATGGTAACCGTACCGGCTTTCGGGTTGGGCATCAGGCCTTTCGGGCCAAGCACACGGCCGAGGCGTCCCACCACGCCCATCATATCCGGTGTGGCAACAACAACGTCAAAATCCAGCCAGCCTTCGTTCTGGATCTTCGGAATCAGTTCCTCTCCACCGACAAAATCCGCGCCGGCTGCCTTTGCTTCGTCTTCCTTGGCGCCCTTTGCAAATACCAGCACGCGCACGCTCTTACCGGTACCCTGCGGCAGTACGACGGCGCCTCTGATCTGCTGATCTGCATGACGGCCGTCACAGCCGGTTCTGATATGCACTTCGATCGTCTCGTCAAATTTTGCAGTGGCAACCTGTTTTACCAGTTCAACTGCCTTGTCTGCATCATATAATACGGAACGGTCAATCAATTTTGCCTTTTCTTTATAATTTTTTCCTCGTTTCATAAAAACCTCCCGGTGGTCTGTCGAAGCTCCTCGCTTCTTCCACATTCTATATTCATGTTATCTGATCAGTCCGCAACCGTTACGCCCATACTTCTGGCGGTACCCGCGATCATGCTGATTGCAGTGTCGATATTGGCGGCGTTTAAATCCGGCATCTTCATCTCGGCGATTTCCTTCAGCTGATCTTTCGTAATCGTAGCGACCTTGGTTCTGTTGGGTACGCCGGAGCCTGATTTGATATTGCAGGCCTTTTTGATCAGCACAGCCGCAGGGGGCGTCTTTGTAATGAAGCTGAAGCTTCTGTCCGAATAAACCGTAATAACCACAGGAATAACAAGATCTCCCTTATCGGCGGTTCTTGCGTTAAATTCCTTTGTAAACTGAACAATATTTACACCATGCTGTCCCAGCGCAGGTCCTACCGGAGGTGCCGGCGTCGCCTTGCCTGCAGGGATCTGAAGCTTGATATAACCCGTAACTTTTTTTGCCATTTTAATTGGCCTCCTTACATCTTTTTAACTTCTGAAAAATTGATTTCAACCGGTGTCAGACGACCGAAAAGCTCCACATTGAGAATCAGTGTCTGTTTGCCTTCATTGATACTCTGTACCTGGCCGACCGTATCTTTCCATACGCCCGAAATCACGGATACCGTATCGCCGACGCCGAAATCTATAACTATATCCGTCAGTTTTATGCCAAGAGAACGAATTTCATCTTCGGTAAGCGGAACCGGCTTGGATCCGGGCCCGACAAAACCCGTCACGCCTCTGGTATTGCGCACGACATACCAGGTTTCGTCATTCATCACCATATTCAGCAGCACATAGCCCGGAAACATCTTTTTTTCCACCTGCTTCTGCAGGCCGTTCCGGTCTTCCACCACCTCCAGCGTCGGTACGCGGACTTCCAGGATCTGTTCCTGTAAATGCCTGTTTTCAATGGCTTTGTCAATATTTGCCTTTACCTTATTTTCATATCCGGAATAAGTATGCACCACATACCATTTCGATTCCATACCGTCACCTCATCCAGCATTTTACAGGCCCAGGCTGATCCAGAAATCGATGCCGTAATTCATAAACAAATCGATCACTGCAATCAGCAGTCCCAGGAAAATCGTTACGATGACCACGACAACAGACTCTTTTGCAACGTCTTTACGCGTGGGCCAGACGATTTTTTTGAATTCGGTCTTGACGCCCTTGAAAAAGCTGACTTTTTTTGCTGTAGCATTTTGATTGTCTGCCATTTTTTAATGCCTCATTTCTCAAAGGATTATCTTGTTTCCTTGTGCAGTGTATGCTTTCTGCAGAATCTGCAGTATTTGCTTGTTTCCATTCTTTCAGGATGGTTTCTTTTTTCTTTTGTAAGATTGTAATTTCTCTGCTTACATTCAGTACATGCCAAAGTAATTTTAACGCGCATGGCTGCCACCTTTCTTTTTACAAATTTCAAGCTGCATTTAGAGAAATCCGGGTGGGTAGTCCATTTTTCTCTTTTCTTTTTGTTGGGATTATATATGGAAATTCAGGCACGCAAAAAAGAGAGCCGAACTCCCATTCCAGCAAACTTTACCATAGTCTGTATTCGCATGTCAAGAAATTTTTCCGTAAAACTCAAAAAGGGAGCCGTAAGAATCCTTTACGGCCCCCCGCATATTCACTGCAGTTCTATCAGTTTTGCCGCACTTTGCAGGATCAGCAGCGCGTCTGCTGCATCGACTGTCTGATCATGATTGGTATCCGCCGCCGCAAAAACCGCCGGGTCCGTAATGCGCTGCAGTTTGGCCGCATGCTGCAGTACCAGCAGCGCGTCCGTCTCGGTCACGTTCCCGCTTTGATCGACATCGCCGGGCAGGATCGCAGAAGGCGATTCCGCCTCGCTTACCGTCACTCTGCAGCTGGCTTTTTTCCCGGAGCCGTCCGCTGCCGTACAGGTAATCGTGGCACTGCCATTGGCCAGCGCCTGCAGCGTACCGTCTTCCGATACGACTGCCACCTTTTCATTGGAGCTTTTCCACGTCAGCGCCGGGTTGCTGGCATCCGCCGGCAGCACCTCTGCCTTCAGCACGGTTTTTTCGCCTGTTTTCAGACTGATTCTGCTTTCGGAAAGCCGGATTTCCGTCACCGGCTGTACCACCTGCACGCTGCATTCTGCAGATATATCCGTTCCCTCGATCGTTGCTTTGATGGTGGCCGTACCGCCCTTTTTTCCGATGACCAGACCGGAATCCAGCACTTCTGCCACCCGGGAATCGCTGCTTTCCCAGACCAGCGAGGTCTGGCTGGTGTCAAAGGGCATAAATGCAGTCAGAAGCTGCTGCATCTCGCCGGTTTTTAAAGTATCCAACGTATTGACAAAGGACAGTTTTTCCGCCGGAATCACTTCCTGCGCCGCCAGTTTCACCGGTTCCTGCGCGTCATAGGAGGTAGAAAGCCATTCCTCCGCGCTCATATCCAGCACACCGGCGCCGCCATAGGTTTTTACCGTAGATTCCACTTCATCCAGTCCGACGATTTTGTAGGTATACGGCAGTTTCTCATAGGTGGGAATGAAATGGAAAGGATCGTCGGACGGGGTATCCTTCGTCATATTTTCCACACCTTCAATGACCGAGGTCCAGGACCATTTGTCCGCGCCGATGGTGGATTTGTCCCGCCAGATAAATTTATGGGACGGATTTAAAGGCGCGCCGCTGGTAAACATATTTTCTCCGTCATTGTCCCAGCTGCTGCCTTCATATACCTCATCCGTGCCTACCTTGCTGACCCTGGAATTGACGATCAGCGCGTGATTGTAGGTCTCACTGAGGCGATGCTTCCACTCGGCTGTCATGGTTTCATAACTGGTGGTCCAGTCATCGGACTGGTGTTCGCTTCCGGCAATCGGTTCGTCCGCGCCGTAGAAGACACAGGTATCGGCGCCCACCGCCGCACCGTTTCTGGGATACAGGCACTGGCTCAGATCATACATACCGTATGTTTTAAAACAATCCTTGCTGTAATGCAGTTCCATATGCGCCCAGTCGTCAATATAGCAGTTGAACAGATGACCGACGCCCTGCCGGATAAAGGGAATCCGGCAGCCGATATTGGTATACCGGTTGTAAGCGTGAGTGATCCGCAGCCGCTGATTGCCGTCTTCCAGCGTAATGCCGCCGGAAACGCCGTCCATAAAGTCCTTATCCCCCGAACCGTTTAAGTTCAGCTTGAAGTGTTCCGCCGTATAGGCCATGACTTCTTCCATGGTGGCGCCGCCATCCCGCAGCAGCCTGTACCGGCTGGTGGAAGGAAGCGCCTTTGCCTGATACCGCTGTTCCATATAGGAAATGGTTTTGTAAATCATCCCGTTTTTGTCCGGATGTTCATCCGTGGGAAGTCCGAAGGAACACCAGGAAAGAGTCATTCCTTCCGCGCCGTTTTCCGAATCCACATTGCCGTCTCCCGCCAGAGAGAAGGAGCAGTGATCGATCCAGACATTTTTTGCGCCGTTGATTTTGATAAAAGTCCAGCCGTTTTCCTTGGAAATACCCAGCCGGTCCGCCGATTCGTCCCACTGCCACATTTCGTCAAAAGACAGATTACGGATCACCAGATCACTGCTGCTGCCCTGCAGCTTCCACTCCGCATGGCGGATGGTTGCGCCATTTTTGGAAAAAATGGTCAGCCCATGGGTATCGGTGATCATCATCTGGGACACGCCTGTCTGCATCAGTGTGGGATTGGTATACCCGTTATGCGGTTCCTGTGCATATTTGATGATACAGGACAGGTTTTGCGTTTCCTCGTCCAGCATATTCCAGCCCAGATCCAGATCCTGCGTGATTTCAATGACCTTTACCTTTCCTTCTGCCGCATCCGCAATGGCCTTTAAAAACTCCGATGCATTGGCTGCCGTCCGGTAGGCGGAAGTCCCGATCGCATCCGTTCTGTCCGAAACCTTTGCAAATCCGGTCAGAGAGAAAAAGCTCTTGTTAAATGTTTCCTGCGTCCGTTCCGTATCCGGCAATTGTGTTATTACAGGTTCGGCCTGCACCGGCAGAAGCATACAGACACTCAGAACAACGCTTAACAGAATCCCCATCATTCGTTTCATTGTTGCCATCCTCCTTTATTTTTCTGCCTTTCCTAACCCTTTCCCTATAAAATGATTACGGATTGTTACGCTGCTTCGCAGCTCTCACAATCCTACCCAACATTCGGAATCCATGGGGCCCTAAACCCCACTTCTTCCTCATGTTGGGGCGCGTCATAAAGCTTCTCATCCAACGGTATGCAAGCATACCGTGGATTCCAGCTTTTGACGCTGTAATCACATCTCGTAAAACGCCCTGTAGCAGCTGACGGTTTCATAAACGTCTGCTTTCGCGCTGACTTCGTACTGGGCGTGCATATTCAGGATCGCCACGCCCAGATCTACGACCTCCATGCCGTAAGCCGCCAGAATATACGCGATGGTTCCGCCGCCGCCGGCGTCCACCTTGCCCAGCTCCGCCGTCTGATACGCCACGTTTTTCGCATCAAACGCCTGCCGGAGGGCCCCTAAGTATTCCGCATTGGCGTCATTGGAACCGCTCTTGCCTCTGGCGCCGGTGTATTTGCTGATGACGGCGCCTTTTCCCAGATATGCCGCGTTGTTTTTATCAAAAACATCATGATACAGCGGATCATATCCCGCATTCACATCCGCGGAAAGCATCCGGGAATGTTTCAGTGCCCGCCGGAGTTTCAGTTCGCTGTAAGTGCCGGCCGCTTCCATCAGCTCCGCCACGGTATTTTCAAAGAATCTGGATTCCATGCCGGTGGCGCCGACGCTGCCGATTTCTTCCTTATCCGCAAACAGGCATACCTTGGTTTTTTCGGACACGCCGCTTTCCAGCATTGCGGTCAGGGAACAGAAGGCGCAGATGCGGTCGTCCTGGCCGTAAGCCATGATCATACTGTTGTCCAGACCGAAATTTCTGGCCTTGCCTGCCGGTACGACCTCCAGTTCCGCAGAAATGAAATCCGCTTCCTCCATGCCGTATTTTTCTTTTAAAAGTTTGAGAATATATGCTTTCACCGCATCCTTTTTCTCATCCGTTTCTTTTTTGTCCGGGCGCAGTCCCACCAGTACGTCCAGGGCTTCGCCTTCCACCACGACGCTGCCTTTTTTTCCCAGCTGGGCGGAAGAAAGATGTACCAGCAAATCGGTAACGCCGATGACCGGATCCTCCGCATCCTCTCCGATGACGATCTTTACGGTCTCTCCGTTTGCCTTGACCACCGTTCCGTGCAGCGCCATGGGCGTGGCCACCCACTGATATTTTTTCACGCCGCCGTAGTAATGGGTATCCAGATAAGCCATACCGCTGCTTTCATATAAAGGCTTCTGTTTGATATCCAGCCGCGGCGAATCCAGATGGGAACCGATGATCTGCATGCCCTTTTCAAATCCTGCCGTACCGATTTCCGCCAGAATCACGGATTTATGCATGTTGACCGCATAGACCCGGTCTCCTGCTTTCAGACTTTCTTTCTTCTGCAGTATTTCTTCCAGATCCCGGTATCCGTGTTCCTTTGCGATGGCCACAATATTTGCGGCACATTCCCGCTCTGTCTTGCCCGCGTCCAGAAAACGGCGGTAGGTTTTCGCCAGCGCTTCCTGTCGGCTGTATTCTGCTTCCGTGTATTGTTTCATGGCTTTCTCTCCTTTTCTACTACAATATATTTATGGTTAATACCCCTTACAGCCAGTAAGGAATTACCCATCTTGTTGCTTAAGCTGTTAG
>CANRIM010000028.1 GCA_947630695.1 uncultured Lachnospiraceae bacterium
AAAAAGGAGGTGTGTTGCGATGAAGATGACATTCCAACCCAAGAACAGGCAGAGAAACAAAGTACATGGGTTCCGTGCCAGAATGCATACGCCAGGCGGAAGAAAAGTTTTAGCAGCCAGAAGAGCAAAAGGAAGAAAAGTATTATCAGCATAAGGCCGCGTTTTGTGGCCTTTGTTTTTTTACGGTGAAAAAAACAACCAAACAGAAAAGCATGCAGCTGTTCAGGGAGGCGTTATGAAGTTTTCGGAATCCTTGAAAAAAAATTCTGACTTTCAGGCTGTTTACGGAGAAAAAAATTCCCTGGCGAATCGTTCTCTGGTGATGTATGTCAGAAAAAACGGTCTGGAAAAAAACAGACTGGGCATCAGTGTCAGCAAAAAAGTCGGAAACAGTGTCGTAAGGCACCGTATCACAAGATTGATAAGAGAAAGCTATCGTTTGAATGAGCACCGGTTTTTGCCGGGATACGATCTTGTCATTGTAGCAAGAATTTATTCAAAAGGAAAATCGCAAAGGGAGATAGAGAGTTCCCTGCTGCACCTGGCAGGCCTTCATAAGATCACAGTAAATTATGAAAAAGATTTTGATTGAACTCATCAGGTTTTACCAGAAAAACCTGTCGCCGTTAAAAAGATATAATTCCTGCAAATATATTCCATGCTGTTCCTGTTACGCTGTGCAGGCGCTGGAAAAATATGGCGCAGTCAAGGGATCTTTTTTGGCGGCGAAGCGAATTTGTAAATGCAACCCTTTTTCCAGGGGCGGATTTGACCCTTTGCCCTAGGCTCTTATCAAAACCAGTATCAGGAGGATCGATTTGTACACAAACATCTTATCACAGCCGGTATTATGTAACATTTTCGGTACCATCTGGGAATATATTAAAATTGCCCTTGGATGGATCATGCAGGGATGTTACTCTGTTCTGGATTTGATCGGAATTGACAATCTGGCGGCCTGTATCATTTTGTTCACGATTGTCATTTATTCCCTTCTGCTTCCGATGCAGATCAAAAACGCCAAATTTCAGAAATTGAATTTTGTAATGAATCCTGAAATACAGGCAATCTCGAAAAAGTACAAAAACAAAACAGACAATGATTCGAGAATGAAACAGCAGCAGGAGTTAAGCGATGTGTATGAGAAATACGGCACCTCTCCTACCGGAGGCTGTCTGAATTCTTTTATACAGCTGCCGATTCTGTTTGCGGTTTACAGAGTGTTATACAATGTTCCGAATTATGTAAGGAGTATTTCCAAACTGTTCCAGGGACTGATCGCAAAAACAGGCGACATCAGCGGTTTTTCCGATAAATTTCTGGAAATGGCCAAAGCCTCGGACAATATTCTTCTGACCAATTCCGTAAGAAATATCGAAAAGGTAACGTCAGGGAATCTGCCCAATATTTTCTACCAGTTCCGTTCCACGGACTGGAAAACCTTTACGGATGCGTTCCCTTCTATTGAAAAAGTGATCAACAGCACCAGAGGGACGCTGGATCATGTCAACAATTTCTTCGGCGTCAGTATTGCGGAAACGCCGAGCCTGATTCTGAAAAACAACTGGAGCGCCCATCACTACGGTTTTGTAGCCATCGCTATTTTGATTCCCGTATTATCGGGTGTGGCCCAGTGGCTGAGTTCCAAAGTGGTGCAGCAGCCGGAAACGGATAAAAACAACACGGACGATACCGCGGCGGCTATGGCCAGCTCCATGAAAATGATGATGGTGGTTATGCCGATTTTCTCCATTTATATCTGTTATACGCTGCCTTTGGGTATCGGTATTTACTGGACCATGAGCGCCGTTTACAGAACTATTTCCCAGATCTTTATCAATAAGCGGATGAAGAAAATACCGGTAGAAGCGCTGATTGCAAAAAATCAGGAAAAAATCAACAAAAAACGCAAGAAAAAGGGACTGCCGCCGAAACAGGTGTCCCAGGGTGCAAAGATCAATACCAGAAACATCAAACCCGGCGAAACAAATGTTGCTTCCAATAAAAATAAAGAAGAAATCAGAAGAAATGCATCGGAAAGCAATAAAAGCTACACTTCCATCCGGGACAGAGTGAATATGGTACAGGATTATAATGAAAGAAACAAAAAGAAATAAAGGAGCATAAATGGACGAAATCAGAGTTTCAGCAAAAACTGTGGACGACGCGCTGACGGAAGCGCTGATACAGTTAAGAACGACCAGCGATCAGGTCGAATATGAAGTGATCGAAAAAGGAACCAGCGGTTTCTTAGGCATCGGCGCAAAGCAGGCCGTTATCAATGTCAGAAGAAAAAGGCCGGAGAAAAAAGAGTATAAACCGGAAGCCAGAGAAGAAAGAAGTTATGAACCGAAGCCGGAAAGCACGCTGAAGGAAAAAGCACCGGAAGACGTTAAACCCGTTGAGAAAAAACCTGCGAAAAAAGCAGAAAAGCCGGCGGAAAAAGAGGAAGGCATCCCGCAGGACAATGCGGAAAAGGAAGCGCCGGAAACCATGCCGGTAAAAAAGGAAAAACAGATCAGCCCGCTGACGGATGCGGAAGAAGAAGCTATTCTGGAAAAAGCGAAATCTTTCTTATCCGATATTTTCAAAGCCATGAATATGGAAGTGGAAATTGAAGCGTCGGTGGAAAAAAGCAGCCGCCTGTTAAATATCAATCTGAACGGCGAAAACATGGGCATTCTGATCGGTAAGCACGGACAGAACCTGAATTCTCTGGAATATCTGGTCCGCCTGGTCATCAACAAGAACCATCACGGCGATGAATATATTCATGTAAAGATGGATACGGAAAATTATCGCCGCCGCAGAAAGAACACGCTGGAAATTCTTGCCAGAAACATGGCGTACAAAGTGAAAAAGACAAGGAGAAGCGTGGTCTTAGAGCCCATGAATCCCTATGAAAGAAGGGTGATTCATTCCGCGCTGCAGCATGACCGCTTTGTGGAAACCCACAGCGAAGGGGAAGAACCCAACAGACGGGTGGTCATCACATTGAAAAAATATTAAATTTTTCAGAAAAGAGTTTGATTTTCAAACTCTTTTCTTGCATTATAGAAGAAAGAAACCGAAAAACGGAAGGGACAATATATCGATGAATCAGGATACTATTGCCGCTGTGGCCACACCCCCCGGAAACGGCGGGATTTCCGTGATCCGAATCAGCGGCAGCGACGCCGTGAAGATAGCGGACCGTGTTTTTGCATACGGGCAGGGGCAGAAGCTTTCCGAGGCCGGGAGCCATGTGTTTCATTACGGACATGCGGTCTTCGGCGATAAAATCATAGATGAGTGTATGGCGGTGGTTATGCGGGCCCCGCGCAGCTATACCAGAGAGGACTGTGTGGAAATCCATTGTCATGGCGGCGCGCTGGTGACGAAGACCGTGCTGGAAGCCCTGTTTGCGGCAGGCGCAGTACCGGCGGAACCGGGAGAGTTTACGAAACGCGCGTTTTTCAACGGACGGATCGATCTGACGGAAGCAGAAGCCGTGATGGACGTCATTGCCTCGGAAAATCGTTATGCCCTGGATTGTTCCATGCACCAGTTAAACGGACAGCTGCGGAAAGAAATCAGCCGGCTGCGGCAGCGGATCCTGGAAGAAACGGCGCGGATCGAAGCGGCCATCGATGATCCGGAACATTATGCGCTGGAAGATTACGGAAGGCAGCTGGAGCAAACGCTGCAGCCGGTGCTGGAGCGGATCGATACGCTGCAGGCTTCTTTTGACGACGGACGGTTGCTCAAAGAGGGAATCCGGACGGTGATCATCGGAAAACCAAACGCCGGGAAATCTTCCATTTTAAATTACCTGTCCGGCCGGGATCGGGCCATTGTCACCGAGATTCCCGGCACCACAAGAGATACCCTGGAAGAAACCATCGTGCTGGACGGACTGCAGCTGATCGTGACGGACACGGCGGGGATCCATGACACAAAAGACAAGGTGGAAAGTATTGGCATCGATAAGGCAAAAGAAGCGGTGGCAGGCGCGGATCTGGTGTTGTTTGTACTGGATTCCTTTGCGGGGTATGAAGACAGCGACAAAGAAATTCTGTCCATGATCCGGGAGAAAAAGACCATTGTGCTTTTGAATAAAACCGATCTGGAACAAAACATTCAAAAAGAAGCGCTGGAAAAGGCACTGCCCTTCCCCGTGATCGATTTTTCCGCGGCGGAATTCAAAGGCAAGGAAGCCCTTGGGGCGCTGCTGAAGGAAATGTTGTTTTCAGGAAAGCTGGAAACGGATCATCAGATCTATATTACCAGCCTGCGGCAGAAAAACCTGCTGGCACAGGCAAAGGAATCTCTGGAAAATGTGATGGAAAGCATACGGCTAAAGCTCCCGGAGGATTTTTATTTTATCGATCTTTACGCGGCGTATACAAAGCTGGGGGAAATCTCCGGCGATACGGTGGACGAAGACATTATTAATGAAATATTCAGTAAGTTTTGTATGGGAAAGTGACAGACGATGGCATATTTAACGGAAAACTATGATATTGCAGTGGTGGGGGCCGGGCATGCCGGCTGCGAGGCGGCGCTGGCCGCGGCAAGACTGGGACTGGAAACGGTGATCTTTACGATCAGTGTCAGTTCCGTTGCCATGATGCCCTGCAATCCCAATATCGGCGGCACCTCCAAGGGACACATCGTCCGGGAGGTGGACGCGCTGGGCGGCGAAATGGCAAAAAATATCGACAAAACCTTTATTCAGTCCCGAATGCTGAACGCGTCCAGAGGACCGGCGGTACATTCCCTCCGGGCCCAGGCAGACAAGGAGGCCTACAGCCGGGAAATGCGGAAAACCATTGAAAACACGCCGCATCTGACCCTGAAACAGGCGGAGGTTTCCGAAATTGTTGTCGAAAAAGGGAAACTGCAGGCGGTCAAAACCGTTTCCGGCGCCACCTATTACTGCAAGGCCGCGGTACTGTGTACCGGAACCTATCTGAACGCCCGCTGCGTTTTCGGCGACGTTTCCACAAAAACAGGGCCCAATGGCCTGCAGGCGGCCACGCATCTGACAAAGTCCCTGCAGGAGAACGGAATATCCATGTACCGGTTTAAAACCGGCACCCCGGCCAGAATCGATAAACGCAGCATCGATTTTTCCGTCATGGAGGAGCAGAAAGGGGACGTGCCCATTGTGCCCTTTTCCTTTGAGACCGACCGGGACAGTATTCAGAAAGAACAGGTGTCCTGTTATCTCACCTATACCAATGAGACGACCCATGAAATCATCCGGAACAATATCGACCGTTCGCCGTTGTTTTCCGGCAATATCAAAGGTACCGGCCCCAGATACTGCCCTTCCATTGAGGATAAGGTGATGCGTTTTGCCGATAAAACCAGGCATCAGGTGTTCATCGAGCCGGAGGGACTGGAAACCAATGAAATGTATATCAGCGGCATGAGCTCTTCTTTGCCGGAGGATGTGCAGTATGCCATGTATCGTTCGGTGAAGGGCATGGAGCAGGCAAAAATCGTGAAAAACGCCTATGCCATTGAATATGACTGCATCGACGCCCGGCAGTTGAAATCCTCGCTGGAATTTCAGGCCATCGACGGATTGTTCAGCGGGGGACAGTTCAACGGCAGCAGCGGTTATGAGGAAGCTGCCGGACAGGGACTGATCGCAGGCATCAACGCCGCGATGAAGGTACTGGGAAAAGAACCACTGATCCTGAAACGGTCCGATGGATATATCGGCGTACTCATCGACGATCTGGTGACGAAGGAAAGCCATGAACCCTATCGGATGATGACTTCCCGGAGCGAATACCGGTTGCTGCTGCGGCAGGACAACGCGGATCTGCGGCTGACGCCTTACGGATACCGGGTGGGTCTGATTCCCGAAGAACGCTATCAGCGTCTGCTGCAGAAACAGAAAATGATTGCCGATGAAATCCGGCGGGTCAATGACACCATGATCGGCGCAAAGGATGAGGTGCAGGCATTTTTGAAGGAATGCGGCAGTACGCCTTTGGATCACGGCGTTTCCCTGTCCGAACTGGTGCGCAGGCCGGAGCTGGACTACGACCGGTTAAAACCCATTGATCCGGAACGAAAAGATCTTCCGGCAGAAGTGCGGGAACAGGTAAATATACAGGTGAAATATGAAGGCTACATTACCAGGCAGGAGCGGCAGGTACAGCAGTTTGCCAAACTGGAAAAACTGAAGCTGCCTGCGGACATCGACTACGAAACCGTCCCGTCCCTGCGGATCGAAGCCCGACAGAAGCTTTCCGCCATACAGCCGGAATCCATCGGCCAGGCATCCCGGATTTCCGGCGTTTCTCCCTCGGATGTGGCGGTGCTGCTGGTCTATATGGAACAGCGGCGGCAAAGAAAGGAACACAAAGATGAAGTATGACTGGACTTTGTTTTTATCGGGACTGGAAGATCTGGACATCCATCTGAGCCATCGGCAGATGGAACAGTTTGAACAGTATTATGATCTGCTGATCGAGACAAATCAGAAAATGAACCTGACGGCCATCACCGCATGGGAAGACGTGGTGCGCAAACATTTTATCGACAGCCTCTCTCTGGTGACCGCCGTAGAGGCGGAGGATATCAGCCGACTGATCGATGTGGGCACCGGGGCGGGATTTCCCGGGATTCCGCTGAAGATCGCTTTTCCGGAAATGGAAATCACCCTTTTTGATTCTCTCGGCAAGCGGGTACAGTTTCTGCAGGCGGTGATCGATGCGCTGCAGCTGAAAAAAATCAAAGCGATCCATGCCCGGGCAGAGGATCTGGCCCAGGACAAAAAATACCGGGAACGCTATGACGTCTGCGTATCCCGGGCGGTGGCGCAGCTTTCGGTGTTGGCGGAATACTGCCTGCCTTTTGTAGAGGAAGGCGGTCTCTTCATTGCCTATAAGGGACAGGACGTGACACAGGAATGCAAAAAAAGCGAAGGTGCGGTGGAAACGCTGGGGGGCATCATGGCAGATGTACTCCTCTTCGATCTCCCGGATTCCGACATCGAACATTCTCTGGTGGTCATTGAAAAAGAATCCCATACCCCGAAGCAGTATCCCAGAAAGGCGGGACTGCCGGAAAAAAGGCCCCTTTCTTAAAAGAGGAGGAAGGCATATTTCAATGCCTTCCGACGACACGGCAGGGGGCGCCTTAAGGCGCCCCTGCCGTTACCTTAATATGTAGGAGGAAACCGGCTTGAAGATTGTTGTTTTGGATCAAAGCACCCTGGGAAATGATCTGGATTTTTCGAAGCTGCGCGCATTGGGGGATCTGACGGTACATGCGGTATGTTCGCCGGAAGATATGCCGCGGCTGCTGGCAGATGCGGACATCAGTATTTCCAATAAACCGCGTTACGACGCGAAAAGCCTGGCGAACGCAGACCATCTGAAGCTGATCTGTCTGACAGCCACCGGGTATGACAACTGCGATTTGGCCTTTTTGCGGCAGCGGGGCATCGCCCTCTGCAATATCGCCGGCTATTCCACCGACAGCGTAGCCCAGCATGTGTTTGCCATGCTGTTTCATTATATGGAGCGGATCCACGAATTTGAACCGCTGGTGCGAACCAGAAGTTATGTAAACGCGGATTTGTACGGGATGGTGGATACCCGGTTTTTTGAACTGCGGGGAAAGACCTGGGGCATTGTAGGACTGGGCCGTATCGGCCGGCGGGTGGCGGAACTGGCAGAGGCTTTCGGCTGCCGGGTGCTTTACTATTCCACTTCCGGTACCCACGAAGATGAAAAAGTATGCCGTGTTTCACTGGAAGAACTGCTGCAGTCCTCCGATATTCTTTCCATTCACGCACCTTTGAATGAAAACACCAGAAATCTGATTACAAAAAAAGAACTGCGGAAAATGAAAGCCTCCTCCTGTCTGATCAATACAGGAAGAGGCGGAATTATCAATGAAGCGGATCTGGCGGAAGCCATCCGCGAAAAAATCATCGGCGGCGCCTGCATAGACGTGTTCGCCGAGGAACCGATCGCCGCGGACAGTCCGTATCTGAAGCTGTCGGATTACCGCAATCTGATTCTGACGCCCCATATCGCATGGAGCGCGGTGGAGTCCAGACAGCGGGCCATTAACGAATGCGCGGAAAATATCCGGGCCTTCCAGCAGGGACAGCGGCGCAACCGGATCGTCTGATCAGGGCCATTCCATGACGCGCGCTTTCATGCCCTCGATGTCCAGGATCCCGTAGGCAAAGCCTTTTCGGATCAGTTCGGGCGGCACATATTCATCATATTTTTCAAACAGCGGCACTTCCTTCGGATATACCAGCGCCATGGGATCGAAGGGTTTTGCCGCTTCTTCTTTGACGATACGGAAAAAGTCTTCTTTGGAAACCCCCATTTTGAACTGGATAAAATAAGGCCTGGATGCCTCCAGCGACGAAAGCTTCAGCCGGTCTGCGCAGCGCAGTTTTAAGAAACGCTCCAGCGCAAAAAAGGCATAGGTGCCCAGCCACGGAAACAGGCACCACATGGTACCGCCCAAAGACACCAGCGGTTCGGTGGCGACGCCGGAATGAACAGCGGTGTTGCGGCTCTGTATCAGCCTTGCCACGGCATTTTTCATCAGATAGGGATAAATGGTATCCTCCTGCAGCACCTGCTTCATACGAAGCAGGATTTTTGTATGGATGTCCCCGGGACATTCTCCAAAGTACGCCGGCACCTTTCCTTTGACCTGCTGGCAGTAAATCTGCCGCCGTTTATGATCGATTTCTTCAATGACCCAGACGTGGCCCGCCAGGGCAATCTTCTCTCCCACCGGCGGGGGCTTCACCGTGGTGCCGATGGTCTGGGAACCGCAGCGGACGGAATATTCTTCACTTTCCACAAAGACCCCGTAAAACTTGAAAGAGTTGATGACCCGCTCTCCTGCCAGTCCTACAATCAGGCCGCCTTCTTCGGTCTTCTGCAGCTGTCCGGTTTCAATCAGATGATTTAAAAGACAGCGATAGTCCTCCTGAGAAATCCGGTGAAAATACTGCAGTCCCAGCACCTTGGAAGCCAGTGCCGCAGGGGTCAGCTCGCCGCAGGACGCCAGAGTGCTCATGGTTTGATGATACAGCAGGCTGAAGGGCAGCCGGTCCAGCCGGGGCGGCTCCACCCAGCGTTCTTCCAGATACAGCTGCACCAGCGCTATGGCCTGCAGCAGCTTCCATGGAACCGTGGTGGGCAGCATGGCCCGCATTTCCGGCGGATCCTCCCGGATGACAAACCACATTTCCTGGGGCGCGCCTCTCCGGCCGGTACGGCCCATGCGCTGCAGGAAAGAGGAAACCATAAAGGGCGCGTCGATCTGAAAGGCCCGTTCCAGTTTTCCGATGTCGATGCCCAGTTCCAGCGTGGCAGTGGTGACCGTGGTCTGGTACATGTCGTCGTCTTTCATAATCTCTTCCGCGGTTTCCCGGTAGGAAGCCGAAAGATTGCCGTGGTGAATCAGAAAACGGTCCGGTTCCTGATTTGCTTCGCAGTATTGCCGCAGGGTAGTGGTCACGGCCTCGCATTCCTCCCTGGAATTGACAAAGACCAGACACTTTTTCCCCCGGGTGTGTTCAAAGATATAGCCCAGTCCGGGATCCGCATGGGCGGGCGCCGGATCGGAAACTTCTTCCGGCACGGGCAGCGCGTCTTTGACTTCGTGCTCTTCCGCGCTCTGGGGCCCCTGTACATAAAAATGCTCCAGGGAAAGGCGCCAGGTGCTGCCCTTCGCTTCGATTTTCGGAATGGCGGTTTTTCTGCCGGTACCGGCGGAGAGAAACGCGCCGGTGCTTTCCAGATCTCCGATGGTGGCAGAAAGTCCGATCCTTCTGGGATTTACCCCTGCCATGGCGGAAAGCCGTTCGATGAGGCAGAGGGTCTGGCCGCCGCGGTCGCCCCGCATCAGGGAGTGCACCTCGTCAATGACAATGAAGCGCAGATCATGAAACAGCCGGACGATATCGGCGTGTTTGTGCATCAGCATGGCTTCCAGAGATTCCGGCGTGATCTGCAGGATTCCGGAAGGATGCTTCAACAGCCTGCTTTTGTGGGACTGGGACACGTCGCCGTGCCAGTGCCACACCGGGATCTGCGCTTCTTCACACAGCTCATTCAGCCGCAGAAACTGGTCGTTGATCAGCGCCTTCAGCGGGCCGATGTAAAGGGCGCCCACGGAACGGGGCGGATCTTCGGAAAACAGTGTAAGAATCGGGAAAAACGCCGCTTCGGTTTTCCCGGAAGCAGTGGACGCCGAAAGCAGCAAATGATCCTCCGAGTTGAAAATCACATCGGCAGCTGCCACCTGTATGGCGCGCAGATTCTGCCATTGATTGCGGTATATAAAGTCCTGTACAAAAGGCGCATAACGGTCAAACAGATGCATGGCACTCCTCCGAAAAGAAAGCGGTGCTGCTTATAAGGTAAATTCTGCAAATGCTTCCGGTACGGATGCGTCGCCGGAGGCAGCAGAAAAGGGAAAATCCGATGCGTTCAGCAGTTCGGCAACGGAAAGGGCCGGATTTTGCAGCAGGATATCCAGCAGTTCAATGAAATCCCGGATGATTTCTCTGGGGGTAATATTGCTGTCGGCGCCCACCCGGCCGAATTCAATTTTGATAAAGCAGATCAGCTCTTCCTGGGTGATGGTTCGTTCATAATCAAAAAGCACCGCGTGAATCTCCGCCAGCTTTTCAATCAAAATCAGCATTTCTTCATAGGTCAGCGGCACCAGACGGATCACCGGCGCCAGTACGTCTTTGATATTTTCCCGGCCGAATCGTCCCTCACAGAGACGGGAACGCAGGGCTTCATAACTGTAAACCCCCCGTCTGGTATCTTCAATGCACTGGGGCGTGCCGCACATAATCACGCCCAGATGCTTTGCGCGGCCCTGCAGTGTGTCGTTGTAAATCGTAAGCAGTTTTTCGTAATTATACTGCCTGGTAATGCTGTTGGGAATTTTGTAAATATTTACCAGTTCATCGATAAGGATCAGAAGGCCCTGATAGCCGGCGCGCTTCAGAAATGCGGCAAAGAGCTTGATGTATTCGTACCAGTCGTCGTCCCCGATCATGATATGGATACCCAGCTCCGACCGGACTTCGGCCTTGGTGGCATACTCTCCCCGAAACCATTTGATGACCCGGGCTTTGCCCTCCTCGTCATCGTCGATGACGGCGTGATAATAAAACTGAAGGAGCCGCGCGAAATCAAAACCGTGCACCATTTCATTGAGTTCCTGGACCACTTCGAAGATTTTTCGTTCCACCAGTTCGGAAAATTTTGGATCGGCAGGATCCAGCCCGCTTTCCATGGCGGTGCTGCTCTGTATACCGCTGATCCAGCGGTCTAAGATCAGCGAAAGGGCGCCGCCTTCAGGTCTGGTTTTGGTGGAAAGGTTGCGGATCAGCTCCTTATAGGTGGCAAGGCCCTGTCCTTTGGTGCCCTGCAGGCGCCGCTCCGGCGAAAGATCCGCGTCCGCCACCACAAAATTGCGGTCCATGCAGTAGTTGCGGATCGTCTGCAGAAGAAAGCTTTTTCCGCTGCCGTATTTTCCCATAATGAAACGGAAGGTGGCGCCGCCTTCTGCGATGATATCCACGTCATGCAGCAGCGCTTCGATCTCCGTGCTTCGCCCCACGGCGATGTACGGCAGGCCGATGCGCGGCACCACGCCGCCTTTCAGAGAATTGATCAGCACAGAGGCAATTCGTTTGGGGATTTTCATAACAGCAGTCCTTTCAGCTCGTCAATATAATCGTCGATCAGTACCGGCGCATCTGCATCAAACAGCACCGGCGTATCCTGAAATAAATCAAAGAGTTTTTCATTTACGGTATCTACCATAATGGAAAGCGGGATCGAAAGTTCCCGCAGCAGCGGCTGAAAAGGTTCCTTTTCCAGCAGACAGCGCAGGAAGCGGCGTTCATTTTCGTTTAAAACAGAGGCAGTGCCTTCTGCCGCAGATGCATCGGCGACGGTATCGGCAGCCGCCGGTGCAGTGGGAAGCGGTTCGTCCTCTCCCATCTCCGCTTCCGTCATCAGCCGGTCCCGGGTCTGCGCCGCGGCGGAACGAATGTCCGAAAGCCTGGTAAGATCGATGTCGATACGGGGTGCCGCCAGCCGCTTTTTTTCGGCAAGGAAAGCTTCGATTTCCGATTGGATCAGGCGGCTGGTTTCTGTGGGAAGCGCCGGCTGTTCCAGCGGGTGTGAATCATGGCAGGCCTGCCGCAGCATGGCATCGGCGGATTTGAGAATCAGTCCCAGTTCCGCGTTTTTTTTGCGGATGGACGGATAGGTTTCAAAGGACCAGCGGCCGTTGCTGCAGTGATACTTTTGTGTGTCGCTGATCTTATATTCATAAGAAACGTAATGTTTGTGATCATAAAATATCGCAAAGCTGAACATTTTCCGGGGAAAGACCATCTGCGTCCCAAAAAGATGTTGAAAATACGAGCATTTTTTGTGGGCATCATATTCCTCGCACAGACGCCGGTAAACATTGCAGCAGACGGCGGTCACATCCGAAGGGTTCGTCTTGTAAAATCTGGAGTTGCACAGATTGTAGGAAGAAAGGGCACACAGCGCAGCAAACAGCGTTTCCGTATCTTCAGGAATGCCGCGGGCCAGCGTGTTGAGCGCTTCTTCCAGAGAAGAAAGGGTGTCACATTCCGGGATCAGGGACACCGGCAGATTGTTGTAGATGACATAATCCTTCATCCATGCATTCAGAAAGCTCTCTGCGCGGGCGTCCAGGCCGCGGTAGGTTTTTCGGAACCGCTGCAGCGCGTCAAATCCTTCCTCCGGGGAACTGACACCGATTTGATTGAGCAGTTCATAGATATAAACATAAACAAAAGAAAGAGAAGTTTTCCGGATGTCGCCCCGGCGCAGTTTTGTCCGCCATGAAAAATACCCCCGAAGCTGTTCATCATTCATGGCCTGATAAGTGGGATAATAACGGACAAAGGTCCCGTGAAACGCATAGTCATCCTCATAATCGGCCATAAGCATTCCCTGTTCATAAAAAAGGCGTTCAGGGGAATGTACGGAGGCGGCCAGCGCTTTCATTTTCCGGTATGGTTCCGGAAGCGCCGGTTTTTCCGCAGGCGGAATATAGGAACCCGGCCGCCGGATCGGTTCATCGTAATACAGCTTCATCGGAATCTCCTGTCAGCATACAATACCTGCGGCAGGCGAAAAAACGCCTGCTGCATCAAAAACTATGTTCCCATTATAGCAATGATGGATGTGAAATTCAATAGAAAGCCCGCAAATTTTCGAACATATGTGCGAACAGATCAGCAGAACCGGCAGAAACTGCAGAGCAGCTGACCGAAGCAAAGTCCCATGCAGAGCTTGCGCATGTCCATGACTTCCATATTAAATCCCCTGCCGTTTTCCTGATAGGCGCCGGAAGACCGGGTCATCTGATTTAAAATCTGACGGTACAGCGGATTCTGCGGATCCATGGACGTCGCCTGATTCATATACTGGGTAGCCTGAATCAGATTGCCGGTGCCGTAATTGGAAATGCCCATCAGATAATACCACCGGGCACCGCGGCTGGCCTCCGGAATATTGATGAGAATATTAATGGCCGAACGATAATCACTGCTGCGGATAGACATGACTGCGCTTTTTACGGCGGGACTGTCGCCGGAAAGGATTTCGGGCATGGGAATACTGCCGGCGAAACCGAAACCAAACAGATCGTCAAAGGAGAAACCACCGTAAGGGCCGTTCGAACCGCCATAGCCGCCATAACCGTAACCGCCGCTGCCGCTGCCATTGCCGTAAGTGCTGCCGCCGCTGCTGCCATAGCCGCCGCCAAAGGATTGTGTGCGGCGGTATTTTTCGGGGTTCATCAGCATGTCATAGGCTTCATTGATTTCATTCATTTTATCTCCGGCATCCGGGTCGTCCGGATGCAGATCCGGATGATACAGTTTGGCCTTTTGCCGGTATGCTTTTTTTATCTCCTCTTTGCTGGCGTTTCTGGAAACACCGAGGATTTTGTAAGGATCATCGATCATATTTTTCCCTTTCCCGGTTATAACGGAGCCATATACCGGAATAAAAGATATTTCGCAGAAGATGGACGTCAGAAACCAGCGGCAGCCGTTCAAAGGCTTCGGAGGCGCTGCCCAGCAGCTGCATCAGCAGCGGCTTCATGGCTGCCGGATCGGCGGACAGTGCGCTTAAGGGATTGTAGGCGCCCTTCTTTTTGTCTTTTTTGTAATCTGCCGCTGCGTCCGCCAGATAGATAAACTGTCCCAGGCCGAATCCCAGCTGGTACAGATCCGGTTCCCAGCGGTCTTTCCGGACGATAAACAGCGCCGCCATCAGCCGCCCGAAGGCTGCTGCCGCCGCATCGGCGTCAGGGATATTTTCCTTTTCAATGGCTGCCAGCGCCGTAAGCTCCCTTTCTATGGCCTGTATGGCCCGGGGCTGCCGCAGCCGGACTTTTTCGTAGGCGTTTTCCAGTGCCTTCGCATAGAGGCGGCGATCCGCCCTGTGTTCATCTTTCCAGTCGTCCATACATTTGTGATAGACCAGCGCAACATTGATATCTGCCGCATATTCGGTGAAACAGTTGGAATCCGCCGGGTGATGCTTCATGGGATGGACGATGCAGCGAAGGTTTGTATGATCCTCCGGCGGTTCATACAGCGATGAAAGCAGGAGGATCAGAAAGGTCAGATCATAGGTAAGGCTCAGTCTGGCCGCCCTGCCGCAGCGCTGCTGCAGCATACGGCAGAAGCCGCAGTAAACGGCGCGGTAGCGGAGACGCTCTTCCTCTGTCAGATCATTGATATTTGCCTGTATATATCCGAACATAATGGATCCTCTATATAATGTTTAAGTGTTGCGGATGGTTTTATTGCCGCATTTGGGGCAGCTGACTTCGATCCGGCCCTTTCCTTTCGGCACGCGGATCATGGTTTTGCAGCTGCTGCATTTGAAATAGGTATGGGTTTTGCGCTCTGCCCACATGCGCTTGCGCAGAGAGAAAAACTTTTTGCATCTGTATTTTGCGTTTCGATAGCGTTCCAGTTCCAGATTCCGTTTCGCAAGATTTTTGGAATAAATGCGAAAGCAGGAATAGAACAGCAGAAAAATCGCAATCAAATAAAAAAACCGTAATACGCGGATACGGGAAAGCAGCATCAGCGCAAGGGAAGTCAGCACCAGAAAAAGGGAAAATTCATCGTTTCCGTGTCTGCCATACATGAATTTTTGAAACCGGTAAGCCAGTCTTTGCAGAAAATTTCTCATAAAGCTTCCTCCAAATCAGGGAACAGTATAAAATGATTTGTGCGTCAAAAGGGATTACGGATTGTTACGCTGCTTCGCAGCTCTCACAATCCTGCCGTGGACTCGAGCCTTTGACGTTGTAAAAATGCCTGCCTGTATCATCAGGCAGGCATGAAAAAGGACAAAAGTCAATCGACGAAAAGCGCGTCAGACAGACAATCCGTCGTCTGCAGCTGGGGAAGGTGCCCCGCGTCAGGCAGAACGGAAACGGTAATCTGCGGATTCAGACGGCGGTAGGCGTTTGCCTTTGCCTGACTGTTCGCCTCTTTCTCTCCCACAAGAACGGTGAGGGGAACGGAAAGGGCCGGCAGAATCTGCTTTACCGGCAAAATACCGTAGCCGAAGAGCTCCGATGCATACATCCTCCTGGCATAACGAAGGGATTTGTGAGCGCTTTCATGGTAAACCAGCGTAAGCTTTTGGATCTCTTCCGTTGACAGGCCGTAGGTTTCCAGAAAACGGTTTTCAATGGCTGTCAGACTGACGCAGTGATTGTAATACAGCGAGCCGAAGACCGGAATGGAAAGCAGCAGCCGGAGCAGCTTGCCGTAAAGGGTCAGCGCATGAGTCTGGCCTTTGGGCGCTGCAGGATTCACGCAGATGATTTTACAAATCCGTTCCGGTGCAAGCCGGGTGGAAAGCAGGGCAAAGGAACTGCTGTTTCCGCTTGTGATAATGACGGCGGGTTCACCCACGACTTCTTCCAGAAACTGGGTCAGGAATTTTACATAGAAGTAAGCGGAATACAAAGCATCGGGCTTGCTGCTTCTGCCGCAGCCCGGCAGATCCGGAATGTATACGGTATGCGTTTTACTGAGCTGCTCTGCTGCCCTGTGCCATTCGTATCCGCTGGAAGCGGCGGTAAGGTCATGCAGCAGAACCACCGGTGTGCCGGTGCCTTGCTTTTCATACCAGACTTTCCCGTAATTCCACAGAAAGAAATGTCCGCGTTCATCTTTAAGACAGGACGTATCAGCCAGAAAAGCAATTGTTTTATTATAAAAGGCGGTCAGGCATACCGAAGAAAAAAATATTTTAAAGAATTTTTTAAAATGCATTTAAAAAGTCTCCAAACCGTTGTATGATAAGAACAGGGTTTTCTGCGCTGTTTGCCTTTTGGCGGGGCGCTGGAAAAATCTGTGCTTTCATTAAATAAGTATAAACAGTTTTGGGCGAAGTATCAAGACAAAACTGATATCTGTTTTTAAAAAGGCGGGCGAATTTGCACGAGAAATCCGCCCGGCGGAAATCATGCAGGGGAAATGACGTGATGGCCAGAGAAGATAATGCGCTTGCGAAATATCTGGAAAGTGAAATCGAACGCTTAAAAAAAGAGATCGAAAACAAGAAAGAAATACATTATGTAAACCAAAAGATTATCGAAGAGTGTCAGGCGCGGCTTCGGACCTATCGCGACAAGGAAGACAGCGTTTTTGGTCTCCTCTCTCCTATTGCGGTGGAGTCCTCTTATCAGGAACAGATCGATGCCGAAAACCAGATGATTGCACAAACCAACGAAGAAAACATGACGCTGATCGCAGAAATTGCAGAGTGCAATGACAAAATCATTGAGATTCAGAAGCAGCTGAAGGCTCAGCCGGAGGAAGAACCGGAGGCACTGTCGGCGGAGGAACCCGCAGGGTCTTCTGTTTCGGCGGAGGATGAAGCGTTCCAGCAGGAATGGACACAGTTTATTCAGGACATACTGGAAGAATTGAAGCAGGCGGAGGAAGATTTCTATACGGATCCGGCTGTCTGCAAGAAACGAATTTCTGGATTACGGACGTATATTATCGATAAGTGCTATGGCCGCTGATGTTTCACGTGAAACATCGGCTGCTGCAGAAAAAGCGGCATATGGAAAACCGGAAAGCTGCCACATGGGAAAAAACGGTTATGTTTCACGTGAAACAATGAAATACAAGTATGTTCGCACAAAGAAAGGTTGAAAATCCCCAAATAGTCTGATATAGTGAAAAAGGCTATTTGAACGCGAAAGGAGGCATAGCCGATGGGACGAATCATAGCCATTGCCAATCAGAAAGGCGGCGTGGGAAAAACAACCACGACAATCAGCCTGTCGGCCTGTCTTGCGGAAAAAGGCCAACGGGTACTGGTGGTGGACGCTGATCCCCAGGGAAACACCACAAGCGGCCTGGGGTTTGAGAAAGACGAGCTTCCGTATACCCTGTATGAACTGCTTTTGGGAAACTGTAATGTGGTACAGTGCACCTATCAGAATGCATTTGTGGAAAATCTGGACCTGTGGCCATCGAATATCAATCTGTCCGGTGCGGAAATTGAACTGATGGACTATGAAAACAAGGAATATCTGTTAAAAGATGCCATTCAGCAGGTGTGGAAGAACTATGATTTTGTGTTGATCGACTGTCCGCCGGCATTGACCATGCTGACGGTCAACGCCATGACGGCGGCAGATACCGTGCTGGTACCAATCCAGTGTGAATATTACGCGCTGGAAGGCCTGACACAGCTGATGCACACCGTAGATCTGGTCAGAGAGCGGCTAAATGAATCTCTGGAAGTAGAAG
This sequence comes from uncultured Lachnospiraceae bacterium, assembly GCA_947630695.1. GTDB lineage: Bacteria > Bacillota > Clostridia > Lachnospirales > Lachnospiraceae > CANRIM01. The sequence goes on from CANRIM010000028.1 coordinate 17,855, forward strand.
GCGTTGTATTTACCATGTATGACGCCAGAACCAACCTGTCTTTGCAGGTGGTAGACAATGTAAAAGAAAATTTAGACAAGAACATTTACAAGACCATTATACCAAGAAATGTCAGACTCGCGGAAGCGCCCAGCTACGGCGTTCCGATTACGGTTTATGACCCGAAGTCTGTCGGCGCGGAAATGTATCGGACGCTGGCAGAGGAAGTCTTAAACAGAAAGGATGAATCATGACAGTAAAAGGCGGCCTGGGAAGAGGCCTGAACAAGGGCGGCGGCATCGATGCCATCATTGCGCCGAAAAAAAGCGGCGGAGAAAAAAACAAAAATACGGGATCTGCTGCGAAAAAAGCGCCGACAGCGGAAAAGCAGCCGCAAAACACCGCAAAAAACAAGGAAGCTGCTGAGTTTTTTGCTGATATTTCTTTGGTATTGCCCAATCAAAATCAACCGAGAAAAGAATTTGACGAAGCAGCCTTACAGGAACTGGCCGAGTCCATCCGGCAGTATGGCGTGATCAGTCCGCTGATTGTCAGAAGCAGCGACGGATTTTACGAGATTATCGCCGGTGAACGCCGGTGGCGCGCGGCAAAGCTGGCGGGTCTGAAGAAAATACCGGTGATTGTCCGGGATTACGACGCGCAGATCGCCGCAGAGGTAGCTTTGATTGAAAATATACAGCGGGAAGATTTGAATCCGATTGAAGAAGCAAAGGCGTACCAGCGCCTGATGGATGAATTTTCCCTGAAACAGGAAGAAATTGCGGAGAAAGTCTCTAAAAGCAGAGTTTTTATTACAAATTCCCTGCGCCTGCTCCGACTGGATGCAAAAGTACAGCGTATGCTGGAAGACAAGCTGATTTCCGCCGGGCATGCCAGAGCCATTCTGGGACTGTCGGATCCGGAGGCACAGTATGCCGTTGCGCAGCGCGCTTTTCATGAAAATTTAAGCGTGCGGGAAGTGGAAAAGCTGGTAAGAAATTACGGTAAAGCGCCGGCAGTCAAAAGCAGGACGCCGGATTCTGTTATGGCGGTTTATGCGGATCTGACGGAAAAACTGACGGAGGCATTGGGAACAAAGGTTTCCATTCACTGCAAGGACAACGAAAAGGGGCGGCTGGAGATTTCCTATCATTCCCCACAGGAGTTGGAAGACATTGCCGCACGTTTGATAAGGGGATACAACAAACAATAAAAATGTTTTAAAATCAATAAGTAATTACAAGGAGGATGGTATTATGATCAGAATTATCTTCGGCATACTGCTTGGGCTCCTTTTGATTGCTCTTGTTTATCTTTTCTATGTACTTCAGCGGACAAAAGCAAAGGTAAGTTATCTGGAAAGACGGTATATGAAGCTGTTGCAGGGAAATTCCGTGGCCAACATGGAAACCATTATTCTGAAACGGTTTGCGGAAATCGATCTGCTGAAAAAAAGTACGAGAACTGTAGCGGATTCCCTGGACGCCATCGGCGACGCCTGTGAAAATGCGATTCAGAAAGTGGGGCTGGTGAAGTATGACGCTTTTGAGGACATTGGCGGCAACCGGAGCTTTGCGCTGGCGCTGCTGAACCGTAATTACAGCGGCGTGGTGCTCAATGCGATCCACGGTAAGGACGGCTGTTATACCTATGTGAAGGAAATTACAGAAGGAAAACCTGTGGCGATGCTGACGGAGGAAGAAATGCTTGCTCTGGAAAAGGCATTGCGCGGGGGTAAGACTTTGAACACAGATCAGCAGGAGGTCAGATAGATCATGTTGGATATTAAATTTGTAAGAGAAAACCCGGACATTGTAAAGCAGAACATCCGGAATAAATTTCAGGATGCGAAGCTGCCGCTGGTAGACGAGGCCATTGCGCTGGATGGCAGAAACCGCGAGATCAAACAGGAAGTGGAGGCCCTTCGTTCGGAGCGCAACAAAGCGTCGAAGCAGATCGGCGCACTGATGGGCCAGGGAAAACGGGAAGAAGCCGAGCAGATCAAGCAGGAAATTGCCGCAAAAGGCGCGCGGATCGACGCCCTTTCCGCAGAGGAAAAGGAAGTGGAGGAAAAGCTGCTGAAGGTGATGATGCGGATCCCCAATATCATCGATGCTTCCGTTCCTATCGGAAAAGATGACAGTGAAAATGTAGAGGTGGAGCGGTTCGGCGAGCCGGTAGTGCCGGATTTTGAGATTCCGTATCACACGGAAATCATGGAACGATTCAGCGGCATCGATCTGGATGCGGCCAGAAAGGTGGCCGGGAACGGGTTTTATTATCTGATGGGCGATATTGCCCGGCTGCATTCCGCAGTGACGGCCTATGCCCGGGATTTTATGATCGGCAGAGGGTATACTTATTGTGTGCCGCCGTTTATGATCCGCGGCAATGTGGTACAGGGCGTTATGAGTTTTGCGGAAATGGATGCCATGATGTACAAGATCGAGGGAGAAGATCTGTATCTGATCGGAACCAGCGAGCATTCCATGATCGGCAAATTTATCGATACCATTTTGGAGGCGGACAAGCTGCCCCTGAAGCTGACCAGCTACAGCCCCTGCTTCCGGAAGGAAAAAGGCGCCCACGGCATCGAGGAGCGCGGTGTGTACCGGATCCATCAGTTTGAAAAACAGGAAATGATTGTGATCTGCAAGCCGGAAGACAGCATGAAGTATTATAATGAAATGTGGAAAAATACGGTGGATTTCTTCCGGAGCATGGATATTCCGGTGCGGACGCTGGAATGCTGCTCGGGGGATCTGGCGGATCTGAAGGTCAAGAGCGTGGATGTAGAAGCATGGAGCCCCAGACAGAAGAAATATTTTGAGGTGGGAAGCTGTTCCAATCTGGGAGATGCACAGGCAAGAAGGCTGAAAATCCGCGTTTTGGGCAGCGACGGCAGCAAATATTTTGCGCATACGCTGAACAATACCGTAGTTGCGCCGCCCAGAATGCTGATTGCATTTTTGGAAAATAATCTGCAGGCAGACGGAAGTATCCGGATTCCTGCGCCGCTGCAGCCTTATATGGGCGGCATGGATGCCATCAGATAACAGGAGACAGGCAGGATTATGCATAAATATATGAGAGCCATCGGCTTTTCCGAAAAGCTGAACAAGATCGAACAGGAAGCGCTGCTGGCGGTGATTCTCAAGAACCCGGACGAAGTTTCGGTGTGGAACCGGAAGGACGGGCAGTGCTTTTCGGAAGTGGAAAAAGATATTGCCTATCACATCGGGATCTGTCTGCGGGGCGAGGGAATCCTCGGAACAGATTTTGAGCCGGAATATTATTTTCCTTATATAAAGAGCACCAATATGAAGGCTTTTCGGGAAGTTTCAGTAGAACGGCATGCGGATAAGGAATCCTATGCGGCGGTTTGTGAAGAAGAAAACATGAACCTGAGCATCATCTTTTATCTGCAGAATGCATTTGGCTATTTGAGCAGTATGGAAAAAGCCGGATACGGCACGCTGTTTCCGACGGTCAGTTTTTCCGGGCTTTGCACGGAAGGCAAAATTCTGTGCCCGGTGCATAACAATGTGAAGGCGTCCCAGGTGGCGGGCACCTCGGCCCGCAGCGAAATGGCGGAGCTGGCCAGGAACGGAGATCAGATGGCGGCGGAAGCGCTGGCCATGGACAATATTAACGAATATCAGATGTTATCGAAGCGCCTGATGAATGAGGACGTCTACAGCATTGTGGAACGTTCGTTTATTCCCTATGGCGTGGAATGCGATAATTATATGGTGATCGGCGATATTTTAAATGTCGCCGGGGTGGAAAATTCCATTACCAAAGAAAAAATCTGGATACTGAATGTCAGGAGCCGGGAGCTTGTGATTGATATCTGCATCAATCAGAAGGATCTGATGGGAGAACCTGCAGTAGGAAGACGGTTTAAGGGGGATATATGGCTTCAGGGCAGCATCACGGCAGACTAGCGGCAGGCGGAAAGAAAAAAATGTCGAGAGAATTTGCCTACGGCATGGGCCTGCTGACAATGCCTTTCGCCATTGCCCTTTCCACGAAGGCCAATCTGGGACTGTCCATGATCGCGGCGCCCGCCTATATCATCAGTGAGAAGGCAGAGGCTTTAAGTTACGGACAGGCGGAGTATATCGTGCAGACACTGGTATTGATTCTGATGTGTCTGATTGTGAAAAAGTTCAAGCTTTCGTATTTGTTTTCGTTTATTACTTCGATTCTCTACGGAACGCTGCTGGACGTTGACCTTTATCTGCTGCGGGGACTGGAACCAAAGACCCTGCTGTTTAGAGTAATCCTTTTCTTATTGGGAATGATAATAACCTCTTTGTCGGTCGCATTTTTCTTCAGAACCTATATTCCGCCCTGTTCCTATGACTTTTTTGTCCGGGATGTGGTGGCGGAAAAGCATGCGGATATGCGAAAATTCAAAACCAGATTTGACGCGGCGTTTCTGCTGTTGTCGCTGCTGCTGTCTTTGCTTTTGTTTCACGGATTCGTGGGCGTCAGCATCGGTACGGTCGTGATTGTCTGCGTCAACGGCAGTCTGATTTCCGCAATTGACCGTTTTATGGAAAAACATTTTGAATTTTATGACCGGTTTCCGCTGCGGAAGTATTTTTAACCGGTGAAGATATTGTTTTACGCGTTACAGGAAGGAAAGTAGAATTTGAATTATATAGTTCTGGATCTCGAATGGAACCAGTGCCCTTACGGAAAAGAGTATGGAAAAAAAGCGCTGCCCTTCGAGATCATAGAGATCGGCGCGGTCAAGCTGGATGAAGACAGAAACATAGTGGACGAATTTCGCCGTGTGATCAAGCCGAAGGAGTATAAGAAGATCCATTATAAAACACAGAAAGTCATCCATCTGACACAGGAGCAGTTGAAAAACGGCGTGGGTTTTCCGCAGGCGATGGAAGAGTTTTTTGCATGGTGCAGTCCGCAGGACACCTTCTGTACCTGGGGCATCAGCGATCTGACGGAACTGCAGCGGAATATGGATTACTTTAAGGTCAAAAACGTATTTCCGAAGCCGCTGTATTATTATGATATACAGGAACTGATGGCGGTGGATCTGGATGAACGGGATAAACGGCGGACGTTGGAGAGCGCGGTGGAGTATTACCGGATAAAGAAAGAACGGGAATTTCACGGCGCGGCCGGGGACGCTTTTTATACGGCAAAGATTTTGCAGGCGCTGCACTGGGAAAAGGTCAGAATCTACTACACCTTCAACTGTTATCGAAATCCCCAGAACAAGGAGGAGGAGATAACGGCGATTTATCCGGATGGTTCAAAATTTGTTTCGCGGGAGTTTGCCACAAAGGAACGGGCCATGAAGGATCGAAGCCTGCTGACGATGCAGTGTTTTCAGTGCGGAAGAAGTCTCAGAAACAAAGTCAAATGGTTTGCATCACAGCAGAAAGTGTACGAAAGCATTTACAAGTGCCCGAAACACGGGCTGATGCTGTGCAAGATCCGTTTCAAAAGTCTTCCCAATGGAAATTATTTTGCGGTACGGTCGATTGAAACTGCCGACGATGCGGCGGTGCAGGCGGTGCTGGACAGAAAAGAGCAGATCAAGATCCGCAGAAGACGGCGGAACGGGCAGTTAAGGAGGCGATCTGTTGGAAAAAGAGTTTGATACATCACTGCGGGATTCACAATCCACCACGGTAGAACCCGTAGTGCCGGAGAAGTTTGATCTGGATGCTTATGCTGCTTATGAAGCATCTATGGGGGAGCGGCAGGAAGCCTTTCTGCATGGCGACGCATCCCTTTTGGTATACAGAAGAGTCCGTGCGGACGGCGTATTTTACGATAAGTGCAGAGATTACAGGGAGTCCCTGGCGCTGCAGCTGGGGGCGCTTCAGACCAGTATGCAGTATAAGGCGGATATCGCCAATTTTCTGGAACCCTGGTACGGGATCGGGTATATTGCCTCCTGCTTCGGGGCGGAATACAAATGGCTGCCGGGGCAGGCGCCGGCGGTAGAACCCATGTTTCACAGCGCGCAGGAAGTGCTGGATGCGGACAGGAAGCCCATTCATGAAACGCCGGCGGGGAAACATATTTTGGAAATGGAGGAGTATTTCCTGGAGAAAACCCAAGGAAAACTGCCGATTTCATTTTGCGATGTGCAGTCGCCCTTAAACATGCTCTCCTATTTGCTGCCGGTAACGGATCTGTTTATCGAGGTCTATGACGATCCGGAGGCGCTGCAGCAGGCGGCGGAACTGGTGACTTCCCTGCTGCTGGAATTTCTGCAGAAGCAGAAAGCGCTGCTGGGACCGGCACTGGCCTTGCCGGGACACGGCTTTGCCAGCAGTACCCGGTTTCGGGGACTGGGCATGAGCGATGACAATTCCATTATGCTCAGTGCAGAGGATTATCTGGATCTGTTTGCGCCTTCCGATACGAAGGCGGGAGCGCCTTTCGGCGGATTTGTTTATCATTCCTGCGGGAACTGGACGCCGAAGATTCCGATGGTACACAGCATTTCCGGCATTGTGGCGGCAGACGGCGCGTTTTCTCTGCAGACGGATCCGGATCCCAACGATCCGGCAGCGTTTGCCAAAGCCTTTTCCGGCAAGGGCCTCGTACTGAATGCCAGAGTCGTAGGCGATCGGAAGGAAGATGTCGCCGCAGTCTTTCAGACACTGGCAGCGGGGGGACAAAAGGTGATTGCGGTCACCTATTGTAAGGATCCGAAGGAACAGGAAGCCTTGTATGATATTTTGCATGGAGGAATCAGGGCATGAAATACGACATTACCTTTCACCCCAGCTGGTGGCACAAAAATGCCGGCGTGGATTTCACGGAAGAATTTTTTGAAAACCCCAAATACCGCATGGAGTGTGATGTGCGGATGCGCAAGGTGCTGTATGAAAATTTCGGCGCTTACGGGATCGGTGAAAAGGATCCGAAAGAACGGCCGATTTTGGGGTCCGATCTGATTGCTTCGGGCTATTTTCACTCCGCGCTGGCGGGCTGCGAAATCATTTACAGCAAGGATAATGCGCCCCAGGTCAAATGCATGGAACTGGACGAGGAAGATCTGGAAGATTTTTCCATCGGAGATTACAAACAGCATCCCCTGTACCGCAACATGGTGGAGCAGGTGGCGTACCTGAAGGAAAAATTCGGGTATGTCTGTCCGGCGGTGAACCTGATGGGCATCCAGAATATTGCCATGGACCTCATGGGACAGAATCTGTTTCTGGCGTATTATACGGAGCCGGAACTGGTAAAGAAGCTGCTGGCAGAGATTACGGATATGAGCATCGATCTTGGCCGGTACTGGAAATCGTTGTCGCCGCAGATTTCCGGCGGCGTAACGGCGATTGTCAGACAGACGGTAACGGACTGCTATCTGACTTCCAACTGTTCGGTGGAAATGATTTCCAACGATTTGTATGAATCCTTTCTTCTGGACTGCGACCGGCGGCTGGCGGAAGCCTTCCCCTGTTTCGGCATCCATCACTGCGGACAGACCATGGAACATGTGGCGGAAGGATACGCGAAGGTGAAACCCCTGGCGTTTGCCGAAGTGGGCGCCGGATCCGATATTGCGGCGGTGCGCAGCGCCCTGCCCGGCGTCTTTTTGAACGCACGGTTTTCTCCGGTCAGATTGAAGGAACTTTCCGAAACGGAAATCGCAGAAAAAACGAAAGAGCTGCTGCGGGCCTGCGATCAGCATATGTCGGTTTCTTGCGTGGGGATTGACGCGGACGTAGATCATGCAAAAATCTGTGCATTTTTGAAAGCTTGTATGCAATAGATAAAAAAACGGTTTACAAATACAAAACTATGTTATACAATGAAAAAAATATTTGTTGCAAAAAAAACAGGAGGTATGAATATGAATTGGGTGGCACCGATTAGAGATGAAGAAACACTGAATGCATTTCGGAAAGCACTGAGACGGTATGGGGACAAATATTATATTATGTTCGAAATCGGTATCGGTACAGGAATGCAGCTGATGGATATCCTGAAGCTTCACATTGGCGATATCCGTGACAAGGACGGTCTGACAGGTTATATCGGCGTACATAGGTACCCTGTGGAAATGATATTTTCCGATGAACTGAAAGAAATCATTGCCGAATATGTCAAAGACAAGAATGACGACGATGTGCTGGTGACCGGTTTTGAAAAATCCAAAGCCATGGTATCCAGAGAGCAGGTTTACCGTGTCTTCAAGAGCGCAGGCCGGGAAGTAGGGCTTTCTTCCATCGGCGCACAGACGATGCGGAAGACCTTTGCATGGAATCACTACAAAGAGCACAACGATATTCAGTATCTTCAGGAACTCTTTTCTCACGCAACGCCGTCGATTACGTACCGGTTTATCGGTGAAAAGCCGAATCTGGAAATCGTTTTCAAAAAACAGACGGCAGAGGAAAATTCTCTTTCCAGAAGGCTGCTTTACAAAGACCGGAGCGGTGAGAAGCGGATCGATGCGATTATCGATCTGATGTCGGAAATCAAGGACGGTCTCAATGATCCGGTGAATCCGGACGTTTATTACGGCCAGGTGGATACGCTGCTGAAGGAACTGGAATCGGTCATCAACAACTACAAGAGCGAAAGAGACGCGATGTAATCTATGCGGCTTAGAAATATCAAAGGTTCCCGGGAAACCATCGCAGCCAGTCCCTTTGCCGTCTGTGAAGAAGCGCTTGCCGCTTACAAAGGCAGATGGCGGGCACGCTTTGGCGGCAGGCGGCTTTTCGTGGAAATTGGTATGGGAAAAGGCCGGTTTATCATGGAGCTTGCCAGACGAAATCCGCAGGATCTGTTTATCGGGATCGAAAAGTATTCCAGTGTTCTGCTGCGGGCGATTCAGAAACAGGAGGCAGAGCAGCTGCCCAATCTTGTTCTGGTACGCATGGACGCGGAAAAGATTGGGGACGCCTTTGCGGAAGGCGAGATCGACGGAATTTATCTGAATTTCTCCGATCCGTGGCCCAAGGACAGGCATGCGCACCGGCGGCTGACTTCCGGCAGATTTCTGGAGCGGTACCGGCCGCTGCTGGCCGGGGATGCGGTCGTTGAATTTAAGACAGACAATGGGGCGCTGTTTCAGTTTTCCCTGGAGCAAATCGCGGAAAGCGGATGGAAGCTGCTGTACTCCACCGAGGATCTGCATCGGGATGCACGGCTCATGGAGCAGAACATTATGACAGAGTATGAGGAAAAGTTCTCTTCTCTGGGGCATCCCATTTATAAATGTGCATTTACGAAAGATGTTTAAAACATACGGCGAACAGGTTTAAAGAACCGGTTCGCCGTGTTTTTTTTGTTTCCGTTTTCCTTCCAGCAGGACATAAAGCAGTGTATAGACGGCCATGATGCCGGAAACGAAGGGGGCGATTTTGCCCAGCATCCGCAGGTCGTCTGCAAAGTGACGTCCGGCATACCAGACCAGCGGAATCCGCAGGAACAAGGCGCCAAAGGAACTGCTTAACATCGTCCACAGGGTTTTCTGTTTGCCGTTCAGGTAGCCGTTCAGGCAGAACACAAAGGTAACCATGACATAATCAAAGCTGCAGGAACGGAAGAAAGGGATACCGGCTGCAATGATATCCTTGTCGTCGGAAAAAACGCCGATCATGGAAGCCGGGGAAACCTGCGCCCAGATCAGAAAGCAGGCTGCAATGGAAAGGGCGATGCCCAGTCCATACCAGAGGGATTTCCGGGCCCGGGCCGGCTTGCCGGCGCCGATATTCTGCGCCGTGATTGCGGCAAGGGCGCCTGCCATTGCGGTAGCGGGCAGCATGGCAAAGACATCGTATTTGCTGCTGATGCCCACGACGGCTGCAGCGGCTACGCCACAATGGTTCATTACAGCCATCAGATACAGGAAAGAAATCCGGATCAGCAGTTCCTGAAACGAAATCGGAATGCCGGTGACGGCCAGTTCCTTTGCGATAGAGAGCACCGGCCGGAAGCTTTTCAGACGAAAATCAAAGATAAATTTTTTGATTTTCAGATAAACCACGGCGGAAAACATGCTGATGCCCTGGGAAATAATGGTGGCCAGGGCAGTTCCTGCCACATCCAGCCGCAGAAATTTTACAAAAATATAATCCAGCACAATATTGATGATACAGGCGAGACCCACAAAGAGCATGGGGCGGACGGAATCGCCGTAGCCCCGTAAGATGGCGCTGATGGCATTGTAGCCGCAGATAAAGAAAATACCGAGGCTGCAGATCTGTACATAAGTGACCGTCAGCGCAAAGGAAGGCGCCGGGGTCTGCAGCAGCTGCAGCAGTGGTTCCTTGACCAGCAGCATTACCGCCGTCAGCAGCAGGGCAAAACCCGCAAACAGGGTCAGGGTGGTGCCGATGGTCTCTTTGACCCGTTTCATGTCCTGCTTGCCGGTGTACTGGCCGATTAAAATCGTGCTGCCGAGGGTAAAGCCGGTGATCAGGCTGGTAATGATCTGCGTCACCTGGGTGCCGGTGGAGACTGCAGCGACGCTTTCCGCGCTGCAGAATTTGCCGATGACAAACAGATCCACCGCCCCGTAAAGGGACTGAAGGATATTTGCAACAAAAAAGGGAAATGCAAATTTCAGAAGGACTTTCAGAATGCTGCCTTCTGTAATGTTCAGTGATTTCATAGACCGATCCTTTGTATGGTATGTTTCAACCCATGCCGTTTGGGATTCATTGTATCACAAAGCTGCGAAAGATAGTAGTATTTTCTTTTCTGATTTGGCAGAATATAAGCCGTTGCCCGCATATACTGATAAAAACGGAAAAGAAAGAAGCAAAATGGGCGGGAAAATGGAACGGAACCTGCATCGAAAGATCTGGCAGTGCAAACAAAATCCCCTGTTTCATCGGCTGTGCACCTGTCTGAAGGAAGCCAACCGGGCATTGAATCAGAAAAAGTGCGGAAAAAAGAGGAAAAAGAACAAAGAAATATAAAAAAAGCTTGCATTTTATAATGGGTTAAGATATAATAAATTTTGCGTCGAACAAAACGCTGAATTTAATACATGCTTCTCTAGCTCATTTGGTAGAGCACCTGACTCTTAATCAGGGTGTGCACGGTTCGAGCCCGTGGAGGAGCACTAAAGCACTGATTTTGGAGACGGACGAGCTTTGGGGTTGGTGCTTTCTTTTTCAAAAGCGATGCGTGGCTCAGTTTGGTAGAGCGCTGCGTTCGGGACGCAGAGGTCGCAGGTTCAAATCCTGTCGCATCGAGGATACGCCGGCAATCCGCACGCGGATTGCCGACGATGCTTTTCAGGGAAAAGCTGCGGTCATAGCCGCAGAGAAAAATATAAGGAGGCGGACCATGAAAAAAGACGACTGCATTTTCTGTAAAATCGCAAACGGTGAAATACCTTCTTCGACGCTGTATGAGGATGCGGATTTCAGAGTGGTGCTGGACATCGGACCGGCCACAAAAGGCCACGCGCTGATCCTGCCGAAGGAGCATTTTGAGAATCTTTATGAACTGGACGACGCAGTGGCGTCTAAGGCGCTGGTGCTGGCCAAAAAGATGGCCTGCCGGATGAAAGAGGTACTGCATTGTACCGGTTTCAATCTGGTACAGAACAACGGCGCAGCAGCGGGACAGACCGTGATGCATTTTCATATGCATTTGATTCCCCGTTATGACGACAACGCGCTGCCGCTGTGGAAGCCCCAGGAACTGGATCCGGAGGATGCCGCGGCACTGGTATCTCTGATCCGCCAGCCGTAGGCGCCGGCAAAACAGGACAGAAAAAAACGGAAACTTTCTGAAAACAGAAAGCTTCCGTTTTTTATTTTTTGCTATATAGGAAATTCCGAGGTTCGGAAAGGATAGAAGAACAGGCGTTCATCGAACATACGTTAGATAAATATCT
>CANRIM010000029.1 GCA_947630695.1 uncultured Lachnospiraceae bacterium
TTGTGCTTTTTATTCAACCTGTATAAAATTTTCAAAGTTCACAAATTTATGCTTGACTTTTTATTTGCAGACTATTTCTATCTTTGTATGTGTGCAGGCACTGATTACCTGCGCCGCTTCTGTACCCAGCCTTTTCAGACTCTGATCATTCGAAAGAAAGTTCTTCAGTGCCTCCTCATCGTTTGCATACTTTATAAAGCCCAGCACCGATCCTAAATCGGACTGAAACTTCGCCAGATCCTCCTCGCCCATTGCTGCAGGCTCGATCAGGTTGATTTGATAGTCCGCTACATATTTTCGTATTTCCGGATCCTGAATCGACATCATCTCCTGCAGGGTTCTGGGGCCATCCCACTTCTCTGTACCGAACAGAATCACCAGTGTGATCACCGGGATCAGTTTATCGTCTTTATAAAATCCGGATAGAAACTCGCCGCTGCTGCGGCCTTTCCAGTCCTTCTCCCTTCGGTGCCTTTCCTCCGTCTGTTGTATCTGCGCTGCATACCGCAGAAAATCGTACAGGCCGTTTTTCACCGGCTCCGCATACCGTGTTTTGGATTCATTTTCTATGCCCATGATCAGATACGCCGCTTTGTCGTCGGACATGAACGTGGTCTTTTTCAGCAGATCCCGAAATTTCATGATGGCTTTTGGATTTCCCTGATCGAGCAGTACCGCGATCTCTGTCGGATCCATTTCATGCAGTCTATCCGGCCGGATGACCTGTTTTCCGCCGTAGATGAAATAATTAAAAGCATCCGCAAAAACGGCATTCTTCCGCATGTATGCTTTTGTAGTTATGTCAACTTTTCCCAATATGTACTTCCTTTCCAATAATCATTTTACCATGCGCATGTTTTACTGTGATACAATAGCATGTATTTCACATGTTGTCAAGGTCGTTACATATTGTTTTTTATGACTACTATGTAGGTAACAAAAAACTATTTTTATTATCTTAGCACGGAAGAAATAACAGCGTCAATGAATCTGTAGTTCAATTACATCCGCATTATTACCATATTATTCTTGTTTTCAAACATCAAAAGAAGCCATACAGTATCTGCATGACTTCTTTTGTGTAATTATGCCGTCCGTTTTTTGTCTTAATTTGCCTCTGCCGGAAATACATCAATCAGCTTCGCGGCTTTCTTCAACATATACAACGCGTCATTCGCATCCACGTTACCGCTCTTATCCACATCTCCGGCAATATTTTGTTCTCCTGTGGGCGTCTGCAATTTTGCAGCGATCTTTAAGATCAGCAGCGCATCGTTGGCGTCTACATTCCCGCTACCATCCAGATCACCATAGAGAACAGCCGGTTTTGCATCCAGCAATTCTATCTTGATTCCGTGTGTCTGGGCGAAGGCATAAGCCTTGGAAGCAGAATAACAACATATGATTACATTTTCACAGCCATCGAACGCATCTTCCGCAATTTCAATTTCATTTGCCGTGATGGTAATACGCTTCAAACTGCTGCCTGCGAAGGCCCCCGCGCCGATTTTCGTAACAGTTTCCGGCAGCACAATGCTGGTTACAGGACTGTCCTTAAACGCACCGTCGGAAATGGAAATGGTTTTATACCCATTGATTTCCTCCGGAATCACAATATCTGTTTCCGTGCCGGTATAACTGTCAATGGATGCCGTCTGATCCGAAGTAACAGAAACTTCAAATGCATCGGGTGGCGTTGGCTTTGTTGGATCCGCCATTATAACCTCAATATCCGATACGGCAAATCCATATGCCGTATCAATCTCATCTGACACGAGTTGGATTTTGACCGTATCCCCTGGTACCTGAATTTGCTTTGATGCCAGATCATCCCCATGATACGTGCCAAATTCGTGGCTTTCCTTCCCATATATTATAATCCTGTCCGAATACACCTCAGAAAGCCTTGTCGAAGAAGAAAAGGTAACTTTGATTTCGGATGCCCCCGGACGATAAATGGTATAGGTTTCGTCGGTATTGTTCTTATACGGATGGACGGACTCGATACAATCCTCCCTGCTCCTGCCGCATTTACTGCAGATATCGTTTTGAAAGGAATGACCAGTCGGTGGAACAAAGTCAGATCTGTATTCCTTCTCGCAAAGAGAACATTTATATGTAGTGTACCCGTTATTTATACAATCCGGTAATACCGACGCTTCCGGTATAATGACATTTTCTTTCGCATTGTAATGTACGGTGGCAGATCTTAATAAAGCATTGCCATCACTGCCATCATCTGCTGTGAGTATATTCCATGCATCTTGACTGCCGCTAAATATTACATGATCCACTGGTGTATCATCGAATGCATCATTTCCAATGCTGGATACGCTGTCTGGAATTTTAATACTTGTCAGATTGCTACAGTGACTAAATGTCCAGCCCTCGATGCTCGTTACGCTGTCTGGAATTTCAATGCTGGTCAGGCTGCTACAACCATGAAATGCACTGACACCAATGCTCGTTACACTGTCCGGTATTTTAACACTTGTCAAGCTACCGCAGTTATTAAATGCACTACCCCCAATGTATGTTACGCTGTTCGGTATTTCAATACTGGTCAGACCGCTGCAACCAAAAAAAGCACCCACGCCGATGCTCGTTACGCTGTTCGGAATTTTGATACTTGTCAGACTGCTGCACATATAAAATGTATAACCTTCAATGCTCGTTATACTGTTCGGTATTTCAATACTGGTCAAGCTGCTGCCATAAAATGCATGACCACCAATGTATGTTACGCTGTTCGGTATTTTAATACTGGTCAAGCTGCTGCATCCATAAAATGCCATGTCCAAGATGCTTGTTACACTGTTCGGTATTTCAATGCTGGTCAGGCTAATGCAGTTCTCAAATGCATGCATCCAGATACGTGTTACACTGTCCGGAATGCTGTATGTGCCTGATTTTCCTTGCGGACAGGTGATTAATGTGGTCGATTCATTATTGAGCAAAACACCCTCAACAGACATATACACCGTATTATCCGAATCCACATTGATCGCAGTCAGGCCAGTGCATCCATTAAATGCCTCGTCCCCGATGCTCGTCACGCTATCCGGAATTTCAATGCTGGTCAGGCTGCTGCAGTCCTTAAATGCCCTGTATCCGATACCTGTCACCGGATATCCATCTATATCCGCCGGAATCTGCAACTCTGTCGCGCTTCCATTATATTTAGTAATTGTCACGGTCTGATCATCATTCACCGTATATTCTAATCCATCCGACGTACTTGCCGCCTGCACTTCTACCGCCGGAAGACGCAGAATAGATGTCCCCAAACAGATTGTAATGATCAGCAGATACGCGATCATCCTGCTCCATGGATTTCTTTGATATTTCATCAATACGATTCCTCCCTGCTTTTTTGTAAATTTTCTATGATAATTCAATTTGCAGAATATTTAACCTATTATAAATCCAAAATAAAAATGAATGATAGTTTTTTAATAATATCTTCATTAATAATTTCTCTAAACTCCTGATATATTCAATACTGTATACACTTCATTTCAAAAACCCGTTCATACGGATACTACCTTGTAAGTGTCTGAAAAATTTTTTCAACAGAAAATTCAATAGTGAGATCATATGATTCGGTCGTCAAAAGTGATTACGGATTGTTACGCTGCTTCGCAGCTCTCACAATCCTACCCAACATTCGGAATCCATGGGGCCCCTGCCCCACTTCTTCCTCATGTTGGGGCGCGTCATAAAGCTTCTCACCCAACGGTATGCAAGCATACCGTGGATTCGAGCTTTTGACGCTGTAATCATCATATTAAAATAAAAGCTGGCATGCATCTACTCTTCGTATTTGCATGTCAGCTTTCTTTGCATTACATAAAACTGCTGTTTAATTTGTTATTTATTTCTTTTTAAAAATCTTCTTATCCGTCTTTCTCCCTGTCTCGCCGCCCATGCTCTCATCAAAGGCTTTCAGCAGGTTTTTCTGCTCTGCCGTCAACTTCTCGGGCACCTGCACGATCAGGGTTACAAAATGATCGCCCCGCACATCCTTATTGCGCAGCGTGGGCACGCCCTTGCCCCGGAACCGTACCCGGGTGTCTGTCTGGGTACCGGGTTTTACATCATAGAGGATCTTGCCATCAATGGTATCGATCTCCACCTCGCCGCCTAAGGCCGCTCTGGCAAAGCTGATGGGCGCGCTGGAA
Source organism: uncultured Lachnospiraceae bacterium (assembly GCA_947630695.1). Lineage (GTDB taxonomy): Bacteria > Bacillota > Clostridia > Lachnospirales > Lachnospiraceae > CANRIM01. The sequence goes on from CANRIM010000029.1 coordinate 4,182, forward strand.
TACAGGTCCCAGCCGTCCCGCTGGAATACCGGATGCCTGCTGACCCGTACTTCGATCAAAAGATCTCCTCTGGGACCGCCGTTTTTGCCCGGCTCTCCTTTGCCTCTGACCCGGACGCTCTGTCCGTCGTCGATACCGGCCGGAATAGTGACAGAAATTTTCTTCTTCTTGGAAACATATCCGGCGCCGTAGCAGGAAGTACATTTTTCCTTGATGACCTTGCCGGTGCCGCCGCATTCCGGACAGGTCTGGACGTTGCGCACCATGCCGAACAGGGACTGCTGGGTAAATACCACCTGGCCCTGGCCGTTACATTTTGTACAGGTCACCGGTGAGGTTCCCGGCTTTGCGCCGCTGCCGCCGCAGACCGGACAGGGATCTTTTAAGGTCAGTTCCAGTTCTTTTTCACAGCCAAACACCGCCTGCTCAAAGGTGATCCGTACAGAGGTATGTACGTTTGCCCCCTGCATCGGCTGGTTGGAATTCCGTCTGGAACTGCGTCCACCAAATCCGCCGCCAAAGATATCTCCGAAAATGTCTCCGAAAATATCCGAGAAATCCATACTATTAAAATCGAATCCGCCTGCGCCGCCGCCCTGCTCAAAGGCCGCGTGCCCAAACTGATCGTATTGTTTTCTTTTCTGTTCGTCGCTGAGAATCGCATATGCTTCCGAAGCTTCTTTGAATTTTGCCTCGGCTTCCTTATCGCCGGGATTCATATCCGGATGGTATTTTTTTGCCAGAACCCGGTATGCCTTTTTGATCTCCTCCTCGCTTGCCGTCTTGGATACGCCAAGCACCTCATAATAATCTCTTTTTTCTGCCATGTTTCCTCCGAATGCATGCATGAATCAAAGCATTTTTTGCATTACTTTTAAATCAAGACACTGCGATAGCCTGATTTTCAGACTATCGCAGTCGTCGTTTGTTTTCTTTTCGTACCGTAAGGTCACGGCACAGGTCAATTAAACTTCTTTATAATCGCCGTCTACAAAATCATCGTTTCCGCCGTTGCTGTCCGCATTGGTATAGGAAGCATTCGGATCCGGTCCGGGCTGTCCCTGGGCTGCCCCCTGGGTCTGCTCGTAAACCTTTGCGAAAAGCGCCTGGGCGCTGTTCATCAGTTTTTCCTTGCCGCTCTTTAACTGATCCACTTGGGCGTCAGAGATCTGATCCGTATTGGCTGTTTCTTCAATCACTTTCTTCAGCTCCGCAATATCGGCTTCCACGGCGGCCTTCTGGGAAGGATCGATCTTGTCTCCCACTTCCTTCAGGGCGTTCTCGGTGGAGAAGCAGATGGAATCCGCTTCATTTCTCGCATCGATGGCCTCTTTGCGCTTCTTATCCTGTGCCTCATATTCCGCAGCTTCCTTCACTGCCTTTTCGATATCCGCATCGGAAAGATTGGATCCTGCCGTAATGGTGATGTGCTGCTCCTTGCCGGTGCCCAGATCTTTCGCGGAAACATTGACGATACCGTTGGCATCAATATCGAATGTAACTTCGATCTGCGGAACGCCGCGTCTTGCAGGCGGGATACCATCCAGACGGAACTGGCCGAGGGACTTGTTGTCTCTGGCAAATTTACGCTCGCCCTGTACCACGTTGATATCTACTGCGGTCTGATTATCTGCCGCCGTAGAGAAGATCTGGCTCTTCTTGGTAGGGATAGTGGTATTTCTTTCAATCAGCGGTGTTGCGATACCGCCCATGGTTTCAATGGACAGGGTCAGCGGGGTAACGTCCAGCAGCAGGATATCCCCTGCGCCCTCGTCGCCTGCCAGCTTGCCGCCCTGAATGGAAGCGCCCAGCGCAACGCATTCGTCGGGATTTAAGGACTTGCTGGGCTCATGGCCGGTCAGCTGTTTTACCTTATCCTGTACGGCAGGAATACGTGTGGAACCGCCTACCAGCAGTACCTTGCCCAGTTCGGACGGAGAAATGCCCGCATCTCTTAAAGCGTCGTTGACCGGCTGTGCTGTCAGTTCCACCAGATCATGGGTCAGTTCGTTGAACTTCGCTCTGCTTAAATTCATATCAAAATGCTTCGGACCTTCGTTGGTTGCTGTGATGAAGGGCAGATTGATGTTAGTGGTTGTGGCGGTGGAAAGCTCCTTCTTTGCTTTTTCCGCAGCTTCTTTCAGCCGCTGCAGCGCCATCTTGTCATTGGAAAGATCCACACCTTCGGTCCGCTTAAATTCCGAAAGCATGTAATCAGTAATCTTCTGGTCAAAATCATCGCCGCCCAGACGGTTGTTTCCGGCGGTAGCCAGTACTTCAATGACGCCGTCGCCGATTTCGATGATGGAAACATCGAAGGTACCGCCGCCCAGATCGTATACCATGATCTTCTGCTCTTTTTCATTGTCCAGTCCGTATGCCAGCGCCGCCGCGGTAGGCTCGTTGATGATACGCTTTACTTCCAGACCGGCGATCTTGCCTGCGTCCTTGGTGGCCTGGCGCTGCGCATCGTTGAAATATGCCGGAACCGTAATGACGGCTTCCGTTACCTTTTCGCCCAGATAGCTTTCCGCATCGGATTTCAGCTTCTGCAGGATCATCGCGGAGATTTCCTGCGGCGAATAATTCTTGCCGTCGATGGATACTTTTTCATTGGTACCCATTTTCCGTTTGATGGAAGAAATGGTTTTCTCCGCATTAGTTACGGCCTGACGCTTCGCCGGATCACCCACCAGGCGCTCGCCGGTTTTCGTAAATGCAACGATGGAAGGTGTGGTGCGCACGCCTTCTGTATTTGCGATGACAGTGGGCTGTCCGCCCTCCATTACTGCCACGCAGGAATTGGTTGTTCCAAGGTCGATACCGATAATTTTACTCATTGTTTTTTCCTCCTGATTGAATTCTTTCTGTTTGATATCTTTTTCAGTTTATTAATTTGCCACTTTTACCATACTATGCCGCAATACCTTGTCATGGTATGTATAGCCTTTTTGAAATTCTTCCGCGACTACATTTTCTCCCAGTGATTCGTCCTCCACATGCATCACCGCATTGTGCAGTTCCGGATCAAAGGGCTGTCCCGCCGCTTCAATGGGTTTGACGCCCAGCGCATCCAGCGTTTCCATAAACTGGCGATAAATCATATCGATGCCTTCTTTGAAGGACTTTAATGCCTCGTCCTCCGGAATGGCTGCCAGCCCGCGCTCGAAATTGTCGATGGTGGGCAGGATCTTTTCGATCACATTGCCGGCGCCAATCTCGTACATCTGCTGTTTTTCTTTTTCCGTGCGCTTCCGGTAATTATCAAATTCCGCCCGGTTCCTTAACAGTTTATCGTTCAGCTCCTCGATCTGTTCCTGCCATTTATCTTTTTTCTTCTTTTTTTCCGACCGGGAACTTTCTTTCTTTCCTTCTGCTGCAGTTTCTTCCTTCTGCTCTGCTGCGGCATCCTCCGTTTCCGGTGCTGCCGTTTCTTCGCACGATTCTGCCGCGCTGTCCGCTTCCTGCTGCGTCGTGTTTTCTTCCGGCTGCGCAGCTTCCTGCGTCGTTGTTTCTTCTGTCAGATCTTTTTCTTTATCTTCCAAAACTTAGGGTCTCCCTTCCTGATCGAGCCTTTCATCGATCCTTTTTTGCTATCTGTTCCAGCTGTTTTAACAGCTTGCTCATGGTTTTCATAACGTTTTCATAATCCATCCGTTTCGGACCGATGATGCCCACCGTACCTTTCATATCATTTCCCAGATCATAGGTCGCGGTGACCACGCTGCAGTCCTTCATATTCTGAAACGGCGATTCATCACCGATATACACCTGAATGCCGTTTTTCTCATTGCCGTTTTCCATGGACCTGGAAACGATGGAGCGCAGCTGGTTTTTCTCTTCAAAGGTGGAAATCAGCGCCGTGGCGTTCTTCTGATCACTCAACTCCGGATAACGGAAAATGTTGGTGGCGCCGGAAGTGTAGATCTCATACTCCTCATCTTCCTGTACCGCGTTGACCACCGCTTCGATCACATCATCCACCAGGAGCGCATACTCACCGGCCTGGGCTTTCATCTGGGCAATGGTGCCGAGGCTGATCTCATCCAGTGTCAGGCCGTTGAGATTGGTATTCAGCAGAACATTTAACTTCAGCAATGTTTCGCCGTCCACTTCCTCATCCGTGGAAATGACTTTGTTCTTAATAATGTTGCCTTCCACCACCACAATGGCCATAACCTGAAATTTGTCCACCTGGGAAAGCTGAATGAACTTGATCTTGCTCCGGTGAAACACCGGCGAGGAAATCATGGCGGCATAGTTGGTATTATTGGCCAGCACCTTTGCCACCTGTTTCAGCATCCGGTCGATCTTATCCTGCTTCTGGATTACGATTTCCGCAGGTCCGCCGATCTCTTCTTCCCGTCCTTCAATCAGCTCATCCACATAAAACCGGTAGCCTTTATCCGTGGGGATCCGTCCAGCCGAAGTATGGGGCTGAATGATGTATCCCATTTCTTCCAGATCTGCCATTTCATTTCGAATCGTGGCAGAACTTAAATTCAAGTCCGTGTCTTTGGAAATGGTCCGCGAGCCGACAGGTTCGCCGGTATCCAGATAATTCTGGATAATGGCCTTTAATATTTTGTGCTTTCGATCACTTAAAATCTCTGCCATTTCCTGCCTCCTTCGCGTTTGTTAGCACTCAATATGCTTTAGTGCTAACACTTGAAGATAAGATAGCACTTCCTTTCGGAACTGTCAACCGATTTTTTCAAATTTTTTCAGAAATTTCATAAAAAACCGGAGACCTTGGGTCTCCGGTTTCACTGCACATATTTTATTTTGTCAATACCTTGGCCACCGCCTGCCGCCAGCCCTGATAGAGCCGCTCTACCTCCGGCGCTGCCGCCTTTGGCGTATACGCCTTCCGGGAAACGCAGGAAAAAATAGTTTCCTTATCATAAAAGCCTAAGGCAATGCCCGCCGCAAATGCCGGTCCCATGGCGGAAAATTCTTCCGCATCCGGCACCTGTACGGGAATCTGCAGCTGATCGCTCTGGAACTGCATCAGATATGCATTTCTGGTGGGCCCGCCGTCCACACGGATATCCTGCAGACGGATATCCGCAGTTTCCTGCATGAGCCGGACAATGTCCGCAATCTGATACGCAATGGCGTCCAAAGCCGCGCGGACGATTTCATTTTTTCCGGTGACCCGCGTCATGCCCACAACGGCTGCCGTTGCATCAGCGTCCCAATAGGGCGCGCCCAGCCCGGTAAAGGCGGGTACCAGATAACTTTGATCTGCCGGATTGGCCGCTGCGGCGAGGTCTGCCGTTTCCTTTGCCGAGTCAATCAGATGCAGGTCATTCTGCAGCCATGAAATGATGGCGCCGGTGTAATTGATATTGCCTTCCAGCACATATTCGGTCTTTCCGTCCATCCGCCATGCGAGAGAGGTGACTACGCCTTTCTGACTGAATACCGCCTCACTGCCGATATTCATCATGACGGAAGAACCGGTGCCATAGGTCACCTTGGCGCTCCCGGGGGTCAGACAACCCTGTCCGAAAAGGGCGCCGTGGGAATCTCCCAGTACGCCGTGAATCGGGATTTCCTTCTTTAATATACCACCAAAATCCGTGTAACCGAACAGCGCGTTGGAATCGCATACCTGGGCCAGGCTGTCCTCCGGAATCTGAAACCACCCACAAATGTCCGGATCCCAGGTCATAGTATTGATATTAAACAGCTGGGTCCTGGACGCATTGGACGCGTCGGTTTTGAATGCATGATCCTTCGTCAGATTATAAATCAGCCAGCTGTCCATGGTGCCGCAGCAAAGCCGCCCTTCTTTCGCCAGCGAAGCACTTTCCGGCACATGCCGCAAAACCCAGGCGATCTTGGCCGCGCTGAAATAGGGAGACAGCTGCAGTCCGGTCCGGGCCTGAATCTCCTTTGCATGCCCTGCTTTTTCCACTTCCGCGCAAATATCGGCGCCCCGGGCGCATTGCCAGACTATAGCATGATACAAAGGCTTTCCGGTCTGCCGGTCCCAGCACATGGCGGTTTCCCGCTGATTACTGATGCCCAGGCCAATCAGTTCGCCCTCCTGCATCCATGCAGAATCCATGATTTCACGAATCAGCCCGTAGATGTTCTCCATGATCTCTTCCGCATCATGGGCCACCCATCCTTTTTCGTTGATGATCTGCCGGTGGGATTTGTCGATTCGCAGTACGATATGTCCCGCCGCGTCAAAAAGCATGGCTTTGGTGCCCTGTGTGCTCTGATCAATTCCCAAAATATATTTGTTCATAATTTCTCCGTTTCAGATGCCTTAAGGCTCCCATGATTTAAAGGTTTTCTTTGACCTTTTTCGCAATGCCTTCCCCGCTGAGACCGTAATACGCAAAGACTTCCTGTGATTTTCCGGGAATGGTGGGCGCATCGGGCAGCGCCATGCAGATCACCTTTCTGGGGCAGTGTTCCGAAACGATCTGCGCCACTCTGGACCCCATGCCGCCGATAAAGGTATGCTCCTCTGCCGTTACAACAAGCCTTGCTTTTTCAGCCGCTTTGACCACAGATGCCTCGTCCATAGGCTTGACACAGTACATATCAAGAACAGAAGCCGAGATGCCGTCTTTTTCCAGAAGCTCAGCCGCGTCTTTTGCCGGTTTAACCATTTCACCGCAGGCAATGATCGCCACATCGGTTCCTTCTTTGATCCATGTTGCTTTGTCCATTTCGAAGGGGGTGTTTTCTTCTTCGTAAACATCTTCTACCGGGTTCCTTCCGACTCTGATATAGGCAGGCTTTTCATCCTTCAGCAAAGCCTGGATTAATTTTCTGGTCTGATGCCTGTCGCTGGGCAGATAGACCCGCATATTCGGAATCGACGACATGGTGGCAATATCCTGCGCCGAATGATGGGTCATACCCAGTGCGCCGTAGCTGATACCGCCGCTGACGCCGATCAGCTTTACATTGGTATTGGAATAAGCTGCGTCCACCTTGCCCTGTTCCATACTTCTCGTAGAAAGGAAGCAGGCCGGCGACGCGCAGTAGGGCTTTTTGCCGCATCTGGCCAGTCCCGCGGAAATGCTGACCAGGCTCTGTTCCGCAATGCCCACTTCTACGAACTGTTCCGGATAGGCCACCGAAAAAGGCGTCATGGAAGCGGATCCTCTGGAATCACTGCAAAGGACGACGATATCGCGGTCTGTTTTCGCCTCTTCCAGAAGCACATCGCAGATTGCCTGTCTGTTAGGTATATTATTCATTTGCAGCCGCCTCCTTTGCTTTCAATTCCTCCATTGCCAGCCGGTATTCCTCTTCCGTGGGCACCTTATGATGCCATACCGCCTGATTTTCCATAAAGGATACGCCGTATCCCTTAATGGTATGGGCAATGATGACGCTGGGTTTTCCCTTGCACTGCTTCGCTTCCTCAAATGCCGCATTGAGGGAGGGAATGTCCCAGCCTTTTTCCACGTCGATGACGTTCCAGCCAAAACTTTCCCAGCGTTTCGCCAGATTTTCATGGGACATGACGTCTTCGGTACAGCCGGAAATCTGCAGGCGGTTCCGATCGACCACCGCGCAGAGATTATCCAGTTTGTAATGTCCGCCTGCCATCGCGCCTTCCCAGACGGAACCTTCCGCCAGTTCTCCGTCGCCCATAACCACATAGGTGCGGTAATCCTTCTTGTCCATGCGGCCGGCCAGCGCCATGCCGACGCCCACACTTAAGCCGTGGCCCAAAGAACCGGAATTCATCTCAATCCCGTTGATCTTATTGTAAGGATGCCCGATATAATTGGATCCGAACTGCGAATAGGTTTCCAGATCCGATTTCGGGAAAAAGCCCTGATCCGCCAGCACCGCGTACAGCGCCTCCACCGAATGACCCTTGCTTAAAATAAAGCGGTCCCGGTCGGGGGAGCTGACATTGTCAGGTCTTGTGTTCATCTGTTTTTCATACAGCGTCAGAATGATATTCAATACGCTGAAATCGCCGCCGATATGGCCGGTTTTCGCCCGGTAAATCATATTGAGGACGTCCTGCCTGAGGGCAAACGATTTGGCTGTTAAATTGTCCATAATTTTTTTCTCCTGTCCGATTTTGCGCTCACTCGCCGCGCAGATAAGCCTTTACCTTTTCTTCAATGGGATCGTACAGATCCGGTTTGACGCCGATGTATTTGCATGCTTCATACAGCACCGGAACCACATCCTTATGAATACCGACACAGTGATGAATGTAAGGGCCGCAAACCAGTTTTTCTTCCAGGCGCTTCAGATTTTCCACCTCGACCCAGACATAAGTTCCCTTGGTATACGGGCCGTCGATGCCTTTTGCATTGCCCAGCAGCAGCGAATATTCGCCATTGTCGCCGTCAAATCTGGCCAGTGTCATGAGGCCGTGTTTTGCCTCGGCTGCCACCGAACCCGGATGATCAAAGGCCAGCGGATATTCGATGGTGGGTTTTTCCTTCGCACAGGAAATCGGCCAGGGACCGCAGTGCTGCAGCAGTTCGCCGTTTTCATTGTCCGGATGACGCACGGTCCAGTCGGCGAAAAAGCTGCGGATCTCGTTCATGCCTGCCGCTTCCGTCATCAGTGCCGTGATGGCGCCGTGAATATCGGTTTCGCAGACCACCGGAATGCCTTCCTCGTTCAGCAAGGAGTTGGCTGCGCAGGGCATGATACCCAGTACGCTCTGCAGGGCGTTCCAGCACTGAATGGCAATGGCATTGCAGCCGTATTTCTTCGCAAGACTCTTCATGGCCACTTTCAGCGCAGCCACATTTTCCAGCTCATTGTCCTTGATGCACACATTCATGTTGGCGCGAACATAAGCCAGCACTTCGTCTACTTCGGTACGCTCCGCAAGGGCCGCTTTTACCGCGTCTTCCAGTTCCGGCATGGGAATCGGCGCCAGCTGAATGTTGAATTTCTCCAGCAGTTCTCCTTCGTTGCACATGGTAGACCAGAAATCGAAGGGTCTGGGCGCGATCTGGAGAATCCGGATATTACGGAAGGTTTTCACCACGTTGCAGACCGCCAGGAAATCCCGGATGCCCCGTTCAAATTCCGGATCATCCAGCCGGCAGTTGGTCATGTAGGTAAAGGGCACCTGAAATCTGCGCAGCACCTTTCCGGTGGCAAACAGGCCGCACTGGCTGTCTCTTAAGCGCACGCCGTTTTCATCCGGACGTTCATCTCTGGGACCCCACAGCAGCACCGGCAGATTCATTTCCCTCGCCAGACGGGCTACTACATACTCGGTTCCGAAATTACAATGCGGGAAAAAGAGGCCGTCCACCCCTTCTTTCCGGAATTTCGCAGCAATTTTTTCCCGGTCGTTTTCATCATAGAACAGACCTTCTTCGTTGATATCGGTAATATCAACAAATTCCACGCCCAGACTTTTCAGCTTTTCTCTCGTCAGATTGCTGTACTTGATTGCGTCAGGCGCGCTGAAAATACTTCTTCTTGTCGGCGCGAACCCCAGTTTTATCTTTGCCATAAGTATATCCTCCTCCTTATATGATTTAAATAATGCCATAGGGCTGTTTTACATGTTTCTTACTGCCTTATGATTTCAAATGCATATGCGTACCGGCAGGCAGGCTCCTTCGGCAGGCTGATATGCAGGCCTTCCCGGTCTCTTGTGAATGCCAACGTGCCTTCCGCCCCCAGCATTCGAACCTCTTTGACGGTTTCCGGCGTCTTTCCTTCCGCAAGGCTGCGAATCGAAAGCCGTCCGCTTTCCGGCCAGCCGTATGCAATGGCATAAATTTTATCTTCCTTTTGGGTAAAACGAATGTCCTTTTTGGAAAAACCGCTGTCCGTTACCGCGCCTTCATCGCCGCTTTCATTGGCCAGCTGTTCTTCTACCTTTGCAATGTCATAATTGCTGTCTTTGATATGGGTGGGCCCTTCCGCCGCAACCGCAAAAGGCCTTGTTCCGTAAATAGCCTCCCCGTTGATCTGCAGCCAGTCGCCGATTTCATACAGCGTTTTTTTCGCCTCGGGATGGAAAGAACCGTCCGCATAAGGTCCCACATTCAAAAGCAGATTGCCGTTTTTGGACACGATATCACAGAGCTGATAAATCACGTCCTGCGCAGATCTGTACTTCGGATTCTGCACCATGCACCAGGTCACATTGTCCTCCAGCCGGTCGTCGGTCTGCCAGGCACAGGCCTGAATATTTTCAAACTGTCCCCGCTCGATGTCGGGAATGCCGATACCAGCCGGAAAATCCTCCTGTTTATAGCTGATGATCGTATCCGGATTGCCATAGACCCCTGCGGTCATTTCCTTACGGAAAGACTCGTCAATAATACAGGACCTGCTGTCAAAATAAATGATGTCCGGCGCGTATTTTTTCGCTACTTCCAGTACCTTGTCCCGCCACATGGTATTAAATTCCGTATCCGGCAGCCGGTAGGGAAGATAGCGGTTCGTTTCCAGCGGCAGCGCCTTCCAGTAATATTTTTCATTGGCGGGATCATAGACGTCCGCGTCGGGATCCGTGGACATGAACCAGCCCCAGAGCCATTGATGGTGGAAGGTGGCCAGCAGCTTAATCCCCCGTTTTCGAAACGCCGCGGCACATTCTCCGTATACGTCTCTGTGGGGGCCGTAGTTAACACAGTTCACCTCGTTGACCTTGCTGTCCCACATGGAAAAATTATCGGAATGTTCCGTTACCGGACCTGCGTATTTCGCGCCGGAACGCTCCACCAGTTCCGCCCATTCCTCCGGGTCAAACTTTTCGCCCTGCATCATCGGGTAAAAGTCTTTGTACCCAAATGTGCTCAAAGGGCCATATTTTTCTACATGATATTTGTTGATGTTATTTTTTTTCGCATACATATTCCGGGAATACCACTCGTTTTTGTATGCAGGAACGCTGTAAGGTCCCCAGTGGAAAAAGAGGCCAAACTTCGCGTCCCGAAACCAGTCCGGCGCTTCGCGCTTTAAAGCATCCCACTCCAGATTCTGCATTACTTCGTCCTCTTTTCCACTTTATATTTGTAAAAACTTAAAATCGGCAGAAAAGTTCCGCTGTCATAAGGCGGCGTCATCGTGGGGTTTGCCTCCCATGCAAAGGAAACGTGCATAAAACCAATGGGCGGACGGGATAATTCCATAGAAATCTGCGACGGATCTTCTTTGGAAAAGCAAATCCGTTCGTAAGGCATTACGCCGGTTTCATCTTCCACCGTAAAGCCACAGACTGACGCGTCCGTACCCTGGGCGTTGAGACTGCCCTGCACATGGTCAAAATGCAGGGTCAAAACGCCGTCTTCATAAACCGCCTCCTGAATATCCGGTGCAAAAAAGGCTTCGGTTCCGCACAGGACATGGGCGCAGAGCCGAGCCATGATTTCTCCCAGATGAATACAGGAATGGGCACAGTTGTGAATGCCGTCACACAGCTTTTCCGCCGTTGTGGGCAGTATGTAGACCTGCGGAATCTCATGGGCCGCCTCTCGCTGGGCTTCCCGTACCATACCCCAGCCGGGATCATTCTCACCGCAGACCTGGCGGTTCAACTGAAAAGTAAAGAAAGGCACCTCATAGCCCAGTTCCTTACGGAACCGCTCGATCAATGAAAAATAGCGTTCCCGGTACAGCATACAATTGTCCGGATCCGTATCGGAACAGCCCTGATACCACAAAACCCCGGCGATTTTTTTCTGCTGTTTCGCACGGGTACACATATTCACATACATGGGGGATACGTCTCTGTCCCATTTTCGTATACTCAATCCGCCTTCCGCGGTCTGGATCAGTCCCACCGGATAGCCGCTGTACTGCATAAATGCTTTTCCGAATGCAAGAAAGGGACTGACCCCCGGGTTGCCCCGTTCGGCGTTGGCCGCATCCGCAGCCTTCGTGGCTTCATTCATCGGATGTGACGCGATATCCCAGCTTCCCCGGTTTCTGTAGAGATGCACGCCCATCATCGGCGGATCATAGGCGGTATCCCTCGCATATCCGGCCGCATTGGACTGGCCGGCGATCACAAAGAGATTGCCAACGCCGATATGCAGGCAGGCGTCTCCACGAAAGGTCCATTCCAGCCCCGCCTGATCGGATCTGGCGTACAGACCGGTTTCCACCCGGTACAACCCGCCGGCGGGAATCTTTATTTCTGCATTCCATTCGCCGGTCCAGGCGTCCTCATCTTTGGTAAACGAGGCATCCACCCAGTCCACAACCACTTCATTGTTATCTTCCCGATACACTCTGATTTTTGGCTGCAGCGCCGAAACGCCCAGCTTGACTGCGTCCTTGATCAGAATCCACGTGCCGGAAAAGGATGCCGAAGCGTACCCGTTTTCCTGCTGCAGAATCTGCCAGTCCGCAAGTCCTTCCTCAATAAACATACCATGAATTCTCATTTTATATCACTCTTCTCCGTCACTGTCAGATCATTCGTTTGATTTCCATAAAAACGTGCCTGTCAGCAAAGTTGTCTGCTCCTTTGCCACGCAAAGCAACCCGCCTTCCACGTGCCCGGTTTTTTCCTGTCCGTCTGCGGTTTCCAGAATACAGTCACAGGGCTGTACCGACGTTACAAAAGGCGTATGTCCGGCCAGGACCGCCAGATCGCCTTCGCTTCCCCGCAGCAGAATGCTTTTGACCTGTTCATCCAGCACATTGCCGTCCGGGGTAGAAATAATCAAATGATAGCTTTTCACGACGCCACCTGCTTTGCTTTTTCGATGGCTTCATCGATGGTGCCCACAAAAAGGAAAGCGGATTCCGGCAGTTCATCGTGTTTGCCTTCAATGATCTCTTTAAAGCCCCGGATGGTCTCGGCCAGCGGCACATAGGTACCCGGAATGCCAGTGAATTTCTCCGATACAAAGAAGGGCTGGGACATAAAACGCTGTACCTTTCTGGCCCGCTGCACCAGCTGTTTGTCTTCATCCGAAAGCTCATCCATACCCATGATCGCGATGATATCCATCAGTTCGTTATATCTTTGCAGGATACGCTGTACTTCCTTTGCCACCGCGTAATGTTCCTCTCCCAGAATCTCCGGTGAAAGGATCCGGCTGGTGGATTCCAGCGGATCGACTGCCGGATAAATACCCTGCGAAGCAATATTTCTGGACAGTACCGTAGTTGCATCCAGATGGGCAAATGTAGTTGCAGGCGCAGGGTCCGTCAGGTCATCCGCAGGCACATAAACCGCCTGTACGGATGTAATGGACCCTTTTTTGGTCGATGTGATTCGTTCCTGCAGCGCCCCCATTTCATTGGCCAGCGTCGGCTGATAGCCTACCGCCGAAGGCATACGGCCCAGCAGTGCGGAAACCTCGCTGCCTGCCTGAGTAAACCGGAAAATATTGTCAATGAAGAGTAGAACATCCTGTTCTTCTTTGTCCCGGAAATATTCGGCCATGGTCAGACCGGACAAAGCCACACGCATTCTCGCGCCGGGCGGCTCGTTCATCTGCCCGTACACCAGCGAGGTATTATTCAAAACGCCGGACTGTTTCATTTCATAATAAAGATCGTTTCCTTCACGGGTTCGTTCGCCGACCCCCGTAAAGACCGACAGTCCGCCATGCTGCTTTGCAACATTGTTGATCAGCTCCATAATCAGTACGGTTTTGCCGACGCCTGCGCCGCCAAACAGGCCGATTTTGCCGCCCTTGGCATAAGGGCAGAGCAGATCCACCACTTTGATTCCTGTTTCCAGAATCTCCGTTACGGAAGACAGATCCTCGAATTTGGGTGCGGGACGATGAATGTCCCAGCGTTCCTCAATGTCCGGTGCGGGCTGATTGTCAACCACGTCTCCCAGCACATTAAATATTCTTCCCAGTGTCTTTCTTCCCACCGGCACACTGATGGGTTTTCCGGTATCCGTGGCGGGAATCCCCCTGCGCAGGCCGTCCGTCGAAGCCATGGCGATACAGCGCACCGTATTGTCTCCGATATGCTGGGCGGCTTCCACCGTCAGCAATTTATCCCCGTTGGGAATCGTCAGCGCATTGTTGATGGCCGGAAGATCGCCTTCCTCAAAGCGAACGTCTACCACAGGTCCCATGACCTGCGATACCACGCCGGTTCTTTTCTCTGTCATTTTATTCTCCATTCTGCTGCATCATGCAGCCTGAAAATCTCATGCTTTAACTGCCGCTTCCGGCAACAATTTCGGTAATCTCCTGCGTGATCGCACCCTGTCTTGCACGATTGTACAGCAGTTTCAGATCGTCAATCATCTGCTGTGCATTCTTTCCTGCAGAATCCATAGCCATTCTTCTGGCCGTCACTTCACAGGCAAAGCTTTCCCGCAAAGCAGCAATCAACACCCCGCCTACATAGGACGGCACTGCTGCATTGATAATGGTCTGTTCATCCGGTTCAAAGGTGGTCACTGCCCGGTCGGCGCCTTCACTGCGTTCCAAGGGAAGCACCCACTGGATCTGCGCATCCTGGGTCATCATGGAAACGTACTTTGTACTGATGATCCCCAGACGGTCATATTCTCCGGCCGCAAACGAAGCACACAGGTCCTTTGCCATCTGCAGCGCATCGGCCGTGGCAAGACGTTCAGAAGAAACCGTCGGTTTTCCGTAACGATCACAGACACGTTTGCCGATGGGAATGACTTCCGCATCGGGATACTGCTGCAGGAGCCGGAAAATATTGGCATTATAGCCGCCCGCAAGGCCCCGGTCTCCCGCAATCACCACGAGTTTCGTCCGGTTTGTCTCCCGCTTTGCCAGATAGGGGCTTTTGGCGCATTCCGGCGAGGCCATCAGCAGCTGCATGGCCGATGCAAAGGCGTCCGCATAGCTGCGGCTCTGCTGCATGGCGATGCCTGCCTTTCTGATTTTGGAAGAAGCCACCAGTCCCATGGCCTTGGTCAGATGCAGTGTGGAATCTACGCTTTTGATTCTCGTCCGGAGGCTTTTAATATCTGCTCCCATAATGTCACTCCTGCATTTCCTTTAAAGCAGCCTGCAGCTGCGCCTTATCTTCATCATCATAAAATCCGTCTTCAAAGCGCTTTAACAGCGGCGCATATTCCTTCTGCAGAAGGGCGTAGAGCCGTTTTTCGTAATCTCCCACCTGCTCCACCGGAACCGCATCCAGATATCCGTTGATGACCGCATATACGATTGCCACCTGGCATCCCACAGGCACCGGTGCGTTTCGTTTCTGTTTCAGCACTTCCACGATACGCTCGCCCAGCGCCAGCCGGCGCTTTGTATCGCTGTCCAGATCGCTTCCGAACTGTGCGAAGGACTGCAGTTCCCTGTACTGCGCATACAGGAGCTTTAACTCACCGGCAACCGCTTTCATCGCCTTTAACTGGGCGGAACCGCCCACACGGCTGACGGAAATACCCGGATTGATGGCGGGAATGATTCCCGCATGGAACATTTCCGTTTCCAGGAAAATCTGTCCGTCCGTAATCGAAATGACGTTGGTCGGAATATAGGCAGACACATCGCCGGCCTGGGTTTCGATAATGGGCAGCGCCGTAATGGAGCCGCCGCTGTATTCTTCCGCAACACAGGCCGCCCGTTCCAGCAGCCTGGAATGCAGATAGAAGACGTCACCGGGATAGGCTTCCCGGCCGGGCGGACGGCGGATCAGCAGCGAAAGCGCACGATACGCCACCGCATGCTTGGACAGATCGTCATAAATGATCAGAACGTCCTTTCCCTGTTCCCGGAAATACTCCGCCATAGCACAGCCCGCGTAAGGAGCGATATACTGCAGCGGCGCGCTTTCCGAAGCGGATGCGGATACGATAATTGTATAATCCATGGCGCCCGCTTCCGTCAGTTCGTTCGCAATCTGTACAACGGAAGTACTCTTCTGCCCAATGGCCACATAGATGCAGAGTACATCGCTGTTTTTCTGATTCATGATCGTATCGATGGCAATTTCCGTTTTACCGGTCTGCCGGTCGCCGATCAAAAGTTCTCTTTGCCCGCGGCCGATGGGGATCATACTGTCAATGGCTTTGATCCCGGTCTGCAGCGGAACAGAAACGCTTTTCCGCTCGATGATGCCGGGGGCTTCCGATTCAATGGGTCTGGTCTCGGTACATGCCGCCGGACCTTTGCCGTCCACGGGAATCCCCAGTGCATTGACCACGCGGCCAAGCAAAGCTTCGCCCACCGGCACGGAAAGCACTTTTCCGGTTCTCTTCACTTCCATCCCTTCACTGATGGAATTTTCATTGGCAAGAATGGCAACGGAAACCGTTTCTTCTTCCAGGTTCTGAGCCATACCGAAGCTGCCGTCGGCAAACTCTAAGAGCTCGTTTGCCATACAGTTCTTCAAACCGTATACCGTGGCAATGCCGTCACCTGCGACCACCACGGTACCGACTTCCGCCATTTCTATTTTTGACTGATATGTTTTAATCTGTTCTTTCAGAATATTACTGATTTCTTCCGGCCTTCTGTTCATTTGCTGATCACTTCCTTTATATTCTGCAAACGGTGTTTCAGACTTCCGTCATAACAGACACCGTCCATTTCCACAATCATTCCGCCCAGGATCGATGCATCGATCTCGTACTCTACCCTGACCTTCCGGCCGCTTAGTTTTTCCAGCCGTGCGCACAGCCGGTCTTTTTCCTGATCCGTCAGCGCAACCGCAGAGCGTACATGCGCACTGGTTCTGTGTACGCTGTCCGTATAGAGTTCTTCAAATTCATTTCTGCATTCTTCGAAAATATGCGCGTTTCGATGGGCGCAGAGAATCTGCAGAAACGAAAGAAAATACGCCGGTACCTCTTTCGCAAGCGTATGCCTGATCATGGCAGAGCGCTCCGAAAAAGGGATCGCCGGAGAATCCAGAAACGCAATCAGCTCCGGACATGATGCGAAAATCTCCCCGACAAAGCCGAAGGCCTCATACAATTCTTCATTGTTCGCGCTTTCTTTGCCCAGTTCAAACAGAGCCAGCGCATATTCCTTACTGCTTACCGTCATGATCCTCACCTATCTCATCCAGGAACGAATTGATAATCGCATGGTGATCCTCTGTATTGATTTCCCTGCCGATGATTTTTTCGGAAATTTTCGCCGAAACGTCGATAATCTCCTGTTTCATCTGTTCTTCCGCTTTTTTATAGGCAAACGCAGCATCGGCCTTTGCCTGCCGTACCATCTGATCGGCTTTTTCACGGGTTTCGTTTAAAATGGATTCCCGGTCTTCCGCCGCACGCTTTTCCGCCTTTTCTTTAATTGCCTTTGCTTCCGCATCTGCGCCCCGCATCCGCGATTTCCACTCTTTTTTCAGGGAATCCGCTTCCGTTTTGGCTGCATCTGCCGCTTCATAGGCAGCATCAAGGGTCTTGCGGCGTTGTTCCAGCATCTTTTTTACCGGACGGTACAGAAAATGTTTCAGTATCAGGAACAGGAGCAGCAGATTGATGAGAGAAATCAAAATTTGCCATATATTAACCGATATGACGTCTAAGGTCTGCATGATAACTTTCTCCTACCTCATTATTCCTTCTGTTTATTTGCCAAGCGTATTCATTAAAATATTTACCAGACGGCCGGGAGCCACAAAAATCAGCAGAATCGCGATAACCAGCGCGTAAAGGCCGGTGGTCTCCGCAATCGCGCAGCCCATCAGCATCGTGGTGGTGACTTCCGATTTGCTTTCCGGCTGACGGCCAATGGCCTCACAGGCCTTCGCCACCGCATTTCCTTCACCAATACCGGGGCCGATACCTGCGATCATCGCAGCGCCTGCACCCAGTGCACAACAACCCAGTATAATACCTAAACTCAACTCCAACATTTTTTAACATCCTCCCTTTGCTTGTGTAACAGTTCTCTTTTTTCTTGCTTTGTAAGCATTATATTCATCCGGAGAAAATGATCCGGAAATATACAACATGGTCAGCATGGCAAATATAAACGCCTGCAGGCAGCCGCTGAACAGATCAAAATAGACGGACAAGACCGCAGGCAGTCCGATCTGAAACAGCGGGAATTTTGCCAGTGCGCCCGGAAGCCACCGCAAAAGCAGCAGGGACAGTCCCTGGAGCGCGGAAGCCACCAGCGTGGAAACCACCGCGCCGGACATGACATTTCCGTAATGACGGAAAGCCATGGAGATGGGCGTTGCGATTTCACTGATGACGTTTAAAGGCGTCAGGAAAGACACCGGCTCCGTAAAACTTTTCAGATAATGCAGCGGACCGCATTTCATTTTATAGTAACTGATCAGCAAAAAGACCAGAAGGGCCCATCCTGCAACAATATTCAAATCCGAGGTCGGAGGAAACAGTCCCAGCAGGGATAACAGACTGGAAAATGCAGATAATGCCAGCATGGCTCCGATGAAAGGAGAAAAACCGGCAAAATAGGATCCCATGTTTTTCTGCACCAGATCGTCTGTTTTTTCAACGATCCACTCCGCGATCAGCTGTCGTTTCTTCTCTGCCTTTTCTTTCAGACCATGGGTCAGAAACAGGCACAAAAACAGGATCGATATCATAACCAGCCAGGAATTCACCTGGGATTCCGTAATCAAAAGATCCTGCACCGGCAGTCTCAGACGAAAAAAAATCCTCGCTCCGGTGATTTCAATGCCATCGGAGGCAGGGGTCGTCAACACTTGAATCACAATGCCTGCCGCCAGAGGAAGGATCATCCCCAGCAGCAGCAAAATATCTTTGATTTTAAAAGAATGATTTTTTTCCTTCATTGTTTCAGTCCTGTTCATTCTTCCTTTGTTTCTTCAGGTTTCACGCGGCCATTGAACAGCGGCCTGCACGCAATGGCAATCCGCGGAAAAAACAGCGGCAGCAAAACCGCAACGATGTTGAAAAATGGCAGCAGAAGCCCTGCCGCCGCAACAGCGAACAAAAACAGCATGCGAAGCGTCTGGGAGAGCTTCACAAAGCTTGTCCGCTGTTTTTCTTCTTTGTCCAGCGCCTTCTGCACGGTCAGTCCCATCAGAAAGAAATTGCATACCGACGCCGCACCGCTTAAAAGATTGCCGAAGAGAACGCCGGTATTCCATTTTCCGATGATCAAAAAGACCGACTGCATCAAAAGACTCAAAATCAGTACAAACAGCGCGATATAAGCGGTTTCCCGCTTCACTGCCGTATCAATCTGTTTCAATGTTTCCCATTCCTCCCTGCCGGTTTACTGGGTGAAATACTGATTCAACCCCTCGACGATTCCCTGTACGATCTTATTCTGATAGTCTTCGGTCACCAGCTGCTGTTCTTCCTCCGCATTGGTCAGGTATCCCATTTCCAAAATCGTTACGGGAACGGTGGACCAGTTCAATCCTGCCATGGTATCTGTCTGCCAGATACCGGCATTGACAGTGCCTGCCGATGCAGCAACCGCATTGACAACGGCATTAGACAGCCGGTAGGAATTGTTATATATTGCGGCGCAATAGGGATTGGCCGCCGTCGGACAAACTGTCATAACGCCTTTAACGGAATCATCCGTAGAACCGTTGGCATGAAGGGAAATACAGGCGTTGGCATTGGCGTTGTTGGCAATCTGCGCACGTTCCGCATTGCTGAGATTCACACTCTGCGTGTCTCTGGTCATGACCACCTGATAGCCCACTGCCTCCAGCGCAGCTTTCAGTTTTAAAGCCACTTCAAGATTGAGTTCGGATTCCGCCTTTCTGCTTCTTGTTCCTGTGATTTCCCGACTGACACGGGCCGTCTGCTCTGCAGCGCCCGGTCCCACAGGTTCTGGGGCGGAATCCACCCCCATCTGATGTCCGGGATCAATGGCAATAATTTTTCCGGCGCCGATCTGCGCTGACGCTGCAGGTTGTGTATAGGGTGCGACAAATTCATTTTTGACATAAGCCGTCTGTCCCTCATAGACCACGCTGGACCATTCCGCATCGGCATAAATCAGCTGGAGAACCGTATTGGCCGGAACTTTCACAACCACTGCTGTATTGGTTCCCGGTCCCTGCCGCAGATTTACCGTATCATTGGTGATAACAAACTGCTGCTGCACCGGTTCCTCGCTGGGCGTTTCCGTCGGAACTTCCGTAACTTCCGGCGTCGGTGTCGGCGGTGCCGGCGTTGCCGAATTTCTGCCGTTAAAATATTTGCCCTGCACATAATAGATCAAAAAGCCGCATCCCAGTGACAGAACGATAATCAGCAGGCTCAGCCCGAGTTTCTTTAATATATTCATTTTTATCTCCTTGTTGACCCGAAAAATCCTGAACCGGCCTTATTCATCCCAGTTGTGATAAACGCTTTCCACATCGTCGTCTTCATCCAGCAAATCCAGAATCCGGTTGATTCGTTTGATATCTTCCTCATCTGTCAGTGTAACATAGGTCTGCGGAATCATTGTAACTTCCGCCTGCTCCATCGGAATATTTGCCGCTTCCAGCGCTTCACGTAAAGCACTGAAAGCATCCGGATCGCTGATGATTTCGTAGCTGTCTTCTTCTTCCACGAAATCCTCTGCGCCAGCATCCAGCGCCATCATCATCAGTTCGTCGGCATCCATATCGCACGCTTCCTTGTCGATCATGATCTGCCCTTTCTGATCAAACATATAAGATACACAGCCCTGGGTACCGATATTGCCGCCGCCTTTGGTAAAAGCGCTTCTGACATTGGCGGCTGTCCTGTTTTTGTTATCGGTCAGCGCGTTGACAATGATTGCGGTGCCGGAAGGGCCGTACCCTTCATAGGTAACCACTTCATAATTGACGGAATTGGCATCTCCCGCCGCTTTTTTGATGCCGCGGTCGATGGTATCATTGGGCATATTGTTGGCTTTTGCCTTGGCGATGACGTCACGCAGTTTGCTGTTGTTCGCGGGATCCGCGCCGCCTTCTTTTACGGCGACTGCGATTTCACGGCCGATGACCGTAAAGATTTTTCCCTTCGCCGCGTCGTTTTTTTCTTTTTTATGTTTGATATTTGCAAATTTGGAATGTCCGGACATACCTGCTTATCTCCTGTTCTTTACTTTACAACAAAATTAATGATTTTGTTGGGAACATAAATTTCCTTTACAATGGTCCCGCTCAGTTTTGCGCCCAGCGCCGCTTTGGCTGCCGTAAGCGCGGTTTCTTTATCACTGCCGGCGGCAATGGAAATCACCGTCCTGGTCTTTCCGTTGACCTGGCAGGGAATCTTTACGCTGTCTTCCTTCAGCGCTTCCTGATCGCAGACCGGCCATCCGCCGGCAAATACGCTTTCCGAATTGCCGTACAGTTCGTTCAGTTCCTCTGCGATATGGGGTGCGAAAGGCGCCAGCAGCCGTACGGCCGTCATGACGGTTTCCTTATCCACACCGCTGGTCTTGGTCAGTTCCACCATTTTATTGTTGTATTCCATAAAACCGGAAATAACCGTATTCAGGCTGAAGGATTCCAGACGCTGGGTAATGTCGCTGATCATTTTGTTGCGCAAACGCAGCGTTTCCGGCGTTTCCGGAACATTCTTTTCCAGATTATCCAGCGCCATCTTCCAGAACCGGCACATAAACCGGTATACGCCGTCAATTCCCCGGTCGTCCCACTCGGAATCCAGCTCCGGCGGCCCTACAAAAAGCTCATACAGCCGCAGAGAATCACAGCCGTAATTTTCCACCAGATCATCCGGAGAAACTACATTCCCCTTGGATTTGCTCATCTTAATACCGTTCTTTCCGGTGATCATGCCCTGGTTAAAGAGCTTGGTAAAGGGCTCGTCAAAATCGATTACCCCGATATCATACAGGAATTTGGTATAGAATCTGGAATATAACAGATGCAGTACCGCATGTTCTACGCCGCCGATGTACATGTCCACCGGCAGATACTGATCCGCTTTTTCCCTGGATACCAGTTCCTGATCATTTTTGTTGTCAATATAGCGCAGGAAATACCAGGAAGACCCTGCCCACTGGGGCATGGTATTGGTTTCCCTTTTTGCCGGCGCACCGCAAACCGGACAGGTGGTATTGACCCACTCCGGAATATCCGCCAGCGGCGATTCTCCGGTACCGGTAGGCTGATATTTCTCCACCTCAGGCAGAAGCAGCGGCAGCTGATCTTCCGGCAGCGGCACCGCGCCGCAGTGCGGGCAGTGTACGATGGGGATGGGTTCGCCCCAGTAACGCTGTCTGGAAAATACCCAGTCACGCAGCTTGAAATTCACCGTGATTTTTGCCAGTCCGCGTTTTTCCAGCATTTCCGGCAACTTCTTTTTGGCGTCTTCCGAAGACATCCCGTTAAATTCGCCGGAATTGATCATCACGCCGGGCTGGGTATAGGCTTCCGCCAGTTCCGTTTCCACACCGTCTTTGGCAATAACCTGAATGATGGGAATATCAAATTTCTTTGCAAACTCAAAATCTCTGTCGTCATGGGCCGGCACGCACATGATGGCGCCTGTGCCGTAGTCCGCAAGCACATAATCGGAAAGCCAGATGGGGATTTTTGCGTTGTTAATGGGGTTGATGGCATAGCTTCCCGTAAAAACACCCGTCTTTTCCTTGTCCTGCATACGATCCACATTGGAGCGCATGGAAGTTTTATATATGTATTCGTCTACCGCCTGTTTCGTTTCCGGCGTCGCCAGCCCGGCCGCCAGCGCATGTTCCGGCGCCAGTACCATAAATGTTGCCCCGTAGAGCGTATCCGGCCTGGTGGTAAAGACCTTGATGGAAGCGTCCTGTCCGTCCACGGCAAAATCCACTTCTGCGCCGATGGACTTGCCGATCCATTCGGTCTGCATCTTCTTCACCTTTTCCGGCCAGTCCAGTTTGTCCAGATCATTCAGCAGCCGGTCCGCATATTTTGTGATCCGCAGCATCCACTGTTTGAGGTTTTTCTTGGTGACCGGCGCACCACAGCGGTCGCAGCAGCCGTTGACCACTTCTTCATTAGCCAGTCCGGTTTTACAGCTTGGGCACCAGTTGATGGGCATTTCTTTCTCGTATGCCAGTCCCTCTTTGAACATTTTTACAAAAATCCACTGGGTCCATTTATAGAATGCGGGATCCGTGGTATTGACTTCCATATCCCAGTCATAGATGGCCGCGATCTGCTCAATCTGCCGCTTGATATTTTTGATATTTTCCTTTGTGGTTGCAGCGGGATGGGTTCCCATTTTAATCGCATAGTTTTCCGCCGGAAGCCCGAAAGCATCCCAGCCCATGGGATGAATCAGATAATACCCCTGCATGAGTTTGTATCTGCTCCATACATCGCTGATCACATAGCCGCGCCAGTGACCGACATGCAGTCCGTTGGCGGAAGGATAGGGAAACATATCCAGACAATAATACTTTTTCTTATTGGGATCCGGCTTATTGATCGGATGCTCCGCCCATTTTTTCGTCCATTTCTGTTCAATGGCCTTGTAATTGTAGTTCACCGACATCTTTATTCCTCCGACTCTTTATTCTCATCCTCATCTTCTTCCGGCGCGGGCGATGTACTGGGTTCGGGTTTGCTTTCTTTCAGCGTCACAACCCGGACTGCGGTCGCTGTTTTTGTGCCCAGCGGAGAAGTATAATCATAGCTGTAAGTAACTTCGTATTGATTGCCTGCCTGGATCTTACTCGAAACTTTGATCTGATCCACCGTATAGGTATTTCCAAGGGTATCCGCAAGCTGTACGCCTTTCAAAAGGGAAAGATTGTTCAAATCATCCACTGTTTTTTCTTCCGGCAGGACAATGGCATACATCGGATACGTTACTGTGTTTGAAAACTCCGTCGTCAGACCGCTGTTGTCTGAAACAATATAATGGAACGTATATCCCCATTCATTCTGAATGATATCCACGCCGATATGATCTCTTGAAAGGTGCTGTCCCATGTCAACGGCTTCAATCCGGCTGAGGGCAAATGCTTCATCCACTGTCTGATCCGTATCGATCACACCTGAAACGCCATCCCGCAGATAAACCTGCGGCGGCGTGGTATCTACAGTACATGCTACCTGCATCACAGTTTCGTTGCCGTAAGCATCCGCAACTCTGAAGGTAATGACATCCCCGTCGGCCAGCTGCTCGGGAATATCCAAAATCACATGATCCGTCGGCAGGAACTGATTGTTGTCAATGACATAGACGCCTTCCAGCAGTTCCGCCCGGGAAATTTCCTTTCCGCCAGGCAGTGTCAGCCGGGCCGGAATCCCGGAAAATACCGGTTTCATCGTATCAACCACCTTAAATGTGGCAGACTGCTGCACCGTTTCGCCGGAACCATCGCTGACCGAATAGGTCACTTTGTATTCTCCGCACTTGAAAATTTCCACCGTGCTTTCCACATCAATCTGCATATCCACTTCAAGACCGGCCTGGTTTACAACCCGGACGCCGTCCAGGTAATCCACGGCAATGCCGCGTTCCACCGTTCTGTCGGATACGCCCTCAAGTTTTATGCCGTATCCCTTCCAAGGATTTGCCTCATCCGGATCTGAGGGGTCCCAGGTTTCATCCTCACTGAGCCGCGCCAGATTCGGCTTGCCCAAAGGCCCGATCTTGTCATTCTCGATCACTTCTACTTTGGTGCCTTCCGGCGCATTTTCCACGATCCATTTTGCATCCGCGACACAAAGACGAATGGCAGAAGCACTGCAGCTGCTGCTCAGCTGATTGTAGTATTTTACAATCAAAGTATCCTTTTTCTTTTCACGAAACGGCACGGACTGAAACATGATTGCGCCGTCCAGCCGGGTAGCATACTGCGCCCATACGTCGGAATTGACATACTTCCAACAGTACCGCTCGCCGGTTTTATAGCTGCCGGCAGGTACATCCCTGCCTACGGAACAGCACATGGTTTTGAAGGCTTCAGACAGGTCGCCGTCGTCGCCCCGCTGATATACTACGATCACGTTGTTGGTTTTATTGACTTCGATCCGATATTTTCCCTGTTTTTCTTTTCCGTCGCTGCGGTACAGCTCATCTCCGTCAGAATAAGGTTCGGATTCCGCATTAAGAATCTGCTCCACCTCATTCAACTGTCCCTTCTGCGCATCATCTCCGCCGCGGTAAAACATTGCGCGCGCCAACAATGCCACCAGTACCAGCACAATCAGAGAAGGAACCGTGATCAGTAAAAATTTATGTCTTTTTATCATTGAAAATTTTCCGTCCGGATTCATGACCTGTCCCCTGTGTTGCACATGCGTATACAGTTTATTATCATAGCACTTTGTACCTGTTTTGTCAAAATGAACCGTACTTCTTTTACAACTGGGTGAAGTGAAAAGTTAACTTCCACTTCTAAGGGGTTCAAGTAGAAATTAGTCTTTCTCCAACCTCCACTTGAAAT
>CANRIM010000030.1 GCA_947630695.1 uncultured Lachnospiraceae bacterium
ATACCTTTGTATCCGTCGTGTATGATCCCGGCTGTACGTTTTGGATCGCCCATGTGGACATTCAGACTGCGACAGCTGCTTATGAAACTGCAGCAGCTGAGGATGTGAAAAAGCAGACTTCGCTGATCATCTGCGGAGACTATGACGAAAACGATATTCTCCATGCCAGCCGGGTATTTATACACAGGTTCGAAGGGATGTGAGAATCAATGCACTTTTATCAAAGAGCTTTCCGGTATATTTTCCGCAAGAAAAATAAAAGCGTTCTTTTGTTTCTTTGCTTTTTTATCACCAGCACCATGATTTTATGTGGAACCATGGTTCTGCAGACCGCCCAGACCACCAGCCGTTCCATGTGGGAAAAGACAGGTACAAAGATTGTCCTGAAAGGTCAGAGGGGAGAAAATAAGATACAGAGAACGCTTGTTTCTCAAATTTCAGATCTTCCGCATGTTACCAAAATAAACCGCGTAGCAAGTCATACCGCTTATCCGGGCAATTTTATGCCCGTAATCGTAAAAGATGACGAAAGTGATCAGGGCGCGGCGGTCACGCTCCAGGCGTATGATAATACAGAAACGGATGGTTCCTTTGCAGAAGAAAAGTACAGACTGCTGGATGGGAACCCCATTAAAGAGAACCAAAGCGGGATTTTAGTAAATTCTCTTTTGGCAGAATGCAATGGACTTCAGATTGGAGATCCGCTTACCTTTGCAGCTGAAAATGGCAGCACGGCCACTGGGGAAATTACCGGCATCTTCTTTTCCGGTATGGAACGTAAGCAGGATGCTTCTATTGTTTCGGCCTATCGGATCGAAAACCAGATTTTTGTGAACCATGCGCTGTTTGAAACATTATATGGTGAGGAAGGATATTCTTCCCTTGCTGTTTATACGGACGATCCTGAGCATCTGAGCAGCCTGCGTCAGCAGATCGAGCCATTGGCAGCCGGAGAAGATATAGACATCTCAACGTCAGATTTGCTTTATCAGCAAATGCAGGCACCTTTGGAACAAGTGATCCGTATTTCCTCTCTGATGCTTGTGCTGATTATCATAACTGCTGTCATTGTAATTTCTCTGCTTCTTTGTATGTGGATGAGAACCAGGATAAAAGAAATGGCAGTCTTCATCAGCCTGGGAATTTCAAAAGGCAGCTTGTTCCTGCAAACGATGGCGGAGAGCTTTTCACTGTTTGCGCTTTCTGTCATCGGCGCGGCAGCCATCAGCAGTCTGTTTGCCGGCCAGCTCATGCACAGCCTGTTTGAAACATACGAGCTTGCCGTTATTGCAAATGCGGGGCTTAGCGGAACGCACTTGCTGACCTTGCTTTTGCTTGGCAGTGTGATCGTTGTCATTGCCGTTGGAATTTCCATAGTTTCGATCTTGCGGGCAAATCCAAGAGATACACTGTCCAAAATGGAGGGATAAAGGATGAATCGTTTACAAAGAGCGTGGCGCAGCGTCATACGTAAGCCAATAAAAAGTATTCTGCTGCTGCTGGTTATGATAACCGTCTGCCTGTTTCTTCTTTGCGGAATGGCCTGCAGAAATGCAAATGTACAAACACAAGATACTACCCGTCAGGCAATCGGTGCGGGGCTCCGTCTGGATGCAAATGAAAAAAACCGTTCCAAACGACTGACAGAATGCTCGGAAAGAATCGGAGAAGGACAAGAAGGCTCATATGGCGGCGTACATCAGAAAAAACTGGAAACGGCATACGGTACACAATGGATGGTCTGGTGTGATAATTCCTTTGATTCTTTGCAAATATCAGATATTGAAAAATTAGCAGAGGTTCCGGGCATATCGGATTACAATATTTCAACCTGCATTACAGCTGTAAATCCGGTCGGATTTGATCGTATCGAAGACCCTGATACGGATCAGACCAACGACATGGGTGGCGTCGTATTGATCGGGATTCGAAAAATGGAATTAGATTCCAACGTGTTATCAGGCAATGTTACTTTGAAAGATGGACGGATGGTCACAGAAAAGGATCAGGATGTATGTGTAATCTCCGAGCAACTGGCAGACCAGGATCATCTCGCAGTTGGAGACAAAATCGGTTTCAATGATTATCACGACCCGGAACATTCACAGGTACAGGAGGCAGCGATCATCGGGATTTACCAGACCAAACAGTTGATGCCTCCTCTTATGGCAGGTGATACCTTCCGTTCGGAAAATATTATTTTTACCGACCTTCGATTTCCGGAAAAGGCAGAAGGAAGTGAAAATGATCCCTGCTATGAACACGCTTATTTTCAGGTCGGCGATGTTGACGACTATGATGCCGTAAAAGCTGCTGTCAGTGCTGTGGATATTGATTGGGAACGATATGACCTCATTGACCGGAATGGTAATATGTCTACCATGTCTTCCAATTTTAATGACCTGGAGAAAATCAGCACACTGCTCATTCTGATTACCTTTGCGGCCGGGTTTATCATCCTGTTTTTGATTTTTGTATTCTGGACCAAAAACAGGAATTATGAAATTGGGATTCTCCTCTCGCTTGGTTATAAAAAGCGAAATGTGTTAGGACAGCTGTTTGAAGAAGCATTTATCACCGCATTATTGGCCTTTGCAATTTCCTTTACATTGGCACCTGCAGCTTCCGGAGTTGCGGCGGATTATCTTGTGTCTGCACAAGTTGAGCAGGAGGAACTGGAGAAGAACGTGAATGCCGATAAAGTAGCATACAGCACCGTACAGTCAGAGCAAACAGTCGTCGGTGTGGATGTAGACATTACAACGAAAATGTTTCTGATCTGCGGCGCAGGGATGGTTATACTTACTGCCGTTTCCATTGGAACAGCCGGAATCGGTATTTTGAAAAAGAACCCCAAAGATATTTTAAGTGAAGTGGTTTAAGGAGGAAATCTTTATGATCTTAGAAGCAAAAAATGTTTCATATTTTTATAAATCTCAAAAGGACAAATTGATTCTGGAAAATGTGAATTATGGATTTGAGCCAGGGAAAATGTATGCCTTACTTGGCCCAAGCGGGTCGGGAAAAACAACGTTGCTCTCTTTGCTGGCCGGACTCGACACTCCTACAAAAGGCGAGATTCTTTATGACGGAAAGCCGATAACCGCCAGAGATCTGACGGAACACAGAAAACATCATATTTCTCTGGTGTTTCAAAGTTATAACCTGATCGATTATCTGACCGTCGTGGAAAATGTAAAGCTTGGCGGAAAGAAGAAGCCCGAACCCATCCTTGATAAAATGGGGATTGGAAAGGAATTTTGGAAACGCAGCGTTTTACAGCTTTCAGGCGGACAGCAGCAGCGAGTCGCGATTGCCCGCGCATTGGCGAGTGATGCGAATGTTTTATTGGCGGATGAACCTACCGGGAATCTGGATGAGGCGACTGCCTGGGATGTGATCGATCTGCTCAAGCGGATTGCGCATGAAGAAGGGAAATGCGTAATTGTTGTAACACACAGCAAAGAACTGGCGGAATCTGTGGATGTGGCAATTCGTATGGATCAGTTTATCATTTTAGATTGACACAGCGTCAGAATAATGGTATGGTATCTATGCTGACAACTTGTCAGAATAAGAATATCAACCAATGACATGGCAGGGGTGCCCTTTTGGGGCGCGCGTGCCGAAATTTAAGGAGGATGCAAGATGCCGAAGGGATCCCCCATGCTGACGGAGGCGCGCAGGGAAGAAATTATCAACGCCTGTGAAAAACTCTATCAGACCATGAGCTTCAAGGAGATTACCATTAAGGAGATCGGGAACGAAACCAGCTTTACCCGTACATCCATTTACAACTATTTTCAGACCAAAGAGGAAATCTTTCTGGCGCTGCTGCAGCGGGAGTACGAACTGTGGATTGCTTCGCTGAAGCGGACCATGGCGCAGGCTGATACCATGACCAAAGATGAGTTCGCCGATATGATCGCCCATTCTCTGGAGGAACGGGCGCAGCTTTTGAAGATCATGTCCATGAATCACTACGACATGGAAACCGGCAGCCGCCCGGAGCATTTGAAGGCGTTTAAGGTGGCATATGGTGCATCCATCCGCACCGTGCAGGACGGTCTGAATCGGTATTTCCCGGATATGACCGACACGGAAAAGCAGAATTTTATTTACACCTTCTTTCCGTTTATGTTCGGCATCTATCCGTATACCTTTGTGACCGAAAAGCAGCGGACGGCGATGGAAGCGGCGGGCGTGAATTATGTGCTGATGTCCATTTATGAAATCACATACCACTGTGTGCGGGAACTGTTAGGAGACGAAAAATGAGAAACAGAAGAGATATATTCGCTTTTACAGGCAAAAACGTCATGCGGGCGGTGATATTCGCACTGGTGCTTATGCTGCAGAGCGGACTGTGGCTGCCCCGGATCTCCGCAGAAGAACGGACGCCGGTCTATTATGGAGACCTGGACGGGAACGGAAAGGTAACCGTGCGGGACGCATTGCGGATCTTGAAGCATGTTGCCGGAATGGAACAGCTGCAGGGAGCATCGGCGCTCAAATTGGCGGATCTGGATGAAGACGGCCGTATTACAGAACGGGATGTTTTAAAAGTATTATACATTTGCGTGGGACGGGAATCTGTCCGCGAATATGCAGAACAAACGGGAGGTACATCTGCTCCCGAAAACACGAAAGAACCGGAGGAAACAGAAGTGGTGAAAATGAACGTGCAAATCGCAGATGCGGTATTTACCGCTGTATTGGAAGATAATGCAGCTGTTCGTGAATTCGTGGACATGATGCGGCAGGGCCCGGTTACGATTCGAATGAATGATTACGGCAGCTTTGAAAAGGTCGGTGCTCTCGGAACAAGTCTGACGACCAACGACCGGCAGACGACAACCACGGCTGGGGATATCGTGCTATATCAGGGTAATCAGATTGTGATGTTCTACGGTTCCAATGCATGGAGTTATACAAGAATCGGTCATATCGACGATCTGTCCGGCTGGGAGGACGCGCTTGGGACTGGCAGTATCACGGCGGTATTTTCCATTGCGGAATAAAGCGAAAAAATGACAGCGGCAGATGCAGTGACAAGCAGAGCCGGCACTGTTAAGCTTTAAGTATATAGAGCCTTCGGTCATAACCTACGGTTAGAACTGATTAACAAATCGAGACTTCTCCGGAAGCCTCGTTTTTTTTATAATTACCATGTAAATGGTCGCTGTAAGGGCAGGTTTATGAAAAAACGAAACCAGGAGGAATACATCATGCGAAAATGGATGGTATTTTTTTTGCTACTGAGCATATTGCTGTTGACCGCCTGTGCGCCGATACGAGAGCTTTCCGCGGCAGTCAACGCCGCCACTGGTGTATATGCTTACGGCGACGTAAACCGGGACGGTGACCGCAACGCGCAAGATGCCCTGTTGGTGTTGCAGGCGTCGGCGCATTTAATCACATTGGATAAAATCGCCGCACAGGCAGCAGACGTAGACGGAAACAATCTTCGGAACGCTGCAGACGCCCTATGGATTCTTCGTTATGTGGTAAAAACAATTGCATCTTTTCCTGCGGGTGAAACCTTTACCGCAGGGGAAAGCTCAGGCGTGAATGACATGGAAATACCACAGATCGGCTGGACGGAGGCTGTTCCGGCAGAATACACCAAGGCGGCAGCCGAACAGGGAAATGTTGTTCGCATCGACTATGAATCCGAGGACTATGTTCGGGACGACAGCGTCATTACAAAAACCGCCTATGTTTATACACCCTTTGGCTATGATGCGGACGATACGGAAACGCGGTACAACATTCTCTATCTCATGCACGGCTGGGGCGGCCATGCCGGAGAATATTTTGATTTTACAGCAATGAAAAATATGTTTGACAATCTGATCGCAAACGGAGATATTCCGCCCATCATCATCGTGTCAGCCACATTCTACAACGAAAACAGCAGCACGGATTTCAGCAGTTCCATTGAAGAATTTCGTGCGTTCCATCAGGATTTTGAAAACCACCTGATGCCCGCGGTTGAGGGTCGGTTCCATACCTACGCCGCGTCCACGTCACCGGAAGATTTGAAAGCATCCCGTGACCATCGGGCGTTCGGTGGCTTCTCTCTCGGTTCAGTTACCACATGGCTCCAGTTCTGCTATGACTACGATTATATCCACTGGTTTCTGCCGATGAGCGGTTCCTGCTGGTACTACGGCACCTACGGTGATTTCCGCTTTGAGGATAACGTGGACTTTATCGAGCAGCTTGTGAAGGACGAAAACCTTGAGGAGCGCGGGTACTTCATCTATCATGCCGTCGGTACCAGGGATGCGGTAAAGAGTCAGTCAATCGATATGGCGGAGGAAATGCTGTCGCGGGAGACTTTCACACCGGAACACTATGTATTTTATCAGAAGGACGGCGGCTACCATGATTTTGACGCTGTGCAGGAATATCTCTATAATGCGCTTCCGCTGTTCTTTTTGGATAGTGATTCTGAAAATGCGTAAACATAAAAATATTTTCAATTAAACGGATATACGGAGGTACCCTATGAAAAAACTGATTGCATTGCTATTAAGTTTTATCATGCTGCTTTCCCTTGCAGCCTGCGGGAACAGAAGTTCCGGTACGGCAGGAAATTCCGAAACAGACCGGACCAGTCACAATGTTGCGGAATCCCCCGCGGACACCGAACAGAACGCAGGCGGTCAGGAGAAAAACGGTGAAAGTGCCCAAACGCAGAACGACGGTTCAAATACCGACGCTCCTGCAGTTTACATGACGACGGACATCTCCCCGGAGGGGATGATGAAAGTCTATGAGGCGTTGGGCGTGGAACTGACCGGCGACAATATCGCAGTGAAGCTCTCCACCGGCGAACCTCCCGCGTCGAATTATCTTGACCCGGATCTCATCCGCGATCTTGTGGCGCGCGTAGACGGCACGATTGTGGAGTGCAACACCGCCTACGGCGGCTCCCGCTCCGAAACGGATATGCACTATCAGGTGGCGGAGGATCACGGTTTTACCGATCTCGGCAAAGGATTTATCATCATGGACGAAGATGGAAAATCCATGATTCTTCCGGTGGAGGGAGGACAACAGCTTTCCGAAAATTATGTCGGAGCCCATTTTGGCGACTTTGACGGATTCCTTGTGCTTTCACACTTCAAAGGGCACGCCATGGCAGGCTTCGGCGGAGCCATTAAGAATATTTCTATCGGAATTGGTTCTCAGGAAGGAAAATGCCTGATTCATACCGCAGGCAAAAGCCACACCAGTCCATGGGGCGGCAATCAGGATGCCTTCCTCGAATCCATGGCGGACGCCGGAAAATCGGTTGTGGACGCGCTGGACGGCAACATCCTCTTTATCAATGTGATGAACAGGCTGTCCATTGACTGTGACTGTGACGGAAATCCGTCCGAGCCGGACATTCACGATATCGGTATCCTTGCTTCCGCCGATCCCGTGGCACTGGATCAGGCTTGCGTTGATCTGATCTATCAGGCGGAGGGCAACGAGAGTTTTGTCCGCCGGATGGAGGGGCAGCACGCGGAGCATGTGCTGGAAGCAGGTGAAACCATCGGTCTCGGCAGCCGTACCTACCGGCTGGAGAGCGTGGACAATTAAGAAAATAAAAAAGAAAGGACAATGTATTATGAAAAAGTTTTTTGCAATTCTGTTATGTGTGATGATGGTATTTTCTCTTGTGGCCTGCGCCAGTCAAAACAAAGAAAACAGTTCCGATTCTGACAATTCCACAAATGAAAGTACCCCGGCGGAAAACAGTTCCGATTCGGCAGAGCAACCCGATGAATCGTCGGATACCGCATCTTCCGAAACATCAGGTGGGGAAGCGGCCGGGGGAAAGACGCTGGTTGTTTACTATTCTGCGACAAACAATACCGAGACGGTTGCAGGATATATCGCGGAGGCTACAGGTGCGGATCTGTTTGAACTTGTTCCAAAAGAGCCTTACACCTCCGATGATCTGAACTGGACAAACCGGAACAGCCGTGTATCCCGCGAGCATGACGATGCATCCCTGCGTGCCGTCGATCTGGAAAACGCGGTCCCCGATCACTGGGACGAATATGATACAGTGTTCATCGGGTATCCTATTTGGTGGGGTATTGCGGCGTGGCCGACAGACACATTTGTCATGGCCAATGATTTTACCGGCAAAACGGTCATTCCGTTCTGCACATCCTCCTCGTCCGGCCTCGGTCAGAGCGGTGAACTGCTCAAAGAGGAAGCCGGAACCGGCAACTGGCTGGAAGGGCAGCGGTTCCGGTCAGGAGAGAGTGAGGACACGGTAAAGAAATGGGTGCAGGGACTGGACCTTTGATTGCTTCAGGACATGACCCGAAATCCGGAGGCGGCGGAATAAATCGAAAGTGATACATTGTGGCTTCGGTACACATCAAAAATCAGGAGGACTACATGAAATACAGAACTTTAGGCGGAGATTTGACCGTATCTGCCATTGGCCTCGGTTGCATGGGTATGACCCATGCGTTTGGCGCACCGTCAGACAGCAGGGAAATGACAAAGCTCATCCACGAGGCGGTAGAGCTGGGGTACACGATGTTTGATACGGCGGAGTGTTACACCGGAACGCTTCCGGACGGAAGCACTGCCTATAACGAGGAATTGGTAGGCGCAGCCCTTGCGCCGTATCGGAAGAATGTAATCATTGCCACGAAATGCGGTGTGCGGCACGCGCAGGACGGATTGATTACGGATTCCCGCCCGGAGACCATCCGCAGATCGGTGGAGGGCAGCCTTAAGAGGCTGGGAACAGATTATATTGATCTCTACTATCAGCACAGGATCGACCCGGATGTGGAACCGGAGACCGTAGCGGGAACCATGGCGCAGCTGATCAAAGAGGGCAAGATCCGCTATTGGGGCATTTCAGAGGCCAACGAGGAATATCTGCGCCGGGCCCATGCGGTATGCCCGGTAACGGCCATCCAGAACCGTTATTCCATGATGGCGCGCTGGCATGAATCTCTTTTCTGTACGCTGGAAGAATTGCGCATCGGCTATGTGGCGTTTTCTCCGCTTGCCAACGGATTCCTTTCCGCAAAATATGATGAAAGATCCAGCTTCGAGCAGGAAACGGATTATCGTAGCCGTATGCCGCAGTTTTCCGCAGAAGGCGTAAAGCAAAATCAGGAACTGCTTGCACTGCTTGAAAAGACCGGCGAAGAAAAGCACGCGACTCCCGCACAGATTTCTCTCGCGTGGATGCTTTGCAGGCAGCCGAACCTGGTTGCTATACCCGGTACAAGAAAGTCCGAACGGCTCCGGGAAAACGCGGGCGCGGCGGAAATCGAACTCTCGCCGGAGGAATTGGCGCGCATCGACTGCGCACTCAATCATATGGAAATGTCCGCCGTGTTCGGCGGGGCAAAAATTATCAGGTAAATGGAGGGTGCTATGAAAAGCTTTACATACCGTTATCCCGTAACAGTTTATTTTGGAGAAAAAGCGGCGGAAAAGAATCTGCCTGCAGCGCTTGGAAAGGCCGGCAAAAACGTGATGCTGGCCTACGGCGGAGGCTCCGTCAAAAAGAACGGCATTTACGATGAACTGATGCATCTGCTTACTGCTGCCGGGAAGAATGTCACGGAATTTTCCGGAATCATGTCTAACCCCACTTATGCCAAAGTGCAGGAGGGCGCCCGCCTTGCCCGGGAGAATGAGATTGATTTCATTTTAGCTGTGGGCGGCGGCAGCGTCATCGACTGCTGCAAGGTGGTTTCGGCGCAGGCAAAGACAGACAGCGATCTGTGGGAACTGGAAACCGTACAGCACGGCGGTCCCACGGATTTGATTCCCATGGGCGCGGTGGTGACGGCTTTCGGCACCGGCGCGGAAATGAATAACGGTGCAGTGATTACGAACGAAGAAAAGAAGGTGAAAGGGCCGCTGTGGGGTGCGTTTTACGATTTTGCCATTCTCGACCCGGCCTACACCATGACCATGCCCATGAGCCAGGTTGTTTCCGGCGCTTTTGACGCGCTTTCCCACTGTATGGAAACCTATATGGGTGCGCCGCGGGAAACAAACCTCTCCGATGAGATCAATGAAGCCTGCCAGCGCAATATCATCCGTAATCTTCGGGCGACACTGAAAAACCCGCAGGATACAGCGGCGCGGAGCGAGCTTGTATGGGCGGCGGCTATGGGCGAAAACGGAATACTCAAAATCGGTAAGGTTACGGATTTTCAGGCACATATGTTAGAGCATCAGTTAGGTGCATACACAGACTGCAATCACGGACAGGGACTGGCGGTGATCCATCCCGTTCTCTACCGTCATATGCTTCCCGAGGCCGTTCCCCAGTTTGCCCGCCTCGCCGTGAACGTCTGGGGCGTCGATCCTGCCGGGAAGACGGAAACCCAGCTGGCAAATGCTTTCATCTACGCGCTGGCCTCATTCATCAAAGAGGTCGGTTTGCCGACGACGTTTACGGAAATGGGGATTCCCGCCGATACGAACTATGCAGCCATTGCAGACAGCACTGTTCTCACCGGCGGCTGCTGCAGGAAATTTACGAAGGGCGAACTGCTGGCGGTGCTCTGTGAGTGCAGATAGATGAAATCGAAACAAATATTGAGAATCACAATCGATATTCTTATGACCATCATCCTGATGCTTTTAATGGCGTACAGCCTGGTGTATGGCAGTAATCCTACCGTAGGAGAAGCTGTTCACGAGTGGCTCGGCGTCGGCCTGTTTGTACTGTTTGTCCTGCACCATATTCTGAACCGAAAATGGAGCGGAAGCATGCTTCGAGGACGGTATACACCATACCGCATTCTGCAAATGATCCTTGTGGTGCTTGCCTTCCTTTCCATGTGCGGCTCCATGATCAGCGGAATTCTGCTTTCCCGCACGGTTTTTTCTTTTCTCGGAATCCGGGGCGGACAAATGACGGCGCGGACAGTGCATATGCTCTCGGCCTACTGGGGATTTGTTATTTTGTCTTTGCATCTTGGGCTGCACTGGAGCGGAATGATGGGGATGGCAAGGAAGTTCAAAAAAAAACCATCGAAACTTCGTAAATGGACCCTCCGCAGTCTGGCGGCCTTGATTGCTGTGTATGGAGCCTGTGCGTTTGTGACCCGGGATTTCGGAAATTATATGATCCTGCGGTATCACTTCGTTTTCATCGATTTTGAGGAATCGCTTGCCCGGTTTCTGCTGGATTATATTGCTATTATGGGGCTGTTTGTTTGCGGCGGGTATTATAGCACTGTAATATTGCGAAAGAACATCAGGAACCAGCACATTCGATAATTTTATATTGACACAACGTCAGAATAATGCTATGGTAATTATACTGACATATTGTCAGAATAAGAGAATCAACCAAAATTGACGGGAGGCAATAAAATGGAAAAGATGACACAGACAGCAGACAGAAATCAGCCGGGCGATGTTGCGCCCAAACTGACGGAAAAGGACAAATATCAGAATACAATTCTGTTCCCTATCGGTGCGCCGAACGACGGTTTTGCCAAATATTTCATTGGACAGAGTTATATTGCACCGGTGTCAAAAGAGCAGGTGGGTATTTTTAATGTCACCTTTGAGCCGGGCTGTCGGAACAACTGGCATGTTCATCATGCCGACAAGGGCGGCGGCCAGATCCTGATCTGCGTCGGCGGACGCGGATATTATCAGGAATGGGGCAAAGAAGCGATTGTCATGCATCCCGGCGACTGCATCAATATCCCAGCAGGCGTCAAGCACTGGCATGGCGCTGCACCGGACAGCTGGTTTTCTCATCTGGCTGTGGAAGTGCCGGGAGAAAACACCTCCAATGAATGGCTGGAACCGGTGGATGAAACGCAATACGGAAAACTGCGGTAAAAAACGGTTGTCGGACAGATTTGACTTATAACCGCCTGGTATCAACTGGAAAACGAATAGAGACTTCCGGGAAATTACCTGTTTCCACTATAATAAATAATAATTTAGGAAAAAGAATGGAGAAAACAATGCATCCGGGAAAATACATTCGAAGAATAGCATCTTTTATGATGGTATTTGTATTCATAATGACAGCCCTTTATGGGAACACGCTTACCCCCTTTGCACAGCAGGGAGACATCATCTGCTATGGAGATGTGGATGAAAATGGACATATCCAGGCGGATGATGCCCTGCTTGTGCTGAAACACGCAGCAAAGCTGGAAACAATCCAGGCGGGACTGCCTGCGGCGTTGGCGGATGTCAATCAGGATACGTCGATTGATGCAGAAGACGCACTGGAAATTTTAAGAACGGCGGCAAAACTGATTGCTCCGATACCCTATACCGGAGGCAGCGGGGAAGAACCGCCTGCAGCAGGAAAAACTTTGGTTGTATATTTTTCTGCCACGGGAAATACGAAAGAAGTGGCCGGGTATATTGCTGCCGCAACCGGTGCGGATCAGATGGAACTGACACCGGTGAATCCCTATAGTGCTGCGGATTTAAGCTGGACAAATCCGGACAGCAGGGTTGTATATGAGCATAATAATCCGGAAGCCAGAGATGTGGCACTGACAACGACGACAGTGCCCGGCTGGGACAGTTACGATACCGTTTTTATCGGGTACCCTATCTGGTGGGGCATTGCGGCATGGCCGATGAACGGCTTCGTTTCGGCAAATGATTTTACCGGAAAAACCGTAATTCCGTTCTGTACTTCTGCAAGTTCCGGCATCGGCGAAAGCGGAACGAATCTGCAGGAACTGGCAGGAACCGGCCGCTGGATGGAAGGAATGCGATTCCGGTCAAACGCTTCTGAAGAAACCGTACAGGAATGGGTGAACGGCCTTGGCCTTTAAATAAACGCAAACGATTTGAACAATCCATGCACCGGAGATCGGACGCACAGTGTCGATACAGCAGATCTCCGAAATAAAGAAAGAGTGAAAAACGTTGTATAATCCACAGCTGGAAACCTTCATTCGGGTAGCGGATGCCGGCAGTTTCAATAAAGCGGCCGAAGAACTTTATATTACACCTACCGCCGTGATCAAGCAGATCAACGGACTGGAAGCCGAACTGGATGTAACGCTGTTTACACGCACCCACAGAGGACTTGTGCTGACGAAAGCGGGGGAGTCTCTTTATAAAGATGCGAAATATGTGATTGAATACAGCCATAAGGCGTTGGTGCGGGCAAAAGCTGCCATGCGGGAAGAGACCAGCGTTGTACGGATCGGGACGTCGCCCATGACGCCTGCACAGCTGCTTACCGAACTATGGCCGAAAATTCATCAATACTGTTCGGATATCAGTTTTCAGCTGGTGCCTTTTGAGAACACGCCGGAAAATGCCAGAGAAATTTTGAGAAATCTCGGAGAACATATTGACGTTGTGGCAGGAATTTTTGATGAAACACTGCTGTCGCTTCGGGAGTGCGCGGGATTTGAACTGACCAGGGAACCCATTTGCTGCGCCGTTTCCATTTATCATCCGCTGGCACAGAAGGAGAAACTGACCATAGACGATCTGAATGGGGAAAATCTGATGATCATCCGCCGTGGCTGGAGCCGGTATATGGATGAAGTACGGGATGCGATTTCCGGAAAGCACCCCCACATCCATATCGTTGATTTTGATTTTTATGATGTGGATATATTTAATCAGTGTGAACGACAGAAAAATGTGATGCTGGTTATAGAAAAATGGTCCTGTGTGCATCCGATGATGAAGGTGCTGCCGGTGGAATGGGACTATAAAATCCCATTTGGCATTCTGTATCCCAGAAAACCATCCAAAATGCTGGAACGTTTCCTGGAGGCGGTGCGGCAGGCTGCGGAAAAGTGATCATAACCATTTGGTATATACTGACCTACCAATAGAGACTTCCCCGGAAGTCTCTGTTTTTTTATAATCATTTTAAGAAACTTGTTAATGGTACAAAAGGGAGGATCGAATATGAAAAATCAGGCTTATATCACACTTAACAACGGCGTGCAGATGCCGCTGGTCGGAATCGGAACATTTATGCTTTCTCCGGATGACGCGGAGGCGTCCTGCCTTTCGGCACTGAAAGATGGGTACCGCCTCATTGACACTGCAAATGCTTATATGAATGAAAAGGCAGTGGGCCGTGCCATGAAGAAATCCGGGATCCCGAGAGAAGAAATTTTCCTCGAAACCAAGCTCTGGCCGTCCTTTTACGAGCAGCCGGATGCAGTGGAGAAGACACTGGAGCGGCTGGACACAGATTATATTGACCTGCTGTTGCTGCATCAGCCCGCAGGAAACTACATTGCCGGATACTGTCAGATGGAGGAAGCTTATCGGGCCGGCAAGGTGAAGGCCATCGGCCTTTCTAATTTCAGTGCAGAACAGATACAGGAGATTCTGGATGTCTGCAAAGTCAAACCTGCAATTCTTCAGACAGAGGTGCATCCGTATTCACAGGAGGAGGAACTGAAAGCGTTTCTTGCAAAGGAAGGAATCATTATACAGGCATGGTATCCATTGGGCCATGGAGACAAGGCGCTGATTCAGGAAGATGTATTCACCCGGCTGGCAGAAAAGTACGGAAAAAGCAATGCGCAGATCATTCTGCGCTGGCACATGCAGGCCGGAAACATCGTCATTCCGGGATCAAAAAATCCGGATCATATCCGGGCAAATTTTGACATTTTCGATTTTGCCCTGACAAATGAAGAAATGGAACAGATTACGGCATTGAACAAGAATGTTCGATATTATCACAGCACGCCGGAGATGCTGGAGAATTATGTAAAAATGGTTCCGCCGGTAGATGAACAGAAGTAGGAAAAGCCATGAAACGAAAACTCCTTTACTGTGTTATGGTTCTGGCAGGCGCTTTATGCGCCTGCTCCGGAATCAATAAAGTATCCGAGGCCAAAGACCGGCAAATGATCTATGGCGACGTCAATGAAGACGGAACTGTAAATGCCACAGATGCGCTGGCCGTGCTGCGCCATGCTGCAAAACTGGAAAATTTGCAGGAAGGACTGTCTTCGAAACTGGCGGATATGGATGGAAACGCAGAGATCACTGCAGCAGATGCCCTTGATATACTGCAGACGGCAGCGAAGCTGCAGCCGCAGCGGGTTTATGAGGAGGCCTCGGAGGATACAGAACCTGCGCCGGATGTGAATGTGCCGACAGGCGAATGGATCCGGGGCAATATTCTGGATGGCGCAGAGGGACAGGTGCATTACAGCTATTATCTGCCGGAAGGATATGACAGGACAAAAAAATATCCGATGATCATGACACTCCCCGGATACGGCGGCATGTGGTTTGGCGAAGATTCGGAAGGAAACAACCTGAGAGAAACCGGCGTTTCGATCTGGACACAAGAACAGGAACCCATGATCGTTGTGTCGCCGCAGGTGACAGACTGGCAGGATACGTCGGCCAGACAGACCATCGAACTGACAGAATATTTTATAGAAAATTATGCGGTGGATACGCGCCGGGTATATGGCGCGGGGTATTCCGCAGGAGGAGAAACCATGTCCCGTGTCATGGGAATGCGGCCGGAACTGTTTGCTGCTTATCTGCATGGATCTTCCCAGTGGGACGGTGCATTTGCGCCTGCCGCGCAAAGCAATACCGCCGTATATATTTTTATGGCGGAACATGATGAGTATTATGGTTCACAGAAAGCGCAAGACGCCTATGACGGGTTGCTGGCAGCGTATCAGGATGCAGGAAAATCCCCGGAAGAAACACAAAGCTATCTGCAGCTGTGGATACCGGATGACGCGTATTTTCAAAGCCGCGGAATTACCAATTACCATGGCGGAGGAACGATTTTGTTTGAAGATGCTTCCGTCAGGGCCTGGCTGCTTTCCAAAAGCAGGGAAGCTGAGGATGCGGTTCCAAAGGAACTGAAAGTTATTCCTGAGGCGTACTATTCTCCGGCAGAACGGCAGGGAACCCTGGTCGATCTGTACTACGATACCTATGAATCGTTTTCCTATGCGGAAAAGACGCAGTCTTTGCAAAAAACATGCGGTGGTGTATCTGCCGGCAGGATATGATGAAACACAGAAATATAATATCTTTTATCTGATGCATGGCGGCTGGGGAAATGAAAATCAGACGCTGGGGACGTCCGATCGCCCATCCGGTTTCAAAAATGTGATCGACAACGCCATTGCCAACGGAGATTTTGAACCGCTGATCATTGTTTGCCCCACTTACAATAATACGTCTCCGGAGGACAGTGCCAGTTTTAGCCTGGCACTGCAGCTGAACCGGAATTATCATAATGAGCTGGTGAATGACCTGATTCCGGCAGTGGAAGGCACCTACAGTACCTATGCGCAGGACACCACCCCCGAAGCGCTGCAGGCATCCAGAGACCACAGAGGATTCGGCGGATTTTCCATGGGTTCTGTAGCCACATGGAGAACCTTCCAGAACTGTTTGGATTATTTTCATTATTTTATGCCCATGAGCTGCGGAACAACTTTGGATGATGAGACCATATTTGAAGCGGCAAAAGGACACGAACAGAGCGATTATTTCGTGTGGGTGATGACCGGAACCAATGATTTTGCTTACAGTTATGAAAATAACCGGGTGGAAAAGATGCGCGGTTCGGATTATTTTACAGAAGCAGACACCGAACAGGACGGTAATTTTGCCTATCGTGTCAAAGAAGGCTACGATCACGGGGGAATCGCTTCGATGGAATATACGTATA
The DNA here is from genome assembly GCA_947630695.1 of uncultured Lachnospiraceae bacterium. GTDB lineage: Bacteria > Bacillota > Clostridia > Lachnospirales > Lachnospiraceae > CANRIM01. The sequence goes on from CANRIM010000030.1 coordinate 16,679, forward strand.
ACGGGCTTTGCTGGTTCTGGAAAAACAGACAGGCAAATCAAACTTCGAAAGTGACTTATTCCGCCGATACAAAAATATCGGATGTTATACAGGACCCGGTCTTTGGAACATACGGCCGGCTGATTTTTCCGGTGGATACCGGTTATTACAGCGGTAATACACTGGAAAGTCTTCAGCTGACATGGTATAGTCACATTGATCCGGACAAAACTGTGGAAATATGCAATTATCTGAGAGAACATGCTGCCGCGGGAGATCCGGTATTTTATGATATTTATACGGAGGAAGAAAAGAAAGCCGATCCTGATAAAAGAGATACCGGGTTGTTTTTCTTCAAGGGAAATCCCGGCAGTAAATTTGCCATTTGCAATGCAGGCGGCGGATTTGCTTATGTGGGCGCTATGCATGACAGTTTTCCCCACGCATTGGAACTGTCCAAAATGGGATATAACGCCTTTGCACTGATATACCGGCCCGGCGAGCGGACCGCCTGTGAAGACCTGGCCAGGGCAATCCGTTTTATTTTTGCAAATGCCGATGCGCTTGGCGTGGACACAGACGGATATTCCCTTTGGGGCGGCAGTGCCGGTGCGCGCATGGCGGCGAATCTGGGAACTTACGGACCGGCTTATTACGGTGGGGGAGACCTGCCCCGCCCGGGTACTGTGGTGATGCAGTATACAGGGCATAGTGCATACAGTCAAAATGATCCGCCCACCTATGTCTGTGTAGGGGACAGCGACGGGATCGCCAACTGGAGAACCATGGAGCGCAGAATACAGATGCTGCAGTCGTTGGGAATACCGACAGAATTTCATGTGTATAAAGGTCTGGGACATGGGTTCGGTCTGGGAACCGGGACAGTGGCAGAAGGATGGATCAACGATGCGGTGGCATTTTGGGAAAAGAACAGTAAATGAGTAAAACAGGAGGTAAGCGGTGCATGAAAGGTAATTTTACAAAAAGAATCAGGCTGTCCAAAGGCATCAAAGGGATAATGGTTTTCCTTTGTCTGGCTTTGATTGTCGGAAGCGTCGGCATGATTGCTTACAGCGCGCAGGATGCGGCATCGGAGCTTCACTATGGCGATGTGGATCAAAATGGCGCTGTGACAGCGGAGGATGCGCTGGCTGTTTTAAGACATGCGGCAAGGCTGTCAACGATACAGGAAGCCCTGTCCGTTCAGCTGGCGGATATGGATACAAGTAGAAGTTTGGACGCAGCAGATGCACTGGAAATCCTGCAGACAGCTGCAAAAATCATACCGGAGAGAATATATGAGGGAGCGGAAGCAACAGCGCCGGCTGAAACATCGGGCAATCCGGATGAAACGGTGGTGCCGGATGAGACAGATGCGCCGGAAACTCCCGGGGAAGGATCGGTGGTTTATATGACTTCCGATATTACGCCGGACGGATTGATGGCGGTCTACAATGCGCTGCAATGGTCGCCCACCGGAAAGGTAGCGGTCAAACTCTCTACGGGAGAACCGCCTGCCAGCAATTATCTGCGACCGGAACTGATCAAAGATCTGGTACAGTCAGTAGAGGGCACCATCGTAGAATGCAACACGGCCTATGGCGGTTCCAGAACGGAGACGGCCATGCATATGCAGGTGGCGAAGGATCACGGCTTTACCGAGATTGCAGACGTGGATATTCTGGATGCCGAAGGTTCCATGCAGCTGGATGTGGACGGCGGCAGTTATCTGGAGACCAATTATGTAGGAACCCATTTTGCGGACTATGATTCCTATGTGGTATTGTCGCACTTTAAGGGCCATGCCATGGCAGGCTTTGGCGGCGCCATTAAAAATATTTCCATCGGACTTGGCTCCAAAGAAGGCAAATGCCTGATCCATACCGGCGGAAGGAGCCATACCAGTCCCTGGGGCGGGAATCAGACCGCGTTTACGGAGTCCATGGCGGAAGCCGGAAAATCCGTATCCGACGCCCTTGGACACGGGGAACGGATCGTTTATATCAATGTACTCAACAACATTTCCATTGACTGTGACTGCGACGGAAATCCCGCGGAACCGGATATCCATGACATCGGGATCCTGGCTTCCACAGATCCGGTGGCCATCGATCAGGCCTCCATTGATCTGTGCTTTGCAGCCGAGGGCAGCGAGTCGCTGCAGCAGCGTGTGCAGAGGCAGAACGGCCTTCATACGCTGGAACACGGGGAGAAAATCGGCCTTGGCAGCCGGACGTACAATTTGGTGAATATTGATGAGTGAAATTTTTGAAGTCCTGCACAGAGAACTGATTTATGTCAGCTATTATTTCATGATCCAGCTGCGGCAGATTGCCGTGTACTGGATTCTGGGTATGGTCATCGGGTCGCTGGTGTCCGTATTTGCCAAGGATGCGATCCATCATGCGTTTGACCGGATCCGGGATAAAAAGTGGGGTATCTGGGGCGTGGTCCCGGCAAGCCTGCTGGGCATCGCCTCGCCCCTTTGCATGTACGGAACCATTCCCATTGCGGCGTCTTTTTCCGGACACGGGATGCGCCACGACTGGCTGGCAGCGTTTATGATGTCCAGTGTGCTTTTGAATCCGCAGCTGATCATGTACAGTACCGCGCTGGGCGTAACGGCGCTGGTGATCCGCATTGTTTCCAGTACGATTTGCGGCATTGCGGCGGGCATTGTGGTGCACATTTTCTATCGGAACAAACCCTTTTTTAATTTTGAAGGGTTTGCGCCGGGGGCGAGCCATGATACCCATCCGAATCTGTTTTTGCGGTTTCTGTTCAATCTGGGCAGGAACATCAAGGCAACAGGACTGTATTTTCTGCTGGGTGTGCTGCTTTCGGCACTTTTTCAGCGCTATGTGCCCGCCGATGGGTTTGCCCGCCTGTTCGGAAAAGCAAACGAAGGCTTTGGCGTACTGATGGCGGCCACCATCGGCGTACCCCTCTATGCCTGCGGCGGCGGCACCATTCCGCTGATTCGGGAATGGCTGTCCATGGGCATGAGTATGGGCAGCGCATCGGCGTTTATGATCACCGGCCCCGCCACGAAAATCACAAATCTGGGCGCGTTGAAAATCGTGCTGGGGCTGAAGCGGTTTTTGCTGTATCTGGCCTTTGTCATGGTATTTTCCCTGGTGACGGGGTGGATTGTCAATTTGATAGTATGAGCCGGAAAATGGCTTGCGCAGCATAGGGAAATACGGTAAAATAAATGCAAAGACAAACAGAATGAGGCAAACAGGATGAAAGAGAAAAAATATTATCATACAGCGAAAAATCTGACGCTTTCCGCCATGTTCCTGGCGATTGGCTTTGTACTTCCGTTTTTTACGGGACAGATTCAGCAGATTGGAAATATGCTTTTGCCAATGCACATTCCGGTATTTTTGTGCGGACTGATTTGCGGCTGGCAGTATGGCGCTGTGGTGGGCCTGATCCTGCCGCTGTCCCGGTCGTTTTTATTTGGAATGCCGCCGATGTATCCGAATGCAGTGGCCATGGCGGCGGAACTGCTTACCTACGGGCTTGTGGCAGGATTTGTTTATTCCCGCTCCCGCTGGCAGTGTGTGATTTCCCTGTACCGTGCCCTGATTGCTGCCATGGTTGCCGGACGGGTGGTATGGGGCGTTGCGGAAGTGATCCTGCTTGGCCTTGGCGGCAGCGTGTTTACCTGGGAAGCATTCCTGGCAGGCGCCCTGCTCAATTCCATTCCCGGCATCGTTCTGCAGCTGATTCTGATTCCTGCGATCATGGTTGCCCTGCACCGCGCGGGACTTGTGAAGTTTTACAGAAAAGAGGAAAGAGAACAGATTTCCGATGCAGGCTGATGAGATGCAAAAACACTGCGAACTTTGGTTTGAAATATAAACCGGCTTTGAATCACTGCGTATTTTAAACCGTGCAAAACAGGCGTGAAATCGCTTGTTTTGTGCGGTTTTTTATTTGGTTTCTTTCTGCATGTTCAAATGCCGGCCATAAATTCTACATTTGTAAAATTAAACATTGACATCTGTAGAAGAAAACGATATAGTTGAATTATCACAAGGGAAACCATCGGTTTCCGCAATCATTATACATAGAATGGAGCAGAGCAATGAAACGAATACCGGAAGCGGAACTGCAGCTGATGCTGTGTATCTGGAAAGCGAAGGAGCCGGTCTGCCGCACCGATCTGGAGGACCAGCTGAAAGAGCAGCAGTGGGCGGCGCCTACCATTATGACCATGCTGACCCGATTGGTGAACAAGGGCTTTCTTTCCATGGAAAAGCGGGGCAACGTCAATTATTATACCCCGCTGATTACGGAGGAGGATTATGCGGCCTATGAGGGGAAAACGCTGATGCAGCGGTTTTTTGATAATTCACTGAAAAACATGGCGGTGTGTATGACGAAGGACCGGCAGGTGACAAAGGAAGAACTGGAGGAACTGCGGGCTTTTCTGGACGCGCTGAAAAAAGATCAGCCGGATTCCTGAGAAAAGAAAGAGGGACGTGTGATGGAAAAGAAACACAGGGTATTGCTGACGGGACTGATTATGGTCCTGGTCATTTTTATTGTCGGCGAAGCAGGGACCATCGGCGGCCGGAAGCTGCTTGACGCCGCGTGGAAACGGTATAAAACAGAACAGTTCATGGAACAGATCCGTACCGGAAACGCCAATGCGTTCGAGCTGTTGGACAGGGTGCCGTTAGACATATGTATGTCAGCCATGAAAGCCGGTTTTGTCAGTATGGATACGAAGGAAATGTTATGGAATTATATGCTGTATCACTATGACGATGCCGAGCTGAAAAAACAGCTGCTGGATATGCTGACGGACGGCGAACTGCCCCAGGCGCAGAAGTGGATGCTTGTGAAGCAGACGGATTTGAAAAAAACCGATACAGCACAGTTGTTTGATGCCATAGGGCAGATGCTTCTGACAGCAGATGATTTTACCCATGCGGCACTTGCCGCCCAAAAGCTGTGTTATGTCTGGGATGGGGAAAAAATGGTATCGCCGGAGGAAAATCCCTGGGCAGAAAAATACATCGCGTCTGTTTTTAAATCCCCGAAGGATTATCCGGCGTATATCACCGTAGGCGCGGCGGAATCTGTTTCATGGCTGTTTGATCAGGGGGATGCACTGTGGGAGTCGGCGCAGGAAATTATTCGTGAAACCATTGTGTCTGTACCACCCACATCGGAAAATGAAGAGATCCTGACAGCCTGTTACCGGTGGGCGGAAAAGGAGGATACCTTCAGAATCATGCTGGAACAGATGTATACGATCTGGAACAACAAAACCCGGTATGATTCCTGGCTGCCGGAAGCGGTTTTGGACGGGCTTTCATTACGCAGTGATGAAATGATTCAAATCCTGCGGAATGCCCCTTCTGCCGCGGAGGTGAACCAGATTATTACCTACTGCAATGCATTGATCTATTACGATGGGTATACCCTGACGGATGAGACCCTGCGGCCTGTGCTGATCGGTACAATGGCAGGCTGGCAGGGAGACGGTCTGGACCGGCTGGAATATTATAATATCTGCGAGCTGGATGAGAAAATCCGGATGATTATGGATCTGGAACAGGATGGCAGAAAGGATACCGTAATCGTGTATTCTTCCTATGGTTCTGCGCCGAAAGACGTCATGTTTACCATTGATTTCGGCAACGGCGACCATCTGACCTGTCCGGCGCCGGATGAGGGACGGACAGAATGGGAGAAGTTCCCGAAACTGTACATGAAAGATATTGACAACAACGGGGCGCAGGAACTGATCGTTCTGGGCAGGTTTTATACGGAAGAAACCACGTCGGAGGAGGACGAGACGGATTACGACATGCCGGGCGGCCGTCACTGGACCGGCGTGGGTGTATTTTCTAAGGATCCGGCTTCGGGAGAATACAGGCTGCAGACGGATGTGGCCGATCCGTTGATTCTGGCGGACTTTGTAGAGGAACAGGAAATACCGGAGTATATGAAATGATTACAGCGTCAAAAGCTCGAACCCACGGTATGTTTACATACCGGTGGGTGAGAAGCTTTATGACGCGCCCCAACATGAGGAAGAAGTGGGGTAGGGGCCCCATGGATTCCGAATGTTGGGTAGGATTGTGAGAGCTGCGAAGCAGCGTAACAATCCGTAATCACTTTTGACGCCCGAATCATGAAATCAAAAAACTTAAGAGAGGAGTAAAACCATGGCTGATATTTGTGTGGAAGGACTGCTGCGCCTTTTACAGGCGACAGTGACCGCCGGAGGATTGATTCTGGTGATGCTTGCCGTCTCCCGGCTGTTTCGGAAGCGGTACGCAATGGCGGGAAAACAGCTGTTATGGATTCTGCTGGCGCTCTGGATGCTGGTGCCGTTTGGTTTTTCCGGGTCGCTTTTTCAAATCAATCTCATCGAGTGGCAGGTAGGAGATCCCGACGGAGAAATATGGGAACATCATCTGGTGCAGACCGGCGCAGGCTTGAGTGAGGAGGTGCAGAAAGAAACTTCCAGAGTATACGCCTCGATGCAGGATGAGGAACTTGCTTCCACGGCGGTCAGGGGATATCTGGACACGGATATGCTGCAGATGTTTCAGGATGACCGGGAGATGATGAATGACTATCTTTCGGAATATCGAAACCATATGGATTTTGATACGCTCGAAGGACTGGACTATCTGATGAGTTGGGATACGGAGGAGCTTTCAGAGGAAGACACCGGCACTTTTTTCAGCCGGATACAGAAAGGGGTTGTCTGGATCGCCGAATTTGTGCGGCAGCATATCGTTTGGATCGGCAGCGTCTGGCTGGCAGGCTTCCTGCTGTTCTGGGGTATCCATCTGGCGGTCTGGCTTGGTTTCCGGAGACGCTTACGCGCCAATGGTCATGAGGCAGAAGACGCCTTGTATCTGCAGGTGCTGGCGGAAGCCGCCGCGGCGGCGGGCTTAAAGAAACAGCCGAAACTGTATCTGTATCGAAGCAGGGAGGCGGATGCGGTGTCGAAGCTGTCGGTGGACAGCCCCATGGTGACGGGGGTATTCCATCCTGTGGTGTGGCTGCCGGAGGAAGAGTACAGCGAAGCGCTGCTGGAGGCAGTGCTCTGTCATGAACTGACCCACGTGGCCCATAAGGATCTGCTGGTCAAATGGATCTATCTTGCGGCCAACAGCGTGCACTGGTTTAATCCGCTGGCCTGGATCATGGTACGGCAGGCCTGCAGGGATATGGAGCTTTACTGCGACGCGGACGTACTGGCGAAAAAAAGCGGAGAAGAGCGGGCGGCTTACAACGAGCAGTTGTACAGCCTGCTGAAAGCAGGCCAGTCTTCGCTGCGTAAACAGTATTTTTCTACCTGCTACAGCGGAAATATACGGGATATGAAACAGCGGTTCTTAAACAATCTGGATGAAAAACGCAAGCGCTATGGCTGGGCGCCGGCGGTGGGCCTGGCCGTTCTGCTGCTGCTGTCCGGGCTTTCGGTCAAAGTGACGGCCAGCACGCTCCGGTTTTCTTTGAAGGATGCACAGGAAGCGGATGCATCGGATACGGACAAGGAGGTTTCGGACACGGACAGAGAGGTTTCGGACTGGGATTTCTTGTATAATTTTGATTGGAGCGGGGAAGAAGCGAAAGCATCGGAATCATTTGCATGGGGCAGTGTCATTCCTTACCGGATGCCGGAGGAAATGGAAGATGCGGAAGGATGCTACGCCGTTCCCATGTACGCGGAAGATTATAGCGGCGATGTATCCATCTTTTATTACAAGATTCCCAAAGAGGGAAAAAAACTGGAGGCCCCGCCGGAACTGACCATCGTATCCGGGGCGGAAGCCATCCGGGATTATGCGGTGTGTGTAGATGCATATCCCGCTGCGGAAACCACGTTTCCGCAGGACAGCCGTGTGGTGCAGGATGCAGGCAGCTTTTTTGCCGCACAGGCGGCGAAAGGAGAAGAAAATCCCCTGTTTGTACTGCCGCCGGCACAAAATTATGATCCGGTACAGAGGCTGCTGCTGTTGTTTGATGAGGGGGAAATGCCGGATATGGTCAATGTCCGGGAGATCGTGCTGAATGAAGACGGAACCAGCCGTTATGCAGGCTACATCGGAGAAGTGGTATATCGCGTAGCCAGACCGGATGCATCCATCAACGGCGTGCAGTTTCAGTTGGCCAATCATTCCGCCATCCAGCTGTATGACGATGATCCAAACAGAGAAGAACCGTTCCTTCGGGGCTTTCAGGTGCAGTGTGACTGGATTCAGGAAAACGGCGCATACAGCTGTACCTATCTGTTTGTACTGCGGACCCGGGCATTGCCCTGAGGATGCCGGGCGTAAAATACTTTTGAAATCCTGCCGACGTATCGCTTGACGCAGCATGTATTGATTTCTATAATACAGTCAGACGAATCTGAAAATGCAATACGCGCAGGAAAACAATGAAGAAAAAATATTTGAAACCATGTCTCATTTTCGTGATCATCCTGCTGTGCGTCCTGGGCTCGGTACTTTGTCTGGACGAGTGGAAGCCAAAGGACGCGCAGAAGGCGGTGCAGGGATTTTCCCGGAAAGATCTTGCCGGAGAAGACGGACTGACGCTGCTTTCGGTGCTGGAAGAGGATGCGCGGATGGAAGACAAATATCTGGTCATAGATCACATTTACCCCTTTAACAGCGGAAAGGCCGTGATCGCATACTCGCTGTACGATACGCTGACGGATACCCAGGGAGACGGCGGACGACGGGAATATCTGGTCTCCTGTGATCTGTCGACCATGACCTTCGGCAAACCAAAGGAAATTACGGCGCCGGAAGAGACATACCACGCCTACGAACAGGAAGGGCTGCTCTGGGACTGGCAGATCGAAGGATCCGGCGCTGAAATCCGGGGATATGACGAAGATCTGTCCCTGCAAAAAACATTTACGGCTGAAACCGGAAAATTCGGCACCTTTGCGCCGGACGGAAAGACCTTTTATGAAATTTCGGAGGGCAGGCTGGTGCACACGGACGTGTCGGCGGAAACCTTCAGCCCGCAGCCCGTAAATTTTGATACGCCCTTTCTTCCCACCACGTTTTCCGGAATGGTTTCAAACGGAAAGGGCGCGGATTACGGGCTGATGTACGGCATCGCCGGCGATCTGAAGTATTATACGGCTGTGGCAGATCTGTCCACCGGGCAGATGCTTTACATGCGGGCAGGAGATCCGGATCTGACCTATATCGACCACGACGTATTGGTGCACAATAAAAGCTGGGACGGGGAAGAAACCGGCGGCCTCTTTGAAGTTTACGCTGACGGCGGCCTGTTTTCCTACCGGTTTGCAGGAGAACTGCCGCCCACGCTGATGCCGGTGGGGGACAACCTGCTGCTGTTTATTGCGGCAGAGGATGCGCCGGAGCAGGGAACCGATCTGCATCTGTGGCTTTATGACGGTGCCAGCGGCCGGAAGCTGGGGACTGCCGCGCTGCATACGGAAGATACAAGCGCATACATTTCTCAGGCGTTTGTATATCCGAAAGAAGAATCCCTGCTGCTTTGTGTTACGCAGGAATCTGCGGCAGCGGTCAATTCCGGTGCGGCATTTTACCGCTGGGACTATTCGGAAGGAAAGGAAAATCTTCCGGAACCGGAGGTGACGCCCCTGGATTTTTCCGCAGGGGCTGCAGGAACCATTGCCGTGACACAGGATCCGGCGTCCTATGTGCCTGGACCCTGCCCGGCAGAGCTTTCGGATCTGAAAGCACGGGCAGATGAGTTGGGCGCGCGTTTCGGCCTGCAGGTGAAGATTTCCGATGAATGCAGATCCATACAGGACAATTACGCGGTGGCGGCCATGTCGGACCGGGCGGCGCTGGAAGAAAGTCTGGAGTTGCTGGAGACGGAGCTGTCCCGGTATCCGGAAGGATTTTTCCGGCAGCTTGTATGGGACGGTATCGATGGCGTTGATATCTATCTGGCAGGTGCGCTGACCGGTATGACGGATGCTTCGCTGGACGAGGGCGGCGGCTTTACCGCGGCAGGAGACGGACGGCTGCGGCTGGTGCTGGACTGCAGGGAGCCGCAAAAAGCGGTGCCGGTGCTGCACCATGAGATTGCCCACGGAATTGAACGGAAACTGCAGAGCGGCGGTGAGATACTGACGGATGATACCGGGTGGAACGCCCTTAACCCCATGCCGGATATGTATGCCGAAAGCTATCAGGCGTATGCAGAACGGGATTACGCGGCGGAAGGTCTGGCGGATTATATTTACCGGATGGGAACGGATCCGGCCCGCATCTGTTTTACGGATTCGTATGCACTGACCTACCCGACAGAAGACCGGGCCAGAATCTTTGAATACGCCATGACGGAAACCTATGACGGGATCTGGCAGACATATCCGCAGTTAAAGGCCAAGCTGGACTTCTTTGCCCGGTGCATCCGGGAAGGCTTTGATACCGCGGGATGGGGTCTGCTGCCATGGGAAAAATAAGAGAAAATCACAGTGGAGGAAGCGCTGACGAAAAGGCAGGCTTCCTCTATTTTTTGTGCCGCCAATCTCGACAAATGGATATCCATGTGTTATGATGTTACAAATGTCATGGAATGTATCGCCTGCCGATCACATAGTTTAGCAATGAAGATTGCAGGCGGAGCTTTTCATATGATCAGAAAATTTTTATGGGTACTGGCGGCAGGCGTTTTCCTCCTGCATACGCGGGCCGAAGCGGCTATGCTGCCGTATGAAAAGCTGTATCAGGACAGACAGCTGGCGTATCTGACTTTTGATGACGGACCCAGCGCACAGACGGAAAAAATACTGGACATATTGGACGAATATGACATCAAAGCCACCTTCTTTGTAGTCGGCGCCGGCAAGGAAGCCTTTACGGACGCCTATGGCGAGATCGTACGAAAGGGACATACGCTGGCGCTGCATTCCTATTCCCATGAATACGGGCAGATGTACGCGGATATCGAAAGCTTTTGTAACGACATCCGAAAGCTCCGGGATATGTTATCCGGAGTTTGTCCGGATCTGTGGCTTTACCGCTTTCCCGGCGGCAGCAGCAACCAGCTGGCGGAACGTAAGGTCAGCCGGGACACCTGCATCCGGCTGCTGGGGCAGGAAGGGCTGGTTTACTTTGACTGGAATGTGGACAGCGGCGACGGCGCAGGGGTGAATGTGCCGGTGGATGCCATGCTTTCCAATGTCCGTGCGACCCTGGGACAGAACACGCAGAATGTGATTCTGCTCCACGATGGCGATATACACAAAACAACAGTGGAAGCGCTTCGGCAGATCATCGCCCTTTGCCGGGAGAAACAGATGATTTTTCTTCCGATCCGGAAAACGACGCTGCCGGTGCATCACAATTTCTGACACGGAACACAAGCGGAGGCAATGGATTATGAAAAGAGTATTACTGAAATTAAGCGGAGAAGCGCTGGCGGGAGACCGGCATACGGGTTTTAATGAAGCGGTATGCATGGACGTGGCGAAACAGGTGAAGGTACTGGCGGATCAGGGCATTCAGGTAGCGGTGGTCATTGGCGGCGGCAATTTCTGGCGGGGCAGGACCTCGGAAACCATCGACCGGGTGAAGGCGGATCAGATCGGTATGCTGGCCACGGTGATGAACTGCATTTACGTATCGGAAATCTTCCGGGTGGCGGGCATGTCCTGCCGCATTTATACCCCCTTTGTCTGCGGCAACGTCAGCAGGCTCTTTTCCAAAGACGACGCGGTGGCCGATCTGGAAGCGGGACGCATCGTATTTTTCGCAGGCGGTACCGGACATCCGTATTTCTCCACGGATACGGCGGTGGCCCTGCGGGCGGTGGAAATCGAAGCGGATATGATCCTGATGGCCAAAGCGGTGGACGGCGTGTATGACGCCGATCCCAAGACCCATCCGGAAGCAAAAAAAATCACGGAAATTTCATTGCAGGAAGTACTGGATCAGCGGCTGCAGGTCATGGATTTGGCGGCCACGATCATTTGCATGGAAAATAAAATGCCGCTGATGGTATTCGGCTTAAATGCGCCGGGCGGCATCGCCTGCGTCACAGACGGCGCGGCATTTACGGGGACAAAAGTAACGGTGTGAGGAGGAAGGCTTATGCGAAGCATAACTTTCAATGCCTTCCGACGACTTGGCAGGTGCGCCACGGGCGCGCGTGCCGCT
>CANRIM010000031.1 GCA_947630695.1 uncultured Lachnospiraceae bacterium
ATGCATTGGGTTTATGATAAGTCAACTCAAAAGTGCCATCGGAAATGCTGTTGTGACAATCCCTGCACCACATCAACGTGTGGTCGTATGGTGTATATCTACCCTGAAAAAGATCTCCGCACTTATCCCGGAACGGTTCGTGGAACCGAAGAATGGGACAGTATTTATAAGATCAGGACTGTTGTCGAAAGAGACATCAACCACATCAAGGATAATCTGTGTCTTGCCGGACGCCGAACTCAAAATGAAAAGACGCTTCATGCAGATCTGATTCTTGCCGGTATCACTCAACTTATTACTGTTGTTCTCGCAGACAAAATCAACCATCGTGAATACATTCGAAGCTTAAAGCCTCTCATCGCATAAGACTTACCAACTTCATAAAACCATCAGGCTTATTAAAGTGCGCCTAAAACGCCCGATTAACGGAATCTCTTTACGGAATATGTGCTATCACACTCATTCTTCGTCGTTTTTTCAAGATTGCGTATAAGCTTAGCGAGTTTCGCAATTACCTATATTTACATATGATACACTATTCTAATTCTATTCATTACATCCAACAATGTTGTATTACGTTTCATCATCGTAATACGTTAAGTAGTAATCGCAGTAATACCTAATATCATGCTCAAACATTTCGTGCGATCGAGGATTTTCCCATTCGTTTGAATCTGGGAAATTTGCAATAATATCATTCAGCAGAGCTAAATAAGGTGATGAACCATTGTTTAGCTTTGCACTCTTGAATGACTGATAAAGAACATCTAAACCTTCTTTATCAAGTTTTTCAAGTAAACTCTTAATCATATGATAATACTGATCTTTTTCATTTTATCCTGCATGCTCATACCTCAATCATTTTCAGGACATCGTCCAGTTTTGTGACGACCCGCTTCTGCTCAGCGAGAGGCGGGAGAGGGAAATACAAGTTTTTAAGCACATCGAACGGAGGAATATTAGTTATTGCCATTCCGTTCCCATCTTTAGCACGGCTCTTCAACTGAGAATCAAAATAATATAAGAAGAACCTCTTATCTATTGAAGGTACGACAGTTATCCGCATAAGTGCTTGATTTATTATCCCGCACTCGATGGCCTCTGGCATAATATATGTTTCACCGATCGTGCCTGCACAGCTAACAATAATATCTCCGGGCATAACCTCAAATCCCTTCATTGAGGTGTCAAAATACTCTTTAGTGATGTAATATGTACCCAATGTATGATCTTTTTTAATGGCATGTTGTTGTTGATAAACTTTTACTGTGTTTTCACTTTTGGGGACAAACATAGACTTTGTCAAGGAGCTACCAAACGGTCCTTTTCTGAAGAACCCTGTCTCTCCAAATCTTATCCATTTCCAGTTTTCGGGGATATCAAAAGGTACATTCTCATCAACCGAAAGAATGTTGTTATCCTTTCTCCCTTTACGTGTAATAATAATATCTGTCTTATCAGATTGTACCTGCTGATAGAGTTCTTCCGCCGTGCCGTCTTCGGGAAGTTGTTCGGTAAGTTTGCCGCGAATAGCAAGGTCGATTAGCTTGCTTTTCAGTGCGGTGAGATTATCGGCATACCGCGCCTGTAGTTCGTCGATGGTGTCTAGAACAGAAAACGCCTGCTCAATCTTTTCAACGATTCGCTTTTGTTCCTCAATAGGCGGAATTGGAATTGCCGATTGCTTTAGAATTGCCTGCGTTACTTGATTTATTTGTTTACTATCATCACTGGAAAAATTTCGCTTAAATACTGATGTATTGAAGTAATAATGCACATAGCGAAATAAAGGAGTCCTAAACACAGCCATAAAAGCACCAAATGCAACTGAATTCGGATTGCCATCATATATGGCACACTTTCCCACTAACGACTTACTTCCATTTCGAGCGCAAATTAAAATATCATTGGTGTCAAGAAATTGGTTTTCGCGAATAGGGCATGTAACTCGTACCAAATCGGAGTAATCTATTTTACCATTAATGATATTACTTGACCTTGCAACAATTACTCCTTCTTTAGATATATCTTCTGGATGATAAGTCAAACCAATATTTGTTGTTCCTACATCTGATAAACGGCACCAAACCCATGAATCAGGGATTTCATAAAGTATCTCATCTTCGGAAATATTGTTGTTAAATGGCTTTGCGTTTAACTTTTCGGATAAAGAAGCAACTAACTCTGATGCAGAAGTATCCAACGGATTTTGCTCAGTGAGTTGACCTCTTAAAGCAAGAATAAGAATACGATTTCTAATTGCCTTGGTATCAATCAAAGCTCCACCCCTCCCAGTAGTTCTTTCAGACGGGCGACGGCAGAGGCTATGCCGTCCGATTCTTCCTGCATTTCATTCAGGATCTCCGAAACGGAGCGGTCGTCTTCCTCGGTAAAATCGAGCCATTTGAAGTTGAGGTCTTCGCGCCCGGCGACTTCTTCCGCAGAGAACCTGCGCCATCTGCCGTTGGGGTTGGTCTCGGCGTTATAGGTCTCCTTGCGGTCTTCTCTGTGCCCGGTGCAGAAGCAGTCCACGAACTCCTGAAGATGCTCTCTCGTCATAGGTTTGGTCGCCAGCGTGTGCTTGACCCCAGTGCGGTAATCATATACCCAGATATCCTTTGTCGGCTCACCCTTTTCAAAGAACAGCACGTTCGTCTTGACGCCGTTGGCGTAGAAAATGCCGGTGGGCAGTCGCAGGATCGTATGCAGATTAAAGTCTTTGAGCAGTTTATCCCTGACCTTTTTGGTGGAATCGCCGTCGGTGAGGATGCTGTCCGGCAGAACGACGCCGACTCTGCCACCCGTCTTGACGATGGACATGATATGCTGCAGGAAATTGACCTGATTATCCGAAGTTTTGATAAACTCGGGGCGGTTTGCCGAAACGTCCACGCTGCCCTGCGGACGGGTGCCAAAGGGCGGATTGGTCATCACGACCTGATACATCTTGTCCGACGTGTCGATAAGCGAATCCTGATAGGCGATGGGGCTTTTACTTACGCCGATATCGTGCAGATACAGATTCATTGACGCGAGCGTCACAACGAGAGATGTATTATCCACACCGAACAGCGCGTTATTTTTGAGGAATTTCTGCTTTTCAATATCCCGGCTCTGGGTGCGCATATGCTCGTAGGCGGCAAGGAGGAATCCCGCCGTGCCGCAGCAGGGGTCCGCCACAGTTTCGGTGATCTTGGGATCGACCACATCCACGATCGCGGAGATCAGCGCGCGGGGCGTAAAATACTGCCCGGCGCCGCTTTTCTTATCCTGCCCGTTCTTTTCGAGGATCTTTTCATAAATGGCGCCTTTGAGGTCGCCCTCCATCATATACCAGTTGTCTTCAGACACCATGTCGATGACCTTTTTGAGCATCACGGGTTTGTCGATCTTGTTAGTCGCCTTGGTGAAGATGGTGCCGATCAGACCATCCGACTGGGAGAGTTCTTTGAGGATCTCCTCGTATTTGTCCACAAGATCGGTGCCGCTAAGTGTGGAAAGATCTTTCCACTTATAGCCCTCTGGCAGATGACTTTCCAGCCCCATAGCCTCTTTCTCGTCGTCCATTTTGAGGAACAGGATATAGGTGAGCTGGGTGATGTAATCGGTAAAACCAACGCCCGCCGCCGCAAGGACGTTGGCGATATTCCATACTTTTGAAATGAGAGCGGATTCGGTTTTCTGTGTTGCCATATTCTTTTCTCCTTATGCCGCTTTTAGCAGGAATTTGGATAAAGTCAGTATCTCTTCCGCAAGGACGGGCGCGGTAAACGCTTTCACACCTCTGCGCCAAAGATCGGTAGCGATCTCGTTGAGTTCGCCAACGGAGATCGCGCCGTCGTTTACGACAAATTCCGCGATCTGCCGCATGATCTCCTTTTGGTCGGGCGTCAGTTCACGCTGCGCCTGACCGCAATACAAATTGAACCGCTGCGCGTACCCGGGGATCAGACTCGTGAGCTTTTGGTTTTTCTTGTATGCAAAGCGCACGATCTGAATGAGGTTGGTCAGCGCGTTGACGTTGGTTTTGACGTCCAGCTCGTCCACGTCGCCCACGTCGTCGAGCGTTTTGTAATTCTTCCAGATCTGATAGACGCTGTACTGCCGGTTTTCAGAAAAAAGCCGGTCGCGCAGATCCAAAAGCATACTGTGCGTGATGACGGTATCTTCGGAATTATAGATGATGCGAAGCGCCTCGATGCTGTCTTTATTATCATCAAGGTATTCTTCAAAGTTCTCGATGAAAGATTTTGCAGTTTCTTTGGAAAAACCGGCGTAGATCAGCTCGTCTGGGTCATCTTCTGTCGTCACCACATATCCGAGCTGCATTTCAAGCAGTTTTCGCCGCGCGGGAACGTTGTAGATCAGATCGGCGATCAGTTCCATGCGGTTGGTGTTTTCTTCAGACGGACTGAAATACGGCGGGAGCGTTTCGTGATCGAACGCATCCTGAATTTTGGCGGCTACTGTCTTCGGCGCGAAGCCGTATTCCGAAATGAAGAAATCAAGGTGCCTGCCGAACAGGGCGTTATCCTCATAGCGGCGGTTGATCGTGGAGCAATAGTCGCGCAGAAGCAACAGGTTTTCGTCGCTCAGTTCATTATGAGCAAGGTGTTCGAGCAGGACTTCCAGCGTGAATGCCCTGCCGTTTCCGCCACCGTTGCCGCATGGGCTCGGAATCTTCTTTTCGTGTTCAGTCACGCCGACCACATCCACTATGTAATAACACTCTTTAGTGTTGGCGTTGGGCGTCACTTCGCGCAGTTTATCATCGTCCACCACGCGGCAACCGCGTCCTTTCATCTGCGTGTAAAGGACGTCGGAGTTCACGTCTTTCATAAAGAGGACGACTTCCAGCGGTTTGACGTCGGTACCGGTAGCGACGAGTGTTACCGTGACGGCGATACGGAATTCCTTTTCCGTGCGAAGGTCGCGAATCAGCCCGTTAGAATCCTTCGCCGTATAGGTGATCTTCTGCACGAAATGCTCCGGCACTTCGCCGCTCTCAAATTCTTCGCCGAAGACTTTTTTTGCCACCTCGACGATCTGCGAAGCGTGGTTGTCGTCCTTAGCAAAAATCAGCGTTTTCGGTATGTACGCCCATTTCTTCTCGCGATCAGGGTAGAGATCTTCATAAATGGCTTTTTTGTACGCCGTCAGCACTTCTTGGATCTGATCGGAATTGATGACGGAACGGTCGAGCGCATTCGGCGCGTAGTCGATGCGATGATGCACATCGTAAGTCGTTACCTCGCCGGTTTTGCGTGCAATCTCGGTAACGGTCGTGCCCGGATTGATCGCTCCGCCGTGCCCGGTGACCTGTGTTTTAATGCGGTAAATGCGTGTGGGAACATTGACCCCGTCCACTACGGAATCTTCATATGTGTATTCTTCAATAATGTTGTTATTGAAGAAGGCATATGCCTCCGGTGTAGGTGTTGCGGTCAGCCCGAGCACATGTGCGGATGAGAAATAGTCAAGCACAGCGCGCCATTTTCCGTAAATGGAGCGGTGGCATTCGTCAACGATGATAAGCTGGAAGTAATCAGGCGGTAGGGTCAGGTTATCGCCGAGCTGGATGACTTTCGTCTCGTTCTTTTCGTCTTCTGCGGCGTTTTTCTCATCCTCAGTGTCTTCATCATCGTCAGTGGGGATCGCATTGCCGGTCAAAACGGCAAAGAGTTTTTGAATGGTGGATATAACGATATCGGCTTTGATATCGCTTTCCTTTTTCAGCCGTTTGATTTCATACAGCGAGCTCATTTCCTGCTGACCTTCGGTGCGATCAAATGTGCTGAATTCGCTTTTGGTCTGTCGGGCAAGGTTGTTCCTGTCCACGAGGAAAAGGATCTTTCTTGCAGGCGTATAGTTCAAAAGCCGATAACTTGCAAGACAGGCAAGATAGGTTTTACCGGAGCCGGTCGCCAAAACGGCAAGGCTCTTTTGGGTGCCTTGTTTGATGGAGTTCTCAAAGGCGACTTCCGTCCGATACTGGCAATCGCGCAATCCTCGCTTGTCAAGTCTCGGAAGAGCGCCGTATTCGGAAACTTTTCCAATGATCTGCAGCATCTTTTTGGGCGAGTGCATTTCGGAAAGTTCTACATAATTGCTATCCGGCTGCAGCATATTTTTGAAGTATATCTTCTTGCCGTTTGCAAGGTAAACGAGCGGAATCTGATTCGGGAACCACAATCCGTACCAGCCCTGCGGATTGCAGGCGTAATCTTCCGCCTGCCGTTCGACCTCATCGCCGAGCGGATTTTCCTCGCGCTTTGCTTCAACGACTGCGATCGCCTTATCATCGACGAAAAGCAGGTAATCGCTTTCAGTGTTGTCCTGCATGAGCGCTTCTTTTACGGCAGATGCACTTTTCGGGATATACTCGTCCCTTGACACGATATCCCATCCTGCATCGATGAGTTGTTTATCAATTTTTACTCTTGCTTTTTCTTCTGGTTTTAGTTTAGTCAAGAGGGTATCCTCCTTTTAGTACATTCTTGGAAAAATTTTTACATCCTTCTCCAGCACTTATCCCTCATAAATTCCACGATCTCGCCAGAATCTCGGTCTTCGTAGTAGGCGACGAGCAGGCGCTTGAATTCCGGAACGTCCTTTTCTGGAATCACGAGAAGTCCGGCGGCTTTTCCGATCAGGTAGTGGTTTGCGAAGATGACCGCGGCGCGTTTGTTGCCGTCGTTGAAAATTTGCGTTTTCATGCAATAGAGGCAAAGCCGGATCGCGGTTTCGACCGGCTCCGCTTGCTCCGCGACGATGGCGGCGATTGTTTCTTTCACGTCAAGTTCAACGGGAAGCGGCGGCACGTAGGATGTTCCGCCGATCGTGACCGGCACGCCGCGGATCCTGCCGCCCTCGGCATAAAAGCCCTCGTTCACGAGCTTCGCTATATGGCAGAGGATGTAATAATCCGTCTTGGTGGCGATCACGTCGCAATCCATCACAAATTCCCACGCGTGCTTTAAGTTGAGGATCTTTTGCACGTCGTTCGCCGAGACGCCGTTGACCCGTCCGTTTTCGAGAATATCCTCGGTCTGCGGAAAGGAGGTCGCAACCCCTTCAAGCACCGCCTGATCGTAGATATTCGCTTTCATATTGGCGCGGGCGAAGTCGATATTGAGTATGACCTTCTCGGAAAGCTCCTCCGTCGCATAGCCGAGCTCCGCGAGGCGCTTTTCAACCCGCCGAACGCCTTTTTTCAGTTCGCGCGCCTCTTTCGTATAACGCAGGAGCGCGGCGTAAAGCTCGTCGGAGAAGACGTCCACGTAGGTGCTGGTCAGTCTTCCGGCGACGCGTTTGCGGACGTAGAGATATTTGCCGCTGGCGTTTTCTTTGATTTCGGGAGTACCGTCATAAGGCAACAGCTTCAAACGCGCCTGTAAATCGGCACGCTGCTGCAAGAGCTCCTGAATCTCCATATATTCGTAATTCATGCTTATAATCTCCTTATAGGGAAAACTAACAATTGTATTTTAATATAAAGTTCCCTAAAATTCAAGTATCATGTAGACGCTTCCGAGGATTATTATATGAATTTTCGATTATAAAATCAGCTTTCTAACATCTTCATCATATACTTTGGTACGTACAGTCCCCAATTACTATCAAAAACGGGGGAGTCTTTTTTTATATCCTCATATAAATACCGCACGTTTTTGCGGGCGCCTTTTTTACATGTGTCAAAAAACAAAGCGGGGAGCTTCATGTTCGGAAATTGGGAGAGGATAAAGCCCGTCTTCTGCCACAAAAAGCAGTTATCGTATCGGGAAAGATACTGCGTCAATTTATCCGCGTCGGCGTAGGTGATCATCATTAGGCAGCGCAGGAGTTCTTCCAGGCCGCCAATTTTGGCAAAATCCTTGATACTGTCAACGACGGTGCGCTCCAAATCGGTCACGCGGATCTTGCCGATTTCCTTAACGCCCTCGTACGTGACGGAAGCCACCCGTTCAAAGTGTTTGCCGTCGAATTCAAATGGCCGGAAGGCAGTTGCCGACGAAACGTACAGGTCGGAGAAGACTTGATTCGCCATGCCGTGAACCTCAAACGCCGAGTGATGCGAAACGTAAGCGCTGGGCGAAACGTGCGCCGCGATTTGGTAGGGATTGCAGACCGGTTGGCCGGTTTCAAGACTAATTGCTACGTAAAGATTTCGGCGGACAGAAGCGATCCAACCCTTTTTTTTATAAGAATACAAAAGACTGTCTGCCGTGCGGACGTTGCCGGTAATCTTGGCAACGTCTTCACGGCTGAAGGCACCCATTTTCAAAAGTGTAACGTAATGTTCCATGGCTATTCCTCCACGACGAGTGCATTGTAATGCAAAATTCTTGAAAAATCAAGTACTTTGTTAAAAAATTTAAACATACTAACTTGTCCATTTTATTCCTGTGCCTCCGCCATTTCGATTTCATCCCCGGTGAGGGCGTACAAAGAGGCGTAAATGCCGTTTTTCCGGAGCAGTTCCCGATGGGTGCCGCTTTCCTCGATGCCCTTTGACGTCAGTACCAGGATCTGATCGGCGTTTTTGATGGTGGACAGGCGGTGGGCGATGACAAAGGTGGTCCGGTTTTTTGCCAGCAGCTCCAGCGATTCCTGCACGATCCGTTCGCTTTCATTATCCAGCGAAGAGGTTGCCTCGTCAAAAATCAGAATCGGCGGATTTTTCAGGAAGACCCGGGCAATGGAAAGCCGCTGTTTCTGTCCGCCGGACAGCTTCACGCCCCGCTGTCCGATATTCGTGTGGTAGCCCTCCGGCAGGCTCATAATAAATTCATGGGCATTGGCCAGCTTCGCTGCCGCCACCACTTCCTCCATGGTGGCCTCCGGTTTGCCGTAACGGATATTGTCGAACACGGTGCCGATGAACAAAAATACATCCTGCTGCACAATGCCGATCTGGCTGCGCAGGGATTTCTGGGTTATGTCCCGGATATCCGTCCCGTCGATGCGGATGCAGCCTTCGCTGACCTCATAGAAGCGGGGAATCAGCGAACAGAAGGTGGTTTTGCCTGCGCCGCTGGGTCCCGCCAGCGCCACGCAGGTGCCTGGTTTTACATGGAGGCTCACCTGCGACAGCACATTTTCCAGCCCCTCCTCATAGTGAAACGACACATTTTCAAAGACCACGTCTCCCTTCACCTGTTTCAATTCTACGGCGCCTTCCCGATCCTGAATCTCCGGCTCAATATCCACGATTTCCAGAAAACGCTCGTAGCCGCTGATGCCGTTTTCAAAAAGTTCCGTCAGATCGATCAGTGTGCGGATAGGGTCGGTGAAATTATTAATATAAAGAAGAAAGGCTATCAGATCTGCCGCCTGAATGCTTCCTTTGCTCATAAACCATGCGCCGAAAATGATGACCAGCACCGTCAGCAGCGTAATAAAAGACCCCAGCACGCACTGGAATTTGGCCATGGTCAGATAGGTAACGATCTTGCTGTTGATAAAGCGTCCCAGCGTCTTTTCAAACCGGCTCTTTTCCATATCCTCATTGGCAAAGGATTTGACCACGCGGATGCCGGAAAGATTGTCCTCGATTTCCATGTTGATATCCGACATTCTGGCACGGTTGTCTTTAAAGGCCGCCCGCATTTTCACCGCCAGCCGCAGCGCGTACCAGGAAATCAGCGGCAGCAGGCAGAAGGACACCAGCGCCAGCCGCCAGTTGATGGCGATCAGAATACACAGAGAGCCCACCAGCTTCACCAGAGAAATAATCAGCATCTCCGGGCCGTGATGCAGCAGTTCGGAAATGTCAAACAGATCATTGGTGATCCGGGTCATGAGCTTTCCGACTTTGGTATTGTCAAAGAAGGAAAAGGACAGCTCCTGCACATGGGAAAAAATCTCCTTGCGCATATCCGCTTCCATTTCCGCACCCATTTTGTGGCCGTAATAGGAAATGAAATACCGGGCGTAGGCGTCGATGCCCACCAGCACAATCAGAAAAACCGCCAGCTCCAGAACGCTGCGCAGCAGAATGTCCCTGTCATAATAAATGACTTTTCCGGTGATGTGCCGGACGATCAGCGGGATCACCAGCGCCACCGCCGCACTGACGGAGGCGAAAAACAGATCTGCGAAAAACATGCCTTTGTAGGGCCTGTAATAGCCGATAAAGCGCTTTGCATTTTCCTTCGACAATCGGTGTTTCTTTTGCATGTTATGCCTCTCCTTCGCGAAAATACGCGTCTTTCCTGCTATGATAGCACATCTTTTTGACATTGCAAACGCTCTTTTTCATTTTCTCCCTGCCGCTGCATTTCACACGTCCGTCCCAGGACAAAAAGAACCGGCATACCGTAAGCGGTTCTTTTGTGTGTACCGCCGGTACGCCGGTCTTTCCAATTAGAAAAGAGAAAGCCTGTTATTTCTTCATTGCCTCGCCAAGAGAGTCTATAAACGCCTCCCAGGCCTCCGGATGCTCCACATAATACAGCGGGCACATTTTTCCCGTGACGTCATAATGCCGGATCACGTCTTCCGGTTTCAGTTTGCATTCCTCCAATAGCCAGACTGTCAGCCGGGTCAGGGCAGCCATGGTTTTTTCATTGAACTGCCCCGTTTCATCGGGATGGCAGACCTCAATGGAAATCGTATCCGCATTGCGCCAGTTGCTGGCAACGGACTGCTCGTTCAGCGGAATACACTGAACGATCTCTCCTTCCAGACCCACCACAAAATGGGCGTTGACCACGGTTTCCTCTCCGGCGAAATAATCCCGGTTCTGCATGGCGCTGGTGCCCGGATTGGCCACATAATGCACCACGATACCCCGCACCGCTTCCAGCTGCTTGCCGCTTCTGGAATTGGCCTTCTCGTCCAGAATCGCCGGTTCTACGAAATCCGGCACCTCGACGCCCTGCATTTTCCCCACAATCCGGGCTTCCTTGTGTTTTACAATCAGGTTGCGGATGCCGATTGCGCCAAGGACCAGCAGCACCACCAGCCCGATCCGGATGGCCAGTTTGATTTTCCTTCGTTTCTTTGCATTTCTGCCATATCTTTTCTTTCCCGCCATGGTCTTACCTGTTCCTTATCGCATCGATCGGCCGTTTGGAAGCAATCCGCTTCACCGGAATAAAGCTGGCCGCCGCGGCAATCAATATGCTCACTGCCAGAAGCAGCAGCACCTGCCGGATGCCGAAGTGCAGCACGGTTACCAGAATGCCCAGATGTTTGCGCAGATAATAATTGATCAGCGCCGTCACGATTCCGGTACCAGCGGCAGAGCACACAAAGTTGATCAGCGCGATGATCAGACTTTCCGAGAAGAAAATCCGGAATACATCGTTGCTTCTGGAGCCGATCGCCCGCAGGATCCCAATCTCCTGTTTTTTATATGCTATGCTGGTGCTGATGAAATTAGCCAGCATCAGCGCCGCAAAAACGGCAAATCCGATGCCGATATAGAGAAACAGCTTCGAAAACTCTTCCAGCTCCTCATTGATGGTATCCAGCTCATAAGTCACGGAGTTTTCCAGGGCGCAGCGGGTGTCAACGTCCTCCCGATAGCAGTAGCGCACCAGCGTTTCCACGCCGTCCCGGTCTTCAGGCATCGCTCCTGCCGCAAAACTGTAAATACCTTCGTCGGGATCCGTAAATTCCTCCATGGTCTTTTCCCCGGCAATGATGGTGGAACCTATATAGCGGTCCTCCGTATTATCATAGATACCGGCGATGGTCCAGTCCGCCGAATCGTCGGTCTGTTCCATGTCGCTGTAAATGAACGCATTGTTTAACCGGATCAGTTCCGCCACTTCCTGCAGAGAAGCTGCAGACATTCCATTTTCGTCCACCGGCCAGTAATTCACCATGTCCGCCGATACGATCAGTTCATGCTCTCCCAGCATCTTTTTTTCTCCGTCAATCCAGAGCACTTTATTTGTGTCGATCTGGGACAGATCGCAGATAAACTGGGGATTTATGCTGCGGTAATAGTCGTCGGTTTCCTTCATTTCAAAGGAAATCCAGTTTCTGGAAATCCGGCGGACATCCGGCACGTCCTTGCTGATGCGTTCTATAAAGCCCTCGCCGGTGATGGCTGTCTGCAGCATACTGTAGACTTCGGCGTTGGTCAGCTCCTGGAACAAAATGAAGCGGACCAGGCTCTCCGCGTTGTCCTCATGTTCCGGTTTATCGGCCAGATACGCGTAACGGTCAAAATCAAAGCCGGTGTCGTATACGCAGGTGATGGTATAATCCGTGCCGTCCAGACATAAAGTTTTGCCCAGCATATCCTTATAGTCCCGGATTTCCTCGTATTTCGTATTTTCGCCCCGGGGCGTTTTTCCATCGTTGTACCCGAAAGCGAAAAAGGTTTCGCACATAATATCCGAAATGCCGATTTCATTTTTCTTTCCGTCCGGCAGCACGCCGCATTTTACGCTCATCTGCAGCTTCTGCATGATATCCGCATTGACCTCGCAGAATCCGGTAATATAGGTAGGATAAATGTCATAACCTTCCAGATCGGTATGTTTTTCCGAATTGAAGTTCCCGCCGAAATCCGTGCTCATGCCGAAGGGCAGATACACGCCCCGGCAATATACGCCGGTTTCTGCTTCCATGTCTTTGAGGTCTTCCTCCGACAGACGATAATCGTACTTATCCCACCAGGTATAGTCGTCAGATTCCACCTTTTTGGCCTTGGTGACGGCCACATAAGGCACGGCGGAATCCAGAATGGAATCGGTGCAGGTCTTGATGTGATTGTAAGCACCGAAGGTATCCGCCAACCCGAACAACCCGAAGGCGATACAGGACAAAAGAATGGTGATTACCAGACGGATTTTCTTGTGTTTGAGGCTGTTGGCGCCGATCTTCACCGCGCTTTTTGCCGGAAGTCTGGATTTGATCAGCTTGAAATCTTCCTCGGTATGATTCTCGATTTTACTTTCATCCGTATCGGTAAAGCCCCGGACAAACCCGTTTTTCTCACTGATTTTCAGCCGAACCCGGTCCTCTTTCACGCAGTCGATATATTCGTTGATCCGGATCCGGTCCTCCTCCGTCAGATGATAGCCGTTTTTGATCTCGATCTGATCCTTGCCGAACAGAATATCCTTATCCTCCGCATTTTCCGCCGGAAGACTTTCCGGATCATAGGACCGGTCGCGGATCACCCTGCCATCCGAAAGCTCAATGATCCGGTCTGCGTATTTCATGGCAAATTCCTGATCGTGGGACACCACGATAACCAGCCGGTCTTTGGAAAGCCGCTTCAGGGTTTCCAGTACCTGCCGTCCCGTAACGGAATCCAGGGCGCCGGTAGGTTCGTCCGCCATGATGATTCTCGGATCCTTCACCAGCGCGCGGGCGATGGCCACCCGCTGCTTCTGCCCGCCGGAAAGCTCGTTGGGCTTGCGGTTCCCGTAATCTCCCAGATCCACTTCCTGCAGGATGTGATTGATCTTCGCATCCTCCGCCTTTTCCCCCTGCAGTTCGATGGCAAGGGCGATGTTGGCCCCCACTGAAAATTCCTCCAGCACATTGTATTCCTGAAAGATAAATCCCACATAGGTGTTGCGGTAGGAATCAAAATGCTGCTGGGTAAAGTTTTTGGACGAAGTCCCTTTGATGATGATCTCGCCGCTGTCATAGCGGTCCAGACCGCCCAGCAGGTTCAGCAGCGTGGATTTGCCGCTGCCGCTTTTGCCCAGCAGAAAAACCATGCCCGTATCCGGGAACCGGATGGAAACATCCTCCAGCGCCGTCACCGGAACGCCTTTTTTCGGTTTGTAAATTTTTGTCAGTCCGATGGTTTGAAGCATTTCTATTCTCCTGTTCTATGAAATGTAATGACGACTTTAAACAAATCTCCGTCCACCAGGATCCGGAAACTGCCGTTCTGCAGTTTAATCAGGCTTTCCGCAATGGACAGGCCCAGACCGCTGCCTTCCGTGTTTCTGGAGCTGTCGCCCCGGACGAAACGTTCCAGCAGTTCCTCCCCCGACACATTCAGCCGGGTTTTGGAAATGTTCCGGAAAATGATCTGCACTTCCTGCTTAGTTTCTTCCAGAGACAGATATACCCGGGAAGAGGGCAGCGAATATTTGCAGGCGTTGCCCAGCAGATTATCGAAGACCCGCCAGAGGTAGCGCCCGTCGGCGCTGATGATCACCGGATGTTCCGGCTTGTCGATCAGCATGGAAAGCTGATTCGCCGCAAATTTTTCTTTGTATTCTCCCGCGGCCTGTTCCAGCAGGATCCCGGCGTCGATGGGCGTCATTTGTACCTTGATATTGCCTGTGGTGGCCTTGGAACATTCCACCAGATCTTCGATGAGCTTTTTCAGCCGTCCCGACTGCCGCTCCAGCACCTCGATGTAGCTGCAGATGGTTTCGTTTTCCGGCTTTTCCTTCCGGATCAGATCCACGTAGTTG
Organism: uncultured Lachnospiraceae bacterium; assembly: GCA_947630695.1. Taxonomy (GTDB): domain Bacteria; phylum Bacillota; class Clostridia; order Lachnospirales; family Lachnospiraceae; genus CANRIM01. Next base: position 14,403 of record CANRIM010000031.1, read on the forward strand.
ATAATGGAGGTCAAGGGTGTTTTGATATCGTGAGAAACATTGGTAATCAGCTCGGTCTTTAAGTGTTCCGACTTCATGCGCTCGCTGACTTCCTTGGCCATGCCTTCATTGATGTGATTGATGTCCTCCGCAAATTTCCGGAATCCCGGCATCATCCGGGCCACGTCGATCCTGCTGTTGAAATTTCCTTCCCCCAGCTCCCGCACGCTCTGCTCCAGCTTCTGAAAATTGATGGCCACCAGCATGATGAGCGGTACAAAAATGACGTTGCACAGCAGCCAAAGCACCAGTCCCAGTTCAAAGTCCCAGGCCATCAGAAGCAGCAGGCTGACTGCGGATAATACAGCCAGCGCCACCACCGTTTTCCAGATCACGGGAATGGAAGTCACCAGATGGCAGATCCCTTTCCAAAGCTTTACGGCAATGGTTTTAAGCAGTACCAGCAACCGGTAAATCACGGTGTTTTTCCACCAGGCGCCGCATTTTGCCCGGGCGGCAAAACTCATCAGCATCCCCAGCACCAGCAGCAAAGCCAGCACCGCCAGAACGATGCCGATCACTGCATACCCTAAAACGCTGTAATCAAAACCTTCCATCAGACAGGCAACGGAAATACCCGCTGTAAAAAGCGCCGCGGCAAAATATAAATCGAAGGGAATCTTATCCATCCAGTTTAAGCGGACGCCTTCCACGCCTGCCTTGTGCCCGGCGCTGCACATCAGGAAAATGAACAGCAGTACGGCGGCAATGGCAGCCAGTCCCGCGAAGACGATCAGATAATAGCGGATGCCGATCAGCAGATTGATCCATTTCATCTGAAAGTACAGCCGGTCCTTGGCGACCAGTTCCTGTGCGATGCGTTCTTCCACCAACAGATGCAGTTCCTCGCCCGTGGTATAATGGATGTCCAGAATACATTCCGGCAGGCCGTCGTTGTCCGTATCCTCGTCGTAATAATCATAGCTGACATCGTGATACGCTTTCTCATATTCCTGAATGGTGCGCCAGCGATCCTGATACCGTTCAAAGATAAGCACCTCGCTCTGTTCTTTTTTGCCGGCCAGCACCGTCGTATACCTTACCCCCTGCCACACGGGATTTTTGACTTCGTAATTCTGGAACAGCTGTGTCCCGTCTTCCAGGCAGATTTTCATGGACAGATTGATGTTCTTCTGATCCAGCTGGGAACGCAGTGTTCGCATGCTCTGTGCGTCAAGTATTACCTCCGCTGTCAGCCCATCTTCCGGAAAACTGTCGTCCTGCCCGATCTCCCCGTCCGGGACTTCCAGTTCATTTTCCAGGAGGCTGCGGACCTCTTCGATCTGCAGATTGGCGTAGTAGTCGTAAAGATCGTTTTTCCGCGATTCTCCGTTGTCAAAATACACCCCATACAACGCCAGCATCACGATGCCGGTCACTGTAACGGCCAGCACGATGACGTTGACGATAAACAGCACAATGGCCGAAATCTTTGCGCCCAGACTTGACAGCAGCTTATTCATCTCTGACTCCCTTCACCAGCTTGTATCCCTTGGCCCAGACCACTTTCAGGTACCGGGGTTCCGTGGGATTGATCTCGATCTTTTCCCGGATATGGCGGATATGCACCGCCACCGTGCTTTCCGCTCCCAGCGGCAGATCCTTCCATACGTTCCGGTAGATCTCCTTCGGGGAAAATACGGTCCCCGGATGCTGCATCAGCAGTTTCAGTATTTCAAACTCCGTTGGGGTAAACGCCACCGGCTCTCCCTCTACCAATACCTCCTTTGTGGTATCGTTGAGTTCGATGCCGCCGATGGTATAGACCGTCTCCGAGGGTTCCGCAGGCTTCGATCCCAGCTTCATATAGCGCCGCAGCTGGGAACGCACCCGGGCCAGCACCTCCACCGGGTTAAAGGGCTTCGTCACGTAGTCATCCGCCCCTATGTTCAGTCCCAGAATCTTGTCCGTATCCTCGCTTTTCGCGGAAAGCATGATGACCGGTACGTTACTGAAGGCCCGCAGCTTTGACAGCGCCGTGATCCCGTCCATTTCCGGCATCATGATATCTAAGAGCACCAGATGAATGTCTTCCTTTTCCATGATGGCCAGCGCTTCCTCTCCGGAGTACGCCAGAAAGGTATGATAGGACTCCGATTCCAGATATATCTTCAGTGAATTGACGATATCCACTTCATCATCGCAGATCAGTATATTGTACATATTTTGCTCTCCCCGTTCTTTATATTGCTATCATACCCGTAAAAGTTTTAAAAACCAAGATGGCATTCTTTTAAGAAAGTTTAAAGTTTCCCTCAGCCCGTTTATATTTTCCCTGCCATACAGGAAAAGACAGCCTGCAGCAGACTGTCTTCTACAGATATGTACATTCTATTTTTCTCTACAGGATCCTTCGCAGCGCTTCCAGATCCTCCCGCGTGGTGGCCCAGCTGGTTGCGGCCCGGATCACCACATGGTGGTCGTCGGTGCGTTCCCAGAAGCCAAAGGCCACTTTTGTTTTCAGCATTTCATAGCAGTCATTTTCCAGCAGGATGAACTGCTGATTCGTCGGCGTTTCCAGGAAAAACGCGTATCCTTTTTCCCGAAACGCGTCTTTCAGCCGCGCCGCCATGGCGTCCGCGTGCCTGCAGATTTCCATATAAAAGCCGTCGGTAAACAGGGTATCAAACTGGATCCCCAGCAGCCGCCCCTTGGCCAGCAGCGCGCCGTGCTGTTTGATCCGGGTCATGAAATGGGCCGGCATATTATTTTTGGAAAAGACCAGCGCCTCGCCGCAAAGGGCTCCTGCCTTGGTGCCGCCGATGTAAAATACGTCGCAGGCGGCGGCGATTTCCGGCAGAGAGGGAACGTCTCCGACGGCGGCCAAAGCGTATCCCAGCCGCGCGCCATCCATATACAGCGGGATCCGATATTTCCCGCACAGCGCAGAAAGGGCAAAAAGCTCCTCCCGGCTGTACAAGGTGCCGTATTCCGTGGGATGGGAAATGTAGACCATGCCGGGAAATACCATATGTTCATGGTTTTCATCCAGGAAAAACTGTTCCAGGAGATGCGCCAGTTCCTTCGCATCGATCTTTCCCTGATGCTGGGGCAGGGTCAGTACCTTGTGTCCGGCGGCTTCGATGGCCCCGGCTTCATGGGTATTGATATGTCCCGTTTCCGCCGCGATCACGCCTTCATAGGGCGCCAGCATGGTGGCCGTCACGATTTTATTGGTCTGGGTGCCGCCCATCAGGAAACAGATCCTGGCCTGCGGGCAGTTGCAGGCTTCTCTGATTTTTTCCTTTGCCCGCTGACTGTAAATGTCTTCCCCATACCCGGTCAGTTTTTCCAGATTGGTTTCCACAAGACGCGCCAGAATCTTCGGATGGGCGCCTTCAATATAATCACTTTCAAATGACAGCATTGATTTCCTCTTTCCGGCAGGCCCTTTACGCTTCGCAGGAGCCTTCCTCTTTGATTTTCCTTCTCGTCCACCTGTCGATTTCCTGCTTCAGTGCCGTCAGATAGGGAGAAAAGGTAACTTTATCGCTTCCGTAGGTCAGCTGCAGCTCATATTCCAGCGGCAGCCAGGTGGCAATATCCGATTCATTGTGCTGGATCACGGCTTCCAGATTGTCCAGCGCCTTGTAAATCTTCGCTTCTGTGGTTTCCAGCGCGTCCATTTCCGCCAGCAGCGCCGGAAAGGTTTCATTCCAGGGCGCGGGAAAGCCTCTGACCCATGCCTCCAACTGCGCGGCTTCTTTTGTGCTGTCGGCATCCTTCTTTTCAAATACGGGAATATCCCCCGTAAAGGCCTCCCCCAGATCGTGGATCAGGCACATCCGGATGACCTTGTTCATATCTGCCTCCGGAAACTCATCCTCCAGCAGCATAGCAGACAGCGCCAGCCGCCAGCTGTGCTCTGCCACGCTCTCCGGCCGTCCCGTGGAGGTGACGCAGTGTCTGGTATTGCACTTGAGTTTTTCCGCCACCGATAAAATATCCAGTAATTCCGCCGGTTTCATTCGATGTCCGCCTCCTCACTCTTAAGGTAGCGGCACGCGCGCTTGAGAAGCGCACCTGCCAAGTCGTCGGAAGGCATTTTGAGTTATGCTTCGCATAAGCCTTCCTCCTCTAGAAAAGAGCTGTCAAACTGATCCGGCAGCAGTTCCTTTGTATTCGTACAGGCCGTTTCTTTGCCGTTGGAAAGAATCACAGGCACGTCCTCCGCCAGCAGTTCCGCAAACACCTGCCTGCAGATGCCGCAGGGCGTACAGATCCGCTCCGATGCGGCGGTAATGGCAATGGCTTCGATATCCTGCTTCCGGTATCCCTTTGCATATGCCGCAAACAGAGCGTTTCGCTCCGCGCAGCTGGTGGCTCCGTAGGAGGCGTTTTCCACATTGGCCCCCGAAATATAATTGCCGTCCTTCGTCGCTACGCAGGCGCCCACCTGAAATCCCGAATAAGGTGCATAGGCTTTGTCGCGCGCTTCCCAGGCCTTCTGTATCAAAATCTCTGTCTTCAATGCTTCTTCCCCTCCGGTATTTTGTCTGTTTTACAAATTATTATAATCTCCCGCCCCGTAAATGACAAGCCTTTGCCGCCGGGAATAAAAAAATCCCGAAACGCCTGATTTCTCAGGTGTTTCGGGATATTCTCAAAGAGGCGTCAACCAGATTTGAACTGGTGATCAGGGTGTTGCAGACCCGTGCCTTACCACTTGGCTATGACGCCTGACCTATAAAGTGTTACAGGAAGGAAATCCATCGGCACTTCCTTCCTGTCAGTGACTCCGACGGGAATCGAACCCGTGTTACCGCCGTGAAAGGGCGATGTCTTAACCGCTTGACCACGGAGCCAGATCACATGCCGCCACATCAGCGGCGAAGATAATACTATCATATCTTCTTTTGATTTGCAAGCACTTTTACAAAAAAATTAACGCCGCCGCCCCTGGGTCCAAAATCAGGCAGCGGTGCAGATTTTACCGGTCAGGCACGCTCCGTGCGTAGATGCTTGCCATGCCCTGATAGAGCAGATCCGGCCGCAGAATATGGGAATGTCTGCAGAAATCGGATACGAGATTCGCATACCCGCCGGTCAGCACCAGCGAAACTTTGTGCTGCAGAAAGGCTTCCACTTCCGCAGTCAGCCCGTCGATCATGGCCGCAGCGCCACGCACTGCGCCGGACAGCATACATTCCTCAGTCGTTTTTCCGATCAGCCGGGAAGGCGCTTCCGGCTGCAGCCGGGGCAGCTGCGCCGTATGGCTGCACAGGGCCTCCAGTCCGGTACCGACGCCGGTACAGATCATGCCGCCCAGGAAGCTGCAGGATTCATCTACCACATTCAGGGTGGTTGCCGTCCCCAAATCCGCTGTCACCACCGGCAGGGGACAAAGGGCTGCCGCGCCCGCCGCATCGCAAATCCGGTCAATGCCCAGCCGCCTGGGGCACTCCACCGCCAGCCGAAGCCCGGTGTCGCTTTCTGAAGTAATGACATAGGCTTCCAGTCCCAGCAGCCGTCGCACGCAGTTTAACACAGGTTCCAGCAGTGCCGGTACGACACAGGACACCACCGCCGCCTGAAATCCGGCATTTTCGCATTCCTGCGTCTGCAGCAGTCGTTGCATTTCGGCCCCGATCTGCGTCTCGCTTTTTTCCCGCGCCGTCTGCATCCGGCAGGTCCACAGGGTCCGATACCTCTGCCGCGGATCTGTTTCCAGAGCGCAGAGACCGGTACTTGTATTTCCGATATCAATTGCAAGAATCATCTGTTTTTCCTTTGCCGTTTCTCTGCTGTTCTATGGCGTCCAGCAGGCAGTCCGCTACCTCGGTCTTGCGCATCAGCGGCAGCGCCTGAATATTGTCTTTTGTAATGATGGTCACCACATTGGTCTCCAGGCCAAAGCCCGCGCCTTCCACCTTCACATTGTTGGCAGCGATCATATCCATGTTCTTCCGGCGCAGTTTTTCTTCCGCACTTTCCTCCAGATGCTGGGTTTCCATGCAGAAGCCGCAGACATACAGGTCTTCCTGCTTGTGGGCGCCCACCCACCGCAGGATATCTTCCGTCCGTTCCACGGGAATCGTCATATCGTCTTCGCTTTTTTTGACCTTATCCTCTGCCACCGTCACCGGTCGGTAATCCGCCACGGCTGCCGTCATAATCAAAACGTCCGTTTCCGGCAGTACCTCCTGCACCGCCAGGAACATATCCTGTGCCGTCACCACGGACCGCAGCTTTACAAAGGGTACCGGCGGCAAAGACACCGGCCCGGAAATCAGGGTCACGTCAGCCCCCCGCAGCATGGCTCTTTCGGCCACCGCATAGCCCATCCGGCCGGAACTGTGATTGGTGAGATAGCGCACCGGATCAAAGGCTTCCTGGGTAGGGCCTGCCGTCACTGTGATCCTGACCCCTGCCAGAGTCTTTTCATGAGCGATCTCTTTTATAATATGCGCAAACAGTTCCTCCGGTTCCGGCAGTTTTCCTTTGCCGGTATCCCGGCAGGCCAGCATACCGTAAGCGGAATCGATGATGCCGAAGCCGTAATCTTTCAGCTTCCGGATATTCTCTTCTGTCGCCGGATTTTCCAGCATGGCCGTATTCATGGAAGGGGCCACCAGCTTCGGACATTTCGCGGCCAGCACCAGCGTGGTAAGCATATCGTCCGCAATGCCATGAGCCAGCTTGGCAATGACATTGGCGGTGGCAGGTGCGATCAGAATCAGATCCGCCGCCTTGGCCAGCGACACATGGGTCACTTCATATTTAAAATCTCTGGCAAAGGTATCCACCACACAGCGGTTTCCCGTCAGGGTTTCAAAGGTCAGCGGCGTAATAAACTGCGTGGCATGTTCCGTCATGACCACATGCACCTCTGCCCCCGCTTTTCGCAGCATACTTGCCAGATTCGGCATTTTATAGGCGGCTATACCGCCCGTAACGCCCAGTATCACACATTTTCCCTGTAAAAGTTCCATTTGCGTCCTTTTCTCCCGGTTTCTTTACATATCTTCCAGCCGTCCGTGCTTCTCATAACTGCTCACCCGGACCGCTTTGTTGTGTTCATCCACAAATACCACCGTGGGATGATGGTTTTTTGCTTCTTCCGGCTCCATCTGCGTAAAAGCCATAATAATGATTTTGTCTCCCACATTGACGCAGCGGGCCGCCGCGCCGTTTAAGCAGATAATGCCGGAATCCGGCGCCCCCGCAATGGTGTAGGTTTCGAAACGGTTCCCGTTGTCGATGTCTACGATCTGCACCTTTTCATATTCTAAAATACCGGAAGCCTCCAGCAGGCTGCGGTCCACCGTAATGGAACCCACATACTGGATATCCGACTGGGTCACCACTGCCCGGTGGATCTTACTTTTCAGCATTTCAACAGTCATCCGCCGTGCCTCCCACCGTAAAATTATCGATCAGACGGGTTCTGCCGATATACACCGCCATGGCCACCAGAACGCCGGGTTCGATCTTTGACACCGGCATCATGGTCACGCCGTCCACCGCGGACACATAGTCAATTTTCGCCAGGGGTTCTTCTTCGATATGGGCCCGCATGGCCGCCAGCAGCGCCGCCGCGTCGGTTTCCCCGGCCTCTGTGAGCCGTTCACCCAAAAAGACCGCCTCGGACAGTACCAGCGCCGCCTGACGTTCCGCCGGGTTCAGATAGGTATTCCGGGAAGACATGGCCAGGCCGTCCTCTTCTCTGACGATGGGGCAGGCAATGATTTCAATACCATAGGACAGATCCCGCACCATACGGCGGATAATTGCCAGCTGCTGCGCATCCTTCTGCCCGAAATAGGCCCGATCCGGCTGCACGATATTAAACAGTTTGGAGACCACCGTACACACGCCCCGGAAATGAATGGGCCTGGTTTTCCCGCAGAGCTGTTTGGGCATTTCCGATAATATTTCCACATAGGTAGCGGCGTCTTCCGCGTACATTTCGGAAACCTCCGGATAAAAGACCAGATCGCAGCCGTGGGCTTCCAGCAGCGCGCAGTCATGGGCAAAATCCCTCGGGTAACTCTGCAGGTCTTCTCCTTCTCCAAACTGGGTGGGATTCACAAAATCCGATACCACCACTTTGCCGCATTCCGCCGCCGCCCGGTCCACCAGGCTGGCGTGTCCGGCATGCAGATATCCCATGGTAGGCACAAGGCCCACCACCTGTCCTTCTTTTTTCCATGCAGCTACGCACTTGCGTACTTCTGCGATCGTTCTGGCTATAATCATCTGTCCCACCTCTTATTTCAGGGAAAGTTCCCGCATTTTGCTGTATTTTTCCTCCAGCTGCGCAAGGAAAGCGTCGTCGCAGTCGCTCTTGCTGTAAGTTTGGGCTGCCTGAGGAAAGGCCCCGCTTTTCACCTGCGCATCATAGTCTGCAAAGGCCTGCTGCATGGCTTCGCCGATCTCGGCAAAGCGTCTGACAAATTTCGGCGTAAAATCTCCCGACATGCCCAGCATGTCCTGATATACCAGCACCTGTCCGTCACATTCCACGCCAGCGCCGATGCCGATGGTGATCATATCCACCTGCCGGGTAATCAAAGCGGCAAGCTTCGGCGGCACACATTCAAGAACCACCATGAAAGCGCCTGCTTCCTGTACGGCAAGGGCGTCCTTTAACAGCTGCTCAGCCTTGGCTTCGCCCTTTCCCTGTACTTTAAATCCGCCGAACACATTCACCGACTGGGGCGTCATGCCGATGTGGGCACAGACAGGTATGCCGGCGTCCACAATCGCTTTGATCTGTTCCGTTACCGCCGCGCCGCCTTCCAGCTTCACGGCGTTGGCGCCGGTTTCCTTAATGAGCCGTCCCGCGGATTCCAGGGCCTGGGCCGGGGAAACCTGATAGCTCATAAAGGGCATATCCATGATGACAAAGGCATTCTGACAGCCCCGCACCACGCTCCGTCCATAGCAAATCATTTCGTCCAAGGTCACAGGCAGGGTGTTCTCATAGCCCTGCATGGTCATGCCCAAGCTGTCCCCCACCAGTACCGTATTGATGCCCGCCGCATCCACCAGACGGGCCGTAGAATAATCATAGCAGGTCAGCTGGGAAATCTTTTCCCCCTTCTGCTTCATCTCCAGTAATGACGTCACCGTATATTTTCCGGACATTTTCATTTACCTCCTTATCTTCACGCCTGCGCCGGTGTTTCCAGCAGCTTTTTGAGCTGCGCATCGTCCCGGCCGGGATGTTTTTCGGCTGCCAGCGCCAGCAGTTTCATTGAAAGCAGCCGGTAGATTTCCCGATCCTCTGCCGAAGCAAAACAGGCGAGATGTTTTTTCACCGTCTCCGTATCGCCACGCTCCACAGGTCCCGTCAGCGCCGCCGTCGGTCCTTCCTCCAGAATGTGGGTCAGATTGCTTTTTGCCAGGGGCGTCAGCGCCGACAGGGCTTCTGTCTCCGAAAAGCCGCAGTTTTTCAGCAAATCCAGACTTTCCTGCAGCAGCGCGCACATCAGGTTGCTGGCTATGGCGCAGGCCGCATGATATTTTTTCTTCTCCGCAGCGGGAATCACCTGCGCCTGTACACCCAGCTGCTGCAGCAGCTTCGTCCACAGAGGCAGATGAGGCCCCGTTCCTTCCAGACAAAAAAAAGCACCCGGCAGTTCCCTGTAAGTTTCATACTTACTGTGAAAGGGAAACAACGGATGCATCGAATATATAAAAGCGCCGGTGCGGTCTGCCTGCGGAAATGCTTCCGCCGCCGTCATCACGCCGCTGCAATGACAAATCATTTTTCCTTTGATATCATACTTTCCGATCTCCTGCCAGACTGCCGTAATGGCGCCATCAGGTACTGTTAAAAACAGCGCGTCGCTGTCCGCGATCAAGTCCGCAGCTGTGTCATATTGTTCTGTCCCGGTAAATGCGGCCGCCTCTTTGGCTGACGCTCGGTGCCTGCTGTAATAACCGGTCACCGGAATGCCGCCCTGCACAAAAAATCTGCCCAATGAAAATCCGACTTTTCCTGCTCCAATAAAACCAATCTTCATGCCATCACCCTTTCTTTCAAAGGCGACGCGGGCTTTTTTAACAGACGGAAAGAAAAGACCATGTGTCACGCAGTATCGTTTTCTTTTAATTCGAAATACCATCCGCTTGCTTCATGTTCCCGGCCGGACGAAAGGATGCGTCCGCCGGTTTGTCTGTTCTTCATCGTTCAATTCGCGGTCATTGTAGCACTCCGGCGCAAAAATGTAAACACTATTTTTCAATCTTTCGTGAGGAGGAAGGCTTATGCGAAGCATAACTGGGAATGCCTTCCGACGACTTGGCAGGTGCGCTCCCCGAGCGCGCGTGCCGTTACCTTAGTAGAAGGAGGAAGGCTTATGCAAAGCATAACTTCAAATGCCTTCCGACGACTTGGCAGGTGCGCCTGGGGCGCGCGTGCCGTTACCTTGCTTTGTGTTCCAGATATTCCTCCAGGCACCACCCGTTGGCGTAAATTTCCGCCGCCGCTTCCTTTCCTACATAGCGGTAATGCCATGGCTCGTAAATAATGCCCGTGATCTGCCGTTTTTCATTGGGGTAACGCAGAATAAACCCGTATTTCCAGCTGTTTTCCATCAGCCACTTCTGTACCTTTGTGGATTCCTGGCTTTCGTCCAGATTCTGATTGCTTTCATCTACAATGTCCAGTGCCAGCCCCAGCTGATGCTCGCTGGTGCCGGGCACCGCCACCTCCGCCGCCGCTGCCGTTTCCGCCATTTCCCTGCCGTATCCCTTCTGCATCAGCGCCGCCACCTTGTTTTCATACAGCCGCTCCTGTTTCTGCCAGGTACGGAAAGAGGAACAGATCAAGGGATGCAGTCCCGCCGCCCTGGCGTCGTCCATCATCTGCTGCAGTGCCGGATAGCACAGGGTGGCGATTTGGTGCCCGCCGTTTAAATCGGTGAGATCCACCGTATAATTCTGGGGCAGCTTGTGCCAGGGATTCACCAGCAGCAAAAGCTTTGCCGCGTCCGTGCCGTCGGAAAGCGCTTTCGTAACAGGCGCCTCTGTCGCCGGCAGTTCGGTTATTTTTCTTTCATTGACAGCCACATTGCTCTCCATGGTCACTTTCGATTCCTTTCTGTCCTTCCCCTTGGATTTTTCCTGCATCCACAGCCAGAAAAACAGCACACAAAGCAGCAGCACCAGCACCGTTCCGATTTTTTTCAACCCACAACAACTCCTTTCCATGCCCGTAAGCATAGCAGGCAGTTGTCTGTTTCCTGCAAGGTACTTGTGTTGTAACTGTAAATTCTGCGTCAGTTTCCGGCATTCGTGCCGCTGCCTGAAATGGAATAGGTTGCCTCTTCCAGCTTTCGCCTTTCCTGCAGGGAAAGGTGAACGATCTCCCGATATTGGGCGTCGCTATGATCATAATATATGCTCTGATCCACCACCGTAAGAACCGCTGCCAGATCCAGTTCCGGCAGATAGGCCGTGGCGCCGGCTGCTGTTTCCTCCATCGCCTGACAGCTGCCCCAGCCGATCTGCTCCGCAAACCCCTGCAGCATCCGTCCGTACTTCGACGCCTGCTGCAGCGTTTCCGGCGGCTGATACGCAACCATCTCGATTTTCAGAATCTGCGACGTCACCGCGTGCAGATACAGATCCGCTTCCATGCCCTCTGTCTGACAGCTGACGATCCAGTAGCTGCCGTATCCTTCCGGCAATCCTGCCCCATCGGCGCTTTCTTTCCTGCAGAGCATGGCGCGCACCTCGGTATATCCGTCAAAGGAACTGTGTCCGAAGGCTTCCGCAAATTTCTCAAACCATCCTTCCCCTGCGGCAATAGCCTCCTTCATGGAAATCTGCAGTCCTGTGGGGTCATGGAGGATTTCCGGCGAAGCACTGTCCATATTGGCAATGACCTGTTTCCATTCTTCCGGCCGCAGGGCATCCGGGACGGTTTCCGTACCGCTCTGCGCCGACGAGGCATCCTCCGCCGCAGCAATGACACCGCTTTCAGACAAGAGCAGGTCTGCATGCCGCTGTAAAATCAAACGCATCAGAAGCAGCTGGACCGGTACCAACAGACAGACGATCAGTATCACCACTATGCTTTTCCATTCCCGCTGCTTCATACTTCGCATAAGCCTTCCTCCTGATAATAAGGTAGCGGCACGCGCGCTTGGGAAGCGCACCTGCCAAGTCGTCGGAAGGCATTTAAAATTATGCTTCGCATAAGCCTTCCTCCTCGGGATCTTCTTCCGCCTCTGCCAGCGGAAGCGCCACCGTAACGCAGGTGCCTTCCCCCTCCCTGCTGTCGATCCGAAGTTTTCCTTCATGCAGTTCCACGATTCGCCGCACCAGCGCCAGCCCGATGCCCGCACCGTGCTGCTTCCGGGCAGAAGCCTTGTCTACCATATAAAAGGCCTCGGTGATTTTCGAAAGCTGGGCGGCGGGAATCCCCTTTCCGTCGTCCGTAATGCGGATCTGATATTTCCCTTCTTCTGTCTTTCCCTCTATCCGGATCCGCCTGCAGTCCGCCTTCACCGCATTGTCAATGAGATTCAGCAGCATGGTCTTGATCAGATCGTAATCCACGATAATGTAAACGTCTTCCGTCCGCCAGAAAATCTGAACGCCCTTCTGCCGCAGGGCCACGGCGGCGCCTTCCATCACGTCCGCCAGGATTTCTTCGGCGGACATGGCGGAACGGGGAAATTCCTGCCGGTTCAGATTGGTCAGATCCATCAGCTTCAGGGACAGCGCTTCCAGGCGCATGCCCTCATTCCAGATATACCAGGCCGCTTTTTTCACCTTTTCCCGGGGCAGATCCTTCTGGTAAATCATATCCGCATATCCGATAATGGAAGTCAGCGGCGTTTTCAGTTCATGGGCAAAATTCGCCACAAAATCCTCTTTCTTTTCCGCTTCTTCGGACAATTCCTGAATCGTTTGCTCTACCATGGCCGTCATCCGGTTAAAGCTGTCGGCAAACTGTCCCAGTTCATCCTTGCTGTGCAGCCGCAGCCGCTCATGGTAACAGCCGTCCGCGATCCGGTCCGCCGCTTTCGTCATCCGGCTTAAGGGTCTGGTCAGCAGCAGCGAAAGTCCCAGCATCAGCACAATTCCCAGAATCAGCGCCGCACAGAAGCAGCGCTCAAAATAGGTCTGCAGACGTTTTTGCTGCCGGATAGATTCCGAGATATTCGTTTTTGTCAAAAACCCAAACGAAACATCGTCCTGCCGGATCAGGCTTCCGATCAGCACATGGCTTTGATTTTCCTGATGCAGGAATTGAAACCAGTAATGATCCGCCGACAAAGAAAGGGACTTCGGCAGATCATCCCATGGGCCTTCCGTATAAAGACATTCGCCCTCTGCAGAAACCAGACAGATATCCGCGTCTATCTGCCTGGCCATGGTTTCAAACAGCGGCTGCATCCGGGCAAAATCTTCCGTCTCTTCAAACAGCCGGCCGGAAATCATGGCTGCCTGGGCAGTAAATTTATCGTACTTATACTGCTGCAGTGCAAATTCCTTTTCCCGTTCCACGCAGGATTTCAGGGAAAAGGAAAGGATAAAATAGCCGGAAACCAGAAAGGTCAGGCAAAATACCATAATCACGCTGAAAAATATTTTGGTAAACAGACGCATCTTATTCCTCCAGCCGGTATCCGATCCGAAATACCGTTTTGATCTGCTGTTCCAGTCCCAATTTTTTGCGCAGCCGCTGAATATGGGAATCCAAAGTCCTGGTTTCACCTGTAAAAGGCTCCTGCCAGACCTTTTCATACAGCCGGTCGCGGTACAGCGCGATATTTTTATTCCGTACCAGTTCCACCAGCAGATCAAATTCCTTGACGGTCAGATCCACGTTTTTTTGCCCCTTTGTCACCTGTCTGGAATCCGTATTGATCTCAAGATCTGCAAAATGCAGGATTTTCTCGCTGTTTCCGAAGCGGCGCAGCACCGCTTCCACCCGGGCAATAATGCTCATGTACGGTAAAGTATCACAAGAAAATTATGTCGAATTGACAGCCGCCTCCGCTATACCGAATAAGGA
>CANRIM010000032.1 GCA_947630695.1 uncultured Lachnospiraceae bacterium
AGAGTAAATGAGAGAGAATGAGAGTCGCCTCTTATGATAGTATTATGATGGACAAAGTAAAACATACGAGAGCCTTGCGGGAGAAATCCTGCAGGGCTTTTCTTATGCGCGAAAGTGAGGCGAAACAATGCCAAGGAAACCCAAGCGACCATGCTCCTTTCCCGGCTGTCCCAACCTGACTGACGGAAGGTACTGCCCTGTGCATGAGAAACAGGAAAACACACGTTACGAAAAATATGACCGCAGCCCTGAGACCAAGCGAAGGTACGGACGCGCATGGAAGCGTATCCGAGACCGCTACGTCTCCCAGCACCCGCTGTGTGAGCTGTGTCTTGAACGCGGGCTCTACGTTCCCACCGAAGAGGTCCACCACAAGCTCCCTCTTGCTGAAGGCGGCACACATGATGAGTCAAATCTCATCGCTCTTTGTAAAAGCTGCCACGCGAGGATTCATGCGGAACGTGGTGATCGCTGGCACAACCACCCCAACGGGTAGGGCGGTCAAAATCTCTATGGCTGTTCATCCGGACAACGGGCGTGGGCCTTCGCGTGCAAATTCGCGTAAGTTTTTGAGGGAATAGCCCCTGCCCAACAAAGGAGGTGTGAAATATGGGACAGCGAGGACCGAAACCCGGTAGCGGCGGCAGGCCAAAGAAGCCTATCGCAGAGAAGATTGCTGCCGGTAATCCGGGAAAACGAAAACTAACCGTCATCGACTTTGACAGCAAAGCTGCTGACCTTGATGGAGAAGCAATGCCAAAGCCGTCCGAATTCCTGTCCGCGCCACAGAAGGACGGGACGCAGCTTTGTGCTGTGGAAATATACGAAGCCACATGGAAGTGGCTGAATGACCGAGGCTGCTCTCACCTTATCTCTCCGCAGATGATCGAGCGCTATGCGATGGCCTCTGCGCGATGGATACAGTGTGAAGCGGCAACCTCCGAGTTTGGCTTTTTAGCGAAACACCCGACTACCGGCGCAGCCATTCAGTCACCGTATGTTGCTATCGCAGATAAGTATATGACGCAGTCGAACCGCATCTGGGGAGAGATTTTCCAGATCGTCCGAGAACACTGCATGACGGAATACGGCGGCATCTCTCCGCAGGATGACGTTATGGAGCGGCTGCTCACCGCTCGGAAAGGAAACTGATATGTATGAAAAAGTAAATCCGGCGCATCCCGACAAGGTGGCCGACCGCATTGCCGGTGCTCTTGTCGACCTTGCGTACCAGAAAGAAAGCGATCCGAAAATAGCCGTGGAAGTCCTGATCGGTCATGGCGTCTGCCATATCATCGCAGAGTCCTCTGTTCATATTACGGATGAAGAAACTGCTGCTATCGTTCACCGCATCGCAGGTGGTCGAATTATGTCAGATTATGTCGAAGTTCCGCAGGATAAGCATCTGGCAGACAATCAGGCTGGCTGCATTCGATGTGGCGACAACGGCATCTTCAAGGGCATGCCTGTAACCGAAGAACAGAAAGCTCTGGCGGCTATTGCAAAACAAATATATGAAACCTATGGCTGTGATGGTAAGTACATTCTTGATGAGGCCCGCCTGATCATCTGCCAGAGCAACGCCAAGACCTATCATCTGCGCGAGACCTATCCTGAAGCTAAGATCAATCCGCTCGGTGATTGGACAGGAGGTACAGATGTCGATACCGGTGCTGTTAACCGGAAGCTCGGCTCTGATATGGGCGACTCCGTAACAGGCGGCGGTTTACACGGCAAGGATCTCTCCAAGGCCGATGTCAGCGTCAACATTTACGCATGGCTCAAGGCGCAGGAAACCGGAGCACAGGTCGAACTCGTCTGCGCCATCGGTGATGATGTCGTTGACGGTATTCCATACGAAAGAATCGTAGAAACAGCGAGAGCCTTCATTGACCGCATCGGCGGCTTTGAAAAATTCGCTGAGTGGGGACTGATATGTTAATAAAGAAAAAGAAAGCCACTGACCTTATCCCTGCGGAATATAACCCGCGTAAGGATTTAAAGCCCGGTGATCCGGAATATGAAAAGCTGAAACGCTCCATTGAACAGTTCGGCTATGTGGAGCCCGTCATCTGGAATCAGGCGACCGGTCGCGTGGTCGGCGGACATCAGCGTCTGAAGGTGCTGATCGACATGGGCATTGATGAGGTCGAATGTGTCGTTGTGGACCTTCCCGAAGAAAAAGAAAAGGCCCTCAATGTTGCGCTCAATAAGATCTCCGGTGATTGGGATAAGGACAAGCTGGCCCTGCTCATTGCCGATCTGCAGGGAGCGGATTTTGATGTATCCCTCACCGGCTTCGAGCCCGCCGAGCTGGATGACCTGTTTAAGGATAGCCTGAAGGACGGCATTCACGATGATGATTTTGATGTAGAGGAAGAACTCAAAAAGCCTACCATCACAAAGCCCGGTGATATATGGACACTGGGCCGCCACCGGCTGGTATGCGGCGACTCCACCAAGGCAGAAACCTTCGAGCTTCTGATGGCCGGAGCCAAAGCAAATCTCGTGGTGACGGACCCGCCATACAATGTGAACTATGAAGGCAGCGCCGGGAAGATCAAAAACGATAATATGGCAAACGACGCCTTTTATCAGTTCCTGCTCGACGCTTTTACGCTCACAGAAAAGGCTATGGCAGACGATGCTTCCATCTACGTGTTCCACGCGGACACCGAAGGATTGAATTTCCGCAGGGCTTTTGCCGACGCGGGCTTCTACCTCTCCGGCTGCTGTATTTGGAAAAAGAACTCGCTGGTGCTGGGCCGCAGCCCATATCAATGGATTCATGAACCCGTCCTCTTTGGCTGGAAGAAGTCCGGAAAGCACAAGTGGTACGCAGGTCGGAAAGAAACCACCGTCTGGGAATACGACAAGCCCAAGAAGAACGGCGACCACCCGACCATGAAGCCGATAGCGCTGCTGGCCTATCCGATCATGAACTCCAGCATGAGCAATACGCTGGTGCTCGACCCCTTCGGCGGCTCCGGCTCCACGCTCATTGCCTGCGAGCAGTCGGATCGTTCCTGCTACACCATAGAGCTGGATGAGAAATTCTGCGATGTAATCGTAAAACGCTACATCGAACAGGTCGGTTCTGCTGACGGTGTAAAGCTGCAGCGCGACGGTCTGACCTACGCCTATGAGGATGTGTCAGTAGTCGACGAATAACCACAAAATCCTCCGGCCAGATTTGGTACATATATTTTCCCGAAAATGCTTGCTATTACAGGCGTTCAGAGTGATATATGTACCTACCAAAAAAACACAAAGGAGGATTTCTCATGAAAGCAACCTACAACGTAACCGGAGACGAGCGCAAGGCTCTGGTCGGGATCATTTCCGACACGGTTGGAATGAAGCCCGTGTATATGCGCATGCCGACCTGCGCTTACGTCATCAGTGACATTACCGTTGAGAAAGACGGCACGATGGTCTGGGACGAGCGCACCGAAGATGCAACCATTGAGGCGGTGAAAGCCGCACTCCAAGACGCAGGCTACACCGCTGCGGAGGACACGATGCCCGAAGCCGCTTCTGATGAATACGGACTGGTGATGCAGATGCCGAAGGCCAGCTTCACAGGAGGCTCCCTCGATAACCTGCATAAGCTCATCGAGGCCAAAGGCAGCCTGATCAAAAAGGCGCTGGGTGTGACAGACCTTCCGATCACCGAGGAAGACGACAAGATTTCCTTCCCTTGGTTTACTACAGAGCTGGACGCGGATGAGATCAGGTCCTACACCCACTTCATTGCTGCTCTCTGCGAGATGGCAAGGAACGCCAAGCGTGTGACCGCCAAGGAAAAGGAAACTGACAACGACAAGTACGCCTTCCGGTGCTTCCTGCTCCGCCTCGGTTTTATCGGCGCGGACTACAAAACAGAGCGTAAAATCCTGCTCCGCAATCTCTCCGGCAGCTCCGCCTTCCGTAACGGCGCACCGGCAAAGGAGGTGGAAGTATGCGAGTGATTTCCAAAGAACGCCTACAGGCGCTGCGTGAGCGTTTTAAGCCCGGTACCCGCGTCGAACTTTTGAAGATGGACGATGTGCAGGCTCCTCCCATCGGGACAAAAGGCACCGTCATAGGCGTGGACGATATTGGCTCCATCATGGTGCATTGGGATAACGGCAGCGGCCTTTCCGTTGCCTACGGTGAAGATGAATGCAAGGTGGTGGCTGATCATGACTGACAAGGTTAAGGAACAGATTCTGGAGATCCGTGATACGGGCCTGACGAACATGTTTGATGTGAATACGGTCCAGCGCCTTGCCTACGAGCGCGACTTATACGAGCTGGTTGTTTACCTCGAAGAAAACCGCAAGGAATATGTGCATTTCATTCTGACCGGCGAGGCATAAATTACACAGTTTTCTGCTCGGATATTTGTGTAGATTATGCCCCGGAATATCGCAGAAATAGCTTGCTATTCTGTGCCTTCAGAGTGATATATGTACATACCAAAACGAACGGAGGTAAACACCATGAACGCAAACAACACATACTTTGAAAACCTGAAGCGCATCGGCCACGAATACGAGGAGCGCCGCGCAGCCCACGAGGGCCGCAAGCAGCACATTATCGACACCTATGGCTGGGACAGCGAAGAATTGAAAAACTGGTACGCTGAAAAGGAAGCGATGAAATTCCCCTTCGAGCAGGGAGCCTGCAAAGCCTACCGCGCTTGGGCGCAGAGCATCAGCCGCAAGGAAGACGAGCTGGAGATGGACGATTTCCTTTGGGATAAGGAAGTCAAGGACTTCATCGATACACTCCGCTACGCCGGCATTACGAGCTTCGTTTACACCAACCAGAGTACGGCGGTGATGGAAAACCTTCACGCCTTTGCCGCACAGGGCTGCACGATGATCGGGCTTTGCACCATCACGAGGCAGGAAACCCGCTGGGGAGACGAGGAGCCTACCGAGATCATGGGCATCCGCTTCCTGCTGAACTAAGGAGGTGCCGGATATGTGGAGCGAAGGAACCATCGGCATCCCGGATGCGAACATCAAGGATAAATACACGGTCTGCCACTATTGGGTAAAGCACTACGAGGAACCCAGCGAGACCTATGGGATCAACGGCGGCAAGATCAGCAAGCTGATGATCAGGATTGACGGTCAGATCGTGTGCAACTATGACAGAGGCTGGGATGTGGAGCCCACCTGCAAGGAAGCAGAGATGGCGCTTTGCATCCTGCTGAACAACTACAACTAAACACCGGCATTTGAATATGCCCTTGGAACCGAGCCGGATGGCTCTGTTTCTCGTTACGGAGAAAGTCGCTGATGGCGGCTTATTTTTATGCTTTTTGAAGGAGGTGACCTGCTATCCGTAAGCTGAAAAAATACAAACCGACGCAGTTTCGCGCCAAGGATTCCTACTACGATCAGGATGCTGCGGATTATGCAGTCGGCTTCATCGAATGCCTGTGCCATACCAAAGGCACATGGGCCGGAAAGCCCTTCGAGCTGATTGACTGGCAGGAGCAAATTATCCGGGATATCTTCGGAACGCTCAAGCCCAACGGTTATCGTCAATTCAACACCGCCTACATTGAGATACCCAAGAAGATGGGTAAATCGGAGCTGGCCGCTGCGGTAGCCCTGCTTCTTACATGCGGCGACGGTGAGGAACGTGCGGAGGTCTACGGCTGCGCTGCTGATCGCCAGCAGGCATCCATCGTTTTTGAGGTGGCCGCCGATATGGTTCGGATGTGTCCGGCGCTCAACCGGCGTGTAAAAATCCTGACGGCGACCAAGCGTATTGTATATGCGCCGACCAACAGCTTCTATCAGGTGCTTTCCGCAGAAGCCTACTCGAAACATGGCTTCAATATACACGGCGTGGTCTTTGATGAGCTGCATACCCAACCCAACCGGAAGCTCTTTGATGTTATGACCAAGGGCTCCGGTGATGCCAGAATGCAGCCGCTATATTTCCTGATTACCACAGCCGGTACGGATACAAAGTCCATCTGCTATGAAACGCACCAGAAGGCACTGGATATTCTGGCCGGTCGCAAAGTTGATCCGACCTTCTATCCTGTGATCTACGGTGCAGATGAAAACGATGACTGGACGGACCCGAAGGTGTGGAAAAAGGCGAACCCCTCTCTCGGCATTACGGTCGGCATCGATAAAGTGAAGGCCGCATGCGAATCAGCAAAGCAAAATCCTGCCGAGGAGAACTCCTTCCGGCAACTAAGGCTCAATCAATGGGTAAAGCAGGCTGTCCGGTGGATGCCGATGGACAAATGGGATAAGTGTTCGTTTGCCGTAAATGAAGATGATCTGGAGGGCCGCGTTTGTTATGGCGGTCTGGACCTGTCCTCCACTACAGACATCACAGCCTTTGTGCTGGTATTCCCACCGGAGGATGAAACGGATAAATATGTGATCCTGCCATACTTCTGGATACCGGAAGAACAGCTCGACCTGCGTGTCCGGCGCGATCATGTTCCTTACGATGTGTGGGAGCGTCAAGGATTTTTGCAAACCACCGAGGGCAACGTAGTCCACTACGGCTACATCGAAAAATTCATCGAACGTCTGGGTGAGCGCTTCAATATCCGCGAGATCGCCTTTGACCGCTGGGGAGCTGTCCAGATGGTACAAAACCTCGAAGGCATTGGCTTTACGGTCGTTCCTTTCGGACAGGGCTTTAAGGATATGAGCCCGCCGACAAAGGAACTTATGAAGCTGGTACTGGAGGAACGCATCGCCCACGGTGGTCATCCGGTGCTCCACTGGATGATGGATAACATTTATATCCGTACCGATCCGGCAGGCAACATCAAGCCGGACAAGGAAAAATCAACTGAGAAAATTGACGGTGCCGTGGCGACGGTAATGGCGCTGGATCGCGCTATCCGCTGCGGCAATGATACGTCCGAGAGTGTCTACGATACTCGCGGGCTTTTGTTTATCTGAAAGGACGGTGATCAACTATGGGAATATTCAGTGGCCTCTTTCGCTCAAGGGATAAGCCCACCGACAGAACAGCCGGTTCGAGCTATGCCTTTTATATGGGCGGCAGTTCTTCCGGCAAGGTAGTAACGGAACGCTCTGCCATGCAGATGACGGCGGTCTATGCCTGTGTGCGTATTCTGTCAGAAGCCATTGCTGGACTCCCGCTGCAGGTCTACCAATACAAGGACGACGGCGGCAAGGAAAAAGCGATGCAGCACCCGCTTTATCACCTGCTTCACGATGAGCCGAATCCGGAGATGAGCTCTTTCGTCTTCAGGGAAACGCTCATGACGCACTTGCTTTTGTGGGGAAATGCCTATGCGCAGGTAATCCGTAACGGCAAGGATGAGATCGTGGCGCTGTATCCGCTGATGCCAAACAAGATGCAGGTCAACCGCGATAACAATGGTCATCTATATTACCAGTACAGCCACTCCAATGATGAGGCTCCGACCGCTAAAGGGAATACCGTGATCCTTCAGCCATCGGATGTGTTGCATATTCCGGGCCTCGGCTTTGACGGACTGGTCGGCTACTCACCGATAGCGATGGCTAAGAACGCTATCGGCCTTGCAATTGCCACCGAGGAATACGGCTCTAAGTTCTTTGCCAACGGCGCTGCTCCTTCCGGCGTGCTGGAACATCCCGGCACGATCAAGGACCCGACGAAGGTCAGAGACGCATGGATGAGTCAGTTTGGAGGCAGTTCCAATTCCGGTAAGGTGGCCGTTTTGGAAGAAGGCATGAAATACACGCCTATTTCCATCTCACCTGAGCAGGCGCAGTTCCTTGAGACCAGAAAGTTTCAGATCAATGAAATCGCTCGAATTTTCAGAGTCCCGCCACACATGGTCGGTGACCTTGAGAAATCGAGCTTTTCTAATATTGAGCAGCAGTCGCTGGAATTCGTGAAATACACGCTGGACCCGTGGGTGGTGCGCTGGGAGCAATCCATACAGCGAACGCTACTCTCTCCGGAAGAGAAGAAACGCTACTTCGTGAAATTCAATCTGGAGGGCCTGCTTCGCGGCGATTACCAGAGTCGTATGAACGGATATGCCACAGCGAGGCAGAACGGCTGGATGAGCGCAAATGACATCCGGGAACTCGAAAATCTCGACCGTATCCCTGCTGAAGAAGGCGGCGATCTGTATCTCATTAACGGCAATATGCTCCCGCTGGGTGACGCGGGTGCTTTTGCAAATATAAGTAACGATGACGGAAAGGAGGACAACACCGATGAAGAACAAGAAGTTCTGGGTGTGGAAGAACGCGGTGGACGAAAGCCCGGACGCAGAACGAGTCCTTGAGCTTAACGGCACAATTGCCGAGGAAAGCTGGTTTGACGATGACATCACACCGGCAATGTTCAAGGACGAGCTTTTTGCAGGCTCCGGGCCGATCACCATCTGGATCAACTCTCCGGGTGGCGATTGCATCGCGGCCAGCCAGATTTATTCCATGCTCATGGATTACAGAGGCGACGTTACCGTCAAGATCGATGGCATTGCGGCATCTGCTGCTTCCGTCATCGCAATGGCCGGTACCAAGGTGCTCATGGCACCCACGGCGCTGATGATGATCCACAATCCTGCAACAGCGGCGTTTGGAGACCATGAAGATATGCAGAAGGCCATCGAGATGCTCAATGAAGTCAAGGAGAGCATTATCAACGCCTATGAAATCAAAACCGGCCTCTCCCGCGCCAAACTCTCGCATCTCATGGATGCGGAGACATGGATGAACGCGCACAAAGCTATGGAGCTCGGCTTCTCCGACGGCGTGCTGGAGGATGAAAAGAAATCTGCAGCGCCAACAGAAAGCTACGCGTTTTCCAGCAAGGCTGTGGCCGCCGCGCTTATGAACAAGCTCGTGGCAAAGGCAAAGCCTGAATCCAAGCCGGAGCCTGAACCCGACCCCCCTGCCGGACGCTCGGTTGATGAGCTTAAGGCACATCTTGAAACCATCAAAAAATACATGTGAAATGGAGGATTTCAATCATGACTGTTAATGAACTTCGCACCAAGCGTGCAACCCTGTGGAATACGATGGAGGGCTTCCTCGATACCCACAGAACGGACAAAGGCGTGCTTTCCGCTGAGGATGACGCCACCTACAACAACATGGAAAAGGAGCTCGACGCTCTGACTACCGAGATCAAGCGTATGGAGCGCAGGGACGCTATCGAGGCTGAGCTTAATAAGCCTGTTGGCAGCCCGCTTACCGGCAAGCCGGAAAAGCCCGAAGATGAAAAGGTCGGTCGCGCCTCTAATGCCTACAGAGAGGACTTCGGCAGGCACCTTCGCGGAAAGACGCTCCTGCATAACGTGCTCTCCGAGGGTACGGATGCCGATGGCGGCTATCTCGTTCCGGAGGAATTTGAGCGCCAGATCGTGACAACTCTTGATGAGGCCAACGTGATCCGTTCCCTCGCCAAGGTCATCACTACAAACAGCGAACGCAAGATTCCTGTGGCAGCCTCCCACTCCACTGCACAGTGGACGCTGGAAAACGGCGCATATACAGAGAGTAACCCTACCTTCGGTCAGAAGCAGATCGATGCTTATAAGCTCACGGACCTCATCCGCGTGAGTCAGGAGCTTCTGCAGGATTCCGCTTTCGATCTGGAGAGCTACATCGCGGACGAGTTTGCACGTGCCTTCGGTATTGCCGAGGAACAGGCATTCTGCGTCGGCACCGGCACCAACCAGCCTACCGGTATTTTCACCGCCAATGGTGGTACAGTCGGCGTTACCGCTGCTGCGACTACGGCAATCACTGCAGATGAGCTTATCAGCCTTGTCTATGCGTTGAAGTCTCCGTACCGCAGAAACGCCAAGTTCCTTATGAACGACTCGACGGTCGCTGCCATCAGAAAGCTCAAGGACCTCAACGGTGCCTATATGTGGCAGCCTTCTGTGCAGGCCGGTCAGCCGGACAGACTCCTCGGCTATGAGATCTATACCTCTCCGTATGTACCGACTATTGCAGCCGGTTCCCTCGCCATCGCCTTCGGTGATTTCCAGAACTACTGGATCGCAGACCGCGCTGGCAGAACGGTGCAGAGACTTAATGAGCTCTATGCTACCAACGGTCAGGTCGGCTACGTAGCTACCGAGCGCGTCGACGGTAAGGTGATCCTTGCAGAAGGCATCCAGCTTCTGAAGATGAAGGCATCCTGATGAAGGGAGGCGGCAGTAATGGACACTCTGCTTGAAAAGGTCAAAGCAAATCTGATACTGGAGCATTCCGAGGATGATGCGCTGCTGGAGATGTACATCACTGCCGCCAAAGCCTATGCGGAAAGCTATCAGCACATTGACGAAGGCTACTACTCAGAACACGATATGCCCGCCACCACTGAGCAGGCCGTGATTATGCTTGTGAGCCATCTCTATGAATCAAGGGATGGCTCCACTGGCGGCTTCTTTGCCGATAACGTGCAGGCAAGCCAGCAGGTATGGAATACGGTCAATTTGCTTCTCAGGCTGGACCGGGATTGGAAGGTGTGAGTATGAGCTTTGGAAAAATGAATGGATTTGCCGACATCGTGCAGATCACAAAAACGAAAGACAGCGAGGGCTTTGCTTCCACCACGGAAACGGTCCTTGCTTCTGTTCGTGTATACCGGGAAGGTCGTCACGGAAGTGAGCGCTGGGCAAACCTCGCTGCATTTTCTGAGGCGACCGACCTGTTTCGCTTCCGGACCATTCCGGGCGTCACCATTACAACGGAGCATTTTATCGACTGTGATGGTGACCGCT
Source organism: uncultured Lachnospiraceae bacterium (assembly GCA_947630695.1). GTDB lineage: Bacteria > Bacillota > Clostridia > Lachnospirales > Lachnospiraceae > CANRIM01. The sequence continues at coordinate 10,739 of CANRIM010000032.1, forward strand.
TTGATATTACCTCCGTGGAGAATGTCAAAGGTCGCGGGATGTATACGGAAATCTTAGCAAAGAAGGTGGTGAGCAGCATTGGCAAAAGCTGAAATAACAATGCCGGAGGAGTTTTTGAAACGCCTCTCCAAGCTCGGTGATAAAACGGATGATATTACGGAAAAGGTGCTGAACGCTGGCGGCGAGGTAGTCCTTGCCAAGGTGAAAAGCAATCTGTCCTCTGTCATCGGCAGGGATACGAAATATCCGTCCCGCTCCACCGGAACGCTTGAAGGATCGCTGGGCCTGTCCTCTGTGAAAATGGACCGAAACGGCAATCACAATGTTAAGGTCGGTTTTGCAGAACCCCGCGCAGGTGGCGGCAGCAATGCAAAACTCGCCAACATCATCGAATATGGAAGACACGGCCAGCCTGCAAAGCCCTTTCTGAAACCGGCAAAATCGTCCTCCAAGAACGCTTGCATTGAAGCAATGCAGAGAACCTTTGAAGAGGAGGTCGGAAAGCTATGAGCCTGTTATCAGATTTACAAGAAACGCTCTCAGCCCTGTCCGTTCCGGTGGAAACCGGCGTGTTCACGGATGAGGCTCCGGCGCAGTATATCGTGATCGTTCCGCTTTCTGACAGCTTTGATCTGCATGCGGACAACGCTCCCGGCATCGATATTCAGGAGGCGCGGCTATCGCTGTATTCACAGGGCAGCTATACCGGCGTAAAAAACACGCTGGTGAAAACCCTGCTTGCTGCAGGCTATACGATCACAGACCGACAGTATATCGGTTATGAAACAGAAACCGGCTACCACCACTACAACGTGGACGTGGCCCAATATTACGAAATGGAGGAATAAGTCATGGCTACAATCGGACTTGACAAACTTTACTATGCGCCCATTACAGAGAGCGCAAGTGGTGACGAGACCTACGGCACGCCTGTCCAGCTTGCCAAAGCAATCTCGGCAGACCTTTCCATTGAACTTGCGGAGGCCACGCTCTATGCGGATGATGGCGCTTCCGAGGTTATCAAGGAATTCAAAAGCGGCACCCTTTCTCTCGGTGTGGACGATATCGGCGCTTCTGCTGCTGCCGCGCTCACCGGCGTTAGGGTGGACAGCAACAACGTCATTATCTCTGCCAGCGAGGACGGCGGCGATCCTGTCGCTATCGGCTTCCGGGCGAAGAAATCAAACGGCAACTACAGATATTACTGGCTATATCGTGTGAAATTCGGTATCCCGGCCACCAATCTTGCCACCAAGGGAGATTCCATCACTTTCTCCACTCCGACCATTGAAGGAACGGTATACAGGAGAAACAAGGTGGACGGCGCAAATAAACACCCTTGGAAAGCAGAAGTCACCGAAGGCGACACTGGCGTATCTGCTGAGACAATCTCCGGTTGGTACGGCGCGGTCTACGAGCCGACGTTCGCAGAATAAGGAGGTGCCCTATGGATACGGAACGCAGCACAATTATCAGAATCGGTGACGAGGAGCACACCCTGCTTCTCACTACCAAAGCAACAAAGGAAATCGCTGCCCGCTACGGCGGCCTTGAGAATCTGGGCGACAAGCTCATGAAATCGGAGAATTTCGAGATGGCGCTCGGAGAGATCGTCTGGCTCATTACGCTGATGGCCAACCAGAGCATTCTGGTCTATAACCTGAAGCATAAGGATGCTCCAAGAGACCTGCTCTCCGAGGAAGAGGTGGAGCTTCTTACTACCCCTCTTGATCTGGCCGACTACAAGACCGCCATCACCGATGCCCTTTACAAAGGCACCAAGCGCAATGTGGAAAGCGAGCCTGAATCAAAAAACGTGCAAGTCGAGTAAGTGACGAAGAGTTATTTACTCGACTTCTTTATTACGGCATCGCCCATCTCCATCTGTCACAGGATGAGGTGTGGCTGATGCCGTTTGGCTTATTACTGGACCTGTGGGAATGCCACAAACAATATAACGGCTTCGCGGTTCCGAAGCGTGAACACTTTATTGATGACATTATCCCGGATGGAATCTGACAAAAGGAGGCGGCTGTATGGCTTCAGATTTCGGTTTGAAAATCGGCGTCGAAGGCGAGAAGGAATTCAAGTCGGCGCTGACAGAAATTAACAACCAGTTCAAAGTATTGAAGTCGGAAATGAACCTCGCCACCTCCGCTTTCGATAAGAATGAAAAATCTGTGGAGGCCCTTTCTGCTAAGAACGAAGTGCTCAATAAGCAGATAGAGGCACAGAAGCAGAAAATTGAAACCTTACGCTCCGCTTTGCAGAATTCAGCGGAGTCCTTCGGTGAAAACGATAAGCGTACCCAGAACTGGCAGGTGCAGCTGAACAATGCGGAAGCCGCCCTTAATGCGATGGAGCGTGAGGTCGAGCAGAACGAAAAAGCCATCGATGAGATGGGCGATGAAATGGATGACACCGAAGGCGACACTAAAGATTTCTCCAAGGCCATCGAGGATAGCGGCGATACCGCTGATGATGCCAAGAGCAAATTTGAGTCCTTCAAAAATGTCATCGGCACTGTTGCCAAGGCGACCGCTGCGGCTGTGGCGGCTATCGGTGCTGCTGCCGTTGCTGCAGGTAAAGCCCTCTGGAACATGGCAAATGATGTGGCGGAGACCGGCGATGAAATCGATAAAATGTCTCAGAAAATTGGTATCAGCGCTGAGTCCTATCAGGAATGGGGATATGTTTTTGAGCGCTGCGGCACCGATGTTAATAACCTGCAGGCAGGTATGAAAACCCTATCCGGCGTCATCGCAGATGCCGGTAACGGCTCATCCTCCGCTGCGGGGAAGCTGGCTGCTGTAGGACTTTCTATTGATGATCTGAACGGCAAAAGTCAGGATGAGCAACTCTCCATCGTTATAGCGGCATTGCAGGATATGGAGGCCGGTGCAGAGAGAACCTCTGCTGCGACGGATCTTCTTGGACGCTCTGCCACGGATATGGCAGCGGTCCTTAACATGACCGCCGAAGAAACGGAAGCACTGAAACAGGAAGCAAACGACTATGGTATGGTCATGAGCAATGAGGCCGTGGCCGCCAGTGCTGCTTTCGAGGATAGTCTTACAAAGCTCACAGGAACCATGTCGGGCCTTAAAAACCGTATGGTAGGTGAACTGCTTCCGGGCATTACCCAGATCATGGACGGATTGTCCGACCTTGTTGCCGGAAATGAAGAAGCCGGTCAGGAGATTCAAGCCGGTGTAACCAGTGTTATAGAAACGATCAGCAGTATGATCCCGCAGGTTGTGCAGCTGATTTCCACCATTGCCGCTGCTGTATTGGAAAGCGCACCCTCCATCATATCAGCGCTTGCTACGGGCATTATTGATGCAATTCCTACGCTCATGCCAGTGGTACTGCAGGTCATTACAGAAATTATCGGTGCGCTGGTGGAGCTGTTGCCGCAAATCGTAGAGGCCGGTATTCAGATTATCGTTTCCCTGATAACCGGTATCGCGGAAGCAATCCCTACGCTCATTCCGCAGATCGTTGCGGTGGTCACCCAGATTGTACAGACTCTGATTGATAACCTGCCGCTGATTTTGGATGCAGCTCTGCAGCTGATCATGGGACTTGCTCAGGGCATTCTGGACGCGATACCTGTTCTTATTGAAGCCCTGCCTGCAATCATCACTGGCATTGTGGACTTCCTGATCGGCGCAATTCCGCAAATCATCGATGCGGGTATTCAGCTTCTTACTTCGCTGGTATCGGCGCTGCCGGAAATCATCACAGCGATTGTGGCGGCAATCCCGCAGATTATTGACGGGCTTTTGAATGCGATCCTTGGCAGCATCCCGCAGCTCATTCAAGCAGGCGTGGATCTGCTTGTGGCGCTGATTCAGAATCTGCCGACGATCATTACCACGATTGTAAATGCGATCCCGCAGATTATTTCGAGTATCGTGAATGCGCTGATTGGAAACATCGACAAGATCATTATGGCCGGTGTACAGCTTTTCGTGGCCCTGATCCAGAACCTCCCAACGATCATCGTGGAGATTGTAAAGGCGGTGCCTCAGATCATCTCCGGTATCGTCTCTGCTTTTACCAACAGCATGGGCAAGATTGTCGAAATCGGTGGCAATATTGTCAAGGGTCTCTGGCAAGGTATCCAGCAGCTTGCATCTTGGCTGTGGGATAAGGTCAGCGGCTGGATCTCCGGTATCTGGAACGGCATCAAGAACTTCTTCGGTATCAGCTCGCCGTCCAAGGAAATGGCATGGATCGGCGAAATGCTCGTACAAGGTCTTGCGGGCTCCATTGACTCCAACGGTGATGAGGCGGTCGCGGCTGCCGAGTCTATGGCAGATGATATCAACGGTGTAATGTCCGACCTTGCTGCGGATATGGGCTCGGCCCTTCCGACCAGCTTTTCTGTGGACAGCAGTGTGGGCTCGGCTATCACAAATGCCGCTGCCTCGTCCGGACTGTCCGGTTCTCTCGTGACGGTCCAGCAGATGATCGTCCGGAGCGAAGACGATATCCGCAAGATATCGCAAGAACTATATAACCTGATTCAGACCGGTTCTCGTGCGCAGGGCCGGTTTTCTACTGCATAAGGAGGTGAGCCGATGGGCTTTTCATATAACGATACAGCTTCGGCTGATATGGGTATTCTCGCAAGGCTCACCTCTTGGCAGGTCTGTGGCAGCCTTCGTAATTACACCTCTGCCATCCCCGGCAGAAGCGGTGTTGCGGACTTCGGCGCGGATTTTGATTACCGGGAGATCAATGTTTCCTGCAACATCCCGCCTAAGAGGTCCTTTGCCGCCCTCGTCTCGGTGCTGGATGATATTTCACTCTGGCTCGATCCTGCTGACGGCCTGAAACAGCTGGTGTTTGATGATGTCCCTGACAGATACTTTATGGCAAGACTCCGTGAGAAGATTGACTGTGAAAGGCTGCTGGTCCGCTCGGCTGGCAGCTTTGACCTGAAATTTTTCTGCCCTGACCCATTTGCTTACGCTGTGGAGGATGAAGAATACACTATTTCTTCTACCGGCACTCATACGGTCAGACGCACAAAAGGAAATATCGCCTCAAATCCTATCTATCGGATTCAGGGCGTGATTACATCTTCTGCCAGCAACTATATCACCATTACGACGAACGGCTCCGAGCTGAAAATCGTGAATGCTCCCTTGGCATCCGGTGAGACGCTGGTGGTGGATACAGATATGATGACTGCCTATGTAGAGGACTCCAATGGGGATACCCTCCGAAATGGCCTGCCATATCTGAAAGAACTGAACTTTCCGACTCTGAATGTCGGTAACAACACGGTGGTTGTGGCCGCCAATAATGCTACCTTTACCAGCCTTGAGATAGAAGCAAAAAGCAGATGGAGGTGACGGCTTATGTCATTAAAAACAATACTGAATACGCAGGTCACCTTCACCGGTGAATTTCCAGCGGAATATGCCAAGGACGGTCTCTGGCGCTTTAACGAAGATGCACCTGATTCCGATACCTGCCTTGCCGATTCCTCCGGGAAGGACAGAAAAGCATATATCAACAAATGGAGCAGCACGACAGCCTCTCTGACAGATGGCATCTTCGGCACCTATTTCCGGATGAACATCAATAACCCGTCCTCCGAGCAGACATATCTACGGGTGACAAATGATGGTACGATTTTCTCCAACATCGGTGAGAGGATTATCGTCGGCGGCTGGATGCGTCCGACAACATACTCTGTTGGAAATACCTATACACCGCTTCTTTCCACACGTGCCGGTACTGGTAACCCGATCTTCTATTTGTCGCTCTATCGCGGCAGGCCAAGACTGATGCTATATAACTCATCCGGTTCTTTGATTTTGGATACCACTGTCACTCCTTCTTTTACCTTGGAAAACGCTAAGTGGTATTTTATTGCAGCGGTCATCGAACCTAACAATAATAAGGCTTGGTATGTTGTCGGCAACAAGGCAACCGGTGAAGTATGGACATCCTCGTCACTGGCTATTACCGGCACACTGAACCGCTCCTGCACAGCAGACCTTGTTTGGGGAATGTTGAATAGTTCCTACTGGTACGCGGGCGGCTTTGACGACTGGTTCTTGGACTGTGACTCAGAGCTTACCACAGAGGACCTTGCAAATTATTTCTTGTCGGCGGTCTGCGCTAATGCTGGTGATACCACATCTGACGTGGACGGCCTGACCGAAGAAAATGCAGTCATACTCCGGGCTTCCAGTGGTGTTTATCCTTCCGAGGGTGTTCTGACCACAGCGGCTGCGGAGTGCAATCTTTCCGGTACTGGGCGCGTGTCAGTAACCAGCGAATATGTATCCGGCACCACGGCTGTTTCCATCGTGGAAACCTCTACCAGCGATGATCTGGAGAGCTGGAGCGATTGGGTGGCTGTACCTTCCGATGGAAAACTGGTCTCTCCGAACCGGGCCTATATTCGATTCCGGGTAACGCTCACTACAAACGATACCAGCCAGACGCCAAAGGTCGTGGATATCAGGCTCTATGATATTCCGCGCTCTCCCTATGAGAAGATTGGATACTCCCGACCTGTTGTGCTGGACGAGAACGGCGCATGGGAAGCTGTTCTTGAAAACGCCTACGACATCATCGTCACCGGTGAAATCAATGGCGAGGATACACTAACCTTCAAAATTCCATACAAGGATGCCAAGCGTACTCATATCGACAGCGAGAAGAAAATTCAGATTGTTGATGATATCTATAAGGTGCGGACGGTCACAGATTCCAAGGATATGGACGGCAACTCCATCACAGAGGTCTATGCCGAGGCGGAGTTTTATGATCTGACATTCTCAGTCCTGAAGGAAGAAAAAACCTTCGAGGCAGAATACCCAGAAGTCGCTATGGCTTATGCGCTTGCCGGAACCGAATGGTCAGTCGGAACTGTGACGGTACGCACAAAGCGCACATGGACCAGCTCGGAGAAAAACGCGCTCTCTATCCTGCGCAACGTAGCTGACCTTCACGGCGGTGATCTGGTCTTTGACTGCGCCAACCGGCTCGTGCATCTGTTGGTATTAAGCGGCAAGGATAGCGGCGCTCTGTTCGCTTATCGGAAAAACATGAAATCCATCGAGCGCGTGGTAGATACCCGCAGCCTCGTTACAAGGCTATATGCCGTTGGCGCGGAAGGTATGACCTTCGCCAGTATCAATAACGGCAAGCCATATCTGGAAGATTTCACCTATACAACGGACGTGCGTATCTCTACACTGGACTGTTCCTCTTTCACCAACCCTTATCAGATGCGAGAGTATACAGCAATGCGGCTGGCACAGTATTGTAAGCCCACCATCTCTTATGTGCTGAACGCGATGGACCTTTCCGTCTTGACCGGATATGAACATGAAGCGTGGAAACTTGGCGATTACGTGCGAGTGGAAGATGCTGAGCTCGGTCTTTCTGTTACCACCCGCGTAGTCCGCAGAGAATACAATCTGCAGGAACCGTGGAATACGGTGCTGGAGCTTTCCACTACACTAAAAAATTTGGGGAGCTCTGCAAGCCAATGGGACAACGCAGCTGATACGCTTGGCGGCACCAGCATGGTGTCCAACAACGACATTCGTGAACTGGTGCCCTTTAATCTGCTGCGCAACTCCCGCGCCGATGATGAGCTGGCTTATTGGACGAGCTCCGGCTTTGAGGCCGATGGAGAGCACGGTGCTTCCGGTACTGCCTCCTTTAAGGCGGAAGGTGTCTCTGGTATGACAAAAAGTCTGTCACAGACGGTATATCCCGCCAACCGTGACAGTTATACGCTTTCCGCACAGATTGCCTCCGAGAACTTGGAAAAGCTCTCCGACAATTCACAGGTGGGCATCGAGGTTGTTATCGAGTATGAAGACGGCACAACAGAAACCCGATTCATCGATCTGTATTAAAGGAGGCGCATATGGCATATTTTTCAAAAACATCAGCAAAGGTCGCGCCGGAACATTACGGCTCCCGCATAAAATCCATCACGGTCCGCGTCTGTATTACCAACTGCACCGGTACCGTGTACATCACAGACTTGATGCTGCAGGCCGGAGCTGTCGCTACAGGATGGGTAGGACATCCCTGCGAAATCAAATGGACGCTCGATGGCTGATGTAATTTTTACCCGCTTGGCGGAGGTCATCAATAAGAAAGAAGCAAAGCGTGTGGCCAGCATTACGGTGACTCCTACCATCACCAACTGCTCCGGAACCATCTGGTTTACCGACCTCATGCTGCAGGAAGGCCCTGCGCTGACTGGCTACACCCCGCACACGGAGAAGCGTCTTGCAAAATCCGAGAACGATCCGGTCTGGTTTAACGGAATCGTTCGTTCCGAGGAAACGGTGATTCTCTTGAACCTCGGAGGGACTTCGGCAGGATTGGATATTCGCCTATATCCCAAGCAGGCTCTTGATGCAGGTGAAATGCAGCTGGCACAAGGCGTCGGCGGACAGCGGGCCTCTTTCCCGTTTGCCGTAGCCGCTGACGATGATGTGGCAATTCTGGCTTCTACGCGGGAATGCACACATAATGGAAATCCTGCCGTGAAAGAAGGTTTTTATCAATACAGCGCGGCATGGGATTCTAAGCACCGGGTAACGCTCCCACAAGGGAAAACGGCCCGGTTACTTTTTGCTATGCAGGAAATGGACGATGGAGGTGAATTGCTCTGATGGATACGCTCAAGGGAAAGAAAATCATGGTGTGGACCTTCATGGGCAACGCACGCATGTATACGGCACTTCGTAACTATGGCGACCGAATCAGCCAGATCGGTCTGTTCTCCTTCAAAGTCCGGGCGACCGGTGAAATATACGAAAGCGGCGTGGCCATATCAGATATGCTCACCTACATCAATATGTGGCCTCATATCAAGTGGCTTCTGACAATCAGCAATGACGGTTACAACAGCATTTTCCGGGCGCTGCGCGATAACACAAACGGCGCTCAGGACACATTCCTCTCTGAGATCATCCGTATCATGCAAAAATATCCGTGGTGTGACGGCATCGACATTGACCTCGAAAAGGGCGACGACTATTCCACTCACGCAGCGTCTACGGCCATGTTTGCCAACATCTATAACACAGTTAAAGGATACGATTCTTCAAAGCAGGTGAACATCTGCCTTCCGGGTATGACTTCGGTCAATGGCTCGGTCGGCGGCGAGAACTGGTGCATATATGCTGATCTGAACGATTACTGCGATACCGCATCCATTATGAGCTACGGTATGGCATGGGCAGGCTCTGCTCCCGGACCGGTTTCTCCGCGCTCATGGCTGGAGGGCATATATGATTATGCTTCGCAGGTCATGGACACAGATAAGATCTTTCTCGGTATGCCCGCTTACGGCTGGAACTGGCAGATCTATGATTTGCCCGCCAACATCGGCAAAACCTATCGCGGCACATCGCAGACCTACTATGCCGCACAGAACTGGCTGAAGGGCGTGTATAACTTCACGGACGATCAGCCTCCACAGCCTTTTATCCCTTTCGTCGGATATTGGGACGATAACAATAAGGGACCTTGGGCGCTGCCGCATGTATACGACTATATGGCGGGCCGGGATGCCACCGAGCGCACCTATCCGCAGCTCTCTGGAACCTATAACGGCAGGCATTATCTGACGGCATACAGCAAGGAGCAATCGACAACTTTCGACAATATTCTCATCGACCGTGACGGCGCTCCGGACAGCTATTCCGGTATTGTTTCTGTGGAAAACGGTGTAGCCACTCTCGGAGATAACGGAGCGGCGACTTACAATTTTACGGTCTCAACTGCTGGCACCTACGATATTGCTGTCCGGCTCTGCTATCCCTTCTGGGATAAGAACGGGATCTACGTTTCAATTGATGGAGCAACGACGCACTATACGGAAAGTAGGCTCTGGTGGCCTTATTGGAGGACAACCTTCTGGACAACGCTGGCCAGCGGCATTGCTCTTTCCGCAGGCAGTCACACCATCCGGATATCCGTAGATGTGAAAGGCGTGCAGTTTTATGGTTTCCGGGTATGCGACTCCTTTTCGGAGGAACCTTCTGCTGGAGATGCTACCTATACGCTGGCCCCTCGTCAATTCAAAGATGTAAACGGCGATATGGTCGGCCCTGCTACCGGCTTCAAGCTGACGCTGGAAATGCTACGAAGGAAACCGGACTCTGCGCTTGTATGGTATGAGGACTTCCGGGATTATGGCGTGCTGGCCACAAACTACTGGACCACCCTCTCCGGAAAATGGGAGGTCTGGCGCTCTGAAGAATACTCAACAGAGCGAGTATATTCCCAACTTGAGGGAAGCGGCAAACTCGCATGGAAATACGACGGTTTTTCTGATATTCACCTGCGTGCAAGATTTGCATTCTGCTCTGACGGAGATGGCCGCGCCGGTATTTTCTGCGGTGATCTGTTCTGCTGCCTGAACTATGACAATCAAGCCGTCGAGCTTTATAACGGTTCTACGCTCCTTGGAAGCTACAGCACTGACCTTGTCAAAACATCAGATGCAGACCTGCGAGACGATCCCAGCATGTATACCGTGGAGATGCGTATTCGCGGAAACAAGGTGCGCGTTTATTCCGGAGCTTCTTACACGCTGCGATTTACTGCAACCGTGAGCGGCTTCTCCGGAGGCTATGCGGGATACCGGTCAGACAGCCATTCCGTCTGTGAGCTCCTGCGTCTTGGTGATGCTTGGACCTATGAGCCCTATGAACGGTTTGATGTAATCATGCCGGACGGCAGCACAAAAAGCTACGGAAGAATATCCCGCAGCAACTGCACATGGGATAGTGAATTTCAGGTCTTTACCCTGACATCCGATGTGGAAGAATCCTCTACCCGTAGTGAGGACATCTCCATGGACTATGATTTCTTCCACTCCGACGTGATGACCAGCCTTTCCTGTGGCAACGATTACACGGCAAAGGTCATCCCGGTAGACATCAACATCTGGATATCACGTCTGTTCCTCGGTGACGCGGACGGTTTTTCGATCCTCTACTATCAGGATGTGGACAGCCTTGTCTATTGGGCGAATCAGGCTGCCTACCGCTGGAAGCTGCGCGGCATGTGCATGTGGTCCCTCGGACAAGAGGATCTGCGACTATGGGAATGGCTCCCGAAACAAATATAAACCTTGTAAACAGGCGATTGCTCAGATGGGCAGTCGCTTTTTTAACACCAAAATGCAAAGGAGGACATGCATTATGAAAGAATTCTGGAACACGATTCAGCTCATATTCACCGCCATCGGAGGATGGCTTGGCTACTTTCTCGGTGGGTGTGACGGGCTTCTCATTGCGCTGCTCATCTTCGTGACTGTAGATTACATCACCGGCGTCATGTGCGCCATCGCGGATAAGAAGCTCTCCAGCGAGGTGGGCTTTAAGGGCATCTGTCGAAAGGTCCTGATTTTCCTTCTGGTAGGCATCGCCAACATTATCGATGTACAGGTGATCCAGACCGGATCGGTACTGCGTACTGCTGTGATCTTTTTCTATCTCTCCAATGAAGGTGTGAGCCTGACGGAAAACGCAGCACATCTGGGCCTACCGGTGCCAGAGAAACTGAAAGCGGTGCTGGAACAGCTCCATGACCGCGATACCGACGGAAAGGATGGTGAAAAGTAATGACTTATACAAACAGCTCTATGGTGGTCTACACAAAACTCAGCCCGAATCACTCCGGGCAGCGGACAATGAATATCGACCGCATCTCCCCACACTGCGTCGTCGGCCAGTGTACGGCAGAGGGTCTCGGTGACTGGTTTGCGCGAAGTTCCACGCAGGCATCCAGCAACTACGGAATCGATAAGGATGGGCGCGTCGGTATGTATGTGGAGGAGAAAAACCGCTCATGGTGTACTTCCTCGAATGCCAATGACCAGCGTGCCATCACCATCGAGTGCGCCAGCGATACCAAAGAGCCGTACACCATGTACGTTGTGGTTTATCAGACGCTGATCAAGCTCTGCGTGGATATCTGTAAACGCTATGGGAAAAAGAAGCTCCTGTGGCTGGGCGATAAGGATAGGACTCTGGCCTATACACCTGCATCTGATGAGATGATTATTACCGTCCATCGCTGGTTTGCCAATAAGTCTTGTCCCGGTGAGTGGCTCTACTCCCGTCTGGGTGATCTGGCAAGCAAGGTTACTGCGGCTCTCGGCGGCACCACAACAACGGAGCCTGCTGCAGCAACCGACAATGAGAAAATCATCTGGGATTACCTTTACGGCAAGATCGGCAATGCTTACGGTGTGGCTGGTCTGATGGGCAACCTTTACGCGGAATCGGTGCTCAGGCCGAACAATCTGCAGAACACTTATGAAAAGTCGCTGGGCCTTACGGATTCGCAGTACACCGCTGCTGTAGATGACGGCTCCTACACAAATTTCGTCAGGGATTCTGCCGGATACGGTCTTGCTCAGTGGACATACTGGTCTCGCAAGCAGGCCCTTTTGGAATCCGCCAAAACAGCCGGTAAATCTATCGGTGATCTTGACATGCAGCTCGGCTTTATCTGGAAGGAACTCTCGGAAGGATACAAGACTCTTCTGAAAACGCTGCAGACGGCAACTTCCGTCACAGACGCTTCCACGGCGGTGCTGACACAGTATGAACGTCCCGCAGATCAAGGTGCTTCTGTTCAGGCCAAGCGTGCCGGATATGGGCAGACCTACTACGACAAATATGCTGCCGCTGACTATCCGGAGAAGCTCACGAGTGGATATTACCGCGTAAGGAAAAGCTGGTCTGATGCCAAATCGCAGCTCGGCGCATATCGCGTACTGACCAACGCCAAGAAACAGGCCGACGAGAATCTCGGCTACTATGTTTTTGCGAATGATGGTACACGAATTTATCCTGAACAGAAAGCCGAAGCCTATCTGGAATACACGGTGGTCAAAGGCGACTCCCTCTGGGGAATTGCGCAGCGCTTTCTCGGCAAAGGCAGCCGTTATCCGGAGATCATGACTTTGAACGGCCTGATCTCCACCACCATTTACAGCGGTCAGAAGCTGAAGCTCCCGAACTGAATACTGTAATATTCTCATGGCCCATCAGGGATTTTTCCTTGGTGGGCCTATTTTTTTGTGCTTTCCTTCGTCAAAACAGGTCCACCGCCTCCAGTGGAAAGTGAGAGAAACCCTCTCGGACTGGAGGATATACCTATGACACAGATTACATTACCCGATGCCGACCTCGCCGCTGCTCTTGATGGAGTGACCACGGACCACTTCTTTACCGAGGAGCAATTTCAACGGGACGTCGATTATTACAGAGCCCAAAGCATCGCAAAAACCATGCTGGATGCAGGACTTATTTCCTTGTCGCAATTCGACAAATTGACCGCCCTGAACCAGAAATCTTTCTCTCCATTTCTGGCCGAGATTATGCCGAAAATGACTTGATAAATATTGCTTTTAGAGTGATAGATAGACACTACCGAAGGGAGGTGAAACCGTGAAAAAGGTCACGAGATTAGGTGGAGACGTCAAGAAAAAATCCACCACCAAAGTCCTCCGGGTGGCAGCCTACTGCCGCGTTTCCACAGACAGCGACGCGCAGCTTGAAAGCCTCGAAGCACAGAAAACCCACTACGAGAATTACATCACCGGTCGTGAGGATTGGGAGTTTGCAGGGCTGTATTTTGACGAAGGCATCTCCGGCACGAAAAAGGAAAAGCGACCGGCGTTGCTTCAGATGATTGCAGACTGCAAGGCTGGGAAGATCGACTTTGTAATCACCAAGTCCATCAGCCGCTTTGCAAGGAATACCACGGACTGTCTGGAGATGGTCCGGAAGCTCCTCGAACTGGACATTCCGATCTATTTTGAGAAGGAGAATCTGAATACCAGCTCGATGGAAAGTGAGCTCTTTCTCGCCATCCTAAGCAGCATGGCTGAGGGAGAGTCTACATCCATTTCCGAGAACAGCAAATGGTCCATCCAGAAACGTTTCAAGAACGGCACCTTCAAACTCAGCTATCCGCCTTACGGCTACGATTGGGACGGTGACCAGATGGTCATCAATCCGGAGCAGGCCAAGACGGTCCGCTGGATTTTTGAGCAGGTGCTTTCCGGCAAAGGTACCCACGCCATTTCAGAGGAACTGAATGCAAACGGCGTACCTAACAAAAAGGGAGGACGCTGGACGCCTACAACGGTGCGCGGCATGATCAGCAACGAGAAATACACCGGCGATGTGATTTTCCAAAAGACCTACACCGATTCGCAGTTCAATCGCCATGTCAATTACGGCCAGAAAGATCAGTACGCGATGGCAGATCACCATGAAGCCATCATCAGCCGTGAGGTCTTTGAGGCGGCAAATGCTCTGGTTGAGCAGCGCGGCAAGGAAAAAGGCATCGTCAAAGGCAGCGAAAAATACCAGAGCCGATACTGCTTTTCCGGCAAGATCGTCTGCGGTGAGTGCGGCGATACCTTCAAGCGCCGGATACACTCCACCACGACACACAAATACGTTGCGTGGTGCTGCAACACCCACATTGAGGACAAGGACCGCTGCTCCATGAAATACATCAGGGACGACGCTGTTAAGACTGCTTTTGTGACGATGATCAACAAGCTGATTTTCGCCCACAGCATTATCCTGAAGCCTTATTTGGAAACAATACGGAGCGGATGCAATGATGCACCCATGCGCCGGATTCAGGAAATCCAAACCCTGCTCTTGGAAAATGCATCGCAGCGAGAAACCCTGACCAAATTGATGGCGCAGGGCTACATCGACCAGATTCTTTACAACGAAGAAAACAACACGCTTCTTTCGCAGGCAGATCGCTACCGGCAAGAGATGGATTCTCTCAGTAAAGTTATCGGCGGTGGCGGCACCCACATCACAGCAACGCAGGAGCTTCTGCGGTATGTAGAAAAAGCCTCCATGCTGACAGATTTCGATGAAGCGGTGTTTGAAAATATCGTAACCCGCATCAAGGTGCTCTCCCGCGAGGAGATCGCCTTTGAACTAAAATGCGGGCTTACGCTTAAGGAAAGGATGTGAACACATGGGACACACACCATACGGATACCGAATTGAGAATGGTATCGCGGTGATTGATGAAGAAGCTGCCGGAAAACTCCGAAAGCTCTATGAGAATTACCTCACCGGCCTGAGCCTGAAGGACGCGGCTGCCAAGGCCGGTATCGACACCTACCACGGAACTGCCAAACGTCTGCTAAAAACGCAGCATTACATCGGTGACGATTTCTATCCGGCCATCATCGACGAGACAGTCTTCCAGAATGCACAAGCGGAACTGACGAAGCGGGCCGCTGCTCTTGGGAGGCTAAACCGGGCTCCGAAGGAAAAAGTGCTCAGGGCCCCTACCGTTTTTACGATCCGGGACATCAAGACACGATTTGATAACCCGGTAACGCAGGCCGAGTACATATACAGCCTGATTGAAAGCGAGGTGGGCTAATGGGAAATGTTATGGTCATCCCGGCAAAACGGCAGGTCGGGAACAACATCAAAAAGGCTGAGAAGCCAAAGCTCCGAGTCGCAGCGTACTGCCGCGTCAGTACTGACAGCGATGAGCAGGCCACCAGCTATGAGGCTCAGATCGAGCATTACACCGAGTACATTTCCAAGAACCCAGAATGGGTGATGGCCGGCATCTTTGCAGACGATGGAATCACGGGTACGAACACCAAAAAGCGTGACGAGTTTAACCGCATGATTGAAGAATGCCATGCCGGAAATATCGACATGATCATCACCAAGTCGATCAGCCGATTTGCTCGTAACACGCTGGACTGCCTGAAATACATCCGAGAACTGAAGGACCTGAACATTCCGGTTTTCTTTGAAAAAGAGTCCATCAACACAATGGACTCCAAGGGCGAGGTGCTTTTAACCATCATGGCCTCCCTTGCCCAGCAGGAAAGCCAGAGCTTATCGCAAAATGTGAAGCTCGGCATTCAATACCGCTACCAGCAAGGCAAGGTGCAGGTCAACCACAACCGCTTTCTCGGCTACACCAAAGACGCTGACGGTAACCTTGTCATTGATCCTGAGCAGGCCGAGATCGTTCGACGCATTTACAGGGAATACCTGCAGGGCCTGAGCATGGATAAGATCGCCGCTGGTCTTGAGGCTGACGGCATTCTCACCGGCGCGGGCAAGACGAAGTGGCACACCAGCACCATCAACAAGATTCTCCGTAACGAGAAATACATCGGTGATGCGCTCCTGCAGAAGACCTACACCACGGACTTCCTGACGAAGAAGCGCATCAAGAACAACGGCACCGTCCCGCAGTACTACGTGGAAGGCGACCACGAGGCGATCATTCCGAAGGACATCTTCCTTCTGGTACAAGAGGAGCTGGTCCGCAGGCGCGTGGTCCATACCAGCGACAACGGCAAACGGCACTGCTACTCCTGTAAGCATTGTTTCGCACAGATCGTATTCTGCGGCGAGTGCGGTGAGTTTTACCGGCGCGTCCACTGGAACAACCGAGGCTGCAAGTCCATTGTCTGGCGGTGCTGCAGCCGCTTGGAAGCTACCGGCCACGCCTGCCATAACCGGACGGTCAATGAAACACTTCTGGAGCAGGTGGTGATCGACGCCATCAACCGAGTGCTCTGTCAGAAGGACGATTTCCTACAAACGCTGCGGGCAAACATCGCCACAGTGGTCCTGCAGGGTGATGTCCTCTCGCCGGAGGTCATTGACGAGCGCCTGAACAAGCTGCAAAAGGAGCTTCTGAAGAAGGTCAACCAGAAAGACGACTACGACGCCATAGCGGATGAGATTCTCCGGCTCCGGGACCAGCGTAGGCAGGCCGAGGTGGACAGCGTCATCAAGGATGAACAGATGAAGCAGATCCGGGACCTGCAGGATTTCATCAAAAACCAGCCTGCCACCATTACAGAGTTTGATGAGGCACTGGTCAGCCGCCTGATTGAAAAGATCACAGTATTCGAGGATCGCTTCACCATCGACTTCAAATCCGGAGTCACAATTGACATCGAAGCATAAAAGAAGGCTCCCCGCCGCTGATGATGGCAGTGTGGGAGCCTTTTTCTCATGCAAATATGATGAGGACGATTCCCGCAATCAAGATCGCTATACCAACTACAAATTCCACCATCCCGACGCGCTTGGCATAGTCCTCGTTTTTACGGCCTGCTTTGAAATCAGCTTCGAATCCATTGATGAGATTATACTTTTTCCGGAAGTATATAAAATACCCGAACAGAATAAACGCCAATCCCAGCAGGATGGCCAATATTTTCAAAACAATCATAGTTAACCTCCGACATCCAAATCACTAACTCAACCCTTCCGCAAAAACATCCAAACCGGCCACTCAACCCTATGACATCTAAACGACCTACTCGACCCTCCGACCGAAGCGTTTGATATGTTCTGATAGAGTGATTTTTGCGGTCAAATCGACTCCCCGGCGCTGACGGTCAAACGCCCGAAAAGCCCGGAAATACGGCACTTCTTCGGCGATCAGCCTTTAATGCGTGACATCAATACTAC
>CANRIM010000033.1 GCA_947630695.1 uncultured Lachnospiraceae bacterium
AACAGATATTTATCTAACGTATGTTCGATGAACGCCTGTTCTTCTATCCTTTCCGAACCTCGGAATTTCCTATATAGGAACAAAAAGGGCACCTGACGCCGGAGATTTCCTGCGCAGATGCCCTTTCTTTATGCCGTTTTTCGTTCCTTAGAATCTCGTCTGATCGATCCACAGCCCCAGGGCGGGATTGGGAATGAAATAGATTTCTTCGCCGTTTTCCATGGTATTCCAGCCGTAAGTCAGCTTCTTCGGATCGTAGATGGCCGTCATCTCGTCATAGTCGGCCGCTTTAAAATGCACGCTTTCGATTTCTTCCTTGCTGATATCCTTTACCGCGTAGGTAATGGAAAACCGTCCGTCGGAAGAACCGTGGATCAGATGCGCCGCCGTGCCCATGTTTTCCTGCATATCCGCATTTTCCTTAAACAGCTCCAGCACTTTCAGTCTGCCGCAGTAGCCGTACTTGCGGATCAGCTGGTCGTTGGTGGCGTCCTCGCCGAATTTCGTGATGCCGGGCGCCAGCACAATCAGCTCGCCGCCGTCGGCAATGGCCATACGGGTCCGGTAAACCGCCTTGTTGCCCAGCCAGGTGCTCTTGAACTCCTTCGGATCCAGATACACCACGCATTTTTTGATGCCCTTTTCCACGAAATCGATATTGCACTTCTGCGCCAGCGAAATCGCCGCTTCCAGGGCATTTCTCTTTTCTCCGATGAAAAGCCCGTGGGTATGGATCTTTCCTCCCGGCGCCGTGGTTACGGTGAGCACAAACAGAATCGGCCGGTCTTTTAAGAAATGCTCCAGACCGTAGTCAAAGATCCGGCGCACCGGCGTAAAATCTTTGCCCATCATACGTTCCATGCCATAGACCGCACCCACCATGTGGGATTTGTTGATCATATCAGACCCGCCACAGCCCACAAACAGGTTTTTGGAATGATTGGCCATACCGATCACTTCGTGGGGCACCACCTGTCCGATGGAAATAATCAGATCATAGGAAGGATCCATGATGCGTTTGTTGACCTCTACGCTGACCGGATCATTCCAGAGTCCTTCCGTGATTTCCGTCAGAAATTCCGCCGGAACCGTGCCGATGTTGACCACATCTGTGCGCCAGTTATGATAAATAAACTTCTCAAAGGGAATGTCCCCGTACATTTCCGCGCACTGCTCTTTTGTCATGGCTTCGTGGGTGCCCAGTGCCGGCAGAATGTCCACCTCGCAAGTGTCCTTCAGCGCATGATAATAGGTATTGGTAATCAAGCCGGCATTGGAATGATATCGGGTAAAATCCGGCGGGATCAAAAGCACTTTTTTTACATGCCTGCCTTCCAGAGACGCCAGCACGGAGGCTTTGATTTTCTCTGCAGACAGACCTTCTTTTCCTTTTTCCGTAACAAAAATTTCCATTTTTTCTCCTTGCCTGACTGAAAGGAGAGCGGCCCTTTGTCCAAAAGACCGCTCCCGTAAATTGTTCTGTATTATACGCCCGAATATGCGCTGAATCCGCCGTCTACCGGTACCACAACGCCGGTAACAAAACCGGATGCCTCGTTGTCCAGCAGCCACATCAGGGTACCCAGCAGTTCTTCCGGTTCGCCAAAACGTCCCATAGGGGTCTGGCTTAAGATCTTATGGGTCCTGGCCGTAGGCGAGCCGTCCGGATTCCAGAGCAGCGCTTTGTTCTGCGCCGTGGAGAAGAATCCCGGTGCAATCGCGTTGACACGAATGCCGGTCTTCGCGAAATGTACTGCCAGCCACTGGGTGAAGTTGGAAATCGCCGCTTTGGCTGCCGAATATGCCGGGATCTTGGTCAGCGGGGTAAATGCGTTCATGGAGCTGACGTTTAAGATCACCGCTCCCGGATTTTCAATCATATCCAGTGCAAATTCCTGGGTGGGCAGCAGTGTGCCGGTAAAATTCAGTCCGAATACAAAGCTGACGCCCGCCGGATCCAGATCGAAAAAGCTCTTCTTTTCGGCGTCCGCCAGGGTCGCCGGATCAAAAAACTCATCATCCGTGGTGGCTCTGGGATTGTTGCCGCCTGCGCCGTTGATCAGGATATCGCAGGGACCATAAGCTTTTTTGATGGCCTCATGGGCTGCCTTTAAGCTGTCCTTTTCCAGTACGTTGGTACCCACTGCCATAGCCTCGCCGCCCTCTGCGCGAATTTCTTCCACTACGCGCTGCGCGTTTTCCTCGGAAAGATCGAGAATCGCTACTTTTGCGCCGCAGGCTGCGATGGCTTTGGCAAACGCGCCGCACAGAATGCCCGCGCCGCCGGTAACAACTGCAACTTTTCCTGCCAGATCAGGTTTGTATGATAATTTCATTTTCATCATTCCTCCTATTAAGCGGCACGCGCGCTTAAGGAGCGCACCTGCCATGTCGTCGGATCAGGCTGTGGCCGGATTATACCGTATAGGTCGAAGACGCGGTATCTCCGCCATGGCCGGTCCAGTTGGTGTGGAAAAATTCTCCTCTCGGGGAATCCAGTCTCTCATAAGTGTGTGCACCGAAATAGTCACGCTGTGCCTGCAGCAGATTTGCCGGCAGGCATTCGGTCTTATAGCCGTCGAAATAATTCAGCGCGGAACTCATGGCCGGCGTGGGAACGCCGTTGGTCACTGCAGTGGCGATGACTCTTCTCCAGCTGTCGGTCAGGGTTTCCATTTTGCCCTTGAAGTAAGGATCCAGCAGCAGGTTGGTCAGGCCCGGATCATTGTCATAGGCTTCCTTGATCTTGCCAAGGAAGACGCTGCGGATAATGCAGCCGCCTCTCCACATCAGGGCAATGCCGCCGTAGTTTAAGTTCCAGCCGTAGGTATTGGCAGCGGAACGCATCAGGGTATAGCCCTGGGCATAGGAAACGATTTTGGACGCGAACAGCGCTTTGCGGATATCTTCGATAAAGGCTTCTTTGTCTCCGTTAAATGTCACCGGCGTCTTTGCATAAACCTTGGAAGCGTGCACACGTTCTTCTTTCATGGCCGACAGGCATCTGGAATAAACCGCCTCGCCGATCAACGTCAGCGGAACGCCCTCGTCCATGGAAGCGATGCCGGTCCATTTGCCGGTACCTTTCTGGCCTGCCGTATCCAGAATCTTGTCAACCAGCGGCTTTCCGTCGGTGTCCTTCACCGCCAGAATGTCCCTGGTGATCTCGATCAGATAGCTGTCCAGCTCGGTCTTGTTCCATTCCGTGAAAATGTCATGCATTTCGTCTGCGGAAAGTCCCAGAATATCACGCATCAGCTGATACGCCTCACAGATCAGCTGCATGTCGCCGTATTCGATGCCGTTATGTACCATTTTCACAAAGTGGCCCGCGCCGTTTTCGCCGACCCAGTCACAGCAGGGCGATCCGTCTTCCACATGGGCGCAGATGCTCTGGAAAATCGGCTGTACCGCTTCCCAGGCTTCCGGTGTACCGCCGGGCATCAGAGAAGGGCCGTTCAGCGCACCTTCTTCGCCGCCGGATACGCCGCAGCCGATGTAAAGCAGTCCCTTGCTCTCTACATAAGCGGTTCTTCTGGCTGTATCAGGGAAATGGGAATTGCCCCCGTCGATAATGATATCGCCCGGCTCCAGATACGGAATCAGCATATCGATAAAATCATCGACCGGCTGTCCGGCCTTTACCATCATCATGACTTTTCTGGGTTTTTCCAGATTGTCCACCAGTTCCTGCAGAGAGTAGGTGCCGATGATGTTTTTGCCTTTGGCGCGGCCCTCTATAAATTTTGTTACTTTTGATGTCGTACGGTTGAATACGGCAACGGTAAAGCCTTTCGACTCCATATTCATAACCAGGTTTTCACCCATAACCGCAAGTCCGATCAACCCGATGTCTGCTTTTTTCATACTTTCCTCCTGACTCTTTTTATCGTTTTACCCTTGCATTGCCTTCCCAGATGCTCCAGATCTGCTCCTCATCCGCAGCCAGACCGAAGTCATCCAGAAGGGTTGCCACAAACGCGCCGCTGGCCCAGCCGAACTGCGCGCATTTTTCCGCCTCCCAGCCTTTCAGGAAGCCGTAAAGAAGACCGCCTACAAAGCCGTCGCCGCCGCCGATACGGTCCACAACCTGAATGGGTCTGGGATCGATCACGGTCCAGTCGTCGCCGTTTAATACCAGCGCGCCCCAGAGATGCTCATTGGCGCTGACCACCTGACGCAGTGTATTTGCAAATACAGAAGCATTGGGATATGCCTTCTTTACATTCATAATCATGCTCTTGAAGCTTTCGATCTTCGCGCCGATGTCCTTGCCGCCGGCTTCCGGGCCCTGAATGCCCAGACACAGCTGGAAGTCTTCCTCGTTGCCGATCAGGATATCCGAAACCCCTGCGATCTCCGAGAAAATCGCCGCCAGCTCCTCTTCTCTGCCCTTCCAGAAGGACGCCCGGTAATTCAGGTCAAAGGAAATCTTTGTGCCGTATTTTTTGGCAGCTCTGGCCAGTTCCAGACAGAACACGCCGGTGTCCGGAGACAGGGCCGCGATCAGGCCGGACAGATGCAGGATACCCACACCCTCTTCTCCGAAAATACGATCCACGTCAAAATCTTTGATATTTAAGGTTCTTCCGACCTCGCCCGCCCGGTCGTTGGTCACACGGGGCGCCCGCAGGCCGAAGCCGCTGTCCGCGATATTGAACTGATGCCGGTAGCCCCAGGGGCTGCCCTGCTCCACTTCCTTGCCTTCATAATCCATATTTCTTCTGCGCAGATCCCCTTTGATCAGCTGGGAAATGGGGCTGTCCTTGACGAAGGTGGTCAGTACCTTGACCGGAAGTCCCAATCCTGAAGAAATGCTGGCTACATTGGTTTCCGCGCTGGTCGCCTGCATACGAAAGGTGTCGCTGATATGTACCGGCTGCCGAAACAGCGGGGTGATACGCACACCCATACTGGTGGGAACTACAAGCGCATACTTATAATCTTTTTTTATCTGCATACAATCTCCTCCATTGCTCATTGTTTCTTTTGTAATATAACGCACCGGCAGCTTGTCTTATGCTTCGCCCTGCGTTTACTGACCGAAGCCTTCATAAAGAAGAGCCAGATGCTTGCCGATGTGGGCTTCCAGCATGGACGCATAGACGTCCTCTTCGTCTCTCCAAATCTGATACAGCCGATCCCGGAACAGGAAATTGCCCTGCTCGTCCTTTGCGTTCAGAATGAATCCGTAGGTGATATGGATCAGCTGACGGGCGTCGTTCTGTTTAAACAGATCCACCAGTTCCGCATCCGAAAGGGTATCCACATCCGGAATCTTGGAAAGGTCGGTAGTCACGTGATAGAATTTTTTCGCTTCCTCAAACATGGTCAGCGCATATTTATGTACCGCCCGGTACAGTGCGGGATCCGTCGCCGCCGCGGCGCGCATGGCCTCCAGCCAGTTGGTGCCGGCGGTTTTGAGATGGAATCTGCCCTTCGTATATTTTCCGATCAGCTTGAAGGTAGAGAACTTGTCTGATCCGGAATGAATGGACAGCTTGTATCCGAAATGCTCTGCGATGGCGGCGTGTACCTTCAGTTCCTGCTCGAACTGCGCCAGATCGCCGATATAATCGATGCCCTTCTGGAATTCTCCGCAGAACCGGGGTGCCATAGTCGCGATCTTTACACCCTGCCTGGTCAGCTCCGACGCAACATAGAAATGCTGCGAAGGCTTGGTAGGGGTTTCCGTCTCATCGATGGAAATTTCAAAATCCGCATTGACTTCCCCGTTTTTGAAACAGGTTCTGTAAATATGTACCGCAAAGTCTACGGCTTCTTTATAGATCAGGATATTGCGTTTTAATTCTTCCTCCGTAAATTCCAGAACAACGCCGTTTCCGATCTCAAATTTTTTGCCCAGATAACGGGATTTTTCTTCTTCGCTCAATGTCAGCGCCGCATCCACTTCCTCTTTGGACATGGCGTCTACGTCATTTCTGATATGATCACTGCAGTCCAGCGTAATCATCGTAAATCCCAGGGAAAGCGCGTATTCCACATCCTCCGGCTTTTTGAGATGATCCCCGTCCGCACCGAAGCCGTCCTTATAACCGTCACGGAATACATAGAAGCTGGCGCTGTCCAGTACGTCCTCGTAGGTACGGTTGGTAAGATTCAGCTCTCTGATGGACTGCTGTGCAAATACCGGATACGCGTCATACTTGTTGAATACCCGGATATGGCCGGGTGCTGCGATTCCCAGGCGGTCGCCCACGCCCACGGAGCGGGTCTTGCGAAGTACCGGAACCGGCGCCGTAAACGGAAACAGTTTCCGCAGCACGCATCCGTTTTCGAATGTCTTCGGTGCTTTGACGCATTTCATACCGGCGCACTCGAACGCTTCTCCCTGAAACGCTTCGCTGCCTTCGCCGGCCGCAACGATGTAATCATCGTCCGCTTCCCGGATCATGAACACCCACATGGAACCATTCTGATTGACTGACTTTTCGTATACGCCGTACTGCGCAGCGTCCTTTACGTCCGGCAATCCTTCCAGGAACCCTTTTAAATCTTTCATTGAATAGAATACCTCCAAATCCTCTTACAGATTGCAGCAGATTGCACGAATTTTTCCGTATTTCCTGCTGCCTTGTATGAAACCCATACAGTTTTTATTCTACTCATTTTCCCCATATCCGTCAACGCTTTTTGCCTTGAAATTTGCAAATAAACAGGTTATTCTGTAAAGAGAAACACAGGAGAATGCTTATGGAATACAAACTGATTGCGCTTGACATGGACGGAACGCTCCTGACAAGCAAAAAAACCATTACCGCCCGATGTGCCCGGGCCATTGCCGCCGCCTATCAGGCCGGAAAGATCGTCACCATTTCCACCGGGCGGCCGATTCAGGGGCTGTCCGCTTACGAACGGTTCATTGAGCCGGACATTCCGGTCATCACCTACAACGGCGCCATGCTGATCCGGCTGCACAGCAAGGAGATCCTTTACCACAAGCAGATGGATACCGAAACCGCCCGGGAAATCCTTTCCTTTGGCAGGCGTTTCGATACCACCATGGTGGTCTGGTCGGACAATAAGCTTTATGTAAACCGTATCAATGACGCTGTCAAAAGCTACAAACTGATTTCCGGGGTGGAACCCATTCTACTGGAAGAAGAAGAAGCCGTTTTGAAGGCAGGCATCACCAAAATGCTCTGGCTGGACGACGCCGAAAAGCATCTGGTTTATCAGGATATTTTAGACCGCGAGCTGCAGCACAGAAAAGCCGTCTACTGTACCTCCCAGCCCACCTTTCTGGAATTTATGGGAGAGGGCATTTCCAAAGCCGCCGCCATGGAGCAGCTTTCCGTCCGCTTTGATATCCGGCGGGAAGAAATGATCGCCGTGGGAGACGGGTATAATGATCTGGCCATGATCGAATATGCGGGTCTCGGCGTGGCCATGGCAAACGCGCCGGAAGAAGTCAGAGAAAAAGCCGACTACGTTACCGCCGGCAATGACGAAAACGGCGTGGCCCTGGTCATTGAAAAATTTATGATGTAAATCGTGCCGGAGGCGGTTTTCCTCCTGCGCATAAAAAGAGAACCATAACCGCCCGAAGGAAGTTATGGTTCTTTTTTCTTTTCTCTTATGATTCCTGCGCTCTGCTCTTCCCGAAGAAGAACACCGCCACCGTTCCCGGCCCTGTATGGCTGCCGATGGTAGTGCCGATGTCATTGATCAGCACCTTGCCGTTTAAGTTCGGGAATTTCGCCTCGATGGCGTCCGCCACCTGCCTGGCTTCATCATAGAAGGCGGAATGGCACATAAAACATTTTCCGGAATAGTTCAGTCCGTCTTCGGCATTTTCCTCCATCCGGTCCACGATGGCCCGCATGACCTTTTTCTTCGTCCGCAGCTTCGCCACCGGATTCAGATGCCCTGCGCTGTCCATGTTCAGCAGCGGGCAGATGTCCATGATGCCGCCTAAGAATCCGGACACCTTTGAAATCCTTCCGCCCTTCACATAGTATTTCAGGTCTGTAGAGAAGAACCAGTGGTGCAGCCGGAGCCGGTTTTCCTCGGCAAAGTCCCGCAGTTCTTCTATAGAAGCGCCCGCATCGCGCATGTCCGCTAACGTATCCATCATCAGGCCGTACCCGCTGGAAGCTCCCAAAGAATCTACCACGTAAATCTTCCGGTCAGGAAACTGTTCCGCCAGATAGGCCGCCGCCGAAGCCGCCGAACGGTAGGAGCCGGACAGTCCGGAGGAAAGGCTGACATGCAGGATGTCCTTTCCCTCTTTCAGAAATCCGGTAAAATAATCGATGTATTCTTCGACATTTACCTGGGAAGTGGCGGTGTCCGAACCCTCTTCCATCTTCCGGTAAAAGGTTTCAAACGGAACGCTTTGTCCCAGATCATCCGGATATTCCTTTCCGTCCATGATGAAATGGAAACAGATATAGGAAATATTCCGCTTTTCAAAATGTTCTTTGGATAAATCTGCCGTAGAACAGCAGCTCAATATATAATTGATGTCTTCCATTGCTTTCTCCTTCATCGTAAATCTTTTGATGAAAGAAGCATAGACGCATCCGGTGAAAAAAATCAATCTACCCTCGCCGGGACGGGTTATACATTCTGTTCTGTCCTTGTAGAACGGCATATTTTCCGCTCTACTGCCGGTAGATTCTTTTATTTTTTCCCTTTTTTCCGCACCTTGAAGCTAAGGAATATCAAAATCTCCGCCGTGATGCCCAGAATAAAAAGCTGCCAGAGATTCAGCCACAGCAGCGAAACATAAATCACCGCCAGAATGCTCCACATCAGCGCGGAAACGATCCAGAAATTCAAAAACTTCCGTTTCCCCCACAGCGAATGGAATACCAGCATGGCGATAAAGGTCACAGGGAGGGCATAGACAAAAATCTCCCACACCGCCTTGGCCAGGATCCACTTCAGCAGGAAAAACAGAAACAGCGCGATCGTCCAGATGCCGATGACCGCAATCAGGCTGACCACCACATAATTGACTTCCGTCTTCTCCGCTCTGTACACCGGCGGGGTTTCCTCCTCGTCGTGGGTCGAAAGCAGATAATCCACGGAGACGCCGAAGATTTCCCCGATCTGCTTCAGCACGGTCACGTCCGGGATAGACTCTGCACGTTCCCATTTGGATACCGCCTTATCGGAATAGTTCAGCTTTTCCGCCAGTTCCATCTGGGTAATGTGTTTCTCTGTTCTGAGTTTATTAATATTATCAGCTACAATGCGTTTAATATCACTCATTCATACAAATCCTTCCTTTTCCGGCAAACGCAATTCCGAAAAAATCTTTTTACTCCGCCACCGCTTCGAACAGCGCCCGGATATTTTTCGGAGGAATGTCCTCCATGATCGCCTCGTGGCTCGGGGAAATGATCAGTCCCGTAGGGAACAGCTTTTTCAGCCGCTGCACTTCCGCTTTCACCTCTTCCGGTGATTTGTGCACCAGCAGATCCTGGGTGTCTACGCCGCCGCAGAAGCTGACCTTGCCTTCGAAGTGCTTTTTCAGATTTTCCGCGTCCATGTTGGCCGCCAGCGCCTGGATGGGATGAATGGCGTCTACCCCTGCGTCGATCAGATCCGGAATAATGTCGAAAATGGATCCGCAGGAGTGGAAAATCACTTTCATGCCGTAGCTGTGGGCCTGCTCCACCAGTTTGCGCGTGCCCGGCAGCACGAAACGCCGGATCATATCCGGGGAAAGCATCAGGCCCCGCTGGCTGCCCATATCGTCGCCGATGAGCACCGCGTTCAGACGGTGTTTGGTGGCTTCTAAGAAAATCCGGTTGGCCTTCAGATAAAATTCCATGATTTTGTCGTCTACCGCCTCGTACATTTCCGGATTGGAAATCATATTCACCAGCGCGTTTTCCATACCGAAGGCCGCGCAGGTATCCTGAAAATGCGCGCACCAGAGCATTCCCAGCACGACCTTATTGTCCGGCGCCATGTCCACTCTGCGTCTGCATTCCTCCACGGAAATGTATTTTTCCGGATCCGGCCAGTCGAAGGTATCCACTTCCTCAGGATCCTCCGCGTCCGCAAAAAAGCCGGGGGTGGTCAGGGTGCGCTCCGTGGTGGAAACTTCCCCGTTTTTGTACCAGTCAAAGGCCGCGAAAATGGCCGATGCGGTTTCGGACTGGTAAGGCACGTCTACCATATATACGTCGTCCCCCACTGCCAGCTTCAGTTCATGCATGTTGGATACGCCGAATTCCTTCATCAGCGCCGGCTGTGCCTTGATATCCGGGCTGCCCAGCCAGCAGGCGGGCCGGTCCACCGGCTTTCTCTCTATTGTATTCATAAAACGTTCGATACTGTTCATCTGATGTAAACCCTCCATTCTCTTAAAATTACCCCAAGATAGCATTATTCTAACACAGGATCGGCTTTTTGTCACGGATACCGGAAAAAATGGCAAAAAATTTTTCGTATTTTGATTCTTTGGTTGACTTTCCCTGTTTAAAGTAGTAAAAAATACCTATAATATTTTTTTATTTTAATAAGGAGAGAAGATATGAAGAAAAAAATTCTCGCGCTGTTGCTTTGCGGCTGTATGATCTTCTGCCTTGCCGCCTGCGGCAGCAAGAACGACACAGCGGACAACGGCGACAAACAGGAAAGCACCACAAAGGACGACTCCAAGGAATCCTACAAAGTCGGCATCTGCCAGCTGGTACAGCATGACGCGCTGGACGCTGCTACACAGGGATTTAAAGACGCACTGAATGAAGCGCTTCCCGGACAGGTTACCTTTGATGAGCAGAATGCATCGGGCGATACGCCTACCTGCGCCACCATCATCAACACCTTTGTTTCCGACAAAGTAGATCTGATCCTGGCAAACGCAACGGCGCCGCTGCAGGCAGCCGCTTCTGCAACCTCTGAAATCCCGATCCTGGGTACGTCCATTACCGATTATGCAACCGCACTGGAAATCAGCGACTGGACAGGCACCGTCGGCGGCAACATTTCCGGTACCTCCGATCTGGCTCCCCTGGATCAGCAGGCGGAACTCATCAAAGAATGGTTCCCGGATGCCAAGACCATCGGTATGCTTTACTGCTCTGCAGAACCCAACAGTGAGTATCAGGTGAAAGTCATCACCGATTACCTGGAGGATATGGGTTATACCTGCACACCTTTTACATTTACAGATACCAACGACGTCAGCTCTGTAACACAGGCAGCCTGTGACGGCGCTGATGTGATCTATATTCCTACAGACAACACTGCCGCTTCCAATACGGAAGCGATCGCCAACGTTGTACTGCCTGCCAAGGTTCCGGTTGTTGCCGGCGAGCAGGGTATCTGCGAAGGCTGCGGCGTTGCCACACTTTCCATCAACTACTATGACATCGGCTACATTTCAGGCCAGCAGGCAGCGAAGATTCTGACCGGTGAAGCGGACATTTCCACCATGCCGATTGAATCCGCTCCGGAAGTTACCAAGATGTACAACGAAGCGAACTGTACGGAACTGGGTCTGACTGTTCCCGAAGGCTATGAAGCAATGGAGATTTCTGAATAATTCAGGATGAATGAATAACAGGGGAGAGCATGGTATGATTCATACCATGCCCTTCTTTGCATTATGGAGGGTATCACTGTGTTTTTTACATCACTTTTCAACGCTCTGCCCGGCGCGGTAACACAGGGTATTATCTGGGGCATCATGGCCATCGGCGTTTACATCACGTTCCGTATTCTGGATGTGGCGGATCTGACGGTGGACGGTTCCCTTGCCACCGGCGGCGCGGTCTGCGTCATGCTGATGCGTTCCGGCGTCAATCCGTGGGTTGCCCTGCTCTGCAGCCTCGGCGCAGGTATGCTGGCGGGACTGGTTACGGGACTGTTTCATACGCAATGCGGGATCCCTGCCATCCTGTCC
Organism: uncultured Lachnospiraceae bacterium; assembly: GCA_947630695.1. Lineage (GTDB taxonomy): Bacteria > Bacillota > Clostridia > Lachnospirales > Lachnospiraceae > CANRIM01. The sequence goes on from CANRIM010000033.1 coordinate 11,888, forward strand.
GGTATTCTGACACAGCTGGCGCTGTATTCCATTAACCTGCGTATCATGGACAGCAAGGCCAATCAGCCCATTGGCGTTGACAAATACGATCTGCTGGTTTCCCAGCGTTATGTACGGGAACTCAATCTGGACAACCCCCTGCCGCTGATGCTGGTCATCACCGTTGCCGTCATCTTTCTTCTGTACTGGTTCTTCGGTACGGAGCTGGGCTGCTCCCTTCGTGCCACCGGTGCGAATCAGCATATGGCCCGGGCGCAGGGTATCAATACCAAATTCAACATTGTACTGGGCCTGATGCTTTCCAACGGCCTTGTGGCTGTATCCGGCGCGCTGCTGGCGCAGTACCAGGGTTCCGTAGATATTAACATGGGCCGCGGCGCCATCGTCATCGGCCTGGCCGCCGTCATCATCGGCGAAGTGCTGTTTGGCAAAATTTTCCGTAATTTTGCCCTCAGCCTGCTGGCTGTCAGCATCGGCGCCATCATTTACTATATCGTACTGCAGATCGTCCTGCAGCTCGGTCTCAACACAAACGATCTGAAGCTGCTTACCGCTCTGATCGTTGCGCTGTTCCTTGCACTGCCTTACTGGCAGGGCGAAGTGATGCGCAAATTGAAACGAAATCCGGCCACGGTGAAGGGAGGCAAAGAGAATGCTTGAGTTAAAAAACATTTCCAAGACTTTTAATCCCAACACGATCAATGCCAAAACCGCGCTGGACAACTTAAGCCTCACCTTGAACGACGGCGATTTTGTCACCGTCATCGGAGGAAACGGCGCAGGCAAGTCCACGATGCTGAACGCCATTTCCGGTACTTTCTATGTAGATAGCGGAAGCATCCTGATCGACGGACAGGACGTGACCAAACTGCCGGAATACAAGCGGGCCTCTTATCTGGGACGCGTTTTTCAGGATCCCATGATGGGCACGGCGCCCAACATGCAGATCGATGAAAATCTCGCTATTGCGGCAAGGCGCGGTGCCAGCCGGGGTCTGAAATGGGGCATCAGCAAGGCGGAAAAGAAGCAGTATCGTAAACTGCTGGAGCATCTGGAACTGGGTCTGGAAGACCGTATGAGCAGCAAGGTGGGCCTGCTGTCCGGCGGACAGCGGCAGGCGCTGACCCTTTTGATGGCTACCTTAAAAAAACCGAAACTGCTCTTGCTGGACGAGCATACGGCGGCGCTGGATCCGGGAACCGCCATGAAGGTCCTGAAAATTTCCGATCAGATCATTCAGGAGAATCACCTGACCACGCTGATGATCACCCACAACATGAAGGACGCCATTGCCCACGGCAACCGTCTGATCATGATGGACGAAGGACATATCGTGCTGGATATTTCCGGAGAGGAAAAGAAAGCGCTGACCGTTTCCGATCTGCTGGCGAAATTCAGCGCCGCAAGCGGAAAGGAAGAAGCCAGCGATAAACTGCTTCTGTCATAGAATATTTTATGTAAACCAATAGTAAAAAAAATAAGGCCGGATGACAAATCTCTGTCGTCCGGCCTTTTTATTTTTTATGTTTATTTAATTGCCACGCTCTTTTCTTTCTGAATGATATCGTGGGCGCCGCCTTCCACAATGCTGGTAGCCGAAACCAGTGTCAGCTTCGCTTTCTTCTGCAGTTCCGGAATGGTCAGCGCGCCGCAGTTGCACATGGTGGATCTGACCTTGCTCAAGGACAGCGCCACATTATCCTGCAGCTTGCCGGCATAGGGAACATAGGAATCCACGCCTTCTTCGAAGGACAGCTTCTTATCTCCGCCCAGATCGTAGCGCTGCCAGTTCCGCGCCCGGTTGGAGCCTTCCCCCCAGTATTCTTTGTAATAGGTGCCGCCGATATTCACCCGATTGGTGGGACTTTCGTCAAAGCGGGCAAAATATCTGCCCAGCATCACAAAATCCGCGCCCATGGCCAGCGCCAGCGTGATATGGTGATCATATACGATGCCGCCGTCGGAGCACACCGGAATATAAACGCCGGTTTCTTCGTAATATTTGTCTCTTTCCTTACAGACTTCAATCAGGGCTGTGGCCTGTCCCCGACCAATGCCTTTGGTCTCTCTGGTGATACAGATGGAACCGCCGCCGATGCCCACCTTGATGAAATCCGCACCGGCATCTGCCAGAAAACGGAAGCCATCCGCATCCACCACATTTCCGGCACCCACCCTGACCGTTTCGCCGTAATGCTCTCTGACCCAGGCAATGGTGATCTTCTGCCACTCGGTAAAGCCCTCGGAAGAGTCGATGCACAGCACATCCGCCCCGGCTTCTACCAGTGCCGGGATCCGCTCCGCATAGTCTCTGGTATTGATACCGGCGCCTACCACATAGCGCTTGGAAGCATCCAGCAGCTCATTCACATTTTTCTTATGAGAATCGTAGTCCTTGCGGAAAACGATATAGCAAAGTTTCTGATCTTCGTTGATAATGGGAAGGGCATTCAGTTTGTTGTCCCAGATAATGTCATTGGCCTCTTTTAAGGTGGTGCCTTCCTGCGCACAGATCAGTTTTTCAAAAGGCGTCATAAATTCCGACACCGGAAGCTCCATGGGCATCCGGCTGATCCGGTAGTCTCTGCCGGTAACGATCCCCAGCAGCTTTCCTGTCGCCGTACCGTCATCGGTGACGGCAATGGTGGAATGCCCGGTTTTCTGTGTCAGCGCCACCACGTCGGCCAGCGTTGCATCCGGGCGAATGTTGGAATCGCTGACCACAAATCCTGCTTTATAGGATTTGGCACGTTTGACCATAGCTGCTTCTTCTTCGATGGTCTGTGAGCCGTAAATGAAGGATACGCCGCCTTCCTTTGCCAGCGCAATGGCCAGCCGGTCGCCGGAAACGGACTGCATGATCGCCGATACCATAGGGATATTCATCGTAATGGCAGGCGCTTCTCCCTTTTTATGTTTTACCAGCGGCGTCTGCAGACTGACGTTGGCCGGAATGCACTCCGTGGAAGAATAAGAAGGAATCAGCAGGTATTCATTAAAAGTATGAGACGGTTCGTTAATAAAAGTAGCCATGGCAATTTCCTCTCTTTTGAATATGTGCAGAATCAAAGCCGTTTTGCGGCCGGACATTCATGGTAAAATACATCAAAGCACGAATTCAAAATTTTGTCAACTTACTTTTTTACAACCTGCCATGCACCGTCTTGAAAGTCCAGCAAAATGGTATCGCCGGGCATAATATTGCCCTCCAGAATCGCCTTTGCCGCCTGGGTTTCCACATGCTTCTGCAGATAACGCTTCAGCGGCCGCGCGCCGTACACCGGCTCATATCCGTGTTCCAGCACATTTTCCTTTGCCGCTTCGGTGAGTTCTACCCGGATTTCCCGATCCTCCAGCCGTTTGTTCAGTTCCGCCAGCAGCAGTTCGATAATGCCGGAAATATTTTCCTTCGTCAGCGGCTTGAACATGATGATTTCATCCAGACGGTTTAAAAATTCCGGCCGGAACATGCCGTGCAGTTCGGAAAGCACTGCCTGTCTGCTTTCTTCTTTGATATTTCCGTCAGCGTCGATGCCTTCCAGCAGCCGGGCCGACCCGATATTGGAGGTCATAATCAAAATGGTATTTTTGAAATCCACCAGACGCCCTTTGGAGTCGGTGATCCTGCCGTCATCCAGCACCTGCAGCAGTACGTTGAACACATCGGGATGCGCTTTTTCTACTTCATCAAACAGAATGACGCTGTAAGGTTTCCTGCGGACCGCTTCCGTCAGCTGCCCGCCTTCTTCATAACCCACATATCCGGGAGGCGCACCGATGAGCCTTGCCACGGAATGCTTCTCCATGTATTCACTCATATCGATGCGGACCATACTCTTTTCATCATCAAACAGGGATGCCGCCAATGTTTTGGCCAGCTCCGTCTTGCCCACGCCGGTGGGGCCTAAGAACAGGAAAGAACCGATGGGCTTTTTGGGATCCTTGATGCCTGCTTTGGACCGGAGAATGGCTTCGGCAACCCGGCTGACGCCTTCGTCCTGCCCGATGACCCGTTTGTGCAGTTCGCTTTCCAGATGCAGGATCTTGCTGCGTTCCCCCTCCGTCAGCCGGGACACCGGGATCTGGGTCCATTTGGAAACCACCGCGGCAATCTCTTCTTCCGTCACCTTTTCATGCACCAGCGTAAAGTCCTTTTCCTCCAGCTCTTTCTCTGCCGCTTCCAGATCTTTATTCAGTTTCGGCAGCTGTCCATACTGCAGCTGCGCTACCTTTTCATAATCGTTTTCACGGTTTGCCATCTGAATGGCGTTGTTGGTTTCCTCGATCTGCTCCCGCAGCTTGTGGATATGCTCCAGCTGGGTCTTTTCATTGTCCCATCTGACCTTCTGCTCCGCAAAGGTTTCGTTCAGCTCCGCCAGTTCCTTCTGCAGATTGCTCAGCCGTTCTTTGCTCAGATTGTCCGTTTCCAGCTTCAGCGCCGTTTCCTCGATTTTCAGCTGGGTGATTTTCCGCTGCAGTTCGTCCAGAGATGAGGGCATAGAGTGCAGCTCCGTTTTGATAAAAGCGCATGCCTCGTCCACCAGGTCGATGGCCTTATCCGGCAGGAACCGGTCGCTGATATAACGGTCGGACAATACCGCCGCGGAAACCAGGGCATTATCCGTAATCTTGACGCCGTGGTATACTTCATAGCGTTCTTTCAATCCGCGGAGAATGGAAATGGTATCCGGCACCGTGGGTTCGTCTACCATGACGGGCTGGAACCGCCGCTCCAGCGCCGCGTCTTTTTCAATATAAAGCCGGTATTCATCCAGCGTCGTGGCGCCGATACAGTGCAGCTCGCCCCGGGCCAGCATGGGCTTGAGCATGTTGCCGGCATCCATGGCGCCGTCGGTCTTACCGGCCCCGACGATGGTATGCAGCTCGTCAATAAACAATATGATCTCCCCGTCGGAAGACTTGACTTCATCCAGCACCGCCTTCAGCCGTTCTTCAAATTCGCCCCGGTATTTCGCCCCTGCCAGCAGCGCGCCCATATCCAGAGAAAAAATCCGTTTGTCCTTCAGGCCGTCCGGCACATCCTTGCGCACGATCCGCTGGGCCAGCCCTTCCGCAATGGCGGTCTTGCCGACGCCGGGTTCTCCGATGAGAATGGGGTTGTTTTTCGTTTTTCTGGACAGGATCCGGATCACATTGCGGATCTCATCGTCTCTGCCGATGACGGGATCCAGCTTCTGCGCCTCAGCTTTTTCCACCAGGTCCACGCCGTATTTGGCCAGCGTATCATAGGTTGCTTCCGGATTGTCGCTGGTGACCCGCTGATTTTTCCGCACGGTGGAAAGAGCCTGCAGAAAACGTTCCCGCTGAATGCCGTACTCCCGGTACAGCGCCTTGCATTCCCGATTGGCATTTTTCAGCAGTGACAGAAACAGGTGCTCTACCGAAACATACTCATCGCCGAAGGCCTTCGCTTCATCTTCCGCTTCCAGAAGCGCCCGGTTTAAGGCCTGGCTCATCACCAGCTGCCCGCCGCTGACCTTCGGCCGCTTCTGCAGCAGTTCCTCCAGCCGGCTTGTAAACGACGCCGTATCGATTTCCATTTTATGAAATAAAGAGGCAATCAGTCCGTCCTCTTCCGTCAGCAGCGCATACAGCAGATGCTCCTGATCGATTTCCTGATGCCCGTATTCATATGCAATCTTTTCACACGCCTGCATGGCGGCGATTGACTTTTGTGTAAATTTCTGAATATTCATAACATCCGCCCCCTTTGATATCTTTGTTATATATCAAATATAACACCGAAGCTGACTTTGTCAAGGAAATTTTTAAATTCTTCTCAGGAAATTTTTGTTTTTTCAGGATACCTGACAGAATCTTGACAATTATTATTTAATATTGTATTATTTTGTTTGTAAATCATTATATTTTGTTTTTTAAAGTTTTCTATCATTGCAAAAAATGGCAAAACAAATCGTTGGATATTTTTCTCAAAAAATCATTGATTTATTGGAACTCCATCTTTGTGCCGACACGCCTATTTATATGGCGACTTCAAATATCGTACATATGCAGTCGTCACATCCTGCAGACTTTGCGAAATATGGTTGTGATATCCCGGATATTCTTGCCAACCCGGACTATGTCGGAAAAAATAAAAAAGATGGATCTATAGAATTTACAAAAGAATACTATATAGAAAAAGAATATGTTAAGGTTGCTGTAAGAGTTTCCTCCCACAACGTATATTATGTTCGTTCTCTATATGTTTTAAATCCAAAAAGAGTCGCTCATTTTATTTCAAAAGGTACTTTGAAAAAACTTGACAAATAGAAATGTTTTCGTATAATAAAATTACATGATCATATACTGTATGAATAGAAGCAGAGGACGGAACGGGCAGCCGTCGCCCTAGTTGGAGATGTGGGAGTGTCGCCCCACCTGTTTCATTCAGATATCAGGCAGGCATTGGCCTGCCTTTTCTATTCTATTTTCATCATCCGGTATCCTACGCCGATATGCGTCTGAATATACTGAGGGGAATCCGGTAATTTTTCCAGTTTCTTGCGCAGCGTCGCCATGAACACCCGCAGAGAGCCCACATCGGTTTCCAGACTGCTGCCCCAGACATTCTGAAGAATGTACTTATGGGTCAGAACTTTACCGGTGTTTTGGGCCAGCAGGCAAAGAAGTTTGTACTCCATCGGCGTCAGCCGCAGTTCTTCGCCTGCCAGATACGCGCAGCGATTGGCGTAATCAATCCGCAGCTGCCCGTTTTCATATTCCGATGACCGGGCTGTACTTTGCATCAGTGCAAGACGCCGCTGCACCACCCGCAGCCGTGCCAGCAATTCTTCCACGGAAAAAGGTTTTGTCAGATAATCATCCGCACCGGCATCCAGCGCGTCAATTTTGTCGCTGTCTTCACTGCGTGCACTAATGACAATGATTGGCACATTGGACCAGCTCCGGATTCGCCGAATCACCTCTACACCATCTATGTCCGGCAGTCCCAGATCCAGCAGAATCATATCCGGATTGTGGGATGCGGCTTCCATGACCGCGCCTTCTCCGGTACCGGCAGTAATATAACGATATCCATGAGAATTTAAGGTCGTTGTAATCAGATTGCTGATGGGCATATCGTCCTCTACCACAAGCACCTGATATTTATTCATAATAAGACTCCTCCTCTACCGGAAGCGTAAACTGAAAAACTGCTCCTGTCGGCTGATTGTCCGACACGGAAATGGTTCCGCCATGGGTTTCCACAATCACCTTGCAGAGATACAGGCCCAGGCCCAGACTGCGGCGGTTATCCGCGATTTTCTGATTGCCGCTGTAAAACTTTTCGAAAATATGCGCTTTGTCCTCCGGCGAAATACCGTTCCCGGTATCCGCGATCGTGACCTCGGCACAGCCATTTTTTCTGCCTGTGGTAATGATAATGGAAGTATCGGCAGGTGTATATTTCACCGCATTGTCCAAAATATTTGCAATCACCTGCACCATCAGCTTTGCATCCGCTCGAACCAACAGCAAATCGTCTTCGTGCGAAACTGTAATTTCATGATTTCCTGCTTTACGGCCGATATGGGAAACGGCCTCTTCCACAATCTCACTGAGCAGTTCCGCAGAAGTGCGCAGCTGCATCCGTCCTTCCTCGATCCGCGTCGCATAGAGCAGATTCTCCACCAGATCAATGAGCCACAGAGAATCATTATAAATATCCGTATAAATCTGCTGCCGGGTTTCCCCGTCAAAATTACCGGCATTACTGAGCAGATTGCTGGCATTCCCGGAAATGGATGTCAGCGGTGTGCGCAGGTCATGGGAAATGGTTCGCAGCAGATTGGCCCGCAGCTGCTCGCTTTCCGCCAGAATTGCCGCGGCTTCCTTTTCTCTGGCATTTTTGTCATTTTCCAAAGCCAGCGCAGTTTCATTAAGAATCGAAAGCAGGATACTCTGGTCGGAGGCGTCCAGCGGTGTTTCCTTCGCATCAATGCCCACCACTCCGTAAACCCGTTCGCTGACCCGCAGAGCGAGGTACATATACCGGGTATGGGAATAGATATCGGTAGTCGCCCCGGCAATATGGTTGTTGTTCAGCACCCATTCCGCCGCTGTCTCTTCACTTTCTTTGTCATACGATACTGGTTTCCCGCTCATATAGAAAAACCGCGATTCTGACAGCTGCCCGTCCTGATTGTCAAACATGACAATATCCCGTTCCAGTAGTTTCTGTATCTGTTCCGCAGCGGCTGAAAAAATTGCATCCTTTCCTTCCGCTTTGGAAAGCAGCTGGTTTGTATCAAACAGAATCTTGGTCCGATATGCGGCCTTTGCCGATTGTCCCGCCTGATCCTTATAGCGATTGGCGAAAGTTCCGGTAATGTAGGCGGTCAGGAACATGACGATGAAGGTCACCGGATATCCGGTCTCATACGCCATAAATGAAAACCGGGGCGTAGTGAACAGAAAATTAAACAATAATACGCTGGTAATGGAAGACACCAGACTGTAAATCTGATGTGACGTTACAATCGATGTCAAAAGCACGCCCAAAATATAAACCATAATGATGTTGGAATCCGTAAACCCCAGATGCTGAAATACTATACTTAGCAGTGTGGAGCCCAGCAGAATCCCGGCGCTTTTTGCACTGTTCTTTACAATATCATCTGCCTTTATGCCTTTTGCTTTCTGCACCTGATAAGAGGTTTCGGAACCTCCGTCGGGAATAATGTGCATGTCGATTTCCGGTGCATAAGAAAGCAGCTGTTCCGACAGCGTCGGCTTGCCGAAGATGTGCCGCCTTGTCAGAGCGCTGCGCCCCAGAACTATTTTGGTCACGCCCGAAACCCGGGCATATTCCGCAATCTGATACGGCACATCCTCTCCGTAAACCGTTTCAATATTGGCGCCCAGCTGCTCCGCCAGCTTCCGATTGTCCCGCAGGCGCTTTTTATTTTCCGGAGTCTCCGATGCAAAAGCCGGGGTTTCTACAAACAGTGCCGTGAACTGACTGTTAAACGCTCTGGCCATCCGGGCCGCTGTCCGAATAATCTTTGCATTGGAAGGCGCCGCAGACAGACAGGCCAAAATATGCTCATCCGTATGAAACGCACGTTTTTCCTTCATTTTGGTATACAGCCGCCTGACCCGGTCAGCACAGCGGCGAAGCGCTACTTCCCGCAGAGCGGTCAGCTGCGCCACCGTCAGTTTGGATTCCGCCGTATCTTTTTCCTGCAGGTGTTCCATCAGTTCCTGGGGTTCGATATCAATCAGTTCTACCTGATCAGCATTGTCAAAAACCGAATCCGGGATCCGGTCCCAGGTAGTGATGCCGGTAATGGAAGCCACCGTATCATGCAGACTTTCAATATTGCCTACATTGACGGTGGTAAACACATGAATGCCGTGCTGCAGCAGTTCCTGTACTGCATGATACCGCTTTTTGTGACGGCTGTCCTTTTCACTGGCATAAGACAGCTCGTCGATCAGAATCAATTCGGGATTTCTGGCCAGCGCCCGGTCAATATCAAAGGTATCCGCCGCCGCAAAGTCCAGCTGCTCTAACTGTGACAAAAGTTCGGCACTTTTTTCCGAGGCATGTGCCGCAATATATCCCACCACCACATCAATGCCCTGCTCCTTTGCCGCAATGGCCGCCTTCAGCATGGACTGCGTCTTTCCGATACTTTCCGCATATCCGAAAAAGATTTTCAGCCGTCCCCGTTCAGACTGATTCATGTTTTTTCTGTCCCGCCTTTTTTCAAAATTGGTAATCATTTTACTCTCAAATAAAACGCCGGTCAATCCGGGAAATGCAGATTCTTTTCTTCTGAACTGCCGCCGCCCCTGTCGGACGCCTGACGGATTCTTATAATAAATGCCATACCCTTCTTAACAACATAGTACCCGAAAATAAAAATGAAACAGACAATCAAAATCAGTACAATGTTTTTCATCAGACTCACCTCTGCTGTCATCTGCATACCGATGATTATATCCGGAAGCATTTCTGAACGGCCCGCTGCGATCCCAGAACCAGTATGGATTGGTTGTTTCCGAGAACGGTATCATGGCCGATGTTCATATTCAGCTTTCCGTCTGTTCGTACACCCAGAATGTTAATGCCGTATTTTTTGCGAATATCCAGCTGGGCGACATTTCTGCCGTTCCAGGCTCCGGGCACTCGCAGTTCAATCAGAGAATAATTTTCATCCAGCTCAATATAGTCCGCAATATGATCCGAGGTACAGCGGATGGCCGTCCACGCAGCCAGCTGTTTTTCCGGATATACCACTTCATCCGCTCCGTTCCGCTCCAAAAACTTCTCCTGTACCCCACTGGAAGCCCGGGCAATCACCTTTCTCGCACCCAGCTCTTTCAAAAGGGACGTCGTTTCCAGAGAATTTTGGAAATTATCGCCAATAGCGACGATGCAGGCATCAAAATTGCGGATGCCCAGAGAAGACAAAAATTCCCGGCTGGTGCTGTCGCCGATCTGCGCGCTGGTCACATAGGGCAGTACGCCGTTCACTCGGTCTTCATTGTGATCCACCGCCATCACCTGATGATGCAGCTCGTTAAGCTTCATTGCAATGTGCCTGCCAAAACGTCCGAGTCCGATCAGTAATACCGTTTTCATATTGCTCTCCTTATTACTTTTTTTCTGCTTTCATTTTGGCACGGCAGATGTGAAATGTGCATAAGTTTCATTTTTTTGACATTAAGATTGCATTAAGATTCCGAACATAAAAAAGGCAGGAAACATTTTCATTTCCTGCTTTTTCCTTTTGAATTAATAAAATTCTTTCTTAACGCAACGCGCTCTGCAAAACCGCCCGCACGTCCCTTTCCGTCGGCATCACACGCAGTGCGCCCTTTTTCGTCGTAATGATAGAGGCCGCCGCATTCGCAAACCGCAGCATCTCATACAGATTCCGCTCGTCCAGCCGTTTCAATCCGTTTTCCAGCACATAGTTCAATACACAGGCCATAAAGGTATCGCCGGCGCCTGTGGTTTCCACCGTATGCGCATTCGGAAAGGAAAGACATTTCACCTTATATTCCTGATAATACGCCATACTGCCGTTCTTTCCCATGGTGGCGCAGACCAGCGGCGTGTGGTATTGTTCCCGGATTTTCCGCACACCCTCCTCGATGTTGGATTTGCCGGTAAAAAATGCGATCTCATCATCAGAGATTTTTAAGATATCACACTGCCCGATCCCGTATCCGATCTTTTCCTTTGCACATGCCGGGTCTTTCCAAAGGGCCGGGCGGAAATTGGGATCAAAGGAAATCAGCGCCCCCGCTGCTTTTGCGGTTCTCACAGACAGTTTCGTCGCACGCTCCGATTCTGCCCCCGTCATAGACAGACTGCCGAAATGAAAGATCTTCGTATCGGCCAGCAGGGAGCGATCCACCTCATCCTCTCGCAGCATCGTATCCGCCCCCGGGTTCCGGTAAAAGGAAAAGCTGCGGTCCCCTTCCGGCGTTTTATGGACAAACGCCAGCGTGGTAGCGTTTTCGCTGTCCATGATTAGATTACCGATATCAATGCCCTGTTCCGACACGGCGCGGCGCAGCAATTCTCCAAAGGAGTCCCTGCCGACTTTTCCGATAAAAGCCGTATTTTTTCCCAATTTCTGCAGCATCGCCAATACATTGCAGGGCGCGCCGCCCGGGTTCGCCTCATAAAAAGGATTCCCCTGATCGCTTACGCCGCTCTCCGTAAAGTCGATCAGCAGTTCTCCCAACGCCGTAACATCATATTTTTTCAAACAGAACACCTTCCTTTCCTTACTTCAACGTGATCCTGTACTTTTCCAAATTGACGCGGGCCGTCCCGTCGCAGGAAAATACAATATCCTGTGCAGACGGCGGCGTAAAGAAAATGGAGCTCATGGCCTGCACGCCGTCATTGACAAACAACTCTGCCGAAAACACATCCAGAATCAGGCGCAGCTTTAAGGTTTCCAAAGGTTTTTTGATCCGCATGCTCCTTTGGCACACCACGTCCCGCGTGATTCCGGAATAGGTGCGGTCAAATATAATCTTCTCACGGGTGCGATTATAGCATACACGCGTAAAATGCGTTTCATCCTTTGCGAACTGAATGGTGAAATGTTTAAAATCTCCTCCAACGATTTCCAGCGTCAGATCCAGCACCCTTCCTTTTACCCCCGGAATGGCGCAGGTTCCGGCGATTTTTCTGTTGCAGCAAAACACCGGATCTGTCCGGTATTTTTCCAGCTCCCGGACAGGATTCTGATATAATACGCCCTCTTTCAGCTCCAGTTCCCTGGGAATCGTCATCATTCCATTCCACTTCTGGCCGGGCGGCTGAATCAGCATATCCCAGGACTGCATCCACGCAATCATGATCCTGCGTCCATCCTGTGTCTGCAAGGTCTGGGTCGCATAAAAATCCGTCCCCGCATCCAGCAGGACGATCTGCTCCTCCATCAGGCGGGATTTTTCCCTGTCATAGGTGCCGATCAATGCGATGGACTGGTTCCCATTATGAAATACATCTTCTTCCGCCTGCATATCCATGGGGGAAACCAGCAAGACATGCTTTTCTCCCAGCGCGAAAAAGTCCGGACATTCCCACATGGATCCATACCGGCCCTGATTATCCGCCAGCACGGATACATACTTCCACTTTTTCAGATTCTCCGAGGTAAACAAAACGACCTGCCCGTTCCCTAACGCATCTCTGTTTCCTGCCACGAGATAATATCTGTCGTCCTCTTTCCAGATTTTCGGATCTCTGAAATCTTCCCGGGAAAACCCCTCCGGCAGCTGTTCGCAGGAAATGACCGGATTTTCTTTCGCCTTATGATAACAGATTCCGTCGCCTGTGGCCAGACATTGCTGCTGGATCACTTCCTTTGTCCCGTCTTCTTTTGTCGTCTCTTTCACGCCGGTATACACCAACGCATGCCCGTCCACAGTCTCTGCCGCGCTGCCGGAAAAGCATCCGGCAGCGTCGCAGGCCTGATCCGGCGCCAGTGCCACAGGCAGTTCCTTCCAGTTGACGAAATCATCGGAAATACAGTGGCCCCAGTGCATCGGTCCCCAGACGTCGCTGTACGGATGGTATTGATAAAATAAATGGATTTTTCCCTGATAGATGGAAAAGCCATTGGGATCGTTCATCCAGCCGATGGGCGGCGTCACATGGAACACCGGTTTTTTCTCTTTTGCAATCCTGTGTTCCTCCTGGTATTGGTTTGCTCTCTCTAATGGTGTCATAGTACTTTCATCTCCCTCCCGGCATTTCTACAAAGCGATTGTCTCCTCTGTTTCCGGATCAAAGAAATGCATCTTATGGGGCACCATCACAAATTCTACCGTATCGCCAATCTCACTCACTTCATATTTGGATACTCTTGCGACGGTGGTAATGCCGCCAAAAGAAAAGTAAAGATTGTTTTCATTTCCCATAATCTCTGTGTTTTCAATCGTCGCGCTCTGTTTGTCCGCGCCGTACAGCTCCATATTCTGTCCGTCAAACTTGATGTCCTCTCCGCGGATGCCCATGATCAGTTCCTTGCGGGGGCTTAACTTTTCTGCGATCCCCTCCGGCAGATTGACCTTGCCGCCGCCTGCAAAGGAAATGGCCCGTCCTTCCAGCTTCACCGGATAGAAATTCATCTGCGGCGAACCGATAAACCCTGCCACAAACTTGTTGACCGGATGCTCATACAGCTCCATCGGCGCACCGGTCTGCTGAATCACGCCGTCCTTCATAATCACAATCCGGTCCGCCATCGTCATGGCCTCTACCTGGTCATGGGTTACATAAATCGTCGTACTGCCCAAGGTGCGGTGCAGTTTGCTGATCTCATTCCGCATGCTGACCCTGAGCTTGGCATCCAGATTTGACAGCGGCTCATCCATCAGGAATAATTTGGAATCCTTGACAATGGCTCTGCCCAGGGCCACCCTCTGCCTCTGCCCGCCGGAGAGATTTTTCGGCTTCCTGTTGCGATATTCCTCCAGACCAAGCACCTGAATCGCCCAGTCCACCTTTTTTCTGATCTCGTCCGCCGGCACTTTCATATTTTTCAATCCATAGGAAATATTTTTCTCTACGGACATGTGGGGATACAGCGCGTAGTTCTGAAATACCATGGAAATGCCTCTGTCCATGGGTTTGATTTCATTCATCTTTTTTCCGTCGATATAAAGTTCTCCGCCAGTAATTTCCTCAAAGCCTGCAATCATGCGCAGCGTCGTGGACTTGCCGCATCCCGACGGTCCCACAAAGGCGATAAACTCCTTTTCTTTAATGGACAGATTAAAATCGGTCACTGCATTTTTGTTCGTTTTATCATATCTTTTGCATACATTTTTTAATTCAACAAATCCCATCGTTTAACCCTCCTTTGATCCTGTTGATACAACGCCTTCTACAATCTGTTTTGAGAAAAATGAATAGATGATAATGACGGGGATCGTGACCAGGGTGATCACAGCCAGCGTCTGTCCCATGGTTGTATTTTCATTTGCCGTGATGGCGTTTAAGCCGATCTGCGCCGTCAGCAGATCGCCGGATGTAAATATCAGCGACGGCCACAGATAATCATTCCAGACATTCAAAAAGGTAAATACGCTCACCGTGGCCACCACGCTTTTTGACATGGGAAGCACCATTGTAAAAAAGTATTTGATGGGGCTGCAGTGGTCCAGCTGGGCCGCCTCGTATATGTCGTCCGGCAGGCTGACGAACACCTGGCGGAACAGAAAAATATTAAACGGGCTGACGATCATCGGCAGGATATAGCCGATCACATTATTTAACAGGCCTATTTTTGCAATAAAGAAAAAATGTATTGTAATGATGGTTTCCATGGGAACGATCATCAACAGCATAATGATCATCAGCCAGCGCTCCCGGAAGGGAAATTTGATCTTTGCCAGCGCATATCCCGCCAGCCCGTTCACGATCACACCAAGTACGATCAATACCGCAGCATAAAATAACGTGTTCATCGTATACTTCAAAAAAGCCGTATCGGTCAAAATGGTAATGTAATTATCAAAAAAGTTTCCGTTTAAAGCGGGCGGGATAAATGCTGCCAGAGAGTTCATGTCGCTGGTAATGGCCGCATCGGTCTTAAAGGAATTTGCCGCCATCCAGATCACCGGAAACAGGAAAAACAGGGAGGCGACCAACATCACAGCGGCCAGAATCCAATTACCGATTTTTTGCTTTCTTGTTTTCATGTTTTCCCTCCTACTACAATATATTTGTGGTTAATACCCCTTACAGCCAGTAAGGAATTACCCATCTTGTTGCTTAAGCTGCTAG